>BTUM01000032.1:0-79372 GCA_045863235.1 Candidatus Xenobia bacterium | reverse complement strand
GCGAGGCGGCTCGCCTCGAGCAGGCCCGCGAGCCTGGCCGCACCGAGTCGGCTCCTGCTCGTCTCGAGCAGGCTCGCACCGGTTCAGCTTCGAGCAGGCCCGAACAGGTCCGCGAACCGGGCCGCGATTCGGCCCGCGAGGCAACTCGCGCCGAGCAGTCCGCGCCTCGTCCGGGGTCGGCTCGTGATCCTGGCCACATCCACGCACCCGAGGTACGCGGCTGGGAGGCCGCTGCCCGAAGGCAGATCGAAGGAGGAGCGACCGAACGGCCGGGGCCGAGCGGTCGGGTCCTGCACGAGCCCGGGGTCCCACGCCCAGGTGTTCCCTCCGCCCAGGTTCCCAAGCCGACCCCTCTCGAGCCGGTTCAAGTTCGTACGGAAG
This sequence comes from Candidatus Xenobia bacterium, assembly GCA_045863235.1. Taxonomy (GTDB): domain Bacteria; phylum Vulcanimicrobiota; class Xenobia; order Xenobiales; family QWHO01; genus QWHO01. The sequence continues at coordinate 78,991 of BTUM01000032.1, read as the reverse complement.
ACCATACGTCTCCTACAGAAACCAGGAGCGAGGAGCTGAATCGCCTGCGGAATCTGGAGTCCAGGCTGCGTGGGGAAGCTCCCCCGCGGCCCGGCCTGCAAGGACCGGTGCGCACCGACTTTCCCTTGCAGTCGAGCCAGCGCGAACTGGCCCGTCCAGCCGAGCCTGCCTCGGGCGCGCGCGAGCATGCCCCGTCGCCGGCAACTCGCGGGGTGCAACCACCACCTCAGCCGCCGCGCGATTTTCGCCTGCACACGCCGGACAGGCAACGGGTGGAGCCCAGCGATCCCAATCGCTCTACCCGCACAGGCGAGCGCGAGGTGAGCGAGCTCCAAAGTCTTCATCGCCAGCGACGGACCACTATCCCGCCGGTCGAGAGCGCTGTCACGCCCATCGACCCCGACCGATCCTCACGGCGAAACGATCTGGAAGAAAGGGCCGAGCGCCTGCTTCCCGAACGCGAGCGTCCGGTCACGACCACGCGCGACAAATCGCAGACACTCGTTCCCAAGAGCGACGACCCCCAGCGCCAGGATCGGGTCAACGAATCGGCGCCCGGTCAGGGGGGAGACACAGGAGGCTCCTCGGGTGGAGGCGGTGACTCCGACGGTTCAGATCGACGCGAGCAAGCGCGCACGAATAGTGAGCAGCGTCAGAAGGCCGAAGCTCAACTCCAGGCGGCCGGCAAGGAGAGCGAGTCTCAGGTCCCCTCCTCCCCTGCCAGGCGCATCGCCGTGAGCCGAGAATCCTTCCAATTGTCCTTGCGAAAGCTTGACTTGATGGCGGCCACGCGCACCAGCGACGCTCTGGTCAGTCGACACGTCAGCCATTCCATGACCTCTGTGCTGCGCCGCGTCTACCGCCAGCAAGAGATCGAGAGCATGGACGTGGAGACCGCCTTGAACAGCCTGGGCGTGCTGCTGCGTCTGGGGGGCGAGTTCACCTTCGACCACTCTTCGCGGGTGCTCGAGTACGCGGTCGACCTGGCCGATCAGGTCGGGGTCACCGATCGGCGCACCTTGAGCCAGGTGCGCTATGGCGCCCTGCTCAAGGACATCGGCGACGTGGGCCTGCGCTTCTCCTACCAGAGCGAGGAGACGCTCGACCAGGTGGGCGGCTTTCTGGCCGGTCAGGACGTGCGCCGGGCCGGCATGCTGCACGACATCGGCAAGACCCGCATCCCCGCCAGCATCCTGCTCAAGCCGGGCAAACTGACCGAGCACGAGTTCCAGATCATGAAGATGCATCCCGTCTACGGCGAGGAGATGGTGCACCCCATCCCCTCGTTGCGCCATCTCTGCCCGGCCATTCGCGGCCATCACGAGCGCTGGGACGGCAAGGGCTACCCGGACGGATTGCAGGCGGAGCAGATTCCCCTGGCCGCGCGCATCATCGCCGTGGCCGACGTCTTCGACGCTCTGGCCGCCCCCCGCCCCTACAAGCCGGGAATGGAGGTCGAGCAGGTTTGGCAGATCCTTCGTGACGGCCGGGGAAGCCACTTTGACCCTCTGCTCGTGGATGCATTCCGTCAGGTGCTGCGGCGCCGTTATCCCCACAGCCACCTGCCCGCCTGACCAGGTTGTACCAGGAGTTTTTCCTTCAATCGGGAAACGCGCCCCATGAAGCTTTACTACTGCAACATCACCTGTTCTCGCGCTCCCCACATCGTGCTCGAGGAGCTCGCAATCCCCTTCGATCTGCACCACATCGACCTTCGCCGCGGCGAGGGCCAGTCCGAGGATTTCCTGGCCATCAATCCCATTGGAGCCGTGCCGGTGCTGGAAATCGAGCCTGGAAGGCGGCTCAAGGAGGTGCAGGTCATCCTGCAGTACCTGGCCGATCTTCAGCCTGAGAAGAAACTGGCTCCCGAGTGGGGCACGGTCGAGCGTTATGAGCTGATGCAGTGGCTCAGCTTTCTCTCCACCGAGCTGCACCGCAATTTCTACCCGGTCTTCTTCTCGAGCAACATGGTCTCGGAGCAGAGCGCGCAGCAAGAGCTCTCCAACTACTTCCGCAAGCGCCTGGAGCTCCGCTGGGCGACCATCTCCGACCAGCTGCGCGACCGCGACTATTTGATGGGCGACTACAGCATCGCCGACCCTTATCTCTACACGATCATGATCTGGGCGGAGCTGGTCAAAATCGATCTGAGCCGCTGGCCCAACCTGTTGAAGTTCCGTGAGCGAATGGAGAATCGTTCGGCGGTGCAGCGGGTGCTGGAGAAGGAAACGCCGGTCAAAGCCTGAGTTTATTCGGCGGCCTTGGGGCGCAGCACCACCGAGCCGATGCGCACGGCGTCGGGGCGCACTTCGAGAGCGCCACCCGACCCGTTCAGCCCGCCGACCAGGTTGTCCACCTGGATCATCGATCGCACCAGACGGAGCACATCGGGCGAGTCTTGCACGATGCCCAGGACGGTGCCCCAGCGCTTCTCGTCGGGCCCGTCGTGGGCCCTTCGGAAGACTTCATCCAGGCCCTCTTCGAGGCTGGGGCAGTTGAGGCTCTGCAGGCTCTGAGAGACGAGCTTGAGGTCGGCCGCGCGCAAAGGGTGGCCTTCACTGAGCAACTCGCCTTCGCGCCGGGCTGCCAGGCGCAAGAAATCGGCCATGGGCAGCTGTCCTGCTCCCTGCTCGGGCGGGGTGAAAGACTGGATGTAGCTGAAGTTGCGCTCGATGGCCCGGGAGGTCTCGGCGGCTCGCTCGCCGCGCTGGTAGACCAGTTCTGGCAGAAGGGCCAGGCTCAAACCCCCGCCGACCGCCAGCAAACCCAGTGGCAGAGCGATTTCGATGGGGGCATGGAAACTCTCGAGGGCGATGCCCACCGCGGCGCCCAGTCCGCCTCCCAGCAGGCCCAGCCCCATCCCGATCGGCCCCATGGGCCAGCCAGCCCGGGCATCCTTTGCCAGCACCGAATTCTGCAGGCTACGGGCCCGCTCTTGCGAGAGCTGAGCCATCTGATAAAGGTCCTGGCCGGGGGCGCGGGCGATCAGCCGGCGGTCTTGCTCGACCTGATGAGCCTCGGCTCGCCTGTCCTCGACAAGCAACTGGTTGCGCTTTGATTCGAGAGCACGCAGGGCGTTGGCTCGCGTGGGGATCACTTGCATCCCTTCCAGCCTAGCGCCAGGTGCTGAAAGTTCCCTAAAGGATGGCTCGAGCCACCTCCTGGAGGAAGGCGATCTGCTCGCCCGGACCTTCCCGCCCGGCTCCCATGGTGTTGACGCTCATGTGGCTGGCTCCCAGGGCCTTCCACTCCTCGACCTTGCAGCGCCAATGGTCGGCGTCGCCCCGGGCGGCCTGAAGACGCGATTCGATGCCGAAGCTCTCCCAGCTCAGGCCGGCCTCCTCGCGCCACCGGCGCAGGCATTCCAGGGTATAGCGCCAGCTCTTGCGCAGCGGGACCAGAGTGAACAGTCCATCACCCAGCCGGGTAGCCCGACGCAGAGCTGGCTCGGCTACGGCTCCGAACCAGAGTGGGATGGGTTGCTGCACGGGCAGGGGGTTGAGTCCCGCAGCCTGGATGCGGTGATAGTGGCCTTCGAAAGTCACTGAGGGCTGGCTCCAGAGGAGGCGCAGCACTTCGATCTGCTCCTCGAAACGGCTGGCCCGGTTGCCGAACGACATCCCCAGAGCCTCAAACTCGACCCGGTTCCAGCCCAGCCCCACTCCGCAGCGGAATTGACCCCGGGTCAGCAGATCGACCTCGGCTGCCTGCTTGGCCACCAGAACCGCCTGGCGCTGGGGCAGCACGATGACCCCGGTGACCAGCTCGAGCTCAGGGACCACGGCGGCCAGATAGCCGAACAGGGAAAACGGCTCGTGAAAGCTGCTTTGTACCGTGTAGGGGCCTGAGAAATCGGGATGTCCGGCCGGGTCAGCCCCCAGCACATGGTCGAAAGCCAGGATATGCGAGAATCCGAGCTCCCGGACGGCAGCGGCATATTCGCGCAATCCTCCCGGGTCCGAGCCGATCTCGAGCTGAGGAAAAACGACGCCAATCTTCATGCTGTGGGCTGCGTGCCGGGCCGAAGATCCCCTGCTCGGAACGAAAGGCGGGCATCTGGTCGTCTGGTGTATACGTGCAGATTTTTTTACATGAAAGACCCCTGTTTGGGTTGCCAGAGGGGGGGGTTTACTGCTACCCTGTCTGCGTGAAGCGTACGGCGCTCATACTCCTGACGAGCCTGAGCTGGCTGATCCTCTGCGGCGGTTTCCCCACCGGTCTCGTGGAGGAGCTGGTTCACGACCATACTGCTGTTCAAGAGCAGAACCTGGTCGAGCGGCATGGACGGATGACCGCCACCGCCACACCTGCAAGCCTGGTTCGTTTCGCCACACCCTCTTCGGATCGGCGTCCCGACCTCGAGCCCGGCTGCAAGCGCAGTCGTATCCGCACCCTCCCCATCGCACGTCGCGGCCCGCCCGCGTAGACCTCCGCACAGTCCTCGCCAGATCATCCATCTGAGCCCATTTTCCGGAGGTCCCCTATCCATGCGTCGCAACAGCGAGAATCTCTCGCTTTTTCATCGGTTTCTCTATTACATGACCCCATGGGATGGCCGCTTTGAAGACCTCAAGCGCGGCTCTCTCGCCCTGAACATCTTTCGCGACTTCACCGCCGGCCTGATCGTGGCCATGGTCGCCATCCCCCTGGCGATGGGTTTTGCCATGGCCAGCGGCCTGCGGCCTGAACAGGGTATCGTGGGCGGCGCCGTGGCCGGCCTGATCGGGGCCCTTTTCGGAGGCTCCAAATATCAGGTCTACGGTCCGACCGCCGCGTTCATTCCCCTGATCGCCGCCATCGTAGGCACACATGGGTATGAGGCCCTGATCGTCTGCTCGCTTGCCGCCGGCGTCATCTTGATGCTGCTCGGCCTGGCCCGAGCAGGTAGCATCGTGGCCAAAGTACCTCAATCCATCGTGGTGGGTTTCACCATCGGCATCGCGGTGGTGATCGCCACCTCGCAGATCGGTGAGTTGCTGGGTTTGAAAGCCAAGCTCGGGCCCACCTTCTTCTCCAAAGTCAGTGGTATCCTGGCCAATCTGGGCGAGCTCAACCTCTTCGCCATCGCTCTCGGCCTGGCCACCTTCTTCATGACCCGCACCTTGCTGCGGGTCTCTCCGTTTCTGCCGGCTCCCCTGATCGCCCTGGGCGTGGCCACCCTGGTGTCGGCCACCGCCTGGGCCAGCAAGGGGCTGGTGCTGGTGCAGGACCGGTTTGGAGCTATTCCCACCAACTTCCTGGTGCTGACCACTCCGACCTGGCCCAAGTGGAGCTTTGATCTGATTTACTTCACGGCTGCCATCGTCTTCGTGGCCGCCGTCGAGAGCTTGCTGTGCTCGCGCATGGCCGACCGCCTGGCTGGCAACAAAGGCCAGCCATTCGACCCGAACAAGGAGCTGTGGGGACAGGGCCTGGTTAACTCCACGGTGGTGCTGTTCAACGGGTTCCCGCACACGGGAGCACTGGCCCGCACCGCAACCAACATCAAGGTGGGTGCCCTGTCTCCCCTGGCCGGCATCTTCAAGTTCGCACTGAAGCTGATCATGGCCGCCTACCTGGCCAGCGTGCTGCAGATTGTTCCCATGGCCTGCCTGGCCGGAATTCTGCTGTTCGTTGCCTCCGGGATGGTCAAGAAGGCCGAGGTGAGCGAAGTGTGGGCCGAAGGAAGCAAGGACCGCACGGTCATGATTGTGACCGCCGTCATGGTCGTGGTGGTCGACTTCCTGGTAGGCGTCGTGAGCGGTCTGGTCGTCTGGGGCGTCCTGAGCCGCTTCGGGCGTAAGAGCCAGGCCGCCCCGCAGGCCGAGGGCGAGGACGAGTGGCGCTTGCCCGACCCGGTGCAGGCAACTCCCGAGCTCGTCGGGCTGGCAAGTCGCAACTGAGCCGTCCTGTCCAGGACAGGTGAGGGCTGGGCCCCGGGCAACCGGGGCCCGTTTCTTTAGGAAGCAATCGTTCACAAGCTGGCCACAAAGGAAACACAACCGAAACATTCCGCCCGCGTCAGAAGCCTGGCCGTTGCTCTATCCTGGCTCCAGGAGGATCAAACATGCTCAATGACGTGCGGGAAATTCAGGCCCTTCTCCAGACCGGCGACCCGGGTGCTCTGAACAATCTCAACCTGTCCGGCCTGGGATCGGCCCTGGCCCGACTGCAGGGCAACCAGCCCGCGTCGGGTTGCAGCACCGGATGCTGCGGCGGGAACTGCGACACGAGCCTCTCTCAGTCGCCTTCCAACGGCGCGATCCCCAACCTGGGAAGCATGTTGAGCTGGCTGGCCCCGGCCAACGGCTCGAACGGGCCTCAGAGCGCGTCCCCTGCTGGCGCACCCCAGAGCGCCTCTCCAGCCGGCGGGCCTCAGAGCGCTGCCCCGATGGGCGGTGAAGGCCAGTGGGGCCCGGAAGATGAGCAGATGCTCGAGAAGGCAATTTCTGACACGGGTGGAGGCCAGAACGGCGGAGCTCCCGGTGCCGGAGCCGGGCCCACCGGAGCCGATGGTAAGGAATCGTTCAACCACATCTTCGACCAGTTCGCCCAGAGCCAGGAAGGCAATTGCGCCTCGATCGCGGTCATCAAGGCCGCCATGGACAAGTACAAAGGCAAGGTGTTCAACTCGGTCAGCAAATCGGGCGACGGATACAACGTGACTTTGCAGGACGGGGGGAGCGTTCAGGTCAGCAAGGCTGATCTGGCCACTGCCGCGAAGCACGCCAAGTTCAAGAGCAGCAAGCCCAGTGAAGCCAAGTCGATGGCGATCTTGATGTATGCCGTGATCGGCAAGCAGGCGGCCAAGGAGAACGGCGGCAACTTCGAATCAGCCCTCTCCAGCCTGGGCAAGGGCAAGGACCCCCGCCAGGTGGCGAAGTGGCTGGGCCTGGGCAGCAAGATTCGGGACGTGAACCCCAACGAGAAGGGTCAGGAGGCCGTGGTTGCGTGGAACGACAAGCACGCGGTCTACATCGACGACGGTACCAAAGCTGACGGCTACGGTCAGGCAAAAGCGGCCGATGGGACGGATACGAAAGGCGGTCGACTCACCCAGGCGTTCACCTTCGTCTGACAGACTGCCAGGATCCCAACGCATTACGCCCGGTTCCTGATCGGAACCAGTCTCGTGACCGGTTGCTGTTTAGTGGCGTGAGCAGCAATTTTTCCCCCTCCTGCAGCAAGGCTGGGCCAATCTCACTGAAAACGGCTGAGAAAGGCAAGAGTCCGAGTCCTTCCTGGCAAAGCAGGCCACGTGAGGAAACCCAAGCTAGAAGTTTTTGAGCTGGTGAAAACGATCGAGTTCGCTCCTATCCAGAGCGTTCGAGATGGCTCGGAGCCATGGCTCTTCCGGGTCGAGTTCTACCATTCACGGACCACGGGGGGGTATCACCTGAAGGTCTTGCGCTGGGAGACCTCTCAGGTCCGAGAGGGCTGGTCCAAGCCGATTCTGGTCCGCGACGACACGCTGGAGTGGGATCAGATGACCTCTCGCTCGCTGGAGAAGCTCGAGAAGCGGGTCATCAAGGCCATCAAACGAGGATTCCTCCAGGCAGGCACACAGATGTGAAGATTCTGTGTTAACCTGTAACCTCGATTTAACCTGTACCGACCCATCATGGCCTATTTTGGGTCGGAATGAGATGCGTGTCTTCCTGGCCCACCGTTTACCAGGGTCCTCCAGGCCCTCTGGCTTTGCAGGCCGCTTCTGGTCTGCAAGGTCCGGTCGACTCGGTGACCCTGTCTCAGCGCTCAAGCCAGCTCGATGTGCCCTTACTGCGCCAGGACCGCAACCAGTGCGGGGCGACCTGTCTGGCCATGGTGCTCAAGTATTGGAACCTTCGCGAGGCCGCCAATCCGACCCGTAGCAAGGACGAGATTGCGGATGTGATCAACCCCTTCGACTCCATCAAGTTTGAGCGCAAGGCCGTCAAGCTCGAGGTGGCTGGCCACCGGCTGGAAGTGGGCTGCGACGGCGACGTGGTCACCGTGGACATCGACCAGGATCGCAAAGTGCTGCACCTTGACGGTCAGACTTTGATCGGAATGAGTCAATACGCCCGCAGTCTGGGGTATGCAACCAGCCTGGTCAACCACGCGACTCAGGATGAGCTCAAGAGACTGATCGATCGAGGCATTCCTTCGACCATCAGCACGGTCCTCAATCCAGGCGACAGCTATTTCCATGACGTGGTGGTCTCCGGCTACAGCGCCGACGCCTCGGGTCAGGTGACAGGCTGGACCCTGCACAATCCGTGGGGCCGGGTGGAGCACATCACACCCGAGCAACTCGAGCAGCGCTGGCAAACAGTCGATCCACTGGATAAGTGTCCGAGCCGTCAGTTGCTGGCGGTCGCTCCCAGGAGCCAGGCCGCCGACCTTCCGTTGGAAGACAACCGCCACGGTGAGCTCGAACTGATCGCCGAAGGAGCCCTGACCGTCGCCAGCGGAGTCAAGCACAAAAACCCTCGCCGCCTCGCCCGCGGCAGCGCGCAGATGATGAAGGGCCTGTCACGCCTGGCCCTGCGGGTGGCCAGAAAGCTGCTCTGAGCCTGGTCTGCTTGTTACAGCAAAAAACCCGCTCTGCTGCGGGTTTTTCAGGTGGCTGACGCGCTAGGATTCGAACCTAGGATGGCGGATCCAAAGTCCGCTGCCTTACCGCTTGGCCACGCGTCAATGTACCAAAAGATTATAGGGCCCGCCCCCGCGAGTGTCAAACGGGTCTTTCAGGTTCCTTTCAGGCTCTGGAGCTACCCTGTAGGCTACCATGGATCCGTCCATCTCTCGGCAGGCGCAACAGGGCCTTGAGGCCTCCTGGGCTACGCCTTTGCGCTTCTGGCAGGCGAGAGAGACCCGCACCCGGGCCGCGGAGCAGGCTCTGGACCGACTCGAGCCCCGGCCTGAGGCTCGACCCATCGTCGAAATGACCCGCGTGGTGGCCGCTCGCGCTCCCGAGCGCAAGCTCGAGCTGTACCGCACTGCTCTGGAAACCCTGGCCGAGGCCACCGCCAGCATGACCGCCGGCCCCCTGGCCGGGCTGGCCCTCAAGCTGTTGCACCAGTCCGAGCTCGAGGGGGAAGCCCGCTCCCAGGCGGCCCGAGAGCTGTTCACCCCTCTGGCCACGCCCGTGCTCCAGACCATCCTGGCCGAGACCGAGCCCGAGCAGCGCTTGAGCCTGCTGCAGCAGGGCCAGAATGAGACCGGTGTGGCCCTGCTTTTGCCTGATCCGGCTCCGCGCGAGCTGGCCAGCAAGCACCCGGGCTTTGCAGCCCTGGCCGAGCTGAAGCTCGACGAGCCTGACGAGCACGCGCTGGCGCGCTGCTATCTCCGACATCCCGACCACTGGGTGGCCAGCTGGGCTCAAGACAATCGGGCCCATCCTCAGGTGCGCCGGGTCTGTGAGTGGGCTCTGCGCCAGGCCCCCCCGTCTCCCTGGAAGGAGCTGTCCGAGCGGATCGACGACCCGGTTGCCATCGCCCTGGAGGCCCACCAGCCCCACGGAGTGGAATCTCTGTTGCGAGTCAGCCTGCATTCGGAGCATCCCGAGCTGTGGCTGGGCGAGTTGCAGGATTCCGCTCGCCACCGTCCCCAGGCCGGGGCCCTGGAACTGGCGGCGCAACTGGCCCCCGAGCGCCTGCGCGAAGCCTTGCAGAAGATTTCCCAGGGAGCCAACGCCGATGCTCTGGCCAGCCACTTCCCCGAGTTGCGAGCCATCGCGCCCCGCGAGGGCTTTCTCAAGCTACTGACCGCGCGAGAGGTCCCCGAGGTGGTGCTGGAGCGCTGTCGGAAGGCCTCCGGGGAGCAGCCCGGCAACCTGGCCGCTATCGCCTTTCGCAGCGCTGGCGCCGAGCCTCGCCTGGGCCCCAAGCTGACCCTGTCCCAGCTGGGCCTGATCGAGCTGGACCGGGCCGCCGATCCCGACCGCAAACCGGCCACGCGCCTGCTCTGGAACCTGACCCGGCTGCACCAGAAGACCCCCCATCCCAACGCTCTCTGGCTGCGCAACGCGCTGGCCCTGCACGGCCTTGCGCTGGCCAGCCGCCAGGAGCTGCCCACCTCGCCTCGGGGCCTGGTGGAGCTGGGCCTGAAGATGCTCGATGCGCCCTTCATGGTGCCCTCCTGGTTCGCCCCGGCGGCCATGACCGTGGTGGAGACGCTGCAAGAGAGCAGCACCAGCGAGCTCGAGGCCAGTCTGTTGGAGACCCAGCGCCGTAAGCTGACCGGCCGGGTTCAGCCCGAGCAGGCTCGCCAGGTGCTTGTCGAGCTGAAAGACCTGCTCGAATCGGCTCCCTATCGCTTCAGCCAGGGCGAGCGCCGACACGGGATCGCCGAGGAAGCCGAGTCGGTCATCGTCGGTGGGGTCAAGGTGGCCAGGCGGGGCCAGGACCGGCGCGCTGCCCGGGCGGGAGAGGCCGACCAGGAGACGACCGCCAGGACGGACTGGCCCGATTTGGAGCTCGTTCCGACCCCGTCTTCCGACCTGAGCGCGGCCTTCGAGCCGCGTCACCAGGAGGTGGGCTGCATCCAGGGCGTCTACAACCCCAACCTGGGCGAAGTAGAGTGGCGCACCCACCCCCACCGCAACCTGGCCGGGGCCTACAATCCCCGGACCGGGGAGGTAGAGTGGCAGGAGGCCCGGGGAGGCGGAATCGCTGCCCTCTATGACCCCGCTCAGGGCAAGGTGCTCTTCAAGACTGGCAGGGGCTCGCTGCAGGGGCTCTCCAATCCGGTCACCGGGCGCTCACGTTTCGAGGCGGCCTTCACCGGAACGCGACCGGGCGCGGTCAACCCCCTCAACGGGCGCGAGCACTGGGAGTCGTGCAGCTCGGGCTGCAATTCGGGAGTTTTCGACCCCCAGCGGGAGGATTTTCGCTTCGTGACCTCCTATTCAGCCGCCATCGCAGCGGTGCACACCGATCCGGCCGCGGCCACGCTGTCCTCGACCGGAACCTCGCCCCTGCAGTAGGATTGCGCCCAGTCTTAGCCAAGGAGCCTCTATCATGCCTAAAACCGCCTCTGCCCGTGAAAAGACCTCAACTGATCTCTCCCTGAAGGCCATCGACCACATCGAGCTCTGGGTCGGCAATGCCAAGCAGGCTGCTTATTACTATGTGCACGCCTTTGGCTACGACCTGATAGCCTACTCGGGGCTGGAGACCGGGGTGCGCGATCGAGCCTCCTACGTTCTCAGTCAGGGCAAGATCCGCCTGGTGCTGTCCACTCCGCTCGCGCCCGAGCACCCCATGACCGAGCACATCGCCCGCCACGGCGACGGGGTGAAGCGCATCGCCATCGAGGTCGATCATGCGGCCGAGGCTTACCGCCTGGCTACCGAGCGCGGGGCGGTGGGGGTGGAGCCCCCCAGCGAGCTCGAGGACGAGCACGGCACCTACCGCTCTGCCAGCATCGCCACTTACGGCGACACCCTGCACACCTTCGTGCAGCGCAAGGACTACCACGGTCTGTTCGCTCCCGGCTACCAACCCCGTACGATGAAGGGGGGCGGCGTCGGCCTGGCGGCGGTGGATCACATCGTGGGCAACGTCGAGCTTGGCAAAATGGACGTCTGGGTCGATTACTACAAGCGCATTCTTGGCTTCTCGCAGCTGGTTCACTTCGACGACAAGGACATCTCTACCGAATACAGCGCGCTGATGTCCAAGGTGGTGCATGACGGCAAGGGTCGCATCAAGTTTCCCCTCAACGAGCCGGCCGAGGGCCGGCGCAAGTCGCAGATCGACGAGTACCTGGAATATTACCGCGGAGCCGGCGTGCAGCACATCGCCCTCTTGACTGGCGACATTCTCAAGACGGTCCGCAAGTTACGCGAGCGGGGCGTGGAGTTCTTGCGGGTACCCAGCACCTATTATGAAGAAGTACCCCGGCGGGTGGGTCCCATCGCCGAGAGCCTCCAGTCGCTGGAAGAGCTGGGCATCCTGGTGGATCGTGACGACGAGGGTTACCTCTTGCAGATCTTCACCCGGCCGGTGCAGGATCGCCCCACGGTCTTCTTCGAGATCATTCAGCGCAAGGGTTGCCAGGGCTTTGGCAAGGGCAATTTCAAAGCGCTCTTCGAGGCTATCGAACGCGAGCAGGCGCTGCGGGGCAACCTGTGACAAGGCTCTTTCTGCTCTTGCTGCTGGCCCTGCCGGGCCTGGCTCAGGGGCAGGCGGCCAGCCTGGAGATCACCACCGACCCGCCCGGTGCCCTGGTGGTGCTCGACCGCCGGGTGCTCGGACACACGCCTCTGCGCATCGACCCCCTGCGTCCCGGGTTGCACCACCTGCGTCTGTCGGCTGGCGAGGACTACCGGCCCCATATCATCGAGGAGTACGAGGCACTGCCGGGCGATCGAGCTCACCTGGACATCCGTTTGCAGCCCTCCACCCGACTCTTGCTCGAAAACGGTCGCCAGGCGGTGCTGGAGGGACGCTATCGCGCAGCCTTGCCCCTGCTGGAGGAGGCGGCCTCAGGGTTGCCCCGCCAGCCCGAGGCCCTGTGGTGGATCGGCCAGCTTCGACTCATGTGGGGCGAGCTCGAGGCCAGTCTGGAGGCCATGCGCGACTACGCCGATTACGCTCCCTATCGGTCCGACCTGTATCTCTTTTTGGGGCTGATCCACGAAGCTCAGAACCGTCCCGCCGAGGCAGTCACGGCCTACAAGCTTGCCCTCACCAAGACCGAGACGCTCAAGAATGCCCTGGACGGGTTGTCCTCCAATCCCACCTGGGACGAGATCAAGGCCCTGGGCGATCCCCAGGACGCCCGCGGACGGCTGCGCAAGGCTCAACTCCTCAGCCTCAAGGGGCAGATGGAGCCGGCCCTGGCAGAGCTGAAGCAGGCCGTGAGCCAGGTCTTCGGAGACTGGCGTCAGAACGTGCCGCGCCAGCAGTTCGAGCCGCTCTGACATCAGAGCATCACGTCGTCTGGCCGGGTGACGGGACGCTCCTCCCCCAACTCGATCGAGAATCGGTGCAGATGGCTGAACAGCCGGCTCAAGAAGCCCTCGCCGTCGAGCTTTCCGCCCTGGCGGCGCAGCTCGGAAAGGGGCAGGTCGATGAGGTTCTGGCGCAGCGACAGGCGCACCGCCTCGGAGCGAGTCAGCACCACCAGACTGTCCCGGCAGGTCGTCAGGGCGCGCACCCCCGGGCCGAGTAAGCCCAGCAGGCGCTGGCCTTCGGCAGAGTAGACCGTCACCCGTCCGTCTCGATCGCAGGCAGTCACGCCGATCGAAGTCAGACAGATATGCTGGACCCTTTCTGTGACCCACTGCTCGAGCCGGCCGGGCTCGGAGAGCGTCCACAGGGCCAGGCCGCGCTCCTGGCCCAGAGCCAGCCGTCCTCCCCGATAGTCAAAGCAGGTGAACTCGCCCCGCGCGACCACCTGCAGGCGCTCCGGAAGGCCGGGTCTTTTCATGCGCCACAAGAAGACTTCGTGTCGGGTGGCGCTGAGCAGCATCTCGCCCGGCAGAAACTCCAGAAAGATGACCGCTTCCCGATGCTGGTCGGCAATCATGTGAGGCAGGGTCCACTCGCTACCCCACCACAGGCCGATCTCTCCCGTCTCCAGGCCCATGGCCACCCGGTCCGGACGCACCGCCATACTGTTGACGCGCCCTGGGGGAATCAGGGGAGGATCGTCGGAGTTCGTCTGTGGCGTGAAGAGGGTGCCCACCCCGGACCGGCACACCACCGCCAGGTTCTGATCCGGGCCAAAACGAAAGCACTCCACGTCAGTCCATTCGCCCACCTGGCGGCCGTCGGCCAGGTCGAACAGGCGCAGGCTCCTCAGTCCAGCCAGCGCCAGCCGGCTGAAATCGGGCGAGAAGACCGCCTCCACCAGGCCTTCGGCCGGAAGCGAGCAATCGCCAGGCGCGTCCCAGCTGCGCACCCGGAGCCCGGTGCCGGTGACCACCGCCAGGCGGTCGGCTGCTACATAGTCGGCTGGGAGGCGACCTTGCTCCACCGGAACGCTGAGCCAGGCGCGCACCTGCTCCAGCGAGGGGATGAGTCCGCCCAGCTCGCGCCCGAGCTCTTCAGCGGCCGGGTCCGAGCGCTCGCGCAAGAGCTCCAGGGCGCGCACGGCCTGATCGGCACGCAGGTCTGGCAGCACCTTCTCCAGCCCGCCCGAGCGGGCCATCAACTCCAGTCGGGCCTCGAACTCCGGCCATGAGAGCTCACACCAGGGAACCCGGTGGTGGGTGACCAGATCGGGTCGTCCCAGACCGGCGGCGTGCCGCAGCAGCAGGGTGCGCACTCCCGAGGGAGCGGTCTCCAGCGCGTTCTGCAGATGGCGATGGTCAAAATCGAGCCGCTCGTACTCCTCCAACCTTCCTGCAAAGAGCAGCAGCAGGCTGCGGGAAACCGGATCGGCTGGCGGAAAGGAAGCGACCAGCTCATCGAGGCAGGCAGGGCGATTCTGCAGCACCGACCAGGCGGCCGCCACCCGCCAGGCGTCCTCGGCCAGGAGCTCGCGAGCGGTCTCCCACCCGGTGGGATCGTCGAGCAGCACGGCGCACAGGCGCACCCGCTGCTCGGGCGGCCAGGCCCGGGCCATGGCCGCGGCGCCCTCCGACCAGGCGTGCCTCAAGACCGCCCGCAGACTGGCCAGATCGCCCCGCTGACCCAGCTCGCGGGCGGTCGCCAGGCGCAGCCAGCGAGGGGACAAGCGACCGAGCAGTCGAGTTCGCTCCAGCATCGAGGTCTTCAGTCTACATTCCTGCGGGGGAGGCGAGCAATACCGCACGAAAAGCGGTAGGACTCGGACCAAGATCGCCGAAACCGAGGCCAGCCCTCACGGAGGAACCGATCATGAGTTCGCCTCGCCCCGCTGCGATTGTCCTGGCTGCCGGTAAAGGCACTCGCATGAAGTCGAACCGGGCCAAAGTGCTTCATCCCCTGCTGGGACGGCCTCTGCTCGAGTACGCTCTGGATGCCCTGGAGGGCCTGGCTGCCGATCCCTTGCTCGTGGTCGTGGGTCACGAGGCCGAGGCGGTGCGGCAAGCGGTGGAACATCGGGCCCGTTTTGCCGAGCAGACCGAGCAGAAGGGCACGGGGCATGCGGTCATGATGGCCGCTCCGGGGCTGGAGGGGTTTGAGGGCCCGGTTCTGATCACCTATGGCGACATGCCCCTGCTGACCGGTGACTCTCTGCAGAAGCTGCTCGATGCCGGGGCCGATGTAGCCCTGCTAAGCGCCGACTTCCCCGAAGCGGCCGACTTTGGTCGGGTCATTCGCTCTGGCGAGGGAAGGGTGATCGGGATCGTTGAAGCGCGCGACTGTACTCCCGAGCAGCTGATGGTGCGAGAGGTCAACATGGGCTGCTACTGCGTGCAGGCCGGGCTGCTGCGCGGGCTTTTGCCTCGCCTGGGAACCGCCAACGACCAGGGTGAGTACTACCTGACCGACATCGTTTCTCTCGCCGTGCAGGGGGGACACCGCGTGGAGGCGGTCAAGATCGAGGATCTGGACCAGTCGCTGGGCGTCAACACCCGGGCCGACCTGGCTCGAGCCGGCGAGGTGCTGCGCGAGCGCATCAATCGCAAGTGGATGCTGGCTGGCGTCAGCATTCTCGATCCGGCCAGCACCTGGATTGAGCCGAGTGTCAGGATCGGCGTAGATACAGTGATTCTTCCCCAGACGATGGTGCAGGGCGAGACCGTGATCGGGGAAGGCTGTCAGATCGGGCCTCAGACTCGCATCGTTTCTTGCATGGTGGGGAACGGATGCACCATCCAGAACTCGGTTCTCACCGAAGCCCGCCTGGAGGAGAAGGTGAACGTCGGTCCCTTCGCTTATCTTCGTCCCGGAGCCGATCTCGGCCCGGGCAGCAAGGTGGGCGACTTCGTGGAGATCAAGAACTCCCGCATCGAGGCCGGGGCCAAGGTGCCCCACCTGAGCTACGTGGGCGACGCCGAGGTGGGAGCGAAGGTCAACATCGGCTGCGGCACCATCACCTGCAACTACGATGGCAAAGCCAAGCATAAGACGATTATTGAGGAGGGAGCCTTCATCGGCTCCAACACCAGCCTGGTGGCCCCCGTCCGGGTGGGAGCGGGGGCCAGAACAGGCGCGGGCTCGGTGGTCAATCGGGATGTAGAGCCGGGCAGCACGGTAGTGGGGGTGCCTGCCCGACCCCTGCGCCAGAAATCGAGCACGACGCCGTGAATTCATCGACTCTACCTGGAGGACTCGCGATCCATCCGGCCGAACAAGCCGGCGGCTTACGAGACGATGCGGGAGGCCCTGCCATGCTGGTGCTCGAGGAAGCAGCCCAACCGACCCTGGAAAACGAGAACATCGTTCTCTTCACAGGCAACGCCAATCCGCGACTGGCGCAGGCTATCGCGCGGTATCTGGGGCTGCCGCTGGGCAGCGCCCTGGTAGGGCGCTTCACCAATGGCGAGACGCGCGTGCGCATCGAAGAGAACGTGCGCGGGGCGGAGGCTTACGTCATCCAGCCCACCTGCGGAAACGTCAACGACACCCTGATGGAGCTGTTGATCATGATCGACGCCCTCTCGCGGGCCTCGGCGCGCACCATCACGGCCGTCATCCCCTACTTCGGCTATGCCCGGCAGGAGCGCAAGACTTCAGGGCGCGAGCCCATTACCGCCAAGCTGGTTTCCAACCTGATCACCACCGCCGGAGCCGACCGGGTCATCACCATCGACCTCCACGCGGGTGCCATTCAGGGCTTCTTCGACATCCCGGTGGACAACCTGTACGCCATGCCGATCCTGGTGGAATACTTCCACCGCAAGAACCTCAAGCGCGAAGAGCTGGTGGTGGTTTCACCCGACGCCGGCGGCGTGAATCGGGCCCGGGCTTACGCCGAGCGGCTCGATTGCGGCCTGGCCATCATCTTCAAGCGCCGCCCCGAGCCGGACAAGGCCGAGGTGACCGAGATCGTGGGTGAGATCGAGGGCCGCACCTGCCTGATCATTGACGACATCATCTCCACCGGCGGAACCCTCTCGGCGGCTGTGGACACGCTGCTCAACCTGGGCGCGCGCGAAGTCTACGCGGCCGCCACCCACCCGGTGCTGGCTGGAGACGCCATCAACATCATCGAGAGTTCGCGCGTGAAGGAGCTGGTGGTGACCGACACCATTCCGGTGCCTTCCTCGGCCCGCCAGGGCAAGATCACCGTGCTGAGCGTAGACGCTCTGCTGGGCGAGGCCATTCGGCGCAACTACTTCAACCTGTCGGTGAGCAAGCTATTCGGCTGATCCTGCTGGTCTTGCTGCTCAGCCTCTCGGCCCGGGCCCAGACGCTCGCCGACCTGAGCTTTCTCACGGGGGAATGGCAAGGTCAGGGCTTCGAGGAATCCTGGGGATCGGCCCTGGGTGGAACCATGCTGGGCACCTCCCGGGCCGTCGAGAACGGCCAGACAGTCCACAAGGAGTTCATGCTGCTCGAGGAGACACCCGATGGCTTGTTCCTCAAGCTCTATCTGCCCGAGAAGAACAAAACCATGATCTTCAAGCCAGAGCGACATTCCCACCAGGAAGTGGAGTTTGCTCGCCAGGATGTCCCCGAGAGGCTGATCTACCGCAGAGATGGTGACAGGCTTCACATCCAGCTCGAGAAGGCACAGGGGGGCTTTCACCTCGAGCTGCACCGAGTGCGCTAAGGCGCCGCCGCTCCACCTGTGCAAAACCGAAGTGCGAGCACATGACCCACCACAAAAAAGCCCCCGGTCTCACGACCGGGGGCTTTGAATCCGCTGCTCTTAGCGGGTAGGAGGCTCGGGAGCCGGCGGGGCCGGGGGCTCGGGAGCGGGCGGGGCGGGACGAGGATCGCCCACCACGACCAGCTTGTCCATCGAGAAGCCGTCCTTGGTCACGCTGCCGTCAGAGGTGATGCGGAAGCGAACCTGGACGTTCTTGCCGTCGAAGGCCGACAGGTCGATGCTCTGGGTGGCCCAATCGCTGGTTCCGTTGAACTTGGCGACTTCAGTCCACTGGCGCTCGTTGGCACCCTCGGGCGGCTGGCCGTCCTCGGGCGGGGTGGGCGGGGTGGGCGGCTCGGCCGGCACCTCGGACACCTCGACCTGGACGAAGTCGTAGCGGCGCTCGAGGTCGAACTTCGCGTCGAACATCATGGTCGGGTTGGCGACGGCCGAGAGGTCGATCGGCTTGGAGGTCAAGGAACGGTTCTCGTTGTTGCCATACTCGCCGTTCGGGCTATCGGTCCACACCAGGCCGCGGCCCTCGACTTCGCTCTGGGCCCATGCGCCCTCGGCGGTGAAGTTGCCGGCGTCCTTGTTGTCCTCGAAGGCCACGCTGGCGGCCGGGACGCTCACCTGGGCGGTGCGCATCTCGGACAGGTTGCCCACGTTGTCATAGACCTTCAGGCCGACGTAGAGCGTGCGCTCCTGGCCCGAGGGGGTCACGTTGATGGTGGCGCCCTCGATGGTGCCCGTGGCGCTGGCGGCGCCGGTGGCCACGCGGTTAGCCTGGTCGAAGCTCACTTCGCCCTGGTTGGCCTGGCCGTCGACGATGGGACGGTCCGAGTAGACCAGCTTGTAGCCGGCAGCCGAGCCGCCGCACCAGCCGTCGTCGGCGGTGGCGGTCCAGCTCAGATCCACCGACTTGGTGGTGGCGCGGGTGCCGCGCAGGTCGTTGGGAGCGGCCGGAGCCGTGGAGTCGTTCTCCAGCGAGTTGGCAGCGTTCAGCATGCCGCCGCTGACGGTCTTGCCGGCCAGTGAGTCCAGCGGGCGAGCGCCGTTCATCAGGCGGGACTTGATCTGCTCGTTGGAGGCGTCGGGATAGACGGTGGCGATCAGGCCGGCCACGCCGGAGACGTGCGGGGTCGCCATCGAAGTGCCGCTCCAGGAGTCGTACTGGTTGCCCGGGATGGAGGAGTAGATGTCCACGCCAGGGGCCCCGAGGTCGACCGCGGTGGCTCCCCAGTTGGAGAAGTCAGCGATGTTGCCGTTGCGGTCGACGGCAGCCACGGACACGATGTTCGGAAGGTCGTAGCTGGCCGGGTAGGCAGGGCTGGCGTCGTTGTCGTTGGACTCGTTGCCGGCCGCGAAGATGTGCAGCGCGGGGGAAGCAGCCAGGGCGTCCTTGAGGGCCTGGTTGTAACCGCCGCCGCCCCACGAGTTGGAGGTGATGCGGGCGCCGTTGGCCGTGGCGTAGCTGATGGCCTTGACCGCGTCGGCCAGGGTGCCGCCGCCGGAGGCGGACAGGAACTTCACGCCCATGATGGAGGCGTTCCAGTTGACGCCGACGACGCCGTCGCCGTTGTTACCCTCGCCGCCGATGGTGCCGGAGCAGTGCGAGCCGTGGCCGTGGTCGTCCATCGGGTCGCCCGAGTCGTTGATGGCGTTGAAGCCGTGCACGTCGTCGATGACGCCGTTGCCGTCGTTGTCGATACCGTCGCCCGGGATCTCACCGGCATTGACCCAGCTGTTGTTCTTGAGGTCGTTGTGGGTGTAGTCCAGGCCCGTGTCGATGACCGCGATGACCGGTCCACCGTTGGCGGCCTTGGCGCCGGTGCTGACGTTCCAGGCCTCAGGGGCGTCGATGTCGACGTTGGCCGTGCCGCCGTCCTGACCGGTGTTGTTGAGGCCCCAGAGGCGCGGGTCGAGGTCGTTGGGCACGGTGGTGCCTTCCATGCGCTTCATGATGTCATTGGAGGCAGCGTAGGCCACGCGGTCGTCCTTGCCCATGGCGGCCATGGCTTCGGCGGTGCTCATACCGGCCGGCAACTTGATGTGGAGCAGGTCGCCGCCGAAGGACTTGTACATGTTGTCGGGCATCGCGATCTTCTCGATCAGCTTGCCGCCGTAAGTGGAGGCGAAGTCCTCCATGCCCTGGAGGTCCATTCCAGGCTTGAGCTTGACCAGCACTTCACCTTCCACGTGCTCGGGCAGCTTGCCGGCGAGCGAGTTGGCCTCGGCGGCCGTGGCGGCCAGCACGGAGGCCAGGTTAATCGAGGCTTCTGGTCGCGCACCAGACAGCTGCGCCGTATCCGACGGCGCAGCCGGAGCCGCATCGGGCTTGCCGGCTGACTGGGGCCGCTGGGTGCTGAAATTGCTGCTAAGATCGCGAATCATCATGGTGACTTTTTTCTCTCCTCTTTTTGTCCCCGACGGGGATGAATTCCGCGGTCACTATATGAGTGGAGAAAGTAAGGAAGATGAACTGGATGTTGCCGGGGTGTGAACACAGCGATAGCAAGGATCAGACCGCGTCCAATCGCAAAAAGTGCTGTAACCAGGCCGTCAGTTCACAGCCCGAGCATGAGTCCTTAAAGTTCCGGTAACCAGGTTTACGTCCTGGCAAAACTTCGCCTTTCAGGAATCTTTCAGAAGACTCCCGGTCCGCTGCTGGCGAGCCTGCTCATCCGGGTAGACCTCGAGCAGGGTCTCCAGAAATTCGAGCTCATCCTCGTCGCCCACTTCCTCCAGAGCCCGATTGATGGCGGTGTAAAGAGAGCTGAGCAACATGGGCAGAAGACGTCGATCGTGATCAAAGCGACGCAGCACCTCGCGTACGATACGGTGCTCGAGGTCGAGGCCGGTGGTGCGAGTGGCCGGGTTGTGCTCTACGAAATGGGCCGCGTTGGCCTGCCAATCGATCCCCGCCAGAATCTCGTCTGATAGACGAAAGTCTCCCCGTTCGCGCAGAAGGCGAAGCTCTCGGCGCAGCACCTGAAGAAAGCGCTCCTCGATGGGTCGCTCGGACTCGCGAAAGGGATGCAGGGTTTCCACACCCAGAAGCTCGCGGTAAAAGGACTCGGACACGGTCCGCCCGACCACCGCCACCGGGTAGGCCATATCCGGATTGAGCCCGAACTCTTGAATGACGTGTAAGGAGCCTCGAGTTCGCGTCTCCTCATAGAAGGTCGCCAACGAGCTCAAGGTTCCCCCGGCCGCCGGCAAGAACTTGAGCGAGCCGATGGGGTCGTCGGGGCGACCGCGCCCGAGCCGACTGCGAGTCAGATCCGGGAAACGCCCCAGAAAGTGGACCAACAGCTCGCGCCCGCGTCGGAACTCGCGCCCCTGCGGGTGCTTGTCGGCCATCCACTGGGCCAGTTCCTCATAGAGACGCTCGAGGTGGCCGAGCAAGACGGCGCCCTGGTCCTCGGTCCAAAAGACGACGCCGTTCTCCACGACCAGCGAACGATTGTCCGCCGCCACCACCCAGCCGGTAACGGGCAACTCGAGCAGGGGCCCGCCGGCCACTTCATGCCCGCCCTGACAGACGCTGACAATGCCCGAGCCCTGGGCCGTCAGGCCAAGCCAGCCGGCCAGGCCTTCCTGACTGAAAGAGATGGCCACCAGGGTGGTCGTCTGCTCACTCTGGGTGCGCACCGGCTCGGGCACCGGGCTGAACTCGGGAGGGGGGAGCGACTCGCTGTCGGCCGACGGAGGGATCTCCTCGGGCTCGTCGCTCTCGTCGGGTCCAGGCAGCTCTTCTGTCTCCACCTGCGGCTGTTGCGGAGGGGGAGGCGGGGGCTCGGGGGCGGGCATCTCGGCTTCCATGGCCGCTCTCAGCGCGTCCAGGGAGATCTCCTCCAACTCGGGATCGGCCTCAACCGCGGTCTCTACCTCCACGAGCTGGGCCGGGTTCTCAGCCGCGCCGGGCAACAGACGCTGCTTCTGGCGCTGAGGCAGCAGGGCGGTGCCCAGCGTCACCCGCTGAATCCGCTCGGTACCGAAGATCAGGCTGAGAAAGCGAGCCACGGCCGGACTGCCATCGATCGCGTGGTCCCCTTCAATGGGCCGTCCCCCGTAAGCCAGGGCCAGGCTCTCGAAGCTCCCTAACCAGACGGACATATCATTCAGACTGACCAGACTGCCCGAGCGGGTGGCAAAGACCTGAGCCTGCCAGATCTCCTCCCCCACCGCGGTCCGTGCGCTGATCACCCGCTCGTTGAACTTGCGCACCCCTGGCCAGCCCGTGGGAAACAGACTCGACCAGTAAGCCAGCAGGTGCTCGAGGGCCCTCAGGATGGGCTGGCGGTGCTGGGGAGTACGGTGGCTCTTGAGCAGGCGGGCCAGCAGGTGCCGATAGAGCTCGATATGGTTCTCCTCGACCGCCGTTCTGGCCAGTCGCACCGCATCCGCTCGCCAGGGACCGGTGATCTCGACCTGGATGGAAAGACCGTTGAAGTAGTCCGTATGGCGCACCCAACCCTGTTGAGCAGGGAAAAAGAGCTCCAGAGAGCCTACCGGGTAGTCGTTGGGAATGCGCAGAACGCAGGAAAACCCCCCCCCGGTCACGGCCCGCTCGGCCAGCGCCGGACTGGTGTTGGGGGCCGGAGCGGGCGTGGCTCGCCCGGTGCCCAGGGCCTGAATGCGCTTGATCTCCTCGTCCACGTTGCGAATGCGATCAAAGAGCGACTTGAGCAAGCTCAGTTCATCGGCGCCCGGGTTGAGCACCAACCAGTCGACCCGGTGAGCGTGGGGCATCCGCCGCGAGCAAATGCTCACGAATCCGTCCTTGCGGTACTGAGCCACCACCTCCTTGAGGGGCCACATCTGGCCCAGGCGGTCGGTGAACAGAGGCAGGTTGAGCAGTTGCTGAAGCTCGGGAGTCGAGTCCTGCTCGGCTGACAGCAGCACCTCCGGGCTCATCCAGTCACACAAAAGTTGGGAAAGAAAGTTCTGCACTGCCTGGCGCTGGTAGCCGGGGATGTACTTGCGGCTGAACTCGAGCGCGAACTCAAAGAGAACCTGCTGGACCTCCTGGAGGACCTCGAAGTAGCCGTCATCCTCGACCACGTCGGTCTGGCTGGCATTCTTGCGGATACGCGGGTCCTCGAGCACGACCGAAACGGCGGGAGTGAGTCGGTGCTCGAGCCGCCGGGCAAACTGCACCCCGTAGCGCAGGAAGGTGAGCGAGGAACGAGCCATCTCGGCATAGGGCAGACCGATCCATCCGCTCAGCTGGCCCCGGGTAAAGCGATAGTTCGGCCAGGGACAGACTCCGGTCAAGCTTTTCGGGGTGGCGCTGATCTGGTCCCCGTTCACCAGGATCGGCACCTGCACCAGGGTGCAGTAAGACCGCAACAGCTCGATTTCACTACCCTTGCCAGGCCCGCGAATCTCGAGTCGACTGCCCGCCTGCGTGGCTCGCTCGAGCACGCGCTCCTTGAGGTGCTCTTCCGGCTTGTCGGAAACGCAGCGCTGCCAGACGGCCCCCTGACTCTCGAGCTTGATGACGGTGGGCCGCAGGGCCTGGCAACTCATCAGGGCGAGAGCCAGCTCGCGCAACCGATCCCGCTGTCGGTCAGCCTGAGAGATGAACAGGAAGTCATAGAGCTGCTCGAGCTCCTCGCGGGTGTAGCCAGGCCCATCGAACTCGATGACCAGGATGTACGAGCTGAGCGTGAGATCGACGCTCAGCACGACCTCGTGAGAAACTCGGATGTCGGTCGCCCCGGAAGCCAGCAGGGCCTCGATGACCTGCAGGATGTAGTAGCGAGGGTCGGTGAGCTGAAAGCGCTTGAGCTTCTCGCGCGCCTTCTCGACAGCCAGGGTGAAAGAGCCCTTGTAGCCCTTCTGGGCCCCCGCAAGGATCTCTTGGGGCAGGCTCACGCCAGTTTGAGGGCCTGGCCCACCAGGCTGGCTTCCGTTTCGCTGGACAATCCGTCGTTGAGCAGAGCAGCTTTGGCCAGGACGAAGCTGGCCAGCAACGGCGTATGCTCGGCGCGTGCCAGAGCCCGAGCCACCAGGGGATGGCTTTCGTTGAGCAGTAACAAGCCGGGCTTGACGCGCAGACTGCGCAAGATACCGCGGTCGAAGAGCCGAATGGGGACGCCCTCTCCCGACTGAAGGAGGGCTGGCAACTTCTCCACCACCGAGCCCGGGTAGTCGAACGAAGCCAGGCGCACCTCCTGAATGCTGACCTTGCCCCGCTTCAAGATGGTCTTGATGGCCCCGCCCAGCCGGCTGAGCTCGCGCCGGGCAGCCTGGCGCGTTCGCACGATGGGCACCGCGACCGAGTGAGAAGCGACCAGGGGACTCCGTCCGGTCACGGCCTGAGCAGCCAGGGCGATCCCCGAGCCGACCTCCCCCTTCAAGACGGGAATTCCGACCCGGGCCAGCTCACTGGAGACCCGGTTCGGCTCGAGCTCGAGGTAAACGGCTCCTTCGAAGAAACTGGCCCAGCGGAGCTGAGAAAGGCTGAGAGGAGCACCGTGAAGAGTGGGAAAGAGCGGCATCGTGCGAAACTTCTTGGCCATGCCTTCGCGGTAGTTGCTCAGGTAAGGGGCGGCCTCCCCGAGCAGCTCGTCGAGCTTGTCAAAGCTGGCCGAGTCGTATAGCCAGCTCTTGATCCGCGCAAACATCTCCTCGGGCAGATGGTTGCGCACGCACTCGCGCAAGATTTTCAAAGCTTTATGGTAATTCTCGTCGACAATGACGTTGTCACGGGTGAGGGTGTGCTCGAGATAGCGAGATTTGATGCGGAAGCAAACCCCGGGAAAGAACTCCTGGGCAGCCTCCTTGAGGGTCAGACCGCGATTGTACATCCCGAAAGGAGGAGGTTTGACCGAGGTGACCCCGACCACCAGCTCGGTGCCCGGTCGGGTATGGCGCACCTGGCAGGGAGAGTCGACCGCCAGAGGCTCGTTCAGTTTGAGCCCGTTGAAGAGCACCTCGGTATCGGAGAAACGACACCAGAACGAGATGGTATCCCGCGACTTGGTCAGGAAATGGTCGAATTCGTCAGCCTGGAGCCTCTTGTAGAGTCGCACCCGGGTGCCCTCGACCGGATGGTCAAGCTTGAGACACTCGAAGTTGGTGCCCCCCTGGAAGACCACTCGCCAGTACTCTCCGTCGCGGCCCGTATCCACGGTCACAACTTCAGGGTTGAGGGCAAAAACCGACACGAAGCCGATACCAAATTTTCCGATTTTGGTGAGGTCGTTTTCTTTGCTGGAAGAGAACAGCCTGGTCAGCTCGGTGTTGATGATGCGCTGGTTCATCCCCTCGCCGAAGTCGACCACATCCACCACCACACGCTGCTCAGCCGGGCGATACTCCACCCGAACCTCGACGCGATTGGAGCCTGCGTCCATGGCGTTCTGAATCAGCTCGCGATAAAAGGTAAAGGGATCGCTGAACTGATCGACCAGATTCTCGAAGACTTCCTCGATCATCGGCGTTGGCCGCCGTTTCGAAGGTCAGTACCGAATGCGGTGGAGCCAGATCTGATCAGGACTGGAAACATTCCCCTCGACCTCGATCAGATCCCCCGGTCGGACATTGAACAGGAAGTCCTCCTCGGTATGGTACCATTCATCGTGCTCCTGCTCGTTCTCGAGCGCGTGAGCCTGGATATAATTGGTGTGCGGGGCCAGCTTGACGGTGACTTTGGGAGCCGACTGGTAGTTGGCCGGGTCGCACCCTACATTCCGGATCGACAACTCGTCGGCCTCGACCACGGTCAGCGTGCCATTGCCCTTGTCCACCGAGAGGACGCAATAGTCTTCCTGCTCGGCCTGCGCCACCATCCCCAGGCTGAGCACGATTCCGGCCACCGCGGCGACCAGGTTCCTGGCGTTCAACAAGATTTCTGCCCTCGCTTTGCAAATTCTTGACGTAAATTCGATTCGAAGGGTATCGTGGTTCTCCTGCGGACACAGTTCGCTGCCGCGTGCACCCTGAAAAAAGCCTGAAAAACGGGCCCGGCGAGCTGTTAACACGACCTTCACCCCGTGCTGGCCGGAAGATCGTAGACTTGAAGGCGTGATGATCACCTCGCTCCAGAGCCTGACCTCCCGACCGACATTCGTAGCTTCGCGACCGGCCGCCGCGGCCGAGACGACACCGGCCGACCCCGGCGATAAGGTTCAACTGCAGTCCACTCCCCTGGCCAATCCCTGGCCCGAGCTCGCGCAGGCGGGAGTGTTGGTGGCCGGCTCGACCGTGGGTGGGCCAATTGGCTCTGTTATCAGCGAGACTGCCCGCCAGGACCTGCTCCAGGCCTTCCGCAGGCTTGAGCAGGGCGGAGCCAGGTTCGAGTATCGAAGACGCTTCGTGCTCCCCTTCGGGCTCCGTCCCAGACACCAGGAGCTGACGGCCGACAAAGCCTGCGAGCACGTCCTGAAACAGAAAGCTGACAAACTGGACCGTCTGCAGATCACCATGCCCGGCACCGACCGACGTAAGGTGACCGCCCTGCGCGATCTGCAGTTTGCCGACGCTGTCCTGGGCCACGACGTCCTCACCGGTGAGGACAAGACCCGGCTCGAGACCCTGCGCAGTCTCCAAGCCAAGGATTACAAGCCGACCTCCAGCTCCTCCTACTACTATGACGAGGACGAGAGGCGCCCCAGCGACACCCTGGAGCACCTGCGCGGACTCGCTGCCGGGCAGGACATCTACTTCGCCGCCCCCGGCAACGACAGAGTGGCGGCCAACGCCGAAACCCTGTCCGCACTCGACTACTTTTGCGGCTCCGGGACGGACCGCGGGCTCAAGGATCCGGCACTGGCGGAAGATTTGAAGCAAGCGCAAGAGAAGGGCTTCGAGTTCTACAGCGACCGCAACAAGATCGATGCACGCTCGGTCTACTTGCAGGAAGCCAAGAACGTATGGGCGCGCGAAGGAAAGGGGGTCCTGCTGAGCGTCAGTCGCGACGAGCTTGCCAACCTGCCCGGGCTCTCTCGACGCCTGGCTGAATACGATGCCGTCTATCGCGAGGTTCTGTCGGGGGCTTATGCCGAGGCGGGATGGGAGCGCGACAACGTCTATTTTCCTCAGATCGTGATCCAGGGGGGCG
The DNA here is from genome assembly GCA_045863235.1 of Candidatus Xenobia bacterium. GTDB lineage: Bacteria > Vulcanimicrobiota > Xenobia > Xenobiales > QWHO01 > QWHO01. Next base: position 52,263 of record BTUM01000032.1, on the reverse strand, counting down.
AAAAGTTCCCGCTGCGTGTGGCTGCAGCCGTTTACGCAGAACTGCTTCGGGGCAGCAAGAAGGGGGACGATGACAACTATCGGGTCAGCGAGCGCGTTGGTGGGCTGACCAAGAAGCTGTTCGCCGAGTGCGCCACCCCCTTCGAGCTGGCTCGCAAGACAGCCCTGGTCAGCACGACTTACGCCCGCCAGGGCTACGAGCAGGCCAATCGGGTGCTCAGCCAGACCCAGGAAGTGATCGCCGCCAGAGCGGCTAACAATCCCCAGCGCCAGGAGCAACTCGAAGACCTGTTCTTCAGCTTGCTGTCGGCCAGCGGCTCGATCGCCGCCGCCAGTGAAGGGATGGACCTGGTCCGCATCACCGTGGGCGCGGAGAGCCAGGAAGACCGCACCCGGCTTTTCACCGACATCGCTCGCCGCCTGCCCGCCGGGAGCACCGATCAGACCAGCTTTTGCTACCGCACCATCCTGGCCGAGCGGGCCGGCTCGGAGAGTCTGGCGACTACCGGCGAACGCTTTTGCAAGTTGCTGGAAGGCATGGCCGTAGGTCGCCACCAGGACCGCGCCACCGAGGTCTTCACCTACTTTCAGCAGGATTTGCGCGAGGGCAAGAGCGACCCCCGCCAGACCGATCAGCGGGTCACTCAGTTCCTGCAGAATCTGGTCCTTCACGACGACGTGGAGAAGGCGCTGAAGGCCTCCTTCGGTGGGCCGACCAGTCAGGGCAGCGTCGCCCAGCAGGAGGACGCGGTGGTCATCGGCGGCGTGCGAGTACCTCGCCGAGGGTGAAGGCTGATGGGCAAAACCAAAGTGCGAGCACATTAGCCTGGCTCAGCTCGCGGAGGGGTGCGCCCAGACAGGGCCTTCGTGTCCCTGGCGCTCTCGGCGGCAGGCGGAGTTGCCTAAAGCCGGCGGGTTTTGGCTGCCTCTTCCGGAGACAGGTGCAAGGTCATACCGGGGAACACGACCGTGACCGCACCCGGGTCGGCCGTCTTGACGACGCCCTTGCCCCAGCGCGAGTGAAACACCCGATCGCCGACGCCGAGGGGATCAGAGGCCATGGGTGAGAGAAAACTCTCCTGAACCGTCTTGGCGCCCTTCTCGTCGAAGTTCACCGTGACCAGATCGCGCTCGGTCTTCTCCACCGAACCCTGGCCGAATACCTTGTGGATCACCCTCTGGCCGGGCCGAAAGCGGGCCGGCAGCTCGGAGCGCACGGGACGAGGCTTCTCGGCCGGGGGGGTGACCCGCGCAGGCGGACTGGACTTTCCCCAGCCTGCGAACTTGCCCGAGCCCACACTGGGACTCTCGCGCTCTCGACGCTGCTCGGGCACAAAGTACTCGCTGCGGGCCTGCAACAGCAACTCCTGAGGGATCTCGGCCAGGAATCGGGAAGGCATCTTTGGGATGCGGGTGCCGTGGACATCTCGGGTCTGAGCCCGGCTCAGCCGCAGCACTTGCCGAGCGCGGGTCATCCCCACGTAGCACAGGCGCCGCTCCTCTTCCAACTCATCGGGGTTGTCGATGGAACGCTGGTGGGGAAAGGTGCCCTCCTCCAACCCGGCCAGGAACACCACCGGGAACTCCAATCCCTTGGCCGCGTGCAACGTCATGAGCGTGACCGCCTGGCTGGAATCCTGGTAGGTATCCTGATCAGACAGCAGGGAGACCTCGGCCAGAAAGGTCTCCAGCGACGGATCCTCGGCATTCTGGTCGAATTCCGTGGTGACGTTCTCGAGTTCGTCCAGGTTCTCGAGACGGGCCTGGGCTTCGACCTTCTGATCGGCTCCCAGCCAGTCACGGTAGCCGCTCTTTTTAAGCACCTCTCTGAGAGTGCCGGTCACGCTGACCGCCTCCAGAGCCACCGGTTCGTCGAAGAGCGACTCGGCCGGGGCGACGGGCTTTCCACCCGAGCGTAACCTGTCGCGCAACCTGTCGAGCCAGCTCGCCAGGCCCTCGAGGGCCTCCTTGGCCTTACCCGTCAGGCCTGCTTCGCCTGACCGGCGCATGGCTTCGTAAAGGGAGATCTCCTGGCTCTGGCTGAAGCGCTCGAGCTTCTGCAAAGTGGTATCGCCAATGCCTCGCGGTGGCACGTTGAGAATGCGGCGCAGTGAGATCGAGTCGGCTTCGTTGACCAGCAGGCGCAGGTAGCTCAGCACGTCCTTGATCTCCTTGCGCTCGAAGAAGCGCAGCCCTCCGATGATCTTGTAGGGGATGCCGGCCTGGATGAGGGCTTCTTCCAGGAGCCGAGACATCGAGTTGGTGCGGTAGAGCAGCACGAAGTCTCCGTAGGGACGCCGCGATCCCCCTCCCAGATCGCGAATGCTTCGAGCCACATAACGGGCTTCGTCGCGTCCGTCGGCTGCCGAGTAGAGTTGGAGCTTCTCCCCACCCGGCTTGTCGGTCCAGAGGGCCTTGGCCTTGCGACCTCGATTGTTCGCAACCACCGCATTGGAGGCTTCCAGGATGAAGCGGGTCGAGCGATAGTTCTGCTCGAGCTTGATGATCTTGGACTCGGGAAAGTCTTCTTCAAAACGCAGCAAAATGGACACGTCAGCGCCACGAAAGGCATAGATGCTCTGGTCATCGTCACCCACCGCGCACAGGTTGCGATGGCGGCCAGCCAGGAGGCGGACCAGCTCATACTGCACCGGATTCACGTCCTGATACTCGTCGATGAGGATGTAGCGAAGACGCTCCTGGTAACGCTCGAGCAGAGCCGGATCGTGGCGAAACAGCTCCACCGCGTAAACCAGAATGTCATCGAAATCTACCGCCTGATTGAGCTTGAGCTTCTTCTGATAAAGCTCATAGGCGGTGGAGACGTCCCGCTCATAGGGTGATTTCGCTTCGCGCTGAGCCTGCGGGGGAAGGATCAGGCTGTTCTTCCAACTGGAGACCTGGTGCAAGAAGGCCGTGGGCGGAAAGCGTTTCTCGTCCAGGCGCATCTCTCGCACCACCTCACGCATGACCATGGTCTGCTCGGAGGTGTCGTAAATGGCAAATCGTGAGGACAGGCCCAGACTCTCGGAGTGCACGCGGAGCCAGCGGGAGCAGACCGAGTGAAAGGTGCCCAGATCAGGAAAACGACCTGCCCCACAGAGCTCCTCGATGCGGTCCTTCATCTCGCGAGCTGCTTTGTTGGTGAAGGTTACAGCCAGGATCTGGTTTCGCCATGCCAGTTTTTGAGCCAGGATGTAGGCGATGCGACGGGTCAAGACCCGGGTCTTGCCGCTGCCCGCGCCGGCCAGGATCAGCACCGGACCCTCGGTGGTCACGACCGCTTCGTGTTGAGGAGGATTCAGACCGGCCAGAATTTCTTCCCACATGGGATCGGTTTTCTGCGCGGTACATTGGTTTCCTGGAGAATAGTTGTTCGTTCAGACGGGCAGAGCTCAGGGTTTGGGCTCGTCCTTGGACTTGCCAGCCTCCTGCCAGTTCTTGATCAGGGTGGGGTACTTCTCGGGGTGAGCCTTGACCTCGCGGAAGGCGGCCACGCCCCCGGTCACCAGCCCGGCTACCGGAGCGGCTCCCAGACCGCCTGCCACAGCGCCCAGAACCCCACCCGAGGCACCGGCCACCGCGCCCAGGGCCAGCCCGCCATAAAAACCGGCATAACCCCCCAGCACCAGGCCAGCCGAAGTGGTGCCCATGACCAGCAGCACTCCCAGAAGGTCCTTGTTCTCACCGATCTTCATCCCCAGCTGCAGGCCCAGATATCCGCCCAGGGCCGCACCGGCCACCGTGCCGGCCACCATGGTTCCAGCTCCAGCGATGCCACCCAGGATGCCACCAACCGAGCCGGCGGCAGCACCCGCGGCAAAACCTGCGCCGGTCCCGATCAGGGTGGGAGTCCTGACCTCATTCCACAGGGCTTTCAGCTCGGCCTTGTCCTGGTCTTTGTCCTGGTCCGGAGGAGCCTCCACCGGGGCGCTGGAGGCAGCGCGGACGGCGTTGAGCTGGGGGGCAGTCTGGGTGATGACCATGATGAGTGCTCCTCGATCGAGAGATTGCTGCTGGGGGACAGAACCCCAGAAAGCCCGCTTGTTGTATGCACAAGCCCTGAAAAATCCCTGAAAAAGGACCCTGCCGAAGGTCCGTCGCATCAAGCCAGGCATGCGAAGATTGCTCACCGTGCTCGTGTCTGCCATGCTTTTCCTGGGCTGCTCCTCGCCCCCCGCTCCTGACTCCAGCCAGAGCGGAGAAGAGAAGCCATCGGAAACCTTCTGGCAGCTTTCCGACGACTCGGAATTGTCCGTCAAGATGTCTCCCTGGCCCCCGAGCAACGGCAAGGTGACCCTTGAGGCCAACAACGGCCTGGGAGACTGGGGCAATGAGAAACCGATCGTCGAGGATCTGGAATATCGTGTGGTCGATGAGGCCGGCTCCAGCGCCGCCTACACCAAGATGGAACGGACCGAGAAGGTTCTGGGCGAAGGCGAAGAAGCGGTGACCGAATACTTCTTCACGGCCAGAGACGTCGCCTTACCCGCAAAGAGCTCGGTCTTTGTCCAGTTTCGAGCCTCGGGCGCCAAGCTCACCCCCCCCGTCGAACTGACCGATTGGAAGATCGAGGTTCCCTGACCGTTAACCCCATGGGTCGGGTAGCCCGGCCAGGTGGCCGCGGGCATTGAAACTGGTCAGAGACCACAGAGCTCCCGTAGCCAGTTCGACCGAGCGTACGACCGACAGGCCACACCAGCCGACTTTGAAACGCTCCCACTCCCAGGGAACCGGCTCGATTCCGAGCAAGAAGCTGAGCATGACAGCGATCGTGCCCCCGTGGGCCACCACCAGAATGCGCTCGCTTTCCGAAGGTACCTGCCACAGTCGGTAGGAAGCCTCGGAGTGCAGCTCCGCGCGATGGTCGCGAGTCAGCAGGGGCTCCAGACCACCCACAACTCGCTCGTGAAAGTGGCGAAAGGACTCCCCGCCTGGAGCCCCCTCCCACCAATCTTCCAGGTCGCGGGCTCGAACTTGAGCCAGAAACTCGTGCACCTGGGCGGATGGTTGGCCCTCCAGGGTGGGCAGCCTGATCTCCTCCAACCAGCTCAAAATGGTGCACGAGCGCCGCCAGAGGGCCTCCAGAGGGGCGGCCGTCTGGCGGCAACGCAATAAGGGACTGCAATAGAAGGCGTCAAAGTGCTCGCCCGAAAGCCACTCTGCCAACCGGTTGGCCTGCTGCAGTCCCAACTCGGTCAACTCAGGGTTGTCCACCGCCCGCCCACCGGGTTCCCACATCGGCTGCGCGTGGCGCACCAGAACCAGCTCGATCACGACTCGAGCAGCTTGAGCACAGTCTTCCACTCCTTCGGTGTCACTGGCTGCACCGAAAGGCGACTGCCCTTGCGCGTCACGACCATCTGCTCCAGGCCACGGGTAGCCTTGAGCTCATCGAGGGAGAGCAAGCGCGAGAACTTCTCCACGAACTCGACGTCCACCCGAAACCAGACAGGGTTTTCGGCAGTGTGGCGAGGATCATAATAGGGGCTCCTGGGATTGCTGGCCGTATCGTCAGGGTAAGCAGTGCGCACTACTTTGCAGATCCCCACGATGCCCGGGGGCTTCTCACGGCTATGATAGAAGAAGGCTTGATCGCCCTTGCGCATGCTCTTGAGATAGTTGCGCGCCTGGTAGTTGCGCACACCGTCCCAGCCCTCGACCTTCTTGCGCTGAAGGTCGTCGATGGAGAATACCTCGGGCTCACTCTTGAGCAACCAGCAGGCCATCCTCCTAGAATCCCGATTGCAGGAAGGGCCCCAACTGCTTCTGGACATTGCCCGGTGCCATGACGCCGAAGATGGCCTTCCCGGCTGTTCCGCCAGTATCTTCAATGAAATTGACGACGGGAGCATTGGTAAACTCTTCACGGGTCGTTTTGCTGTAAAGAGGACTCGCTTTCAGCAGCATCAGGGCCAGCCAGAGCACGAACAGAGACTTGAAGATGCTCAAGAAGAGCCCACCATAGGCCATGATGGCGTCGGGAATCTTCTTGTCATCGCGGGCGATTCGATCGAGGTGCATGCCGAGAATCAACAGGCACACGGCCACCGGGCACCCGACCAGAAAGAAAGCCAGCCATTGAGATGGGCCGACTCCCCATTCGGTCCACTGATCGATCATCTTTCCCAGGGGAGCGTAGACGATGACCCCGACGATGCCCGTCACGATGCCGGTAATGATATCGAATGCCTCGCCGATCACGCCTCGGCGGTAACCGAGATAGATAAACGCGACGATCAAGATCAGCAGCAGCATATCGAGGCCGGTCATACGTTCCTCCTTCCTTCAAGCCCGCAAGCGAGCACCAAGATTCTGTTCCAGTTGCCCCAGGATCCGGCCCAGAATGGACTTGATCTCGGCCTCCCGATCGCACTGCAACCTGATCCTCAACCCCAGACTCTTCCATCCCTCGGGAATCTGGCTCCCTCGATAGACGTCGAAGCACCGGATCGAAACCAGCATGGCCCCCCCTGCCTGACGGGCCTGGTCGACTACCTTCCCGGCCCAGACTTGCTCGGGCACCAGCACCGCAAGATCTCGCTCGACCCAACGGACTTCATCCGGATTGAAGAGCCCCCGAGGGCGGGCTCGAGCAGCCAGTCGCTCCTTGTCGATGAGTGCTACCGCGAGGGTCGATTGAACCCGGTCCTCGTGCCCGTGATGCGGCTCCCCCAACCAGCCCAGAGGAGCATTACCCAGGCTAATCTTCGCCGAGCTACCCGGGTGCAGCCAGGGCAACTCGGCAGGCTCGAAAGACAGCTCGGCCTGGGCGAGTTCGGCAAGCATTTCAAGAAGACCTTTCAAGTGAAGATAGGCTGAATCGTGTCCCGAAACCAGCAAACAAAGCTCACTCTCGACCTGCTCCATCAGCCTTAGCTCGTCCTGACCGCGCCGACCAGCCAGCTCGAGCAATCCCAACCAGGGCTGAGGCAGAGAGCCGGACACCACTTCCGAAAATCCCATCATCGCCAGTCGACGTCGCACATCCAGCTCATCGGTTGGGGAGGCCCGCAGGGTCGCAGGCACTGCTTCGAGACGGTCCACCCCGCGAAGACGCACCAGGTCCTCCAGGACCCGGTGAGCCGAGACGCTCACTCGCAACTGGCTGCCCACTCGATGATAGCCGATACCAGCGGCCACCAGAGCCTGGTCGAGCCAGCCCGAGTCAAGAGGCCCGAGATGGCGTTCGAGAAAGGCCGGGTCGAGCTCAAACTCGGGTTGATCGTCACAGCGCCAGCTTTGTACGGCCTGCAATCGCCCCCGAGCCAGCCTCTGAAGCAACCAGCTCGCGCGCTGCAGAGCCAGGGTCAGGTGGCTGCCCCGGGGGCCAGCCACAAAGCGCCGCGACGACTCCGTAGCGACCCCCAGGAGGCGACCGTTCTCCTCTACCAGGCCTGGCCGATAGCGAGCCGCCTTGACCAGTACGCGTCGGGTCCGGGGATGCACTTGAAAATCGCTGCCCACAGCCACACCGGCAACAGCTACGGGGCCTCTCCCGTCGCAGACCACCCAGGTGCCAGGAGGAAGCTCGCGCACCGTCTCTCCAAGCCGCAGGGACTCGCCCGGCGTGCTTGGGCGCATACTCAGCGGAGGTCGCAGTCGGTCCAGATCATAGACGTGCAAGGGCTGACCGGTCTCCACCATCACGTAGCGCACGATGTCGAGCACGTTCATGACCGTATGCAGCCCGGCTGCTCGCAAGCGACGAGCCATCCAGGCCGGGGAAGGCTCGAGCTTGACGCCCTGCAGCAGGCAGACTCCGAGCTCGCAGACGGCAGCCGGATCGGGCTCTTCGAACCAGCCCGTAGCGCTGGTCTCGGCCGGAGCAAGAGAGGGGCTCTCGAGGCTTCGCTCCATCCGAACCGCCAGCTCACGTGCGAGTCCAATCAGCCCACCGGGGTTTCGTTCCGGCCAGGGCGTCAACAGGATCACCTGTTGGTCCAGGCCCAACAGGTCCATGACATCAGTTCCCGGCTCGCTCTGCTCGGGCATCTCGATGAGTCCGTGACGCTGCTCGTGGGGCAGGTCGAGAGCCGACAGACCCAGCTCGTCAGCCGAGCACAGCATTCCCTCGGAGAGAACCCCGCGCAAGCGCCCTCGCTTGATGCGAGTTCCCCCGGCCAGAACCGCTCCGTGCAAGGCGGCAGCGACTTTCTGCCCCAGGCGCACGTTCCCAGCCGTGGTCACGATCTGGGCTTCTCCTTCGTCTCCGAGATCGATCTGGCAAACCTTCATCAAATCGGCTTTGGGGTGAGGCGCGATACTGCTCACCTGACCCACCAGAACGCCGCGCACGGGTGCTCCCACGGTTCCGGTCCCGGCCACCGGGTAGCCCAGCGAGCTGATTTCCTCGGCAACCTGAGTCAGGGGCTCGAAAATCTCGACATACTCCTTGAGCCAGACAAACGGTACTCGCATCAGAATTGAGCCACGAAACGCCAGTCGAGGGATTGAAAGACACCCGGGTCGAGATTGTAGCGAACGGCCGCGGCCCGCTCGAGAGAGATTGCCAGGCAGGCCCCGTGCTCGAGCAGGCCGGCGCTGGCAACCGCCAGCCAGCCCCCCCGGAAAGGCCCCAGCAGGTGCAGCGAAGGGCTGGCCCACGTAACCGAGCCGGGAACGCATCGAAGCGAAACATAGCCCAGGAACTGCCTGCCCCAGGTCTCCAGCCAGCCCTTGAGCTGACCGACAGTCCACTGCTCACCCGTGGCAATCGCCTCCAGCAGGTGTCCGCAGGCCGGGTCGACGGGAGGAGTGGGCATCCCTTCCTGATGCCCCCAGCCTCCCCATTCAGGGCTGCAGACCAGCCGAGAGCCGTAGCGCCGCCCACTCAATTCCCCCAGCCGATCCGGCAGGGGTCCAACCCGCGCGGGCAGGAAGCCCTGCAGACGAAGCCAGTGACCGCTTTCCGCTTCCAGCTCGCGCAGGGGATGAAGGCGTCCACTGACGGGCCGAATGCCTGGCAGGGTGACATCAAGCTGCTCGAACTCCAGGCGCTGGACCTGGCTGACCTGGCGCAACTCCTCGCGTCTCTGCCCGATGGCGTGTTGCAGGCTCTCCTTGATCCGGTTGCCGAGCTTTCCCAGAGCCGGTCGCTCCCTCTCCGGGCAATCGCGCAGCGAACGCAGCGCAAGAGTCAGCTGGCCACGTCGCCCAAAGATGTGTCGGTTCGTTTGCTCGAGCTGGGTCAGAGATTGGGCCCGGGCGATCATCGCCAGGAAGACTCTTTCAAGCCGGGTCAGCTCTTCACGCATTGCGTTCGCTCGCCCAACTGCAACCTGATGAGCCAGAGCATCATGGCCAGACACAGATAAGCCAGCAGATCGCCAGTACGGCTGTAAATCGTTCGGTAGGTCTCGGGCCGAACCTCACGGGTCAACTGAACGACTTCATCGAGACCCGACTCGACCATCACCTCGCCGGTCGGAAGGATGAAGCCCGAGATACCGTTGTTGCCGCACTGGACGACCGGCCTGCGCATCTCCACCGCCCGCATGATGGCCATCTCGAAGTGGTGCATGGCGGCCGACGACTTTCCAAACCAGGCGTCGTTGGTGATCACAGCCAGCACCCCGGCACCACGCTCGACCTTCTTGCGCGGCTCGTGAGGCACCATGGACTCGTAGCAGATGAGAACGCCAAAGGATGTGGGGTCGGGAAAAATGACGTGCTGCGTGCCGGGAACGTAGCGCATGACCCGGTCGAAGATCGGCCAGTCGCGCATGAAACGGGGCAACGGCAGATACTCGCCGAATGGCACCAGCCGGATTTTCTCGGCGGTGGCCAGAAGCTCGCCGTCAGGAGCGACCAGGGTGGCCACGTTGCGAGTGGCGTTGGGCTCGGAGGCGCGCTCGATGGAGCCGGTCAGAATGAAGCTTTGCAGGCTCTGGGCCAGCCCGCCCACGCGGGAGCGCAGGGGCCAGGTCTCCAAAAAGAAAGGATAAGGCACGCTGGTCTCCGGCCAGAGAATTAGACGCGCGCCCTGAGAGGCGGATTCTCGGGTCAACCGGTCGAGCCGGCCCATGATCTCTTCGCGAAAGCTCGGGTCCCAGCGCTGATCCTGGGGCATGGAGGTCTGGACCACTCCCCATGTCAGTGAATGGCCGTTTCCCCATGGATGCTGCAGGCGCACGATTCCGTAGGAGAAGATGACTGCCAGAAGGCCAGCCGCAGCACCCACCGTCGTAAGGGCTCGCTTGCGTCGCCAGAACAATTCAGCCAGGGCCGCATTCCAGAAGGCGATGGCGAAGGAAAGTCCCCAGGGACCAAACAGCTCACCGATCTGAATCCAGGGCAGAATTCGAGACTGAGTATGGCTCAGCATGCCCCAGGTCATGCCCAGAGGACCCAGGATCTGGAAGTACTCCATGCCCACCCAGGCAGCCGCGCCAAAGAGGGCGCCATGAAGGGGAGTGGGAGGACGGTAGGAGCCCAAAAGAGCGCCCAGGAGGGCGGGAGCGACGGCCTTATAAAGCACCAGGGCGACCTGGGCGGCGGTCCCAAAAACGGTGGCCCAGGATAGCAACGAATACTGGAAGGCGCAACCAAACAGGAGCCCGAGCACAGCTCCCCGGACCGGACCCTGAAAGCGACAGGCGAGATAGAACGGGAGGGCGGCCACCCAGACGAAGCCTGAAATGTGGGGATGCGGGAAGGCAAGATACAGCAGGAATGCCGAGAGAAAGGCAAGAAGGCAGGCGGCCCCGAAGGGCAATCCCAATCGTTTCCTGGTTTCTGAGGCTTTTGATGACCTGGTTTTCTTACTTTCGCTCATGGACATCCCGCGCGGCCCTGGGCCTCGCACTCGGTTCCTGCCTGCTCGTGCCAATCCTGTCAACCGGTTGCGCCAGCGGACCTTCCTCCTCCAACCCGACCACCCAGCAGCCTGACGCGACACCTGCGCTGCTGCGTTTCACCCTGCGGGTGAACCCGAATGGCCGGATCGACACTTCCGGAGTCGGGTACTACCTTATCCTGTTCAATGCCACAGGGCAACCGATCGAGATCACCGACATCGATACCTTCACCGATTTTCTCCGGTTCGACGGTCGCAGTCTCGACTTCTACCACCGCCAGGCCAATCTCCCCAATCCGGGCTTCACCTTCACCCTGGCGGGAAGCATGAACAATGCCTGGAATTTGACGACCGATGGCACGGGCCTGGAGATCGTGCTCGATCCCAACGACCCCAACAATCTCCTCAACCAGTTCATCTCTGCCACTCGCTTTACGGCCCACGTGCTCACTACCGATAACTTCCAGGGATCCTTCATCGGTCGCGTGCTCGACACTCCGGGCCAGGGTCCGGACATCAATGGCAACGCCCTGCAAACGATGACCCTGGAGAAGTCGCTGGGCATCCAGGATCCGATTCCCCAGTTCTTCCCCGACGATCCCCTCAATGATTTCATCGTCCAACCCGACCTCCCCCCCGAGTTCCCGTTCCTGAATTTCGACCTGGCCAAGTTTGAGGTCAACGTCCTGTAAGTAGGCCCATGAACTTTTTTCTCGAACAGGAGTTCGAAGGATTCCCATGGAATTCTTCTCAACTGTTCGATGTTGGAGCCTCAACCTCATAACCGCCACAACCCCTCCGAGCTGGTGGCACGCCTGCGGGAGGTGCGCGGCACGACGGCCATGGCTGGAGTCCAGAAAGCTGTCGAGCAACTGGCACGTCAGGTGCAAGACGATCGCTTTCTGGTGAGCGAGCTCAAGCAGATTCAGGCTTCCCAGACACTGGAACGGGCTCATTACTATGTCGATCGCTTGATCAAGGGGCTGACGGTGGTGCGCACTCCCGAGGTCAGCGATCTCAACTTGAATCGCTGGAAGGAGTACACCGAGATCCAGACCGACAGCCTCTGGATCATCCCCCGACGTGACGGGACCGGCGTGCACAAGGCTGACTACTGGGGAAACTTCGTGCCCCAGATTCCCCAGCAGATGATCCAGCGCTACACCCGAGCGGGCGAGTGGGTCCTGGATCCCTTTTGCGGCTCGGGCACCACTCCCATCGAGGCCCAGCGGCTGGGGCGGCACACGCTTGGGGTCGAGCTCCGGGCCGACATGGTCGAGCACGCCCGTGGACTGATAAAGTCCGAGCCTAATCCACACAGTGTTTCTCAGGTCATCGTCCAGGGCGACTCGAGCCGGGTCGACCTGGCCCAAGAATTGAAGACAGTGGGCGCCAGTTCGGTGCAACTGGCCATCCTGCACCCCCCCTACTTCGACATCATCCAGTTCTCCGAGAATCCCGACGATCTGTCCCGCGCCACCGATGTCACAAATTTCCTGCAACGGCTGCGCGCGGTCGTTTCCAACGTGTCGCGTGTGCTGGACGCGGGTCGCTACCTGGTGCTGGTCATCGGGGACAAGTATGCCGAGGGCGAGTGGATCCCGCTGGGCTTCCAGAGTATGCAGGAGATCTGCAATCTGGGTTTCTCGCTCAAGAGCATCGTCGTCAAGAACTTCGAGGACACAGCCGGCAAGAGGCACCAGAAGGAGCTGTGGCGCTACCGGGCGCTGGCCGGCGGCTTCTACGTCTTCAAGCACGAGTATGTTTTCTTGTTCCGCAAATCGCCTCGCAAGAGGAGCCCGCGCTGAGCTCGGCTAAACCTGGGGCCCATGAGTACGACGACCCATCCCCCAGAAATCAAGTTGATGCAAATGTTGACCGGGTACTGGGCCAGCCAGACCCTTTCCACCGCCGCCCGCCTGGGCGTGCTCGACGGCTTGCCCGCCCAGGTCGGTGACCTGGCCCATCAGCTCAAGCTCGACCCTGAGGCCTTGCGTCGCTTGCTGCGCGGCTGCACCGCCCTGGAAGCGGTTTCCACCGCCGACGGCGAACGGTTCGAACTGACCACGCTGGGCCGCTTGCTGACCTCCAGCGCACCAGGCTCGCTGGCCGGGCTGGCTATCATGATAACTGACCCGGGCCATTGGAACAGTTGGGGCCAGTTGCCTCACTGTGTTAGAACAGGCAAGACAGGCGTGTTGCCGGGCGTTCAGGCCGAGGAGATCTTCGAATACTACAAGCATCATCCCGAAGAGGGCAGCAACTTCAACCGGGCTATGGCTTCGATGTCCTCGGCCTGGGCCGAGCAACTGGCGCAGTTCTACGACTTCTCGGGCTGCCAGACCATCGTGGACGTGGGAGGCAATCACGGAATTCTGCTGGCAGCGGCCCTGAAGGGGGCTCCCCACGCTCGGGGCGTGCTCTTCGACCTGCCTCACGTGCTGACCGAGGCCGACGAGGAATTGCGCCGACACGGCATCTTCGAGCGCACCGACAAGATCAGCGGTGACTTCTTCAGGTCGGTTCCTTCGGGTGACCTCTATCTCCTCAAGCACATCCTGCATGACTGGAACGACGAGCAGTGCACGGCCATCCTCAAGAGCATCCGAACCGCCATGGACAAGAGCGGCAAGGTGTTGGTCCTGGAGATGTTGTTGGCGGCCGAGCCCGGGATGGCCGACCTGATGGATCTGAACATGCTGGTCATGACCGGCGGCCGGGAGCGGACCGCTGAGCAGTATGGCAAGCTCCTCGCGTCAGCGGATCTGAAGCTCGAGCGGGTGATCCCCACCCATGGCTTCTACTCGATTCTGGAAGCTCGACCGACCTGAGCGGTACGTTCACACCTGGTTTACAGCAAGTTTGCACAAGTTACCTCGCCAAGACGTAGACTGTTGAGGAAACCAATCGCCGGAGGGATTTCTCGTGCAGACTGCCAGCCTCGCGTTCCGACCCAGCCTGGCCCCGAGCTCGGCCGCCACCCAGACCTGGAAGAACGGCGTCGTCCACAGCGATGGAGAGACCGATGTCTACGAGATTCCCACCGCCGCACCCGGGGTGGCGGCTCGAGTGGAGCTCAAGCCGATCCTGTGGGGAATCCTGGGTAAGGAAGTGGTCGCCACCGACAGCCAGGGGACCCGGCTCGAGGCCTACCGCGGCTGGGAAGGCTTTCATCGCACGGTGGTCACCAAAGACCCGCAGACGGGACTGGAGACCGTGCTCGATCCGCGAGAGCAGACCGTGACGGTCTCGACTCCGGAGACCAGCCAGGAGATCCCGGCCCAACAAGGCGCGCTCGCCTATCGCGAAAGCTATCAGCGGACCGCCCGCCAGGAGCTCGACAGCCAGGGCAACAGCCGTTATCTGAGCAACCTGCGCGGCGAGCGCGAGACGGTGATCGTCTCCGGGCCTCCCACGGGAATGGTCAGCGCTATGCCCGTGGTGGTGGAGGACGACAGCACCTGGCAGGAGACTCAGCTGCGCAAGGGCGAGGCCCCGGTAGCCTACGAGATGTCCGGCAACAAGCGGGGCGAGACCTCCCAGGGGGCGGCCCTGGAGGCCACAATCGGAGCGGACGGCAATCTGGTCGTGGCTCAGGCCGACGGCACCTGCCAGAGCTTCGAGATGTACCTGCGGGTCTAGTCTCCCTCCGGTCGCTCGGAGAGCGCGAGGCTCTCGAGCAAGTTTCCAGAATACACCTGGTATGCTCAAGGCCGTTTCCATGCTCTCGGAGAACCATGCGCCCGCCTATCGCGAGGTCACCCGCAGGCTCGCCGACCGACTCGGGATGCCGGTCCAGCTCGAGGAGCAAGTTCCCTGGCGACAGCGCCAGCGCCGTCTGCTGGCTGGGGAAGCACATCTTGGCTTTCTGTGCGGCCTGCCTTACGTGGAGAAAGCGGACCGGCTCGAGCTCCTGGCCGCTCCGGTGATGAAAGGTGCGCGCTACCGGGACAGACCCGTCTACTTTTCGGACGTGGTGGTGCGCTCGAACAGCCCATTTCAGACCCTGGCCGACCTGAGGGGTGCGCGCTGGGCCTACAACGAGTCCGAGTCGCACTCGGGATACAATGTGGTTCGGGCCCACCTGGCCCGACGCGGCTGGCAGGACCGGTTTTTCGGATCCAGCCAGGAGTCCGGCGCCCATTTGACCTCGCTGGACTGGATCTTGACCGGACGAGTGGATGCGTCTGCCCTGGACAGCACGGTTCTGGACACCGAGCTCGAGGCTCGGCCTGAGTTGCTGAGCCAGATTCGCGTGCTGGAGCGGCTGGGCCCCAGCCCCATTCAGCCGGCGGTGGCCAGCCTGGCCCTTCAGCCTGACCTGAGAGCTTTACTGCGCGACACCTTGCTGGAGCTGAAACTGGAGAACCTGCCGATGGTGCGCTTTGCGGCCGTCACGGACGCCGACTATGACCCCATTCGCGCCATGCTCCGCGAGGCCAGGCCGGTTCAGCTAGCCTGAGCCCCGCCCTGAAGGATTTTCCGTCCCGAGCCACGGAAATAGCAGCCCAATCTTGACACCAAGTAAGGAATTCTCCCGTGAGCACCATCACCACCGAGTACAACCTCAAGGCCATCGAAGAGCGCTGGAAAGCCTACTGGCACGAGCACGAGCTGCACAAGGCCAGGCCCCGTCCGGGCAAGCCCAACTATTACTGTCTGGACATGTTTCCCTACCCCTCTGGAGAAGGTCTGCATGTGGGCCACTGGCGCGGCTACGTGCTCTCGGACGTGTGGAGCCGCTACATGGCGCTCAAAGGCTTCAGCGTGCTCCATCCCATGGGCTGGGATGCCTTCGGCCTGCCGGCCGAGAACGCGGCCATCAAGCACGGCGACCATCCTGAAAAGTATACCCGTCGCTCCTGCGCCAACATGAAGCGCCAGCTCCAGGAAATCGGCGCCATGTACGACTGGGACCGCGAGATCAACTCCTCCTCGCCCGACTACTACAAGTGGACCCAGTGGACTTTTCTCAAGTTCTACGAGCGCGGCCTGGCTTACCGCAAGCCCGCCTCCATCAACTGGTGCCCTTCTTGCCGAACCGGGCTGGCCGACGAAGAGGTGGTGGACGGGGCTTGCGAGCGCTGCGGCGCCGAGGTCACCAAGAAGTACCTGCCCCAGTGGTTCTACAAGATCACCGACTACTCGCAGCGGCTGATCGACGACCTGGCCGAGCTCGACTGGCCCGAGAAGGTCAAGAAGATGCAATCGGACTGGATCGGGCGGAGCGAGGGCGCCGAGGTCGACTTCGAGATCGTCGGGACGGGCCAGAAGCTGCGCATCTTTACCACTCGCCCCGACACGCTCTACGGAGCCACCTACATGGTGATGGCGCCCGAGCACGAGATGGTGGAAAAGATTACCACCGCCGAGCAGCGATCGAAGGTGGAGGAGTACGTCGCGCAGACCCGCTCTCGAAGCGAGGTGGAGCGGCAAGAGCACAAGGAGAAGACGGGAGTCTTCACCGGTGGCTACGCCGTCAACCCGGTCAACAACGAGAAAATCCCTATCTGGATCTCCGATTACGTGCTCCTCAGCTACGGCACGGGCGCCATCATGGCCGTGCCCGCCCACGATACCCGCGATTTCGAGTTCGCCCACAAGTTCAAATTGCCCATCGTGCAGGTCATCGAGACCCCGCCGGACTGGAATCCTGAAGAAGCCTTCACGGGAGTCGGCAGGATGCTCAACTCCGGACCCTATGACGGCATGGTGTCCGACGAGGGGAAGGCGAAGATCACCGAGGATCTCGAGACACGAGGTCTGGGGGTCAAGAAGATCAACTACCGCCTGCGCGACTGGCTGATCTCGCGCCAACGCTACTGGGGCGCCCCCATCCCCATGATTCATTGCGAAAAATGCGGGCCGGTGCCAGTGCCAGAGACCGAGCTGCCGGTCAAGCTGCCGCACGTGGAGAGCTACCAGCCTTCGGGCACGGGGGAATCGCCCCTGGCCACGGTCGAGGAGTGGGTGAACACCACCTGCCCGAGCTGTCAGGGCCCGGCCCGGCGCGACACCGACACCCTCAGCCAGTGGATCTGCTCGAGCTGGTACTACTTGCGCTACGTTTCTCCCCACAACGACGAGGTGGCCTGGACCCAGGAAGAGATGAAGCAGTGGCTGCCGGTGGACATGTACGTGGGCGGCATCGAGCACGCCGTGCTGCACCTGCTCTACTCACGGTTTTACACCAAGGTGCTCTACGATCTGGGTTACGTGGACTTCCGTGAGCCTTTCAAGCGCCTGTTCAACCAGGGCATGATCTGCCGAAAAGGCAGCTCGGGCCGCGTCGAAAAGATGAGCAAGTCCAAGGGGAACGTGGTTGCCCCCGACGAGCTGGTCAACCGCTACGGCACCGACGCCCTGCGCGCCTACGAGCTCTTCATCGGCCCCCCCGAGGTGGACGCCGAGTGGGGCGACTCGGGCATCGAGGGCGTGTCGCGCTGGCTCAAGCGGGTCTGGAACCTGCTCGGCGGACACAGCTTCAAGGCCGAGCCCGAGGTCGACCCCGAGGTCCTGCGCTGGACCCATCGCTCCATCAAGAAGATCACCGAGGACATCGAGCGGCTGCATCTCAACACCTCGGTGGCCGCCCTCATGGAGTGGCTCAACTTCCTGATCGACAAGAAACGCAGCGAGCCCGACTCGATCTCCCTGGAGACGGTCAAGACTTACCTCGTGCTGATGGCCCCCATCGCCCCGTTCCATGCCGAGGAGCTGTGGAATCGCCTGGGCCAGGAGGGATCCATCTTTGCTCCCACGCTGGCCTCCTGGCCCACCTGGGACGAGGCCTACCTGGTCGAGCACACCCTGGAGATCGTGGTTCAGGTCAACGGCAAGGTGCGCGACAAGTTGACCGTGCCCGCTTCCGACGATCCGGCCACCATCCAGCGTAAGGCCCTGGAGCTGGAGAAGGTGCAGTCGGCCCTGGAGGGCAAGTCGGTCAAGAAGGTGATCAGCGTACCCGGCAAACTCCTCAATCTGGTCGTGGGCTGAGTTCGGGCGGTCAACACCGCCACAGGGGCGGGCCTAGAGCGATGGCCTTTGAGTCACTGTCCCATCCACCGCGACCTCAGCCACCAGCAGGCGTTCCAGATTCGCGATCGCCCGGGCAAGACTGACCCAGTGGCTGGCGTAGAGCCGATCCATCAGACCTCGATCGACCCGCACCCAGGCTGCTTCGCGAGCATCGTCGCCGCCCACTGGCTCCACCCCACCCTGGCTCAAGTGAAGGTGGAAGGCTTCCGACTCCATCCAGGCGTGGTCGGTATTGCGCGGATCGTCCACATAGCCCCGGGCGACTGAGCCGGCCGGCCCGAAATCAAAGTCCAGACCGGTCTCCTCCAGTAACTCACGGCGGGCGGCCGCGCGAAAGTCCTCCCCCTGGTCCACCATTCCTCCAGGAATGGCCCACTGACCGCAGTCGCGCCGCTGGATCAAGACAGTTTCCAGGATCCCTTCCCGCACCCGGGTCAAGATGGGATCGGCGGAGAAATTGGCCCCATGTCGACCCAGGCGCCCCCGGCCGGCCAGCCCGGTGCGCCCCCACGGGTTGAGGGGGCGGCCCTGCCCGTCCCGGGCCAACTCGCCTTCCAGGCTGGCGAACCGATCCAGGGAAGGACTCCACTCGGGATCGGCCCAGGGCTGAGCGAGCAGGCGCGGGTCGGTGAAGACGGGCGGGTGATACTCGGGAAAGGCCACTCCCCAGCTCACCCGGTCGTCAGGCACGGGGAAGCGCTCGGGATAGCCCGGCGCACGCTCACGACGGGCTTTCTGGTGAAGCCGCTGAGGAGCCGGCAGGGCAGCCAGCAGGGTGCTCATGGGCGGCAGTTCTAGGAGCGCAGCCCGAAACCCCTTGCCCGAGTCACCCGGCCGCAAACCGGCGTCGCGCACCGGAAGCCCCGCTCGTGTCGAAGGCAGGATCCCTCTTGCCCTTTCGATAAACACCGCTCACCCTGCACTGGAGGTCTTCCGACATGCCCGATCCTCGTTACCGTGAGCTCGCCCGACTGCTCGTTTCCCACTCCACCCGCCTCGAGAAGGGGGACAACGTGTTGATCGAGGCCACCCACGTGCCTCCCGAGATGCTGACCGCCCTGGTCGAGGAGGCCACCGAGCGGGGGGCGGTGAGCATCGTGGAGCTGAAGGATCACACCATTCAGCGGGCTCTCCTCCGGGCCGGTACGGCCGAGCAAGTGCGCCAGCGCATGCAGCTGATGGGTCAGCTCGAGCTGAACCGCATGCAGAAGATGCAGGCCTTCATCGGGCTTCGTGGGGCCCACAACATCACCGAGATGTCCGACGTACCCTCCGAGCACATGGGCATCTACGAGAAGGAATGGATGAAGCCGGTCCACCTCGAGCAACGAGTCAAGCACACTCGCTGGGTGGTGCTGCGCTGGCCGAACGCCTCCATGGCCCAGCTGGCCGGTATGTCCAGCCAGGCTTTCGAAGACTTCTACTTCAAGGTCTGCCTGGCAGACTACGAAGCCATGGAGAAGGCCGTCAAGCCGCTCCAGGAGCTGATGGCGAAAACCGACAAGGTGCGCATCGTGGGCCCCGATACCGACCTTCGCTTCTCGATCAAGGGCGTGGGGGTGGTTCCCTGCACCGGTACGCACAATGTCCCCGACGGCGAGTGCTTTACTGCACCCGTGCGCGATTCCGTGGAGGGACACATCCACTTCAATTCCGGCACCATCTACCGGGGCACGGCTTTCGACGACATTCGGCTGACTTTCGAGAAGGGTCGCGTGGTGAAGTCATCGTGCTCCAACGACGCGGCGCTGGAAGCGGTTCTCAACTCCGATGAGGGGGCCCGTTACTTTGGGGAGTTTGCGGTGGCCTTCAACCCGTTCATCGAAAAGCCGATGCGCGACATCCTCTTTGACGAGAAAATTCGGGGCAGCCTGCACCTGGCTCTGGGAGAGTGCTACGAGGAGACCCAGAATCACAACCGCTCCAACGTCCATTGGGATCTGGTGCTGCGTCAGGAAGAGGGCGGCGAGCTCTGGTTCGACGACGTGCTGGTGCGCAAGGATGGCCGCTTCGTCGTGGACGCGCTCACCGGGCTCAACCCGGAGAACCTGGCGGGACGCAAGCCGGCTCTGGTCTGAAGGCCTCGGCCAGCAGGGCCCGGATCCAGGAGTTGACCAACCCGGGTCGCTCGATAGGGAGCACGTGCCCAGCCGTGGCCACGATCTCCAGCCGGCAGCGGGGGATGGCTCCGGCCATGCGCCGCCCCAGCTTGAGGGGGATCAAGAGATCGCACCCTCCCAGGGCGACCAGCACCGGCATGGTGAGCTGGCTGTAAAGCGTCCAGGCTTGCCACTCCTTCAAAGTGCGATGCATCAGCTCGAAGGTGACCTGGGGACCGGCGTTGACTCGCCCTGGCCAGAAGTAGCGCAGCAGATCCGAGCGTCGCGAAAAGAGCTGCAGGAACCGGGACGCGGGCGTGTTGGGCAGGTGACCGCACGTGTTGAAAAGGCCCAGGGCGGCGACGCGCTCAGGGCGCGTCACCGCCAACCGGGTGGCCAGGTAGCCTCCGAAGGAGTGCCCCATGAGAGCTAACCGCGGGCTCATGGGGAGAGTGTCCAGGGCGTAGAGGACGTCGCTGAAGAAGTCGTCCACGTGGGAGGGACCGGGCCAGGGAGAGCCTCCATGTCCACGCAGATTCAGCGCCACAACGTGGTAGTCGGCCTGGAAGGCGGCCATCTGGTATCGCCAGTTGGAGATCGAGCCGGCTCCACCATGCAGAAAGAGCAAGCTGGGCCCCGAGCCGGCCTGGGCCACCTCCAGGTAATTGCCCCCCGGCAACTCGAGGCGCGTGCGATTCAGGGTTTCCAGACCCTCCACTGGCTGGCTTTGTAGACCGGCCCGGCGTTGGCCGCGCTCATCTGGTCGGTATCCACCTGACCGGTCACCACCACCTGGTCGCCCGCCTTCATGGCAGCCGGGGGGTTGTCGCTCAACACATAGACGGTACCTGCCGCCGTCAGGGTCCAAAAACCGGTCTCGGCGCTCTGGCGCCCGAGTCGTCCCCCCACCCAGGCCGAGTCGGGGCCGATCCCATCAGCCACCGGCAAGAGTTGCTCGAGCACCACTCGGGCCTCCGGCACCGAGTCGGCCGCCACCTGGTTCGGCCCGGCCCCGATGCGCGCACCGCTCGCGGCCTTCTGACCCTGCGCGATGCGCGGTTCGAACTCGGCCACGCGCTGGGCCGGGTTGTCGGAGAGCAGGCTGTACTGGAGGGGCTCAAAGTGAGGGGAGGTCACTTTTACCTCCTTTCCCAGCAATTGAACCTGCTGCCCCTGGCCATCGTCATACGTGAAGGTCGTGGACAGAGAAGGCGCGGGTGCGGGAGAGCAGGCCAGAACCAGGAGCAGAAGCATTGCCAGGAGTTGCATCCTGGATCAGGTTCTGTCCCGAGTAACGTTCCCCTACCCCGCCGGTCTGATCCGGTAGACGACTGGAAAGGATGACTTCGATGACCCACATCGCCCGTTGGACGGCAACCTGGCTGGGGTTCGGATCGGCGCCCAAGAAGGCTGATGCGCCTGCGGCCACTCCCGAGAAAATGTACTCGCTCAGTCGAATGCTGCAGGTTCACGTACCGCGACCGGCTGGCGGGGAGATCAAACTGTTCACCCAGGAGATGAACACCCGCTGCCTGCTTTTCAAGAGCGCGACCTGTTTGACTGCAGGCGAAGAGCTGACCATGCTCATCTTGCTGCGGCCCGATTGCCCTCTGCGCCTGCACGGAACGGTGCGCTGGACTCACGAGGGAGGGCGCGGGCACTCGGGCCAGATCGACTTCCAGCCAACCCCTGCCCAGGAGGTCGAGCTGCTCAGCTATCTCGAGCTTCGCAGCCGCTGAGAGGCTCAGAACAGGTCCAGGCCAGCAGCCAGAGCTGGAGAAAGTCGGGTTCACCCTGCAGGCGCAGGCCCACCAGGCGACGACCGGGACTGCCCAGCAAGGTAACCAGCAGCATGGCCAGGGGAAACAGCAGCACGGCCAGGGTCAGATTCCCTGCCAGCAAGCACACCAACCCGGCCAGAAGCGCATCCAGGGCTGCTCCGGTGGTTCGGCGGGCCACCGTTGGGCCGGCTGGCCTCGAGACCGGGCCCTCGAGCTTGAGCGTTGCACACAGGCCACATCCGACCACGGATTCCTCTCTGACGCCACAGGTATCACACAGAGGCAAGCGACAGAAATGGCACTCGGCCACGGCAGGCGCCCAGGGATGCTGGAGGCAGTGAGGGCGATAGCTGTCCCCCCGGGCCTGCACCAGCCTCCCCCGGGCCATTCCCGAGGCGATTCGACCGGCCGTGAGGAGCTGATAGTGCCGATAGAACCAGCCCACTCGGGGGAGGTCACCGACAGGTCGGGCCTGACCTCGAGCCAGCAGAGCCTGACGGTGGACAACCAGTCGGTCGCGCCAGGACCCTGGCACGGCCAGCACCTCGAGTCCGGGCACCTCCCCCACCGGCTCCACCGGGTGACTGGCCAGGGAGCGGTTGCCGGTCAGCAGGCTGTGGAAGCTCCAGCCCCAATCCTGAGCTTCCGGCGAGGAGGGTGGGGGCACGGTCAAGAGCGCCCAGGTACACTCCCCCGGGCGGGCCAGCAGGCGGTAGAAGCAGGGGGCACCCTCCTCGGGCACCACGAAGTCGGACGCGGGCAGGAACCCCTCCTGCTCGAGCCAGGCGGTCTCTCTCGCCAATCGAGCCAGGTCGAGCCCGAAAATCTGCACCGGCAGGAGCCTGGAGAAGGAGATCCGCGGACTCAGCCAGGCCACCGACCAGGGCGGTTGCCGGGTGGCCAGGCAGACGGCGCTGTCCACGGTCGCGCTGAGAAAGGCCAGCGGCCCCAGGTTGACCCAGGCGACCCCGCGGCGCAGGGAGTGAGCCCAGGTCGAGACCGAGCTCTGCAGGAGTGCCCCCTCCTGGCGAGCGGGCAGTTGGCCCTCCCCCAGCGTCCCGCACTCGGGACAGAAGGCCAGATCGATTCCATACCAGGCACCACAGTCGCCGCAGCAGAGGCGCTTCAAGGCAGAGCCTCGAGCGTTCTCAGACTGAGATTCCAGAGTCCGCCCAGCGGGGTGAGCAGAAAGCCACCCCGCCCCAACAGGGTCAGGACCACCGCCAGGAGCAACAAGACCGCCTGCAAGCGCTCGATCACCGACCGGGTCGGCCGGGGGGTGATCAGCCTCAGGATCCACCCTCCGTCAAAGGGCAGAAAGGGCAGGCAGTTGACCACCAGCAGCACGAGATTGACCGCCAGACCAAAGCGCAGGGTGGAGGCCACGGCTTCCCAGCCGACCAGGCTCGGGGCCAGCACGGACGCCGTCCAGACGCCTCCCGGGGGATTCAGCTCCATCCGGATGCCCAGCACCAGTGTGAGCGCGGCCAGGCCGACCAGACAGAGATAAGCCAGTCCCAGACTCACCAGCGGCCCGCAGGCAGCGACCCTGAGTGCGTCCTGACGAGGGTCGCGCAGAGACTCATATCGCACCGGAATGGGACGAGCCCAGCCGACCACCAGCTGAGCCGACGAGAGAACTGTCGAAAGCAAGGGCAGCCAAAAGGAGCCCAGGCGGTCGAAGTGGGCCAGGGGACTGAGTCGCAGCCGGCCCTGCATACGAGCGGTGGGATCTCCGGCCCGGTCGGCTGCCAGAGCGTGACCCAGGTCGTGCAGGACCAGCGAGAACAGCAGCACCCAGAGCAAGCGGGCGGCTTCCAGCAGAGGACCGGGCAAGACCGGCCCCAGGCCGGCCAGGAGGAGCCAGGAGAGGAGCCAGAGCCAGGCCCCGGGGTCGGAGGTTGTCGGACGGCTCGAGGGAGCAAGCCTCAACCCGGGCCGCTGCAGGGGCGGGTTACCGGTCGGGCTCTCGAGAGCCACCTGTCAGCGAGAATCTTCCCCGGGAGGGGGGCGCAGTGAACGTCCGAGCTCCAAACGCGGGCCTTTGCCGAGTGTGGGAGGCGCGGCCGAAGGCTCCGACCTGGGAACGTCGAGCTTCTCGATGTGCTCGATCTCGAGCATCTTGGGGGCAGCGGCCGGACGAGCAGCCACATTCTTGCGGGCTGACTCGAGCTCATTCTTGCGCCGATAGTACTCTTCGCGCCCGATCTCTCCGGCGATGTACTGCATCTGGAGCTTCTCGAGCTCGCGGGCAATGTCGTCGGAGGACATGGCGGGGGCCTGGGAGGCCGGGGGGGACTGGGGCTGCAGCTTGAGCTGGGCGGGCGTCTCCTCGGGCAGGTCCAGGGGCAGGGGAATGCTGGCTGGCTCAGGGCCACGGGCTGCGCCGCGCGGGGCAGGGTCTTCCAACTCGAGGCCGAGCTCGAGACGTGGCGGCCATTCGCTGGATGGCTCCAACTCGAGGGGCAGGCTGGCCACCGGCGCCGAGGCCCGGATGTCGGTCATCATTTCGCGCTGCTTTTCCTCGCGGGCCATTCGCTCGACCCTCTCCTGGTGCTCCTCGATAGCCTTGCGGGCCACCTTGCCCTCTTCCTGAGCGGCAGCCTGACGAGCGAGCAGCTCCCACCGCTTGGCATCCGTTTCCAGATTGCGAAAGTCGGTGTTGTGGACGGTCATGACGTCCTCGGCGAAGGTCACCAGGTCGAGATCTCCCCGATCGTTCACCAGGAACCGATACTCGACCCCGAGTTTGGCCAGCGGGCGCAGGTCGGCCGTGACCACCGGGGACTTGTCGAAACGCCGGACGATGATGTGCGGGTCCACCATCGTCTGAAAGGCCACCCAGTCTGGTCCGAGATGGAGAACCCGATAGTTGGGGGGGGGCTCGAGAAGGAACTTTCCATTGGCGCTCACGATGACCAGCGTCACGGCATTCTCTTGCTTGACTTCGAGCATGACGGTGCCCTGATCGTTGACAAAGATGCGGGTTACGTTCTGGACCCCCATCTCGAACTCGGCCGTGACCGCCTTATCGGGGATGTTGATGACCTGGAAGACCAGTCCCTTTTTCTCGGTCTGGGCTACAACCAGGTAAATGAAATAGGGCGAGACCTCCCACAGAAAGCGATCGTCCTTGCCGGGGGTCAGGGTGGCCGAGAAGAAACTCAAAGCCTCGCTCGAGCGGGGGTTGAGCAGGTTCAGCGAGTGGCTGCTGGCTCCCCCGCCATCGCTGTCCTTCTTGCCCAACAGGCGAAAGATCTTCTCGCTGAGGCGCTTCTCAGGCTGAATCTTCTCATAGCAGAACTCGCGCCCATCAGCATTGATGCGCAGCTTCCCGAGCCGCACATTCTCTTCCGGGCGAGCCCGGAACAACTCCACCTTGGTGAGCTGTGCATTTCGATCATAGGGCAGGCGTACGAAAACCCCGGACTCGGTGCGAAAGAACACCTCCCCATTGTTCCCGACTGCCAGCGTTTCGCGAACGTTGGCCACAGGACGGGTCCACTGGAAGGCGCTGCCGCGGTGGATGCGCACCTCGCCAGGGAACTGAGCGATGAAGTAACGCCCGTTATAGCTTCCGTAAAGACGAACCATCCCTGCTCGATTCCAGAAGGATATGGGGAGACGACCCGAAAACCCCTCGACAGCATTGATCTTTGCCCCCCAATGGGTGGCTTCCTTCCGGAGCAGCAATATGTTGAAGCTATGGGCGATCGGTTTAGCAGGTCTGGCAGGCTGGGCTGGTTTCGAGTTCTTTTGTCAGACGCGAGGAGACTGCCGGCTTCGCCTGGCTGCCGAGCAGCTCGACGACCGCACCCTGCTCATTGCTGATGACTCGCATGCCTGCTTGCGCTTCTCGTTCTCATTCATCAACAATGGACCGCAACAGGCTCTGCTGATCGACGCCAGCGCCAACCTCCAGCCAGCCGGTGAGCACTTCAGCGAGTTGCAGCCAGTCTGCCGTCTGATCAATCCCCTGAAGTGGCGCTCAGACGGCTACTGGGATGCTTCTACCATCGTCCCGGGCGAGCAGCTCAAGGTCTGGGTGGAGCTCTGGTTGACGGCGCCCGACATTCGCACCGTGCTCAATTCGCTGACTGAGCTGCGCCTGGACATTTTCTTCAAATACTACGGTCGAACGCCGATGATCTACCGGCGAGAGGAGCTCTTCCTCGATCTGAGCCGCTTCAAGACTGTGGATGAGCATCCCGAGCTCCCGACACCCGCCCAGGAGCCGAAGAAGAAGGGCTCCTCCGACCCGAGCAGTCGAGTGGTGCCGCTGCGGACCAAACTTCTGCGGCCTGGTGACGACCTGCTCGAGATCGTCAAACAATATGCCCAGGGCGTTGCCAGCCCGGGCGATCTGGTTGCGGTGGCCGAATCGGCTGTGGCCATCATGCAGGGTCGCATCGTTTACTGCGAGGACATCAAGCCCCGCTATCTCGCGCGTCGACTCAACCGGATGTTCGGCATGCATTCCTCCCTCTCGTCGGTCTACGCCCTCGAGATGGCCTTTCAAGAGGTGGGTACAACTCGCATGCTGCTATCCTTTGCGGCCGGGCTGCTGGGAAAACTCCGGCGCCGCGATGGGGACTTCTATCGGGTGGCCGGTCGCGCAGTGGCCGTGATCGATGACTGCACGGGGACACTACCCCCGTTTGATAAACACGTGGTTCTCGGTCCCGCCCGCGGCGACGAGCTGGTCCAGTTGATCAAGAGAGAGACCGGACTTGATTGCGCCATCGTGGATGCCAATGACCTCGGAAAGGTGGACGTGCTCCACCTGTCGGACAGGTCCCGTCAGCAAGAGGTCGTGGAAGCACTCAAGCCCAACCCTCAGGGCAATGCCGACGAAATGACGCCGTTGGTGTTGATCCGGGCCACGGTGGCAGCCCCGGCCAAGGCTTGAAAAACAACTGAGGGAGCGGGTCCCTGACCCTGCTCCCTCAGCCGCAGATTTCGGAGACCGAAACCTTCTACATCTCCTTCGCAGGAGTGCCCTTCTTTTTCGGGGCGGGCTTGGCAGCCGGCTTTGCTGCGGGTTTGGCAGCTGGCTTCGCTGCGGGCTTGGCTGCCGGCTTCGCGGCTGGCTTGGCAGCCGGTTTGGCTGCCGGTTTCGCTGCGGGCTTGGCTGCGGGCTTGGCGGCCGGCTTCGCTGCTGGCTTAGCGGCGGGCTTGGCTGCCGGTTTCTTGGTATCGGCCTTCTTAGGTGTCTCCTTCTTAGGCGGCACTGTTTCACCTCCACTGCGTTGGGGGTCCCCAGGCGCGCCCGAAGACCCGAAAATCCGTTTGACCGCGTTGAAGGATTTCCCTGAATCGAGCCCCTCCTCCTTCTAAGATCGGCACTTTTTTCAAGATTTTTTGGACCCTGACCGAACGACATGAATGGCTTAACCAGGCGATTTTTTCTCGGGGAGGAACGTTCAACCCAACTTGAAAGATCTGGAAGGCGAAGAAAATTTCAAAACGAAAGAGGGTTGCATGGCCGCACGGATTCTCAAAGGGCAACCGGTCGTGGAGCGCCTGCACCGCAACATCGAACAGCAGGTTGCTGCCCTGACCTCCATTGAAATCGTGCCCACCCTGGCGATTGTCGACGCAACCAGCGACCCATCCGCGGCCCTCCGTGCCAGGGCCAAAGAGATAGCCTGCGCCCAGTCAGGCATTCAGACCCAGCTCCTCACCCTGCCCGCTTCAGGCTCCGGACGCGAGCTGGTCGAGCACCTCCGCGAGCTGGCTGAGAACCCGAAGGTTCACGCCATCATCGTGGAGGCTCCGGTCAGTGAAGAGTATTCTTCTCTCCATCTCAATCTTCGCGTTCCCCCCGAGAAGGACGTGGATGGTCTGCACCCGGTCAATCTGGGTCGCCTGCTGGCCGGCAACCCGCTCTTCGTTCCAGCCACCGCTGCCGCTTGCGTCGAACTGCTCCATCACTACGAGATTCCCATCGCCGGTAAACGTGTCGTGATCGTGGGACGAAGCCTGGTGGTCGGAAAGCCCCTCGCTCTGCTCATGCTGGCCGAGGACGCGACGGTAACCCTGTGCCACTCGCGAACTCGCGATCTGGCCTATGAGACCAGGCAAGCTGAGATCCTCATCGTGGCAGCCGGCAAGCCCGAACTGGTCACCGCATCGATGGTTACTCCCGGAGCCGTGGTCCTGGACGTGGGCACGAACCTGGGACCCGACGGTCAGGTCGTGGGAGACGTGGAGCAAGCCGGGGTGAACCTGGTGGCTTCGGCCCTCTCGCCCCCGAAGGAGGGCCTGGGCCCGGTGACCACGGCTCTGCTCCTCTGGCAAGTTGTCGAGGCTGCCCGCCTGCGGGCAGAGGTAAAGGCTGCCTCTTGAGGAATGGCCCCTGGTCCATGTCAGAGAGGCGTGACAAGATACCTGAACCTACCATCGCGAGACTGCCGAGCTACTTCCGATGCCTGGTCGAGCTCCAAGAGGCCGACCAGGAGATCGTCTCCAGTGAAGAACTGGCGTCCCTGGCCGGTGTGAAGGCCTCTCAATTTCGCAAGGACCTGTCCCACTTCGGCGAATTTGGAATTCAGGGCCTGGGCTACCCGGTGGCCGATCTGCTCGACCGCATCGCTGCCATCATGCAGCTCGATCAGGACCATGACGTCGTGCTCGTGGGGGCCGGGAACCTTGGTTCAGCTCTGGCCAACTTCCCTGGCTTCTCCCGCTGGGGCTTTCGCATTGTTCGAATCTACGATCAGGCTCCCGAAAAGATCGGCAAACGCCTGCACGGAGTCACCATCCGAGACATAGCTGACCTCCCCTGCCCGCTGGGTTTGAAACTGGGCATCCTGGCAGTGCCGCCCTCGGGAGCCCGCACGGTGGCCAAGCTGCTGATCGATTCGGGCGTGGAAGCGCTGCTGAATTTCACCGGTTCAAATCTTGGGCATCCCGACGTGGTCGTACGCAACGTGGACATGACCCACGAACTGGCCATTCTGGCCTACCACCTCACAGGCCCTCTGAGCCGGGAAGACGAGCGTCCGGCTCGCTGAGCGGACTCTTTGATGCAGGGTCTAAACTGCCAGAGGGAGCGAGGATACAGCGTTCCCGCAGGGGGGGCTATACTCGGGTGACTTCCTCGGGCGGTTGACCCGCTGACGGGCCGTTGACCGATTGAGCCGGGGGAGGTGGGGGGGCCATGCTGGCGTTCTTGAAGCCGTGGATGGCTTCCCCGGCAGCCTTGCCGATCTCCGGCAGACGACGAGGGCCAAAGATGATCAGCGCAGCCACCAGCAACAGTACCAGCTCCATCGGGCCCAGGGCCCAGGCAAAAACCAGGTTCTCCACGTGTTTTGGCTCCTTCTATGCTTCGTGCTGCGAGCACGAGAGATGTCTCTGTTCCACGCCCAGTATACGCCCCTCCCAGAAGGTGCGCAACCGGGTCACTTTCCGGTGATCCTCATCAAGATGAGGCTGAACTCGAACAGCAGATAGATGGGCAGGGCGACCACCGTGCAGGTCATCGCGTCGGGCGTGGGTGTGGCCAGGGCGGCCACCAGAAACGCGATGAAGACGGCCAGTCGGCGCTGGCGCGAGAGGCCCCGCGAACTGACCAATCCCAGATTGGCCAGAAACAACAAGACCAGTGGTAGTTGGAACATCAGTCCGCAAATCAGCAAAAGTCCGGTCACGAACCCCATGAACTCATCGATTCGAATCTGGGCCTTCAGATCCGGAGTGGCATAGGACATGAAGAACCCCATCGTGGTGGGGAGCACGACGTAGTATGCAAAGACCCCGCCTACCACGAACAAGACGATCGACATCGGCAGCATGGAGATCAGCCAACGGCGTTCGCGCACGGTCAGTCCCGGCAGCACGAACATGGCCACGTTATACAGGATGACGGGGGCGGCGATGAAGAGGCCAGCCACCATCGCCAGCTTCAGGTAAGCAAAGAAAGCCTCGGTCGGGCCCGTGAAAATCAGTTCTGCCTTGGGGCCGAGCAAGGGACGCACCAGCGAGAGAAGGGTCGGAGTGTAGAAATAGCAGATCGTGGAGGCCACTACCCAGGCCAGCAGCGACCAGAAGATACGCGAGCGCAGCTCCGAAAGGTGATCGACCAGGCTCATCGGCCGGTCGTGAGGGGTCTCGTCGACCAGGGACTCTTCCATCCGGGGGTCAGGAGGCGGGCGGCTCGTTCTGGCTCTGGCCTGATGCTTTCTGCTCACCCTCTTTCAGGGCTCGCTTGAAGGCGCCCACACCAGAGCCGAGCGAGCCACCGGCTCGCATGAAAATTCCCGGCCCTAGCAGCAAGAGCGCGATAAAAAAGATCAAGACCCATTCCCACGGTCCGGGCATAGCGGACCTCCTCTTGAACCATTTTCAGCCGAAACCGTGAGCCCCCCGGGCTACACAGCATGCGGTCCTGGAGTGCTTCGACCCGGCGGGGGGCTTCCCTTCGCAGCAGGATCGACCCCTGCCAGCCCGAACCTAACAAAACGGTAAACTGGTGTTCCTATCCCTTGAAGAACGGGAGTGTTCTGGCTCCCGAGAGGAGTGGACGTGGCCCTCGACCTTGCAACCTCGTTCCGGTATCCGCTCAACGACCCGGACGCGAAGAAAAAGCTTGCACTTGGGGGAGCGTGTTTCTTCCCCGGCATTCTCTTGCTGGCCATCCCATTTGTTGTCCTGGGCGGCTATGGCATCTCAGCCCTGCGCAAAGTCATCAAGGGCGAGGAAGACGAGTTGCCCGAATGGGAGCTGATCGCCGATCACTTCCGCTTCGGTCTGATGGCCCTGATCATCTTCATCGGCTATTACGCGATTCCGTTCCTGATCACCGTGTTTACGATCGGCGGGTCGCTCATCTCTCTCCTGGGTACACGGGCCGCCGATGGCTCCTCCAGCGTCGGCATCTGGTTCATTCTGGGGTCGATTCTTGCAGGCCTGGTCGGACTGGCGATCTATTTCATCTTGCCCATGGCCATCCTCAACTATGCCACCACTGACGAGCTCGGCTCTGGCTTTGCGGTCGGAAACATCTTCGAGAAGATCACGTCCAACCTCCAGCCTTACGCGGTCGTGGTACTGGTCAACATGGCCATCGGAACGGTGTGCTCCATCCCGCTGAATATTCTCAGCAACCTCCCCCTGATCGGCATCCTGGGCCTCTTCTTCGGGGGAGTTCTGTGCACTTACGGAATGCTGGTCCAGGCTCACATCACTGGCACCTTCTATCGGGAGACCTTTGGCGCCCACGTCGGCGCGAGCACCAACACCACGGAAGGCACTGGCCTGGAAGCCGAGCGGTGGAAAAGGGACGACTGATCCCTGACTCCA
This sequence comes from Candidatus Xenobia bacterium, assembly GCA_045863235.1. Taxonomy (GTDB): domain Bacteria; phylum Vulcanimicrobiota; class Xenobia; order Xenobiales; family QWHO01; genus QWHO01. Next base: position 21,242 of record BTUM01000032.1, on the reverse strand, counting down.
AGCGAGTCGTCCTCCCCGGAGGTCGGGCCGAGAACAGCAACTTTGCTGGCCCTGCCTCACGAATGAAGGGGGAGCACCTCAACCTCGTGACCGGCCTCCAGCCGCTCGAGCTCCTCGGGTAACACCGCCAGAGCATCGGCCTCGACCATCGAGCGCAAGATATGCGAGCCCTGATCGCCCGTGGCCGTGGCCAGGAAAGCGGCCCCGGTCGATTCCAGCCGGCAACGAAGGAAAGTTGTCAGACCAGGCTTCTTGGTGACCTCGTGAGCCAGGCGCGCAGTCTGTTTGCGGCCCTCCTGAGGAGAGCGCCCCATCATCAGCTCCAGGGCAGGCCGCACGAACAGCTCGAAGGTCACCATGGAAGACACCGGATTGCCGGGCAGGCCGAACATGGGAGTGGAGCCGGCCAGCCCGAAGGCCAGGGGCTTTCCCGGGCGCATCTTGATCCGCCAGAAGCTCAACTCTCCGCCCAGCTGGGCGATCAGGTCGCGAACGTGGTCGTGCTCCCCCACCGAAACCCCGGCCGAGGTGACCAGCACATCCGCCTGCCCGAGAGCCTGACGCAGGGTGCGCTCGAGGGCGTCCCGGTCGTCGGCCACCGGACCCAGGCGCACCGGCTCTCCCCCGCAGGCTCGCACCTGCGCCTCGAGGGCATAAGAGTTGCTGTCTCGGATCTGGCCCGGTCCCAGGGGCTGACCCGGGGGTACCAGCTCGCTCCCGGTGGACACGATGGCCACTCGAGCCCGGGGAAAGCCCAACAGCTCAGGATAGCCCAGGGAGGCCGCCAGGCCCAGATCAGCCGGACGCAAGCGGTGACCTGGCCTCAAGACGACCTGGCCGGGCTGGAGGTGCTCGCCCCGCCGGCGCACATTCTCCCCCGGTCGCACGCTCCGCGTGAAGCGAACGCTTCCGCCTTGCCGCTCGGAGTCCTCGACCATGGCGCAGGCGTCGGCCCCTGGGCACAGCATGGCCCCGGTCATAATGGCAGCTGCCTGGCCTGGACCGAGCTCGAAATCGGGCACCGAGCCGGCCGGAATCGAGCCGACGAGCTCGAGCCAGGTTCCCGCGGCGACCTCGGCAGAACGCACGGCGAAGCCATCCACGGCCGAGTTGTCAAACGGGGGATGGGCCTCCCGGCTGACCACCTCCTGGGCCAGCACCAGACCCAGGGACTGGCTCAGAGGGTGCGAGCGCGGCTCGAGCGGCACCACCTGAGACAGGATGCGCTCCAGCGCCTGGGAGACGCTCAGCAAGCTACTGGATCGACTCGACCAGCAGGGCCATCCCCTGCCCACCGCCCACGCAGGCGGTGGCGATGCCCAGCTTGCCTCCCCGGCGGCGTAGCTCGTACAGAAGCGTCAGGGTGAGACGGGCCCCGGACGCCCCCAACGGATGGCCGATGGCCACCGCTCCGCCATTCACGTTGACCTTTTCGCGGGGCAGCCCGAGCTCGCGCTCAACGGCCAGATACTGGCAGGCAAAAGCCTCGTTCACCTCGATCAGATCGATTTCGTGCAGCGACTTGCCCGTCTTCTGCAAGAGATCGCGTACGGCGGGCGCTGGCCCGATTCCCATCAGATCGGGAATCACGCCCTTGACCGACCAGCCCAGCAATCGTCCCAGCGGCTTGATCTCACGCTTCTTCGCTGACTCGGCACTGGTCAAGACCAGGGCGGCGGCACCGTCATTGATACCCGAAGCGTTTCCGGCAGTGACCACGCCGTCGGCCCGAAAGGCCGGCTTGAGCCTGGCAAGACCTTCCAGGGTGCTGTCACCACGAATCCCCTCATCCTTGTCGACGGTCACGCTGCCTTTCTTGCCGCGCACCTCCACCCCCACGATCTCTTCTTGCAGCCGCCCTGAGCTCTGCGCCTCGGCGGCCAGTTTCTGGCTGCGTAGAGCGAACTCATCCGTCTCCTCACGGGTGATCCCGTACTGCGAAGCCAGGTTCTCGGCCGTGTTGGACATGCTGCAGCCGCAATAGGTATCGGTCAGGGCGTCCCAGAGAGCATCTCCCATGCTGCTCTGGCCCAGGGGGATTCCCCAGCGGGCGCCCCGCACGACGTGGGGCGCCTGGCTCATGGACTCCACCCCACCGACGAGCACCTCCTCGGCGTCGCCGCACAGGATCTCCTGGGCACCGGTCACGATGGCCTGGAAGCCGGAAGCGCACAGGCGGTTGACCACCATCGCTGGCACCGGAATCGGCACCCCCGCGCGCAGGCCCACGTGGCGGGCCAGGTACGCAGCGTCGCCGCTGGACTGAATCACGTTCCCAAAGACGACGTGATCGATGTCCTCGGCGCGCACCTGGCTGCGCTTGAGCGCCTCGAGACTGGCTGCCAGGGCCAGATCGGCGGCCGACAGATCGCGGAAGGAGCCTCCAAACTTGCCGAATGCGGTCCGGGCTCCCCCGGCGATCACGATGTCCAACAGAGCCATTTTGTCCTTCTCCTTTTCAGCGTCCAGTGAATGCGGGGGGACGCTTTTCTAGAAAAGCCGTCATGCCCTCGGTTCGATCGGCGCTGGAGCATAGTTTTCCAAACTCCTTGGCCTCGATGGCCAACCCTTCATCCAGGCTGGTGTCGAGCCCCTGGTCCAGGGCACGCTTGGCTGCGGCCACAGCCAGCGGTCCGTTCTTGGAGACCTCGGTGGCGATGCTCTGGCAAACCTGGAGCAGTTGGTCACGAGGAACCGCCAGGTTGATCAGCCCGATCTGGACGGCCTGGGCAGCCTGGATCTTGGTGCCAGTGGCCAGCATCATCATCGCGTGGCCGCGACCGATCAGCCGGGGGAGGCGCTGGGTTCCGCCATAACCCGGAATGATGCCCAGTGTCACCTCGGGCAAACCCAGCACGGCGTGGTCAGCGGCCACCCGCACGTCGCAGGCGAGAGCCAGCTCCAGCCCGCCGCCCAGCGCATAGCCGTTGATGGCCGCAATCGTGAACAGATGCGACTTCTCCAGACGACGGAAAAGCTTCTGGCCTTTCTCGGCCGCCTTTTTGCCCGAGCGCGAGTTGAGATCCTTCAGCTCGCCGATGTCGGCGCCGGCCACGAAGGCCTTGTCGCCGCCGCCCGAAATGAGCAAGACGCGCCACTGGGGATTGGCTTCGATCTCATCCAGAGCCTGCTCCATCTCATCGAGCACCTGGTTGTTGAGAGCATTGAGCTTGTCGGGTCGGTTGACACTCATGACCGCCAGGTGATCCTGGTAACACAGGATCAGGGTCTTGTACTTCATATCCACGCCACGCATCGCTTGTAATCGTCTCCTTCGCTATAGAACTGGGCTCAACGGCGGAAAACCGACAGGTCGATCCCACGGGGCGGGTCGCTGGAGTAGTCATAAAAGCCTCTGCCGGCTTTGCGTCCCAGGTAACCGGCCCTCACCATGGCCCGATTCAAAGGGCACGGCTCGAATTTGGGATTGCCCAGCTCGGCCAGCAGCCCCTCGCAGGCGTGCAGTTGCACGTCGATCCCGATCAGGTCGAGCAGTGACAGGGGACCGATGGGCATGTTGCCGCCCAGCTTCATGGCCGCGTCCAGGTCTTCCACGCTCCCCACTCCCTCATACAGAGCCCACATGGCCTCGTTCAGGTAGGGAATGATGAGGCGATTGAAGAGGAAGCCCGGGGTGTCGCGCGCTTCGACGGGCGACTTGCCCAACTTCAAAGCGACCTCCCAGGCCGTCTTGAAGGACTCCTCGGAGGTCAGCGGAGTGCGCACCACCTCGACCAGCTTCATCAGGGCCGGGGGATTGAAAAAGTGCATCCCCACTACCCGGTCGGGCCGATTGGTGGCCCGAGCCATCTCGGTGACCGAAAGCGAGGAGGTGTTCGTGGCCAGCAAGGTGTGAGCGGGACAGAGGGCGTCCAGGCGAGCGAAAAGCTCGTTCTTGACCTCGATCCTCTCCGTCACGGCCTCGATCACCAGATCGGCCTGAGCCACCTGATCGAGCTCGACGCTGTGGGTGAGGCGGTCAAGTGTGGCCTTCAGATCCTCCTCACTCAGCTTCCCCTTCTGCACGAACTTCTCCAGGCTGCCCTGGATCGTCTTCACGGCGCGCTCGAGAAAGCTGGTCTCGACGTCGTTCATGATCACCTTGAAGCCAGCCGAGGCGGCGATCTGTGCGATTCCCGATCCCATCGTGCCGCTGCCCACCACGGCGAGCGTCTTGACTTGATTTGCGGTTGCTGTTGCCATCTATCCTTGCTCCCTTAAAATCTGGAGGACCTAACCTCCCACCGAAGCAGTCTCGTTCATTTTGCCCAGCACCAGCTCACCGTATTCTCCCGTGGAACGGCCGCTGGAGGTGGAAAGATCGGTCAGAATTCCCTCGGCGAAGAGTTTCTCCACGGCCCCCTCGATGCTCTGAGCGGCCTTCTTCTCGCCCAGGTAGTCGAGCATCATGGACACGGCCAGGATGGCCGCCAGGGGATTGGCCTTGCCCTGTCCCGCGTAGCGCGGGGCTGAGCCGTGGATGGGCTCGAACAGGCTCACCTGGCCGGGGTGGAGGTTGGCCGAGGCGGCCAGGCCCAGCCCGCCCTGGATCATCGCACCCAGATCGGTGAGAATGTCTCCGAACATGTTGGTGGTCACCACCACGTCCAGCCACTCGGGATTCTTGATCATCCACATGGCGCAAGCATCCACGTAAGCAGTGGCCGTGGTCACGTCCGGGAAATCGCGGGCCACCTCTTCGAAGGTACGGCGCCACAGGTCGTGTGCCACCACGGCGTTGGCCTTGTCCACCAGAGTCAGGTGCTTGCGCGGGCGAGTGCGAGCCAGCTCGAAGGCATAGCGGATCACCCGCTCGGTGCCGCGCCGCGTGTAGATGCACTCGCAAGTGGCCACCTCGTCAGGGGTGCCCTTTTTGAAGAAGCCCCCCATCCCGAGATAGGCGTCTTCGGTGTTCTCGCGCACGACCACCATGTCCACGTCCCGCGGCTGCTTGCCCTTGAGCGGGCAGACCAGCTCGGAATAGAGACGGATCGGGCGCAAATTGACGTACATGTCCAGATCCCAGCGCAGACGACCGATGATGCCGCGCTCGAGCACGCCCCGCTCCACCCGCGGATCGCCGATGGCTCCCAGGTAGACCGCATCCAGGTTGCGGACCTCCTGCAGGTTCTGGTCAGGCAACAGCTCGCCCGTGGCCAGGTAGTGGTCGGCCCCGAAGGGATAGCGGTGCAGGCTGACTTCGAATCCAAACTGACGCGAGGCGCTCTCGAGCACCCTCAAACCCTGCTCGACGACTTCGGGTCCGATTCCATCCCCCGGAATCACGGCGATGCGATACATCTTAACTCCCTCGCGGACTGCTGAATGCTCAACCAGGGACACTTCCTCAGGCGGCGGGGCGCATCTTTGTGAGCGGCCGGGAAACTCCTCTCCCGACTCGAAGCTGGCTGCCGTGCGACGACGGGATTTCCTGAGCGGACTGTTGGGCCTGGCCCTCTCCCCTCCCCTGCTGGCCCAGAGCGGTCTGGCTGCCTTTCGACGACACTCGGCCCGAGTGCTGGAGGTGCCTGAGTCCTGGCTCGATTGGCCGGTGGCCGAGTCCATCTGGCGTAGCGGAGTGAGCGACGAGCTCAGCCTCTACCGGGCCTGGTACCCTCACATCACCTGGAAGGTCCTGGAGTGGAGCGTCGAGCCCACCTTCTGCCCGCCCAGGCGTCCCCGCTGGGAAGATGCTCCCGGTGCTTGAGGCTGACGTTGCCGTGGTGGGATCGGGGGTTGCCGGAGCGCTGGTCGCCTGGCAACTGGCGGCCCATGGCCTGAGAGTGCTGGTGCTCGAGGGTGGGCCTCCCATCAATCGACGCCAGGCGGTGGAACGGTTTCGCCGAGCGCCCCACGGGGGTCTGGACGCTCCTTATCCCGTCGAGCCGGTCGCCGTGGTGGGCCAGTTCAATCGTCACTACCTGCAGGCAGGCCCGGACCTCTTCACAGGCACCTACCTGCGACTGCTCGGCGGGACCACCTGGCACTGGCTTGGCACGGCCATGCGCCTGCTGCCGGCCGACTTCGAGCTGCGCTCGCGTTACGGGGTTGGGGTGGACTGGCCCTTTGGCTATGCAGAGCTGGAGGAAGATTACTGCCGTGCCGAGCGGGCTCTGGGGGTGGCCGGCCAGGGCGACTGCGGCTCGCCCCGCTCGAGTCCCTATCCCTTGCCTGGTCTGCCGGCCACCTATCTCGAGCGCAAGCTCGCGCAGGTGGAGCGTTACCCCATCGAGGTGCTGCCGGCGGCACGCAACAGCCAGCCCTATGAAGGAAGGCCCGAGTGTTGCGCCAGCGCCACCTGCGTGCCTATCTGCCCCAACGGTGCCAAGTATGATGCCACCGTACACCTGGAGCTGGCTGAGCGGGCCGGCGCAAGGGTTCTGACCCACCACCAGGTGGTAGCCCTGGAGAGCGATGCCGAGGGCCGCGTTCACAGGGCCCGGACGGCTCCCGGCGTTCAAGTGCAGGCCCGAGTCTTCGTCCTGGCCGCCCACGCCATCGAGACGCCCCGTCTGCTTTTGACCTCGGGGTTGGCCCGGGGCTCGGGGCAGGTTGGGCGCAACCTGATGGGCAGCCTGGGGCAGATCAGCTGGGCTCTGGCGCCCGAGCCGGTCTACCCCTTCCGCTCGCCCCAGGTGGTTTCCGGCATCACCGCTTTCCGAGACGGCCCCTTTCGCTCCCATCGAGCGGGCTTTCTGACCTCCATCGGCAACGATGGCTGGCCCGAGCCACCCACCCGAAGGGCCGAGCGATTGTTGGAGGAGGGATTGCGAGGCAAAGCCCTGCAGCAGGCCCTGCGCGACCACGCCAGTCGTCAGGTGCTGCTGGTCTCCAACTGCGAGCAGTTGCCCGACCCGGACAACCGGGTGACGCTGGGAGAACTGGTCGACGTCCATGGAGTTCCCAGGCCGCGCATTCATTACCGCGTGGGGGCCTACACCCGAGAAGGGATGGATGAGGCGGTGCTGGTGCACGCCAGGCTGCTTGATCGCTGGGGGGCCACCATGGTCCACCACGTCGAGGAGAGCACCGATCCGGCCCACATCCTCGGCACCTGCCGCATGGGCAGCGAACCGGGCCGTTCGGTGGTGGATTCCCAGCTTCGCTGCCACGAGCATTCCAATTTATGGATCGTGAGCACGGCCGTTTTTCCCACCAGCGGAGCCTGCCCGCCCACCCTGACTCTGGCAGCGTTAACCTTCCGAGCCTGCCGCTCCATCGAGAGGTTTTTGAGGCAGGGTTCCTGAGAGGAACGTGCTAAACTGAAGAAGAGGGTGGAAAATGCCCTCTAGAGGCGCGGCCGCAAAGGAAATGATTGAATATCCTGTGGACGTGGAGGTCCCCTCCGCGTCCAAGAGGGAATTGCGGCCGGGCTCCTGGCTCAATTGTACAGAATGGAGAGTAGCGCTTGGACGGCTTCCCGCCCTCCAACTCGGGCCCTGAAGGTCCCTCGCAGGAAGCGGACCCCCTGGCCCTGGCACGCCGTCTGATTGACATGGCTCGAGCCGAGGAGCTTGAGGATGTGGAGCTGGGCCCCTTGCCCGTGCTGCCAGCTCCAGGAGCCGAGCTCAGTCCGCTCGAGCTGGCCATGCAACTACTCTACGCGGCCCGCGAGGAGGAGGACACCTCCAGATCCCCCGAGGATAATCCCCTGGATCTGGCCATGCGACTGATCGACTCGGTCCGCCAGGACGAGGGAGGTCAGGGCGAAGATCGGCTGGCAGTCGCCAGCCAGTTGGTGGGGGTAGAGGAGCGCGATCGTGAGCTGGCTGCTCGCCGCTCAGCCGAATCGCAGGCCTCGGAGCCGGAGATCCCGATCCTGCCCCTGTTGACGCCTCGGCAGCCGGAGATGCCCGCGAGTGGAACCGACGCCGCCTCCCCCGCTCTGCAGAGCCAGCCAGATGCCGCCAATGTGCCGGAAATCTCCTCCACCGCTCCTGTCACGCCTGACGTTCCGACCTTGTCGCTGGTCGATCCGGGTACCGCGCCTGAAGTCGCAGCAGCGCCCCTGCTCGAGGCTGAGACGGTGCCCGAGCTGCCGTTGGAAGCGGCAGCGACTCCACCCGGGGTTCCAACCCTGCCGCTGATGGAAGCAACCACGACTCAGCTGGAAGTTCCCGTCTTGCCGACGGTCGAGACTGCCACGATGCCCGAGCTTCCCCTGCTGGTCGAGGCTGCTACTGAGCCCGAACTTCCTGCCCTGCCCTACGTCGAGGCTGCCGCTGTGCCCGAGTTGCCTGCCCTGCCGCTGGTCGATACCGCTGCGCCCGAGCAGCCGGCCGTGCCTCAGGCGGAGCAAGGCCCGGCGGTGCCGGCCGCCGAGGTCCAGCCGAAGCGCCTGGCCGACATGCCCGCACTTCCAATCGAATCGGCCCGATCAGGAGCCCCCGATCCCGCCGACCTGGCCCGCCAGTTGCTGCAGGCGGGTGAGAAGACGGATCCCGCTCATCTGGCCCGCCAGTTGCTCGACGAGGCGGCCCGCGAGGAGCAATCCGACCCCTTTGCTTTGGCGCGACGGCTGCTCAAGGATGCCCTGCGCGAGGAGAAGCCTGCGGTCAGTTCGCTCATGGGAGCTCCCGTGGAGGAAGGCGCCCCGCCTCCGCGCTTCGACCCGGCGGGCCTGGGGGTTCCCGGGGAGGAGCTGCTGGGAGCTCCCGAACCTGCCCCGTTTGGCACGATGGAAACTCCGACCTGGCAGGCACCCGCGCAAGCATCCGCCCTGGCCCCGGCCTCGGAGCCGCCCATTCAGCCTCCCTGGGCGGCTCAGCAGCCTTCCCCCTCGGAGCCACCTCTACTCCGGGCGACTCAGCGACCAGCCCCCTCGGAGCCGTCTATACAGCCTCCCCTCTCAGAGCCACCCATACAGCCTCCCTGGGCTCTGCAGCCTGTCCCATCGGAGCCGCCCATCCTGCCTCCCTGGGCCGTCGAGCAGCCAGTCCCATCGGAACCGTCTCGCGATCAGCCTGAAAGTGCTCCCCGGCTGGCTCTCGAGCGGGCCGTCAGCGAGTCGAGCCAGGCCGCCACTGCTGTACCGGCTGAGCCAGACTCCAAGCCGTTGCGCCTGGAGCGTCGCGAGATGCCCATGAGCAGAACGATGCGGATGGAAGTTCCCACAACCGGACCCAACCGTCGGGAGGAAGCCTCCCGCCTGGCGCTCGAGCGGGCCCCGAAACCAAAGGTGGAGTCCACTCGCGACGGAGAGAACGATCCGGTGCGAGCGCGACCCGAGACGAGCATCCCGACCATCCCGGTCGTTCCCCAAACTTACAAGCCCGTGGCCGCTGCTGCCGCTCCACTGGGAGCCCCCCGCCGGACCGCTGCCCTGGCTCCCAGGCGGCCGGACGGATTTGGAACCGACCTGAAAAAGCGACTTCGGCGCCTGGTCGATCGCTCGGCGCGAGTGGAGCCCGAAGACGTGGTCATCTTCACCCGGCAGTTCTCGGCCATGGTGAGCGCCGGACTGCAACTGCACCAGGCCCTTCACTTCTACGCCGAAAGCCACACCGAGAGCGGTCTGGGCGAGGTGATCTCGGAAGTTGCCGGCAAGGTAAGCCAGGGCTCCACCCTGTCGGCGGCCATGCGACAGCATCCCACCGTGTTCCCCGAGGTCTATACCGGACTGATCGCTGCCGGTGAGACCACCGGCATGCTGGTGGCCATTCTCTCCAAGCTGGCCGAGTTGTGCGAGCGCAACCAGAAGTTACGTCAGAAAGTGCTGGCGGCCATCACCTACCCGGCGGTCGTGATGGTGGTCTCGCTCATCTGCATCGCGGTGTTCATCTGGGTCGTGCTGCCCATGTTCGTGCCCATGTTCAACCAGCTCGGGGTGCAACTGCCCTGGCCGACCCGAATGCTGCTCTGGCTGTCGGATGCCGGGCGTAACCCCGTGCTGCTGACGACTCTTGGCTTGTTCATTCCCTTACTCTGGCTCAGCTGGCCCTTCTGGAGGCACTTCTTTGGCAATCCTCGCCGCAAGCGAGCCATCGACCGCGCTCTGCTGGGGCTGCCCTACTTTGGCCTGCTGATCGAGAGAATCATCACGGCCCGCCTGCTCTTTTCCATGGCCAGCCTGCTGGACGCGGGCATTCCATTCACCAACTGCCTGGAAAAGTGCGAGCACGTGGCGGGTAATGCTGAGATCGCCCATCGGCTGAAGATGGCTCGAGGCCTTCTGATCGAAGGCGATTCGGCGGCCGACTGCCTGGCCGCTCATCACGTTTTCCCCCGCGGAGCCATCCAGATGATCGCCGTGGGTGAGGAGTCTGCCCAGCTCTCGGAAATGATCCGCCGGGTAGCCACGGTCTACGAGGAGGATGTGCAGATGGCCCTGATGGATCTGGCCTCGATGCTCGAGCCGCTCATCTTGTTGGTCATGGGCGTAGTGGTCGGATTCATCGTGCTGGCCTCGGCTCTGCCAACCGCTCAGCTGCTCCAGAGCCTGTGAGGCTCATTTTCTCGGTCCTCCTGCTCTTGTGCCTGGCGGCGCCCCTGCTAGCCGATCCGGTGCTGGGGCGAGCCAGGCTCGAGGTGCGCGATGAGGCCCGCAACAAGACTCTCCTGGTGGATGTGTGGTATCCAGTTGCGCCGGGTACGGCCGGCACCGAACAAGATGGTCCCTTCATCACCTCGCCAGAAGCCCGTGATGTTGCCATTCAGGGAGACCAGTTGCCCCTGGTGATGCTCTCGCACGGATTCCACGGCCAGCCTGCCAATTTGAGCTGGATCGCTCAGGCTCTGGTTGCCCGTGGCTATGTGGTAGCCGGCCCGACTCATGACGACCCCAACCGGCAGCATTTGCACATGAATCACTGGGAACGAGCCCGCGACATCAGCGCCGCGCTCACAGGTTTGCTGGACTCGCCCCTCGGTCAACATCTGGATGAGCAACGGGTCGGAATGGTTGGCTACTCGCTGGGTGGCGGCACTGGCATCTGGCTGGCCGGCGGGCTGGCCACCACCTATCGACGAACGGCCAACCCCGGAGCCGATTACGCACCCCAGGAAGAGTTCTTTCCGGTTGGGTCTGTGCAGTACAACCAGCTGATGGCCAGCACCGACTTCGAGCAGGCCGCCCGCTCCTACCGCGATCCACGCCTGAAGGCCTTCTTTCTGCTGGCCCCCTCGCTGGGCTGGGCCTTCGACGCCGAGAGCCTCGAACAGGTCGGGGTCCCGATGGAGATCGTCCTGGGAACACGAGATGAAATGCTGGTGCCGCGCAGCAACGGAGAGTATTTTGCAGGCCACGTCCCCGATTGCCAACTGCGTGTCGTCGAGGGGGCAGGGCACTACGTCTTTCTCGACCTGGTGCGTTCAGAGGCTCTTCGGGCCGACCCGGCGCTGGCCGAAATCGCGGTCGACCCACCGGGGGTCGACCGCCTGGTCGTGCATCAAGAGGTGGCTGGCTGGATGATCGAGTTCTTCGACCAAAATCTCCGGTAGATGAGGTGCAATCGCAAGACCAAAGTGCGAGCACTTTAGTCGAAGACAAGATCCTTCTGACGCTGGTGGTCTCCGAGATTGCCGGTGTATTTGGTCAGAGTTCCCCCGCGGGGAATGAGCTTGCGAATCGTGGGAAATGAGTCGGTCGGATTCACGGCTCCGGGTGGACCGCTGACCGAGAAGCCATCCTTGCCCTCGGGAGTCAGCTTGAAGGTCTGGGCAGTGAGTCCGAGCGATGAGTAGTCGTCGGGCTTGCTGTCGAGCACGTAGAACTCGAGCTTGGAGTAGCCCGGGTTGCCCGCGGTCACCCGCAACGGGTAGCTGAGGCTCTTGGCGTCATAGATCAGGTGAATGGGCGCGATATTGCCTTGCTTCAGACGCTGAGCCAGCTCTTGCTTGCCTTTCGTGCCCGGCCGCATGCGAGCGGCCACGAACACAAAATCGCGACTGACGTAGTGATCCAGGGCCCCTTTCATGTTCTTGGTGAGCTGGAACTTGTTGCTGCGCAACCAGTCGTAGAGGTTGCCACCGCTGGTGGCTTTCAGCACCACCAGCTCATAGGGGCCGGCCACCTTGCGCTCGAGCACCTGGACTCCGGCGGTCTCAGGAGCGGCGCCGCCCGGGGCCCCTTTGTCCATACTCCGCATTGGCTCGGCCACCACGGTCATCTTGCGCAGCTCGGTGAAGGGAGCCCCATTGAGCACGTCCACCTTGGGGCGGGACTCGACCGGGATGACCCAGGCGAACTCCTCAGTGGCGCCGTCATACTGAACCGAGAGGATCAGGTGCTCCTTGGTCCCCTGACGAAATATGAAAGCCCGCTGCTCGTCGAGTCGCATCTGGTTGGAGTCGATGGGGGGACCGATGGGGATAGCGCAGCAGGCAAGCACCGGAGCGCTCAAAGTGACGGCCGCGGCCAGGGCGATCAGACGCTTCTTCATGGGGAACCTCCGCTTCGTGGCTGAGATGCCGGGTTCGTCGCCAGGCGGGGTGAACCTGTTCCGTCAGGCCGGATCGTAGCTGAGGTTGTTGGCCAGCCAGCGCTCCACCTCGCTCACGCTCAACCCCTGACGGCGGGCATAGTCTTCCACCTGATCGCGAGCCAGCTTGCCCACCGCAAAGTAGCGAGCCTCGGGGTGAGAGAAGAGCCAGCCCGACACCGAGCTGGCCGGCAGCATGGCCAGGCTCTCGGTCAGCTGGATGCCAGCACGCTGCTCCACCCCGAGCAACTGCCAGAGCAGACGCTTGGCAGTGTGGTCGGGGCAGGCGGGGTAGCCGGGAGCCGGACGGATGCCCCGATAACGCTCTTTGAGCAGGTCGTCCAGCTCGAATTGCTCCTGTTGGCCGTAACCCCAGTCCCGCCGAGCCTCAAGGTGGAGACGCTCGGCGAAAGCCTCGGCCAGCCGGTCGGCCAGGGCTCGAGCCATGATGGCGTGGTAGTCGTCGTGGTCAGCTTCGAAGCGGCGCACGAACGCGTCCAACCCCTCCCCGACCGAAACCGCGAAGGCGCCCAGATAGTCGGTTTGGCCCGACTCGGCCGGGGCCACGAAGTCGGCCAGGGCATAGTTCGGGGCCTGGTTGCCCTTCTGGCGCTGCTCTCGCAGCGTGGGCAGCACCGCTTCGGGCTCCAACAGCACGATGTCGTCGCCCTGGCTCTGAGCCGGGAAGAAGCCGTAGACGCCGCGCGGCTTGAGCACCTGCTCGCGAACCATGGTGTCGAGCAGCTTGCGAGCATCGTCATAGAGCTCGCGGGCCTGGGGCTGCTCGAGAATCTTGGGGTAGACCCCGCGCAACTCCCAGGTCGTGAAGAAGGGCGTCCAGTCGATGTACTCGACCAGTTCGGCCAGCGGGAAGCTGATCTCGCGCACCCCGGTGAAGCGAGGGCGCTCCGGTCCGCTGCCGTTCCAGATGAACTGAGGCCGATTCTGGCGAGCCTGCTGAAGGCTAAGAAAGCTCTGGGCCGAGCGCTGGCCTTCATGACGCTGCCGCAGCTCGGTGTAGTCCTTCTCGACCTCGGCCAGGAAGGCGGTGCGGTCGTCGAGCAGCCGTTGCAGAACCCCAACTGCTCGAGAGGCGTCCAACACGTGCACGACCGGGTGGGGATACACCGGGTCGATCTTGACGGCCGTGTGCATGCGCGAGGTGGTGGCTCCCCCGATGAGGAGGGGCAACTTGAAGCCTTCGCGCTGCATCTCGCGGGCGACGTGCACCATCTCGTCGAGCGATGGCGTGATCAGACCCGAGAGGCCGATGATGTCAGCTTTATGCTCGCGCGCAGCGGCGAGAATATTGTTGGCCGGCACCATCACGCCCAGGTCGATCACCTTGTAGCCGTTGCAGCCGAGCACCACCCCGACGATGTTCTTGCCAATGTCGTGCACGTCGCCCTTCACCGTCGCCATGAGCACGGTCGCCTTGGCGGAGGCTGCCTTGTCGGCATCCATGAAGGGAAGAAGATAGGCTACCGCCTTCTTCATCACCCGGGCGCTCTTGACCACCTGGGGCAAGAACATCTTGCCGGCACCGAACAGCTCCCCAACGACGTTCATACCATCCATCAAGGGTCCTTCGATGATGCTCAATGCGGTAGGATACTTGCCCCGGGCCTCCTCGACGTCGGCGTCGATGTGGTCCACCACGCCGTGCACCAGGGCATGGCTGAGGCGCTCCTCCACGGTGAGCGAGCGCCACTCGGCGGCCTGTTTCTCGCTCTTCTTGACGTCCCCCTTGAGGCTATCGGCCAGCTCCACCAGCCTTTCGGTGGCGTCGGGACGACGGTTGAGAAGCACGTCCTCGACCCGCTCCTTGAGTTCGGGGGGAATTTCCTCATAGACAGTGAGCATGCCGGCGTTGACGATGCCCAGATCGAGCCCGGCCCCGATGGCCTGATACAGGAAGGCCGAGTGCATGGCCTCACGCACCGTGTTGTTGCCCCGGAAGCTAAACGAGACGTTGGAGATGCCACCCACCGTCTTGGCATGGGGCAGGGCCTTCTTGATGCTGCGCACGGCCTCGATGTAAGCTCGCCCATACTCGTTGTGTTCCTCGATGCCGGTGGCCACGGTCAGCACGTTGGGATCGAAGACGATATCCTCAGGCGGAAAGCCAACCTCCTCGGTCAGGATCCGGTAAGCGCGGGTGCAAACAGCCAGCTTGCGATCGTGCGTGTCCGCCTGGCCGGTCTCGTCGAAGGCCATGACCACGGCCGCCGCCCCGTAGCGCAACAAGAGTTCCGCCCTGCGGCGGAATTCGTCCTCGCCGTCCTTGAGGCTGATCGAGTTGACCACGCTCTTGCCCTGCAGACACTTGAGCCCGGCCTCCAGCACTTCCCAGCGGCTCGAATCGAGCATGATGGGCACCCGCGCGATGTCCGGGTCGGCGCTGAGAAGGTTGAGAAAACGCACCATGGTTGCCTGGCTGTCGATCAACCCTTCGTCCATGTTGATGTCGAGCAGGTTGGCTCCGTTCTCGACCTGTTGGCGGGCCACCACCAGAGCGCCCTCCAGGTCGCCGGCCTTGATCAACTGGGCGAATTTGGGCGAACCGGTGATATTAGTGCGCTCGCCGACCATGGTGAAATTGGTGGAACGATCGATCTGGTAGGCCTCCAGCCCACTGACTCGAAGCACCGGCGTCGGCCGGGGCGGCGTACGCGGTGCCACCCCCCGGGCCGCCTCGGCGATAGCCCGTATGTGATCGGGGGTGGTACCGCAGCAACCCCCCACCATGTTGAGCCAGCCCTCGCGACAGAACTCACCCAGCGCGGCGGCCATCTCCTCGGGGGTTTCGTCGTAGCCGCCGAAGGCGTTGGGCAGACCGGCATTGGGATAGCAGCTGGTGTAGCAGTCTGCCATCTGGGCCAGCTCTTCCATGTAGCTGCGCATGTCGCCGACGCCCAGGGCGCAGTTGAGGCCCACCGAGAACGGTCGGGCATGTCGCACCGAGGCCCAAAAAGCCTCCAGCGTCTGACCCGAAAGGGTGCGCCCGCTCTTGTCGGTAATGGTCACCGAGATCATGACCGGCACCACCCGCCCGCTCTGGCGGAAGGCTTCCTGGACGGCGAACAGTCCGGCTTTGAGGTTCAAAGTATCAAAGACGGTCTCGAACAAGAGCGCATCGACGCCTCCGTCGATCAGCCCTCGCATCTGGGTCAGGTAGGCCTCGGAGACCTGATCGAAGTTGACGGCCCGAAAACCGGGGTCGTTGACGTCGGGCGAGAGAGAGGTGGTGCGATTGGTGGGCCCGATGGAGCCCAACACGAGTCCGCGGCCCACCTCCTGGCAGGCAGCCCGGGCCAGGCGGGCCCCCTCGAGGTTCATCTCGTAGGCCAGCTCCTCCATGTGGTAGTCGGCCTGCGAGATCGCTTGAGCGTTGAAGGTATTGGTTTCGATCAGATCGGCGCCGGCCTCCAGGTAGAGGCGATGGATCTCCTTCACGATTCCGGGCTGGGTCAAATTGAGAACGTCACTATTGCCCTTGAGAGGGTGCGGGTAGTCTGCGAAGCGCTGGCCCCGGAAACCCTGCTCATCGAGTTGGTAGCGTTGGAGCATGGTGCCCATGGCCCCATCGATCACCAGGATGCGCTGCCGGATCAGGTCTTCAAAGCTCATGCCGGCGAGTTCTACGGGCTGGAGAGGTACCCTTTACAGACGGGTAATGGAGATCCGGGAGAAAACGTGGTAATCACTCGGGATTCCCTCCACCTCGTAGACCGATAGGTAGACCTCGTCATGCAAGTCCTCTCCCGATTGGTGACCGACTGCAATGGTGGTCGTCTCCGTCACCGTGTAGACAGCCTCGAAGAGACTGGGACTGGTGTCCATGGCAGTCTGGGGACTTCCGATCACGATGGCATTGGGCAACAGGTTGGGGATGTCTGATTCGAAGGCTACCGGGTAGACCAGGCAGTAACCGGGGTAGTTGCTGTTGTTCTGGGGTTGAGGCGGGGCGAAGGTGGCCTGCATGGTGACCAGCGAGAACCCGCTCAACCGGTAGGTGCCCGGTTGGAGCGTGATGGAACCGTCGCTGGCGAGCTGAATGTCGGTCCCGGACTGGGCTTCGACCACATTGTAAACTCGACGATTGAGACCGTTCTTCATCAGCTTGTTGTGGTCCCGAGCAAACTCGGCGAAAACAGCGAAGGAGGCCGGTACCGGGGGGCCGAGCTGGCCGAGGGCCACGAAGTCTCCCGAGCACCCGGCCAGAATCAAAGCACCAAGAACAATGTGGAGCAAGCGTTTCAATGCACATTCCTCCCGACCGACTGCCAGCGCGAGTTCAACGGGGGCGAGCAACCACCTCCGCAGGAAGCTCAAAAGAAAGAAGGCCGAGACCGCATGCGGCTCGGCCAGACAGGAATCCGGAAGGCAAGACCTTAGCACCATTGAATGAATGCCGCGCCCGTGCGTGGCGATCTATCTCAACAGCTGTCAATAACAGCCGTAGTAGCTGTTGCCCCAGAAATCGTAATTGTAGCCGCACCGGGGCGAGTAGTAGTTGTAGTTGTAGTTAGGGGTGGTGTAGATGTAGGAGCCGCCACCCGGGGTGACGCCGATGGTGGTTGTGCTGAAGCCGTCGCTGAAGGTGGTGGCGCATCCCGAAAGGCTCAGGGTGGCGGCCAGCCCCAGAGCCAGAGCCGTCGCCTTGAGGCCGCTCATCCGACCTGACAGGCCCTGCGATTCCGGGCTCAAGGTCACCTTGTCCGAGCTGGGCTCAGGCAGAGTGCTGGCCACTGTGGGCCGGCTCAGTCTCTGCAGGGCGGTGGTGGGCGACTGGTTCAGGGTGGCGATCATCGGGTGGTCCTCCAATTGTTGTCCTGGCTCACCCAGAGTATCCAGCAGTCGCGCTGACCGAGGGTTCCTGTTCCGTTGATCGAGCGTTGAATCGAGGGGGTCTTTCTTGCCGGGAAGTGAATCTCGAGCGGCCGCGTTTGACAGTTCGCCGGCGTCGCGCGAGCGCTTGTGCAAAAATGCAAAGCGAGAATGCTGCATCCACAGGGTCCGGACCGTCGGCTGTTAACAAATCGTCCACACAACCTGCAGCGGTCCCATCTACCATGGGCCCGCGATGGTAATCAGTCAGGCCACAGTTCCAACCCCTGTGCAAAGAGCGCCACTCAAGCTGGTCGCGGTGGGCGACAGCCTGACGGCTGGCTTTCAGGACGCTACTCTGGTGGCCGAGCGACAGGAGCACTCCTATCCAAGCCAGATCGCTCGGGCTGCCAACCTGGACTTCAAGCAGCCCCTGATGTCGGGGCGGGGCATTCCCCCACGCATCTTCGAGGACCAGAATATTTCACTGGTAGGCACGGTCTGGCGCTACCTGCAGGTGGGCCTGGCCATGTCGGTTCCCATGGCAGCGCTGGCCATGGGGGCCGTGCCACCCGAGCCGGTGCTCTGGCCTCTCTACTATGCCGGCGGCATGGGTAAGATGACCGAGGGCCATGATACCGATCTCCAGAACGTGGCCGTGCCCAATTTCGAGCTTCGCCACTTCAGCGACGTCAACAATGTGCTCGACTTGATGCAGGACATGGCCGACAAGCGCACCCAGTCGGGCGCTCTGATGATGCTGGCGCCTTACGTTCACTGCATCCTGCAGGAAGAACGCTCGGCCGAGCACGGCCGCTCGATGATCGACAAGGCGATCGCCCAGAATCCCGACGTCGTTGTCTTCTGGGGCGGCAACAACGATGCCCTCGAATCGGTCAACGGCGGGGTGGTCGACGACCGCACCCTGACCCCCCTCGATGATCAGAAGTGGACCTACCACGTCAAGAATCCCTTCACCGGCCGTTCATCGCTCAAGGAGACTGAGACCGTCAATCCGGGCTTTCGCACCTCCCTGCAAAAATCGCTGGGCCGCCTTCTGAATGAGACCCGGGCTGAGATCGTCGTGCTCAATATCCCCGATGTCACAGTCATCCCGTACCTGATGACCGTGGGTGAGAAAGTGGGGCCTCTTCCCTACAAGGTGGTGCTGCCCAATGGCACGGACGTCACCAGCAAGTTGGAGAACTGGGTCATCCCCGACACCATTCGAGGGGAAGGCCAGGATGGTCGCACGACGTTCCCACCCGGCAGTCGGGTGGGTCTGAAAGACATGCTGATCAAGTTCGTCCAGCACGGCGAAATCTTCAGCGAAAACATGCTCCAGAGCCGCCTCAACGAAGCTTCGGCCGAAGGTCTGTTCACCGAGGACGAGGTGCTCACTCCTGATGAAATCGAGAAGATTCACCAGCGCACAGAGGAATACAACGAGCTGTTGCGCCAGACCGCAGCCGCCAATCCTCGCCTTCATCTGGTGGACGCCAATGCTCTCTTGATGCGGGCCAAAGAACAGGGGATCGAGTTGCAGGGCAGCGGCGAGCCAGCCACGGTCACCAATGTGCCCACGGGAGTGACCGATGGACGTGGTTTCAACGGCTTCTTCAGCTATGACGGCATGCATCCCAGCAATGTAGGCCACGCCGTGCTGGGCAATGCTATTCTGGACAGGCTGAAGGCCGATCTGGGCCGCAACCCCAGGTTCATAGCCCTGACAACGGCGCCTGCGATCGATGAGCGGGCCGCTCTGCGAGACGATCCGCGCATGAAGAAGGGGGGCACCCTGGTGCTCTCGGGGATGACGCTCAACAAGGGCTGGGGCTTCAGGTAGCGAAACTCGGCCTGTGGCCAGGGAAGAACGCAAAATACTGGCGCAGGGCCTGCAAGAGCTGACCCTGCACCAAAAGAGGCGCCTCACTCGCATCGTCTGTCGGTACCCCGTCACCTGCCACTGGGAGCAGCATGCCGTGAATGCCAGCGTCGTGGACATGGGATTAGGGGGGCTGCGGCTGAGCCTTTCCGAGCCCCCACCGGCGGGCGCCTCCATGCTCGTGCAACTGGACCCCCCCCTGGTGGGCGCCTTTCCCGTTCGGGGAAGGGTGCAGTGGAGCGAGGGCCAGGAGGCCGGCATGGCCTACCTCGACCAGCCGGGCAATCTCGAACGGTCCTGGGTACAGCGCGTGCTGAAGCTCATCGGTTTCGACGAGCAGGCCATCTTCGAGCGTCGCCTGCACGTGCGTGTGGCTTCCAGCCTGCCCGCCCGCCTGGATACTGCCGAGGCCCGGCTGCTGAACCTGGGCGTGCGGGGAGCGCTGGTGCAGTCTGCGCAAGCCCGGGAGGTGGGCCAGGGTTTGGAGGCCACCATCGGGCCCCTGGGGCCCTTACCTCCCCTGACCTTGTCGGCCGAGGTGGTGCGCTGCCGCCCCACAGAGGATGGTCGTTTCAACCTGGGACTGGTCTTTCTTGAGCCCGTTGGCGAGCCGGCGCGACAGCTGGAAAGCTATGTGCTGGCCTTGATCAAGAGCTAACGCCGACAGAGCCAGATGAAGTCTCACAGGCTAACGTCGTCATTGCCCGGGCCGCAAAGCTTGGAAGCGTCAGGCGCAGCGAAGTTCATTGGCTGAAGATGTTGTCTCCTCGGGAGTCCCCAAGACCTTCAGCTCTTCTTCAAATGGCGTGGATGACGATGGCGTCGCGCAACTTGGGGTCAAACCAGGTCGACTTGGGTGGCATGATCTCGCCCGCGTCGGAGATCTCCAGCAACTGATCGAGGCTGGTGGGAGCCATCGAGAAGGCCACCGCGGCCTGGCCTGAGTCGACTCGCCGCACCAGCTCCTCCACCCCGGCCGTTCCGCCCACGAAGTCGATCCGCTTGTCGGTACGCGGGTCTTGAATGCCGAGGTAGCGAGCCAGCACGTGCTCCTGCAAGAGAGCCACGTCCAGTCGTCCCACCGGAGAGGCGGCAGCCGTGGCCCAGGCGGTCATATCCACATCCAGCCACTGGCCCTCGAGATACATGCTGCAATGGCCGGGCCCCTCTGGTACGGCTCGAGCTCCAACGAAAGGGTGCAGCTTCTCCCGCAGCTGTTGAGCGGTCATACCATTCAGGTCTTTGACCACCCGGTCATAGGGCAAGATTCGCAGCTGGTCGGTGGGAAAAGCCACCGCCAGGAAAAAGTTGGCCGCTTCCTGGCCGCTCCAGCTCGAGCTCTCTTCTCGCAGGCGGGCCCGAGCCCGACTGGCCCCGGCCGCACGGTGATGGCCGTCGGCGATATAGAGGCTGGGCACGGCGCCAAAAGCCTGCACCCAGAGCCCGGGCTGACTGACCCTCCAGACGGTGTGCTGGATGCCGTCGCTGGCCGTCAGGTCGTAGAGCGGCTGGCCCTGCACGGCCTCCTCGAACAGCGCGCGGATGGTGGGCAGGGGACGGAAGGTGAGCAGCACCGGGCCGGTCTGGGCCCGCAAGGTGAGGATGTGGCGGGTGCGATCGTCCTCCTTGTCCTTGCGGGTCTTCTCGTGCTTGAGGATTTTGCCGCCGTCGTATTCGTCCACGGCGAAGGTAGCCGCCAGGCCGACCTGGCTGTGCTGGCCCGAGCGCAGTCGGTAAACGTAGAGAGAATCCTCCTGCTCTCGGATCAAAACGCCCATTTGCTGGAGTTTGCCATAGTTCTCCTGCGCTTTGGCGTAGACGGCATCCGAGTAGGGATCAATTCCCGGCTCGAGGTCGATCTCCGAACGGGACACGTGCAGAAAGCTGAGCGGGTTGCCAGCCGCGAGTTGGGCGGCCTCCTCGCGGCTCACGACGTCATAGGGGACGGCCGCCACCGCCGCCACGTTCTCGGGACGGGGCCGCACTGCGGAAAAAGGTCGAATCACTGCCATAGCCGCCGGGTTTCGTTTGCCCTGGTGGGAGATTCCTGCCGGCTAGAAGTCCGGCCGCAAACCCCCTGTGGTGTCGGAGGGAACCTCCGCCACCAC
>BTUM01000031.1:0-79622 GCA_045863235.1 Candidatus Xenobia bacterium | reverse complement strand
AACGACTTGAGTCGTTTACTCAAATCCACCAGCTTTAGCTGGTGGTCGTTAATCCTGGAGCCAGAATCAGGGTGAAGAAGCCGAGCAAGAAGTCGAAATCTTGAGGAAAATGGCGAATCGGACCGCAACCGCAGCGAGGATAGAACCCCTCGAGGACCTCGTAGGCCAGTTGCCACGCGAGATAGGAAGCCATTGCCGTGGATAGGCAGGCCAGCATAGCATCCAGCACTGTATCCAGAAGAATGTGTTTGCTCGTCACAGCGCCAGGTTAGCGGGTTGTTGTGACGTCAGTCGGGCAACTGGAGGTCAGCGGCGTGTCAACCCGACGAGTCATCGATTGAACAAGCCGGCAAGGTTGCACCCCTGCCATTGGCGGCAGCGCCGGAATGAGCGTAGTCGAGGAAGAAGTCGGTGCCCACGTGTTGGCCACCTCGAAGGCCGGTTCTTCTCGTGCAATACTGCACCGGGCTCTGGGTGGACTTGGAGGGGTGAGCCATTGGGCGGGGCGGACCTGCATGGAGTGACAGTCGGTGGCTCAACCGACTCTCGCGGCTCTGCCAGCGACCGGGGCTTGGTTGGACGTCAAGATCGAGGGCTGCACCCCCAGCGGCTCGATCAATGCGAAGAACGCCTGCTGCTCGTCGAGCAGGCCGAGCGCGAGGGGCTTTTACGCCCCGGGCGCGAGCATCTGTGATGGGGCTCCACCCGGGCCGCGAACATCCGTTTGTCCCCAGCGGGAACGAACCGGCGTTCGGGCTCGGCTCGAGGGTCAGGCCTGGGCCTGGCTCCACCCGGGACGCGAACATTCGTCTGTCCCCAGCGGGGAACGAACTCGCGTTCGGGGGTCAGGCCTGAGCCTGGGTGCGCCCGGGCAGCGAAGATCTATTTGTCCCAGGAGGAAACGAGCCCGCGTTCGGGCTCGGGTCAGGCCTGAGCAACTCCAACGTTCACGAGCCCGGGAATGAACCCGCGTTCGGGCTTGGGTGAGCGGAGCTCACCCGGCGCGAGCATCTGTGATGGAGTGCGAACATCCGTTTGTCTCTGGCGGGAACGAACCCCGTTCGGGCTCGGGTCGGGAGTCAGGGTTGAGCCTGGCTCCACCCGGGGAGCGAACATCCGTTTGTCCCCGGCGGGAACGAACCGGTGTTCGGGCGTCGGGGGTCAGGCCTGAACCTGGCTCCACCCGCCGGCGAACGAACCGGCGTTCGGGCTCGGGTGGGGGGTCAGGCCTGAGCCTGGCCCCACAAGGGGGGAACGTCGGTTTTTCACAGGCGGCCTGAGCCCGCGTTCGGGCTGGATCAACCAGTCTCTGTCTGTCCAGCGTGGTTCTGCCTGTTGGATTCTGAGCCAGCTACAGGCCGTGGCACCTCGATTCGTCATTTGGTCTGGTCAACCAGTCCTAGCCTGCCCCGGGCGGAGCATCCGGGCCAGGCGAGCGGGTGCCTGGCCCAATCGCAGCCTCGCGGAAAACGTCGAAGAGCTCGCGGCCCTGATCCTCGAAGGCGACGAGTCCGGCAGCCATGGCATAGGCCTCGTGGGGTCGTGACAGCGCGCGCTCATAGAGCCAGTTGACTCGACCTCTGAGCTCTGGGACCAGCAGCAGGTCGACGAACCGATACCAGCCGCTGTCTCCATTGAGCTTGCGCTGGCAGCGCTCCAGGATGGGGTCCAGTATGTCGTTGGGGAGCCAGGCGCACTGCCCCGGGTCGATGAGCTCGGCGAGCTCGGAGGACAAAAGCTCCTGGATTGTCGTTACGGCGGCCGACTCGTCTCCGACCAGGTGCTGTCGCTGAGCTAGAGCCAGGAGCTTCCAGGGGGAGCGGTTCTCCCTGGCTCGGCTCCAGTCGCGGCGAGCCTCGTACAGGTATGCAACTTCGTCCTCGAACTCCCCCAACTCGAGTAAGTCCTGGAGCCGACCCTGCTCGACCAGTGCCTTCCCGAGGCGAGCCCGGACCTCGTATCCCTTGTTCTCGAGACGAGACAAGCACGGCAGCACGGCGGAGATGTTGCCGCGGGCGGCCTCCAGAAGGCAGCGCTCCAGCGGGTCCCGGGCTCGGGCGATCTCTGCGGAAAAGACCTGGGCGCGTCGCCGCTCCGCCTCGCCGCGGACTTTGGTGCCCCACTCGAAATCGCGCCGTGCCAGCCCGTTTCCCAGCGCTTCGAGAACCTCCCAGCTTCTCTCGGGGGGGAGGGCCAGAAAGTCGTCCAGGTCCACCGGAGTCAGATCCTCCAGGCGCAAAGCGAGGCGACAGGCCGCCAGAAACTCATCCGACAGGTCGAGACGGCGCTCGTGCTCCTCGGTCAGCCGGGGGGAGTAGACCAGGCCCGGCTTCCCTGTCAGGGACTGGAGAAGGAACGCCAGCAGCCGAGGTCTGCGGGGGGGCGGTGCCTCGAGCGCCCAGCGCAAAGCCAGCTCGGGCTGCTCCAGGTTGTCCATGACGAGTCGGCCCCAGATCGACATTCCGGCCAGCTCGGCCGCCTCGTGAGCAAGGTCCGGGTCGTGGACGGTTTGAAAGAACGCGAGGTAGGCCAGGTTCCACAGGCGGCTCTGGGGCTCGCGGTTGAAGCCGAACCGCGTGCTCAGGTCGGATTCCAGCTGGTCGACCTGGTCGCTCCGAAGGAGCTCATCCAGGCGCTCGTCTTCGAGGGGGCCGCGCCGGGGCTCCATTTGAGGAAGGAAGGGGTCATCGCCCGCCGCGCGCTCAACAGCATCGAGAATACCGCCTGGAACCGGGACCGAGTAAGTTCGATAGCTGCAGCTCCAGGCCGATTGGAGTGTCATTTCCAGGTGGATTGTCCCTGGCAAGTGCTGCGGCCCGGCCGGCTCGGGCGGCAGTCTCTCGGTCAGGTCGACCCGGTCCAGGCGTCTGAGCCAGGCGGCGAGGCGCGTGTGACCAACCTCTGCGGCAGCTGACAGGCAGGCCTCTTCGTCCACCTCGGCGAGGCGGGCCACCAGCCAGACGCACCACTCGGGGCCCTCGATTCCGCGGCTCAAAGCGCGAGCAGCCTCCCTGCGCCAATCGTCCTGGTCGCTCCTCATCCACGCGATCCAGGCCGCGCTGGCCGCATGGTTTCCTGCCCGGTGGTGGTGCAGCGCCCACCAGGCCGCCTGAAGTCGGTCCGGTAGGTCGCCGAGCATCGTGCGCAGCTGCTCGACCGAGAGGGCCTCATGCTCGAGCCTCTGCGTTCCCTGGCGGGCGTACTCGCGCAGGTGCCGGGCGGCCTCGGCGGCCCGCCCGGCCTCGAGCGCGATGCGGAAAGACTGAGCTGTGGAGTCCACTTACCGCCTGCCCGCCTTCGTGATAGAGCAGAGGATCACCCCACCAGTGTAGGGCCCCCTCTGGTCATGAGCAAGCCTCCTATCGCCGGCTCAATACCAGCCCCAACCCGCGCCAGCTGGCCTCCAGCTCCAGGTGCGACATGGTCCGTTTCCCATCCAGCGGATCACCCAGCACCACCCGGTCGGAGCTCACCTCCAGCACGGCCACATAGTGATCGACGAAGGGTCCCAGGCGCACGACCGCCAGCGTGTCGACCGGCATGTCCGAGGCCTGCTCAAAGCGCTGAAAGCGGCACTCCACCTCCGGGTAGAGCCGCTCGATCCCTTCGGCCAGCTGATCGCAGGGAGTGCCTGTGGCCGGGCAGGTGCCGCATTCCAGCGCCAGGGGACGCTCATCTGCCTCCACTCCCAGGCGCCGGAGCACCGTGACCGCGGCCGCCGGTCCACAGGTGTAGCTGCTGTTCTGCAGACAGACGCCGTCCGCGTCGAGGCGGGTCTGCATGGCTTCGATCTGCAAGCGCGACAGGGCGGGGCTCAGGAAGGGATAGACTCCCGCGTAGCCAGCCAGAATTACCGTGAGAATGATTACCGCCCGGCGATTGCGAGCGGTGGGCAGGCGCGAGAGAGGGGTGACCAGCAGCGTCGCGATCGAGAGAGCCAGCAGCACGAACTCGCGCCGCCCGCTCATCATGATCGTCCAGGGCCACTCAAAGTCGGCATTGGTCTGGCGGATCCAGCCGATGGCCAGGATGATCGCCAGGGGGAGGATGTATCCCACCAGCCAGAAGCGCGTCCGGCCCAGGCGATAGGCCCACAGGGCGCAGACCAGGCTTGCCAGGGTCACGAGCAACGCCAGCATGGTGCAAGGTTGGCTAGAATCGTCGGCGAAACCTCCGCGGGGCTGCCTGCCGGGCCCGCCCTGCCGACCTGCTTATCGCCTCGATCGCCGCGGCCAACCCGATGCCGCTCTACACCCCAAATCTTCGCGGGCCTGGAGCAGATCCAGCCCTCGATCGCCGCGGCCAACCCGATGCCGCTCCACACCCCAAATCTTCGCGGGCCTGGAGCAGATCGTCTATCTGACCAGCACTCCGATGCCCTGACCGAAAACCGGGAGCAGGCCGATAGGAGCTGGCTGGCGCGATGGCCCAGCTGCGTGGACGGCAGAGCTCTACTCGATCACCAGCAGCGACGCCTTGACCTGATCGCGCCCGATGCGCTCGTCCACCTCGCGACAGCGCTCGCCCAGCACCGGCGGCAGCCCGGGAGCCCGCGACCACTGGCGGGCCATGTCCAGCGTGCGGCGCAGGGCGCGCACGACATCCCCCTCGTCCATGCCGGCCCGGTCGCGCACCTCTTCCCAGGTGGCCCCCTCGGCCCAGGCCTCGGCCAGGCCCGAGAAGACCGGGTTGACCATGGCCGGCACCTCCACCTCGAAGCGCTTCTGCCAGCGCAGCACCGCCTCGGCCACCTTCTGCACCTCGCCCACGGCCCGGCGGGCCGGCGTGGAGGGAGCCAGCCGGATGCCCGGCACCTGGCGGGTATCCTCGGTCAAGAGAGCGGTCATGACCGCCGCCAGCTGGGCGGCGTTGAGGCGCTCGAGAATGCCCGAGCGGGCCACCTCGGTCAGCAGCACCACGTTGGTGCCCCGCAGGTAGGCCGCCAGCAGGCCGAGCTCGGTCGGCCTGTCGTCTTGCATGTAGCCCAGCGCCTCGAGCAGGTCCTTGAGGCGGGTGAACTGCTTCCAGTAGGGCGTCTCCACCCGGCGAGCCAGCTTCCCCAGGTCGCCTTTCTCGCGGGTCAGCTCGGCCAGCATGGCGTGGTTGTGACCGCAGGGACGCCGCACCGGGCACTCGTGGCAGGGGGTGCGCTCCATCATCCCCCGCACGTCTTGCTTCTGGTCTTTGAGCTGGGCGATGGCTTCCTTGAGGCCGCGATTGCCCGGGCGGATCCCCCGGCTCATGGCCTCGATCTGACGGTGCAGGCTGCGCTCCTTGTCCTTGAGCTTGTGATAGGCGGGAAGGTCGCCGGGACGCTCGGGGCAGAGCGGGCGTGACAGCTCCTCGACACGCTTTTGCAGGCTCAGCGAGCGGGTGCCCAGCGAGCCTTTGACCCGCTCGGCCAGGAACTGTCCGAAGGAGCGCTCCACCAGCTGGCGACACTCTTCCAGCGAGTGGTGCTGCAACAAATTGAGCACCATCCCGTAGCTGGGAGTGAAGCGCGACAGCAGGGGATCGGCCTCGGCCCGGGCCAGCTTGGCCGCCTCCTCGACTCGTTCCATGGGATGGTGCACGACCACGACGTGCCCTACCGTGTCCATCCCCCGGCGGCCGGCCCGGCCCGACATCTGCAGGAACTCGCTGGCGGTCATGGGACGGTGGCCCTCGTCGGAGTACTTCGAGATGGCCGAGATGACCGTGGTTCGGGCGGGCATGTTGATGCCCGCGGCCAGCGTCTCGGTGGCGAACACGCACTTGATCAGGCCCTGCTGGAAGAGTCGCTCCACCAGCGACTTCCAGGGGGGCAGAAGGCCCGCGTGGTGGGCCGCCAGGCCCTGGCGCAGGTAGGGGAGGTGGGGATGATCGATCAGGAAGGGGTTATCGCGCAGGAAGTCCTTGAGCGAGGCTTTGATGGCATCGGCCTCGGCCAGGGTGAGGGTGACCGCGCCCTGAGAGGCGCGCAGGGCCAGCTCGCAGCCCCGGCGCGAGAAGACGAAGTAGATGGCCGGCAGCATCTCGCGCTCGGCCAGGGCCCGCACCACGTTCTCAGGGCTGACCTTCTCGGGACGGTCCTCCTTCTTGGGCTTGCGAAAGCCGTCTCGTTTGGGCGGGGGGGAGATCTGGCGAAGGGCCGGATTGAGCGAGCCGGACTCGCTCAAGAGCGGCTTGAGCGACTTGAAGTAGTAGTAGAACTTCAGGGGAACCGGGCGGTAGTCGCTCTGGATCAGGCGGGTGGGGGCGTGGGTGGCCGAGATCCAGTCCACCAGGTCGGGGGCGTTGGCCACCGTGGCCGAAAGTGCCACCAGCTGGATCTCGCGCGGGCAGTAGATGATCGACTCCTCCCACACGGTGCCCCGCTCGACGTCGTTCATGTAGTGGCACTCGTCGAGGATCACCGAGACCACTCCCTGCAGGTTGGCGTGCACGTCGCCCAGGATGGTGCCGTAGAGCATGTTGCGGAAGACCTCGGTGGTCATCACCACGATGGGGGCATCGCGGCGTACCGAGATGTCCCCGGTCAAGAGGCCCACCTGGTCCTCTCCGAACAGCTGCTGCAGGTCGTGGAACTTCTGATTGGAGAGCGCCTTCAGCGGCGTGGTGTAGAAGCAGCGCAGCTGGCGCTGGTGGGCCCGGTGCAGAGCATACTCGGCGATGGCCGTCTTGCCCGAGCCGGTGGGAGCGCACACGACCACGTTCTCGCCGGCCGCAATGGACTCCATGGCCTCTACCTGGAAGTCGTCCAGAGGGAACGGAAAGAGGCGCGCGATGTCGGGCGAGGGCGCCCTGGGGGCTGCGGGCATTGCCCCGTGGCTTCGCCGCGGGTTACCAGGGTCCCCCCCGACCGGCAACGAAGGCGAGCCCCCATGCTGGATCTGGCCCGACTCAAGAAAGTGCGCCTCAGCCGCGTTCCTTGGGGTCACCTCGTCGTGGCCCATTGCTTGTTGCGCTGGAATTTCGCCATCCCCAAGACCGAGCTGGTGCTGGAGGGCCTGGAGAACCTGCCCGACCAACCTTGCTTGCTGGGGATGAACCACACCGACATGTACAACTACTTCCCGCTGCAGTATCTCTTCTACCTCAACAAGCGCCCGTTCACGGCCACCTGGGTCAAGGGGAAGTACTACCACAATCGCTTCGTGTCCTTCTTTCTCGAGTGCACCAACAACATTCCCCTGCCCTCGCGGGGCTATCTACTGACCCACGACTTTCGCCGGGCGGCCGGCCGGCGCCCGTCAGACAGCGAGTATCGGGCCATCCGCGACGCCCTCGACTCGGGCGACTCCTCGCAGCTTCCTCCGGAACTGGGCCAGGGCTACCTGGAGCGGTTCGAAGAGCGCTGGGAGGCCATGGTGGGCGAGATCGACCGACTCAACCAGGAGGCCCTGTTCGAGCACCGGACCAACGTGCTGGTCTTCCCTCAGGGCACCCGCAGCCGGCGTCTCTCCGAGGGTCATACCGGCATCGCCCAGACGGCGCTGCACTTGAGGGTGCCCATCGTGCCCATCGGGTGCAATGGCTCGGATCGGGTCTATCCAGACAACTACCCCTTGTCGCGAGGAGGGCGCATCGTCTACCGCATCGGCAAGCCGATCGAGCCTGACAGTCCCGAGCTGGCCCCCTATCGCATCGACGAGCCGTTCATGCCGCTTACGCGAGGGGCCGCCCGCCAGCACGGCGAGCGCTTTCGAGCCGTCACCGACCTGGTGATGGACCGGGTCAACGAGCTGCTCGACGAGCCCTACCGTTACGCCGAGGACCGGCGCTCACAGGGGGTCCAGGGGGTCGATCGGTTCATGTAGGCGGAGGGGCGTTGTTGGCGCTCTCCTTGAGCGACCAGATGACGTAGCGTCCCAGAGCCCTGGTGCCGGGCGCGTCCAGGTTGCTGAACTCCAGGCCCAGTTGGAAGCTCTGACCGCTGTCGGACTCGCGCGACTCCCGGACCAGGCCCAGCACCGATACCGGCCGCAGCTTCCCCACCGGGCCCAGGTCGAGCTTGACGGTGGCCCCCGGCCCGAGCATGGTGGGGGAGTCGACCAGCGCTCCTCCCAGGCTCAGGTTGATCACCCAGCACTTCTGGGGGGGGATGCGGCCCGGCACGGAGAGCTTCGCGGCCATCAACCCCTCGGCCCGCACGAAACGGCGGCGCTGGAAGACCGACTCGTCGGTCATGCCGATCAGGCCCAGCACGAAGTCGACCCAGTTGCGCTGGGTGTACTCGTAGCGGATGCCCATCAGGACCTCGTTGCTACGCGGCGCTCGGCGGACCCAGGCCACGTGGCCGTCCACCGAGCTGAGCTCCTCGAAGGAAGACTGGTGCTGGTAGACCACCGTCACGGGGGTGCCCTTCGGGAAGGACTGGGTGCCTTTGAGCCGCATCCCCTCCACCCCCAGGTTGGTGACACGGGCCTGCAGGAACTTCGAGCCGGCCCGCACGCGCACGGGGAAATTGCACTGGATGCGCGCCATCTTGCGGCGCTCCTCCAGCGTCGCGGCACGGTCGGAGATGACCAGGGAGCGGAGTCCTTCGACGATCTGGGCGAACATGCCCGGGTGCTTTGCCGTGGGGCCGTCCGCCCCCTTTCAGGCAATTTTCAGGGTGGCATGACCGGCTGTTAACCTCGCCGAACAAGACCCCCGAGCCCACGTCGTTTATCCTCGGTGCGGACACCACCAGAGGAGAAACACAGACATGATACAGACACTGGCCCCCTCCAACTTCAGTTACGCTCTGCCGGTGCGCGCCCAGGATGAGAATCCGCCCTGCCCGCCCACCCCGCCCGAGCCCGAGCCCCCGGCTCCGCCCCAGCCCAAGGATACCGTTTTCAGCTTTAACCCCCAGGATCCGGCCGTCTTTGCTCCCACCTCCACCACCGTCAAGAACGTGCTGGTCGGAGAGAGCGGACCCGAAGTCGACCGGGCCAAGCTCAACGGCGGACTGACCGCCAACGAGGAGGGCGGCTTCCACTTCCCCACCTGTGACCACCGCCATCACGCCGCCGTCACCTTCTCGGGCGTGGCCAAGACCGTCGAGATCTTCGAGCAGGCCACCGGCCAGCCGATCGCCTGGGCTTTCGGCGACCACAAGCTGGAGGTCAACGCCGATGGCGGCGACATGATCAATGCCTACTACGCGCGCGACGAGCGCTCGGTGAACTTCTTCCACCACCACGACGCGGTGCTCGGCCGTGACGTCTACTCCGGCGACTCGGGCGAGGTGGTGGCCCACGAGGTCGGCCACGCCATCCTCGACGGTCTGCGCCCTGACTACTTCGACGCCTGGGCCCCCGATGTGGGCGCCTTCCACGAGTCCTTCGGCGACAAACTGGCCATGCTGTTCGCCCTGAAGGACGAGCGCACCCGGTCCCGCGTCCTGATCGAGACCGGCGGCGACCTGTCCAAGAAGAACATCATGTCGGCCCTGGGCGAAGAGCTGGGCATCGCCATCAACGACGAGACCAAGAAGAATCGCACCGGCGGGAACTGGACCCGCAACGCGGTCAACAGCTTCACCTGGAAGGACCCGGCCGAGCTGCCCTTCAACCCGCCCAACCCCGACGAACTCGGCAGCGAGGTGCACAACTTCTCGCGCCTCTGGTCGGGCGCTTTCTACGACATTCTCAATGGCATCAACGAGCGCAACAAAGCGGCCGGTCTGACCACGGCCGAAGCGCTGGCCAAGACGGCCGACGACGGCTTGAAAGTGCTGGCCAACCTGATGGCCGAGGCTCCGCGGGGCGAGTTCACCTTCCGCGACATGGCCAACGCCTTCGTCTCCTCCGATCGCAACCTGAACAACGGCGAGTACGCCGACCTGATTCAGGAGGTCATGGTCAAGCGCGAGATCCTGGTGGCCGAGCCGCCGCCGCCTCCGCCGCCGCCCGAGGAGCCGCCGAGCGACCCGCCCACCGATCCCAACCCGCCTACCAAGAGCCTGCTCGGCGAGGACGAGGGCCCGGTGCGCAACCTGCGCCTCACCCTCAGCGGCAACGACTTCGGCATGTTCCAGGGCGCCGAGCTCAAGATTCCGGTTGACAGCCGCGAGTCGCTGGGCAAGGATGTCTCGCTGCGCCAGCGCACCGAGAACAACCTCAAGCGCTACATCGCCGAGGGCCGCATCCGCTACAACGAGCCCAACTACGTGATGAAGCCGGCCGATCGCTTCGACAAGGACGGCCGCCCGTACATCGGGATCGTCACCTGGGAAGACGGCAAGATGAAGATCGAGCGCAACAAGGTCGCCGTCTAGCCGGCTGTTGAGCGCAGGAGTGATGCATAAGCCCTCTTCGAGCACTTTTGCATCACTGCGCTAGAATTCTGCTCAGGCCTTGACGACAGAGGAGCGCCGGAGATTTCCCCGGCGCTCCTTCCGTTTCAGGGCTGCTTCTTCAGGTCGGCCCGAAACGCGTGGGACAGGTCCTCGTGGAATACGTCCAATTGCAGAGTGTCCGCCTCGGGATGGTCCAGGCCGATGCGCACCGACCTGCCGGCGGCCAGGCGCACCCCCTGCAGGGTGGCTTCGGTTGAGCCGTCCACCTCGACGATGCGGAACTCAGCGAAGGTGGGCCGCTTGGCGGAGGTCACCTTGTAGTGCCCGCGCACCTTGACCGGAGTGCGGTCGGGACGGCGGATGGACCAGACCATCAGCTTCTCATCCGGCGGGCCGATCTCCAGGCTGAGCTCCAGCCCCTGCACCGGGCCCGTCCAGCGGCCTGGCACCAGGTCGAACATCCCCTGAGCGGCCACCGCCGCCAGTAGCATCGAGCTGAGCAACAGCGTTCTCATTGTGGCTCCTTGCGGAAGTGGAGATAGAGCGAGGCCAGCAGGTAGTAGAGCGGATACACCAGGCTCAGGTGCAGGAGCCAGCCTCCCTGGCCGGGGTGCAGCAGCAGCCAGAGCAGCTGCAGGGTCCAGAGGGCCGACAGGATCAGGGTCAATGGTTTGCCCCAGGCGGTGCGGGTGGGGTAGATGTAGCGAATGGGCACCAGCACGAGGGCGGACAGGATTATCACCACCAGGCCCGCCAACCAGGGGGGAGCCTGGTAGCTCCACAGGTAGAGGGCCACGATGTTCCAGTAGCTGGGAAAGCCCAGAAAGTAATGGTCCTGGGTCTTGGCCGCCTGGTTGGAGAAGCCCAGCGCGCTGGCCATCAGAGGAAAACCGGCCAGCTCGGGCCAGGAGAGCAGGCCCGCCTTGACCATGATGAAAGCCGGCACCACCACGTAGGTCACGAAGTCGACCAGATCGTCCAGGCGGCGTCCGTCGATCTGGGGCAAGACTTCCTCGACCCGGACGGCCCGGGCCAGAAAGCCGTCCACGGCATCCACGACGGTGGCCCCCAGCAGCCACAGGAAGGCGGTCGCGAAGTCCCCTTCCAGGGCGCTCCAGAGGCCCAGGAAGCCGAGCAGGACCCCGCTGGCGGTGAACAGGTGGACGCCCCAGGCCAGCGAGGGACGGACGGTTTCGTGGGTGTGGATCAGCATGCTGGCATGATCCCCACCGGGCCTGAAAAAAAAGTAAACCGTCGCGCACGACGGCTCGGGGTTCGGGAGGACTGAGGACCGGGTCAGGGAGCCTGTTGCAGGAGGCCCAGCACGTAGTCGCGCGCGCACGACAACAGCAGCACCCGGTCCATCGGCTCCTGCAGTGCCTGACGCAGACGACGGTTGGCGTTGCGGATGCGCTCGCGGGCAGGACGGCGGTAGAACGGCTGGTGCATCGTGGCCTCCAAAGCTTCAAGTTCTCTTGCACTCAGTCTACAAGAGAAATCCCCGCCGGGGGGCAGGGATTTGTTGCCGTTCTGGATCAAATGTGAACAGACTGTAAACTGCTGTTAATAGTATTTGAACTTGCTGGGGTCGTTATCGGAGCTGAACTTGGGCGGCCCGCTGCTCTTGGGAGGGCGCCGGCTCACGGGCGGGGCCGCCACGGTTGGGCGCTTCGGGGGCGGAGGCTGGGCGACCACGCGGGGTGGTGCAGGGGCGGGTCGCCGAACGACACGCCGCACATTGCGAGGCCCCTGCGGCACGCTATTGACGACTTCCACTTCCTGAACCTGGGGGGCGGTGACGATCACCGGCGCGGTGCGACTGCGCACCCGGGCCAGGGCGGCGGCATACTCCCCGTTGTAAGCCAGGGTCACGGCCTTCTTGTAATACTCCTCGGCTCGCTCGTCCTGCTGCTGGGCCTCGAAGGCCCGACCGAGAGTGTAGCAGACGGCCGCTCTCTGGGCGCTGGTGCCCTTGCCGTCGGTGAAGAGCTGCTCGGCGTGCAGACCTTCCATGATGGCCCCGGCGGGGTTGTTGCTCTTGAGCATCTGTTTGGCCAGGTCGAGCTTCGCCTGACCCTCGGCGCGGATGGCCTTGAGGCGCAGCTTCTCGGCCTCCTGGGCGGACGCGGCGTACTTCTTCACGCCGGTGTTGTTGTGCAGCTCTTTGTAGGTTTTGTAAGCCCGGTCGAACTGCTCTGACTTGAGATACATCGAGGCCAGCAGCTCTTCGGCCTGGATCCACTGCTTTTTGAGCTCAGCGTTGGTCGGGTCCTTGTCCAGGGAGGCCTGGAGCATGGTGGCCGCTGCCTCGGCTTCCAGCGAGGCACCCTTGTAGTTCTTCTTCTCGGCCATGCCCCGGGCTTTGTCCATCAGCTCGGAGGGCTGCAGGACGTCGGCAGTGGCGACGGCCACCGGCTTGGCAGCCGGGCGAGTCAGCATGAATCCCAGGCCGGCCACCACCAGCAGCAGCAGGCCCACGGCGATCATCAGCATTTTCTTGTTGTGTGCGTCCGAGGGGCGCATGCTGGGCAGCGGGTCGGAGTCGTCCACCGGAATGGTGGCCGGACCCATCAAGCCATCGCTCTCCCAGACGGCCGCCGAGGAGGTGGCCTCGGCCTGGGATTCGGACGGGGGGGCGACCGGAGGTAGCCCTCCTTTGGGCGTCGCTGCCGGGGCGCTTGTCAGCCAGCCTTCCTGGGCCTCGGGCTGATCGGCCGCCCAGGCCGGCATGGACGATGAGGCGGAGCTACGGCCGGATGCCTTGCTCTCCGAATCCCAACCGGAGGACTTGCCCCGGGCGGACGGTCGAGCAGGACCTTCGTCTTCCTCCTCCTCGGCCCAGCTTGGCCAGCTCGGGGCCGCGCCGGGCGGCCCTCCACGGGCGGCTGGCCGGCTTTGACTCGAGGTAGGCGTCTTGGGCAGAGGTTTGCGAACGTCTTCCTCTTCCTCCCCCCAGGCTGGCCAGGAGGTGCCCACCCCGGCCGGCCGGGCTGAAGGCGGGGGCGGAAGGGTGCTGGGAGTGGGCGTTGCTGCCGACGGGGGAGGAGGCAGGGCGCTCGGGCGTGGAGGGGGCGGGGGCAGGGACCCGCTGCGAGGGGGTGGAGGCAGGGGGGCGCGACCGCCGCTGCCCGGTCCTCCCTCGTTGTTGGAGGCCCAATCATTCAAGTTTGCCATCGTCTACCGCCTCGCACGCCGCAAATCTCAGACTCTCCCCTGATCCAGAGGTTCTACCCCAGGTCCTGCAAACCTCCCCGAACCTCCGAATTTCCTTGCTCTGTCGCACTCGGGCGGGATTTGTTCCCGCGCGGCAGAATGGGCCAGTCGTGTCCGGCGAGTGTCCTTATCTGGCCCGCGAGGAGCATCCCCTGGCCGACCCCGCCCAGGGTCGCTGCTCCGAGTGCGGTCGTCCCCTGGTGTCGTGCGCCCACTGCCACACCCCCAATCGGGTGCTGGCTCGCTACTGCCGTCACTGCGGCAGCGCCCTCCAATCCCGGGGCTGGAGCACGCGCGGTGGACAGAGCGGGGCGCCGGCCCTGCGAGCGAGCCTGGCGCTCGACTCGGATCTACCCGCCGCCTGGGTCTACCAGTCTTCTCAAAGCCAGCCCGTGGCCGGTTCTCCTCTGGTGACCTCAGAGCTCATGGTTCGCCTGGACCGCCAGGGACGGGTGGAGATCTTCGCCGCCCCCACGGGCCC
The DNA here is from genome assembly GCA_045863235.1 of Candidatus Xenobia bacterium. Lineage (GTDB taxonomy): Bacteria > Vulcanimicrobiota > Xenobia > Xenobiales > QWHO01 > QWHO01. The sequence goes on along the minus strand of BTUM01000031.1, from coordinate 65,661 downwards.
GGCCCCGCTCCATTCCAAACCCCTACCGGGAGTCACCGAGGTGGTGGCCTCGCCGGCCCTGCTCGACGAGCTCTTGCTGGTGGCCGCCCAGGACCGTCTCTACGCGGCCGATCTGGTGGATCTGTTAGAGGTCAGTCCCGGCTCGGGCACCCGCAAGCGGGTCATCGAGCTGCAAGGAAACGTATGCTCGCACGTGGCCTCGGACGGCCGTCGCTACGCCGCCCTGGCCACCAGCTCGGAGGACTCGGCCTGGCTGCACGTCTTCGAGTTGACCCGTCAGGGCCTGCAGTTGCTCTGGAAGCGCTCGCCCGGCCGCCTCCACCCCGAGCACGCCTTTCTTGCCCTGGCCATCGTGGGCGATCACCTGCTGGCCGCCGAGGGCGGGGGGAGCCTGTTCAGCTATCACATCCCCGATGGTCGCTCGCTGGGCGAAGCGCGGCTTCCCACCCCCCTGGCCCCGTGCCCGCTGCTGGGGCGCACCGATTTCGCGCTGGTGGCGGCCAGCGACGGGGCTCTCTATCGCCTCGACCCGGCCGGTGGTGCCCCGCTGGCCATCTGCGAGCCGAGCCCCCAGCCCCTGTTCGCTCTGGGGGCCTCACAAGAGGACGTGGTCTCCTGCCACGGGCGCATGCTGCGACGGGTGAACCTGCACTCGGGCCGCGTTTCCCACCAGCAGATCCCCCAGCACTGCACCAGCGAGCCCCTGGTGGTGGGCAACCGGGCCCTGGTGGCGGCAGCCGATGGAACCGCATATCTCCTCGAGTTGAGCCCGGATCACTTCCAGGTGCTGGCTTCGCGCAAGGTGCTGTCGCCCCCCGAGCCCGGGGGGGTCTCACCCGTGCTGACGAGCACCCACCTGTTCGTGTCCGACGCCTGGGGCGGCGTGGCGGCCCTGCCTTTGCAGGTCTGAGCCCGGCCCGGGCGCGAAACCGCCGCTGGTGAGGCTGCTTCTGCTGCTCTTCTTGCTGCTCGCGCCGGTCGCCGCCGAGACCCAGCACGTCTTGATGCTGGACGTCTCGGGGAGCATGCGCGACCGGGGCTACGCCACCCGCGAGGGATGGGGCCCGACCGTGCGCGAGCTGGTGCAGAAGCTGTTTGCGCCGGGTGGCGAGCGCTTCGCCGCTTCGGACTCCCTGACCATCGTGCCCTTCTCCGACGCCGCGACCGATGCCCGCGAAGGGCGGGCGGCGCTTCCTTCGGCGCCCCTGTCGTCGTTCGACCCGGCTCTACTCCCCGTTCCCGGCGGTGGGGCCACCGACATGAACCGCTGTCTTGATCTGGCCCTGGAGCAGAATCGATCCGATGTGGTGCTGACCTGGATCCTCACCGATAACGAGAACAATCTGGCCGGCAACCGCAGCGATCGTCAGTTCTACGAGCGCCTGGCCGGCGATCCGGCCTTCACCCACGTCTACTTTTTTCCGCTCGCCCGCACCGACCATCAGGGTGAGGCCCTGGTGATGTACCTGCTGGTCAAGGCTGAGCCAGACGCGGGCTGGGTGGACGAGCTGGCCAGCGAGGTCAAGCGCAAGACTGGCTACGAGGGGGTGCTGTTTCGTCCTCTGTACAGCGACCCGGGTCGCTCGGTGCTCGACTTCGGCAAAGAGCTGCAGGTCCAGACTCCCTTCGGCGAGCACCAGGTGGAGGAAGAGGGCGGCACCACGGTGCTCAATTTCGAAGAGGGAGACGAGCTGGCCGGCCAGCTCAAGTTTCGGGTTCGCTCCCACCTCAAGGGCTGGAAGATCGTGGATGCCACGATGGAGGACGCCGAGGTCGAGCTGACCATCCCCGACAGCTACCCCGAGGCCGGCGAGCAGAAGTTCAGCAAGAAGGTTACCCCCCAGAAGCTGACCGTGGACGCCGGCCAGGAGAGCGCCGACTTCTTCCTCATCGACCTGCAGGCCCGCGAGACCCCCCTCAAGCTCGAGCGCCCCTTCCTGAGCGACCTGTTCGCCAGCTATCTCCAGGACATCGAAGGCCAGGTCAAGCTGCGAGCTACCATCGAGCTGTCGCGCGAAGGGGTGGAGGAGGGGGACCTGCGCCCCTCCCTCTCTCCCGAGATGACCGAGCGGGTGGCCCACGTGCCCAACCTGGCTGCCATCGAGGAGCTGATGGTCTACCAGGGGGGGGATCAACAGGACAACCAGCGCAGCATCTCCTTTCAGCGCAAGCTGATCGTGCGCACCCGCGCGAACCCGCTGGGGGCCATCATGCTCGGCCTGCTCGGCCTGGGAGGGCTGGCCGTCGCGCTGCTGGTGGCCTGGGCCGCCTTCGGGCTCAGGTCAGCCTATCGCCTGGAGGGTCCGGGAGAGGATGAGGAGCTGAGCCTGCCCTACCTGGCCGGCAGCTACCTGATCTGCAGCCCCAACGGCCTGGAGCTTGCCCGCCTGCGCCAGCGCTTCGGGAGCCTGTCGGTGGTGCCTGAGCCCGAGGTGGAGGTCAACGGCAGCCCCGAGGCCACCTCGGTCCGCTGGGAGGGCCCCGAGGCCCGCCTCGAGATCCGCCCCGAGGGGAAGGAGACGCTCTACTACACGCTGGTGCGCGCTCAAAAGAGTGGCGCTGGCGGCGGGGGAGAGCGCGACGAAGTCTCGATCTAAGCGCCAAATGGGTTTGCGGCTGGACTTCTACACTCCCGCGCCTTGATCTGTTCAGAATTGGAACGCGCGGGAGTGTAGACAATCTATTGAAACGGCGCCGCGCCAATTCCTGAAGTGTTCAACGCGCGGCGCCTTAGCGGTCTGGCTACCGCACCCGGTTCCAGAAGCCTTCCTCGGACAGGATGCCTGCTCCCACCCAGCTCTCGCCGCCCGGCACCGGGTCGGCGCTCTCGGCCAGCCGCTCGCCCAGGTCGGCGGAAGGCACGCCGGCCAGCCAGCCCTGATGGCCCACCCGGGCCACCTGGGGGGTTGCGTAGGAGGAACCGGAGTGTTCCTCCAGTCGCCCATCGATCACCAGCGGGACGTTGACCCCGTCTGCCGCCAGCCAGGCTCCGGCGTCGGGGGAGGCCAGCTCAGCTACCACGCCTCCGTCGTCCGAGGCCCCCACCACGGTGGCGTGAGGGTCGGCCAGCCAGTTGCTGTAAAAGTTCGCATCGACCTTTACACCGAGCCGCTCCAGGGTGCGCGAGAGCTCCCCATTGTTGCCCGCCGAGACGAACCGGGCCACGCCGTTCTCGCTGGCCTTCCGGCCGGCCGCCAGCAATTCGCTCCGGGCGGCCTGAATCTGGGGGTCGGTGCGGCGCACCCGGCTGACCCGGTCCACCAGGGCCTGGAGGAAGCTCTTCTCGTCTGTCCCCGCCGTCAGGCCCAGCTCGCGCTCCAGGGTCGCTCGCCAGTCGGCGCGGCCCACCAGGGCCTCGACCACCCTCGAGTCGGAGGCCCCCTGCGACTGGCTCACCACTCCCGCCGACTGCTCCTGCAACTGCTCGGCCGTGGCCTGCATGGGCGTGAGGAAGCGGTTGCGGATGTAAGGATCCAGCCCCTGCTCGAGGCTTTCCTGTCCGCTTCGCAGCGAGACCTGTACGCGGCCGATCTCCCCGGGTTGCATTCCCAGCCGAACCAGTACGCCTTCCACCAGCTCTCCGTGGGTGGTGACCCCCGGCTCCTCGGCGCGCACGAAGTCGTCGTATACCGTGAGAGTTGGCTGGGGATGGGGCCCCGCGCAGAAGCCGAGCATGGAGAGTGCCAGGACAGGGACGGCGACCTTCATCCCTGTGAAGATAGCCGGCCGGTCTGAAATTTTTCAGACCCCCCCGGTATGGTTGGCCCGAGACCAAGAATCCGGAGGACCTGCATGCTCAACATCGCTTCTCTGCCCAGCGCCGCCGCTCTGGCGCGCCTGGATTGGAAAGCCGAGGTGGGGCCACAGCCAAGCAAGGCCGTGGTGGCGGGGGACGAGGTTTACGTAGGCACCCAGACGCCCGACAAGCGCTCCGAGTTGCACCGGTTCTCCGCAGCCAGCGGCCGCCGACTCTCCACCGCGCACACCTGGACGGGCACGTTGCAGGGCAGCATGGGCTCCACTGCCGTCATGAAAGGGGTGGACGGCCAGTTGATGGGAGTGGATGCCAGCTCGGGCGAGCGCAAGTGGGGTTTTCACGCCGGGCTGCGCCCAACCGCCGAGGGTTACAATGGAGAGCAGGCGGTGGTGGCCACCGAGCGTGGACTGGCAGCTCTGAGCGAGGGCGGGCCAGCGGGACTGGAAGTTCCCTTCAGCATCACCCTGCCGGATGCTCGCTGCATCAGCCCCGGGCCGGATGGCTGGTTGGTGCTCACCGGGCGTTACAGCGGCACCGGACAGATTGTCAGCCTGGACAGCCAGGGCCAGACGCGCTGGAAGGCTCCCGCTGACACGGGCGGCCCCCGACATGCTCCTCAGATGGGAGTGGAAGGCACCGTTTACAGCACCGGCTACAACGGGATGCTGTCTGCTTTCGACGGCAAGACGGGCGAGCTGAAGTGGCAGTATGAGACGGGCGAAACCTACAACAATCGGCCGGATGTCGGGCCGGCCGGTCAGGTGGTTGTTTCCACCCAGCGTGGCCATGTGGCGCTGCTCGATTCCGAGGGCCGCGAGACCTGGAAGCTCGATACCGGCGCCCAGGTGCTGGGCTGCTTCGTGCATCCCGATGGCACCGTGTTCGTGCAGCATCCCGAGTCGCTGGAGGCTTTGGATGCCCTTACGGGCAGCACGCTGCAGAAGCTGCCCATCCAGCCGGCCGATCTGACCCAGGCTCCCGATGGCAGCCTCTACGCCATGAGCAGAAACGGTACGCTGCAGAAGATCGTGCTCGAGTAGGGGAGTTCAGGGCAAGCAAGAAGCTGGCCCGGGGGATCTTCTACTGGAGGCTGTCCACATGGCGATTCGCGTCGGAGTTCAGCTGCACCCGCAGCACTGCACCTATCCCGAGTTCATTGAGGCCGTGGAGGGATGCGACCGGCTGGGGGTAGACACGCTCTGGACCTGGGACCACTTCTACCCTCTCTACGGCGAGGAGGGAGCGCCCATGGCCGACGTGCCCCCGGTGGAGTCTCCTCGCCGGGGCGATCACTTCGAGGCCTGGACGTTGCTGACGGCCATGGCCTGCCGCACGGCGAAGGCCGAGATCGGCCTGCTGGTCGGCTGCAACAGCTATCGCAATCCCCACCTGGTGGCCGATATGGCTCGCACGGTCGACCATGTGAGCAATGGAAGATTGATCCTGGGCATCGGCTCGGGCTGGTTCGAGCGCGACTACAATGAATATGGCTACGAGTTCGGCACCGCGGTTGGACGACTCAAGCAGTTGGGAGAGAACCTGCCCATCATCGAGGAGCGCCTCAAGCGCCTCACTCCCAGGCCCATCCGCAATCCGCTGCCGATCATGATCGGAGGCGGAGGCGAGAAGATGACCCTCAAGCTGGTGGCCAAACACGCCCACCTCTGGAACGGCTTCGGGCCGCCCGAGAACTTCGCTCACAAGAACAAGATCCTGGACCAGTGGTGCGCCGAAGTGGGCCGCAACCCGAAGGAGGTCGAGCGCACGGTCGGCATCATGCGACCCGACGACCTCGACAAGCTCGACGACTATGTGGCGGCCGGAGCCGAGCACATCATCTTGATGCTGGGCTGGCCCTTCCCGCTCGAGCCGGTGCACAGGCTGCTCGAGTGGCGCGCTTCACGAATGGTCAGGGCTTAAGCGGCCTTGCGGATGCGTACCCCGCCCACCAGCACATACTGAGCGCGCTCCTCGACGGCTCCGCCCTTCTTCTCCGCAACGGCGGCGAGCAGATTCTTCACCTCGCGGCGGACGTCGGGCAGATTCTTGAGAGCCTCGAACAGCGCCTGAGGGCTGTCGCCGGCCCGGGCGATGGCCTGCTCGGCCGCCTGCACCGCCGCCTCGCCCCGGGTGGCGGCCACGGCTCGCAAGGCCCCCTGGAGCATCATGGAATGGTTGCCCGGGTGGGGGGCTGCCTGGGCCAGCTCTCTCTCCAGAAACGTCTCGAGCCGTCCCGATGCCCAGGCGTCCAGGATCATCCCGGCCACCGCCTGGCGCACCCGGAAGTCGACTGAGGTATTCATCATGCCATGAGCAGCCCACAGGGAGTCATCTTGCTCGTGCTCGGCCAGGGCTCGGAACACGGCCATCGCCAGCGGCCCCCGGTCTTGCTTGGCACTGGTGACCTCGCCGCAGGCGATCAGTTGCTTGCCCAGCGAGGCCAGCTCGGCCGGCGATCTCTTGCCCGAGGCCAGGGCTGCCAGGCCAGTATCGGCCAGGGAGGCGATGGACGTGGAGTAGTGCGCATCTTGCAGGCAGGCCTGCAGCATCAGGCTGGCCGGCTCGGGTTGGAGTGTGACCAGGTGATCGACGGCGTTGCGGGCCACCTTCGCCTTGTCATCCTCGTAGCGACCGTCGGAAGTCTTGCCGGCATAGCTTTCCTGCACCATCTGGCGGGCCGCCCTGGCCAGCGAAGCGGGGTCGGACGGCTTGCCGGCGGCGATGGCCGCGAAGACCACGCTGGCCACGCCTTCACCGGTCGTGGTGAAGGTCATGCGGTCGAGCGAGAGCTGCAGGAAGCTGGCCCAGTCGCGCGTGGAGGGTTGCTCGCCATGAGCTGCCAGGTAGGCGGCGCAACGAAGTCCGACCACGGTCTTGTCGTCCTTGTAGGCCTGCTCGGTGGTCCGCCCGGCCTGGGAATTCTCCACCATGACGCGGGCCAACCGACCCAGGTCGGAGTCGCGGGTCGAACCGATGCCCCGGAAGGCCTGCAGAGCGACCTGCTCGGTGGTGGTGGCGAAACCGAGCGATTCTCCCATGGCCGCCTCGGCCATGCCCAGCAGACGCAGCCTGCCGGGATCGGTCTCCTGGCTCTTGAGGGCGGTCACCAGCTGTCGGGCCACCGTGGCCCGGTCGGGCTGCCAGGTTCCTTCGCTGTTATCGGCGCTGGTGCACCCCTCGATCATCGCAGCCGCCACCGGGTAGGGGTCCTTCGAGCCGCCCTGGAGCGCCCTCAGGAAGACCTCTCCGATGGCCACGTTGCTGGAAGTGAACTTGCGCCCCTCGAGGGCTGCCGAAGCCATGCGAGCCAGTCGAGCCACGGCCGGATCGGCGCTGGCCTGGAAGTGCTGGGCCGCCTGGCGGGCTACCGGGGTCCTGTCGTCCTTGTAGGTGCCCTCGGTATTCTTGGCGGCCAGGGCTCCCTGCAGGGCTGTCAGGAACATGCCCGCCTGCTGGCTTTCCGTGACTCCCGGGGCAGCGGGGATCAGCGCCCTGGCAATGGCCTCATTGCTGGCCGAATAGCTGGAGGCGTCCAGCAGGGCTCGGGCGGAATCTGCCAGCGGGCCTCCCAGCTCGGCCAGCAGCACCCGGGCCACGGGGCTCCTTTCGTCGGCCCAGTTGCCCTGCGAGTCCTTTCCCACGTATGCGCAGTCGAGCAGGGCCAGAGCCGCCTCGGGGAGCTCGGTCCCCTCCAGCTCCAGGGTGCGCTCCACCAGGCGGGAGCTGGTATCCGAGAAGCGCATCTTGTCCAGGGCCAGGTGGCCCATGCGGGCCAGTGGATCCTGCCCGGACAAGAGCTCGACCGCCTTGCGCCGCATGGCCGCCGCATCGTCCCGCCCTTCGCCCTGCAAGCCTTCTGCCGCCGCAGCCAGGGCCTGCACGGGCAGTGAGCCCCCGGCGGCCAGGCTCTCCAGCCCGGCCCGGGCGCCGGCGCTCTGGCTGTTGAGGTAGTGGGCCCCCGCGGTCACTGCGCGCAGAAAGCGGGCTGACTCGCGTGTTTCATCCTCGGGGGCATTCTCTCCCAGGTGATCGAGCACTGCGCGGGCCACCCGGACTCGTTCCGTGGGCTCGGAAACCGAGGTCAGCAGGCGGGCTCCGAGTCCGGCCAGGGCCCCTCCGCTTGCGTCCACGCTCTGCACCAGGCTCTCGAGACCGGTGCGCAGCAGGGCCTCGCGATGGACCCCGCTGGCCTGCTCGGAAGCCTGCCGGGTCAGCTCCAGGATGGCTCGAGCCTCGGGCTTCTCGGCCTGGCTGTGCACCTTCTCAAAGCGGTCGCTCAGGGGGCCCTCGCCCGCCAGAGCCTGCCGGGCCCGCTTCTGGTCGGGCCGGGCGAACAGTCCCCTCAGGGCAGAGATCACAGAGCGTCGCCGACCGGGGCAAGTTTCATACCGAGAAGTCTAAGCGTCTTCCCTGAAAGGCCCCTGAAGTGATATCCTGCTCAGGTGAACCCCATCCAGCCGTTCCAGCCGACCCTGCCTCAGGTGGCCGCCCGACGCAAGTCCGAGCCGAAGGCCGAGGCGCCGGTCGAAACCAGTGCCAACCGCATTCGCGAGCTGGAGGCCGAGCTGCAGCAGTGCTACGGCACCTATATGTATTGCGAGGCGGCCGATTTTCAGAGCGCCGAGGAGCGTGCTACCTCGCGGCGCATGTCCGAGCGGATGGGCCAGATCTCCACCGAGCTGGCCCAGTTGCGCGGGGCCGGGGCGCTCAACCGCGAGAACGTGAAGGCCCAGGTGGAGGTCATGCTCGAGCGTCAGCCCCTGGCCCGGCTAGGCTCCAGGGCCTTCAAGGCGGTCTACCCCGCCTGCCGGCACACTGGCTACGGGGTGGACGACCCGGCCGGACGACTGCATTCGGCCGTGCGCCACGGATTTCTGACTCAGGAGCAGGTGGACGAAAAGGTGATTCGGTCGGCCTCCCGACGTAAACCCACTGCGTCCGGCTCGGACGACGAGGTGCGCCAGGCCGCTGCCGAGGCTCTCACCCGGGCTCTCCCACGCGAGCTGGAAGGCCTCTTTCCGGACCTGAAGGCCTTTCTCGAGTTCCAGAGCCAGACGCCGTCCCCTCTGGCCGAGGCCGTCAAGGGCCTGATCGCGGAGGGATTGGTGGAGCTGCGATTGGAGGACGTCAATCGCGCTCGCCGGGTGATCTACGCGCCCGGCGAGTTGGGACAGGCGGTGGAGCGCTATCGCAAGACCCCACAGGATAGCCTGCTGGGCTCCATCGGGCGACTGCTCGACCAGAAGCTGCCTTACACCGAGGAGGAGCGTGAGCAGGCTCTGACCTGCGCAGCCACCAGCCTGGTCAAGAAAGAGCAGGACGCAAAAGACGACTGGTCGCGCCGCCGGTTCGAGGAGGACAAGCAACGCTGGCTGCAGCGCGGCCTCACCGAAGATCACCTGAAGGCGGCCCTGCTCGGAGGTCGCGCCCCAACGGTCGGGGGATCGGTGGTCGAGACCCCTGACTGGATCGTCTTCGGGTCCAGCCGCGTGGCCCGCAAGAGCCCATGAAGCTCAGGCTGGCTCTCGTTCTTCTGCTGGCCGCGCTGGCCCTGGCTGCGCCGGGAAAGCCCTTCGTGGACAAGAAAGCAGGTTACCAACTGGTGCCCCCCGCCGGCTGGAAGAGCCACCCTGACAGGGCCGCTCAGATCAAGGCCTCGTCTGTGTTCACAGGGGTGGATCAGGGCGGCTTCGTGGCCAACATCAACATCATGATCCAGCCGGTGAGCAAGCTCGACGAGTTCACCCGCATCACCCGCGAGCAGATCAAGTCGGCCCAGGCCACCATCGTCTCCGAGAAGTCCGTCAAGCTCGGCTCCACGCCAGGACACCAGATGATCTGGAAGATGACCATGCAGGGCCGCAAGCTGCAGTTTCACAGCACCTGGTTCGTGGCCCGGGGCAAGACCTATCTCTTTACGGGCACGTCGCTCGAGTCCAGGTGGAGCGGCGTTTCCAAGCTGTTCGCCCAGTCGGCGGCCACCTTCCAGCCGGTGCCCTGATATGCAGATCCTGCCCGGGACCTGGACGAAGCCCTGAAAGACGCCCTCTTGCTCGATGTGCGCGAGAGCGAGGAGATCGCCAGCCAGGGCACACTGCCGGGAGCCCTGCACATCCCCTTTGGCCAGCTCGAGGCCCGTCTTCACGAGCTACCCACCGACAGCAAGGCCTTTGGTCTTGCACTCAAGCACTACCAGGGCGCCCGCGTCTTTCCCGGGTTGTCCTGAGCCTGGAGGATGGCACAACGTGTTGCTTCAGGGAACTTTCAAGCCCTGGAGCGATAATGCTCGTGTGAGAATCAACGGCCTCTTGAACCTGCCCGTCCGCTCCGTCGCCGCTCGTATCCCCGAGCAGGCCGGCCGCTCCGACGCGGCGCAGGCGCTCGACCAGTTGCTCAACCCCCAGTATGCCACCCGCGAGCTGCGCGCGGAGCTGCTCGGCGTGCTCGAGTCGTTCACACCCGAGCAGGTCGAGAAGCTGTGCACGGCCGGCTACCGGATCAGCTACAAGTGCCTGCCGAGCCAGATCGGCGGCATCCAGAACGGCTATCAGAAGCGGATCGACCTGAACCCCAGCTGGGCCCCCAACGAGCGGCGCCGGGCGGCTCTCCACGAAATCACCCACGCGCTCGACTTCCTCAAGCGCCAGAGCAAGCTCGGCCCCGTGCAGCGCTTCTTCAGCCGGTTCGACAAGCCGTATGCCTCCCAGCTGGACAGCCGCCTCGAGCACCTCTACCGGGGTTACCTGACCCGCACGGCCTCGCCCCAGACTCAGCCCCGCGACTGGGAGGGCTGGGCTCGGGGAGCCAGGACCCCGGCCCTGGTGACCGCCCTGGCTGTAGGCGCCTCGCTGGCCACCGGTCTGGTGCCGGTGGCGGCCGCGGCGGCCGTGGTCGGCACCGCCTGGACCGGCAAGAAGCTGGCCGAGACCGTCTTCGCGCCGCGCGAGACCGACCGCTTCGCCGAGCCCCGCGAGTATCGTCCCGACGCCGAGCAGCACGTGGTCAGCGAGTACGCCGCCCGCAGCCACAAAGTCTACGAGTACCTGGCTGAGGGCGTGGCCTTCTATCTCAACAATCAGGCCGAGCGCGAGCTCTTGCGCCAGCGCGACCCGGGCCTTTTTGAGTACGTGGAGGAGTGGAACCGGGTCGGCTGAGAAGCCTGCCTCGATGGACCTGCTGCCTCGTCCCCCCGAGACGTTCCTGGGCCGCGAGAGCGAGCTGACCAGGCTGAGCGACGTACTGGCTCACCGCCATCTCTTCCTGATCACCGGGCTGGCGGGCATCGGCAAGACCTCGCTGGCACTGGCTCTGCTGCACCGCCAGCCAGGGCGGCGCGGTTTCTACCTGCGCTGCCTCCCCGACGGGGGACTGGAGGACCTGGCCGCCGCCCTGGAGGCGGCTTCGGGCGGGGAAGCAGGTACTGCCTCGGTGCGCGATCGGTTGCTGATCCAGATCCGCTGGCTGAACCAGAGCGATCGGCTGGCTGTCATCGACGACGCCCACCTGCTGCGTCCGGCCGACCTGGATACCCTGGTCAAGCTACTGCAGACCTACCTGTCGGCGCGCGTGGTGCTGGTTTCCCGCGAGGACCTGCCGGTGGCGCCGCTCGACCGGGTGGACATCTTCGAGCAGCGGCTCGAGGAGCTGCCTCCCGAGATGGCTCGCCTCTTGCTCGAGCGACTGCTGGCCCTGCACCCGGGCCTGGAGAGCGAGCTGCCCCCGCTGGCCGAGCTGGCCTCGGCCACCGGCGGCCATCCTCTGTTGATCAAGCTGCTGGCCAGCCTGATCGTGAGCCGGCGGCTGCTGCCCGGTAAGCTCAGCGAGGCCCCGGCCGCGGTGCGTGACTACCTGCTTCGTGAGGTGCTCGGCCAGGTTGGTCCCGAGGAGCGGAGGGCCCTGGAGCTCCTCGCCCTGAGCCCGGTGGGCCTGCCGGGCGATTGCCTGGGACCGGCCCTGGAAACCCTGGAGAAGCGCTTTCTGGTGCAGCGCGACCCGGGCGGAGGAGTGCTGCTGCACCAGTTGCTGGCCGGTCAGGTGGCGGCCGGGCTGGGGGCCGAGATGCGTCGTCAGCGGAGCCTCGAGCTGGCCGAGCTTTTCACCGAGCTGGGCCAGTCCCAGCCGGCCTTCGAGCTCTTTCTGAGCGCCGGGCAGGAGACCCGGGCCCGGGAGCTCCTGGAGCAGGTGGCCGCCGGGCTCTGCTCTCGCGGTCAGTACCAGTTCGTGATCGGCGCCGTGGAGCGGGTGGGTCGCCCGGACCAGCTGGCCGTGGTGCAGGCCAACGCGCTGAGCTGCCTGGGCCGGTCGGAGCAAGCCGAAGCCCTGCTGCTGGGCCGGGCCGACTCCGACCTCAAGGCGCGCATCTCGCTGGCCGGGGTTTGCCTGAACACCGGCCGCTATCGCCAGGCCCTGCAGCTCTACGGCCAGTCCCTGGAAGGCTCCGACCGCGATGAACGGCTGAAGTGCCTTAACTACGCGGCCTTGATCCAGGCCTTTCGGGGCGAGCTGAAGCCGGCCCGCGCGACGGTGGATCAGAGCCTGCAGCTGGCCGGCGATCAGGCGGCCCGCGCCCACGCGCTGCGCATCTCGGCCACAGTCGAGGCCCTGGCCGGTCGTTACGAGACGGCTCTGGCCCAGGCCCAGGAGAGCTTCGAGCTGGCCCGCGAGCTGGGGATGGCCCGGCTGCCCGGGCTGGCTCGCTTTCCGTTGGGGCTGTCGTTGTTCGGATTGGGGCGCAGAGCCCAGGCTGTGGCCTCCTTCGAGGATAGCCTGCGCGAGGCGCGGTTGCTGGGGGATACCCACCTGGTGGGCTGGAGCCTGATGGGGCTGGGTGTGGTGCAGCGCTCCCAGGAGGCCTTCCAGGAGGCCGCCGAGCAGTTTGAGCTCTACGGCAACAAGATGGGCGAGCTGATGGCGGTGGCCAGCGTGGCTGCCCTGAGCGGTGCCGAACGTGCCGGGGTGCTGGCCGGAGTGGCCGAGCAGGCCGGAGAGCTGGGCAATCCGTGGCTGCAGTCGGAGGCGCTGCACCTCCTCGGTCAGAGCGAGCCGGCCCGACAGGCCGAGCAAGGCCTCGATCTCCCCGGTCCGGGCGCGGTCTGGTTGCTGCGACCCCTGCGCGAGAGCGAGCCGGCCGAGCCGGTCGAGCGCCTGCGCCTGCGTTGCCTGGGAGACGTGCGCCTGGAGGCAGGACGTCGCGTGATCGGCGAGAGCGACTGGCCCACCCGCAAAGCCCTGCGCCTCTTCGCGATGCTGGCCCACCGCCGGGGAGCGGCCCACGCCGACGGGGTGCTGGTGGAAGCTTTCTGGCCCGAGGCCGACCCGACCCGCGGACGTTCCAACCTGCGCCACGCCCTGCACCAGATCCGCACCGTGCTGCGCCAGGTGGGGGTGGAGCAAGAGGTGATCCGGCGCAGCCGCAAGTCGGGCACGGTGGAACTGCACCTGGACGCCTCGCTCGACCTGGAAGACTTCGAGACCCGGCTGATGGCCGCCGCCAGCCGGCTGGCCGAGGGAGCCGAGGCGGCCGAGCAGCTGCAGAGCGCCCTGGAGCTCTACCGGGGCGACTTTCTGGCCAGCTTCGACGAGCCCTGGGTCGAAGGGCCCCGGGCCCACTATCTCGAGCTGCGCTTGCGGGCTCATCACCAGCTGGCCCGCTGCCGGCTGGCCATGGGACAGGGCCGCCTGGCGGAAGAGACCGCCCGGGCCGGGCTGGCCCAGGATGACCTGCGCGAGGAGCTGCACATCGACCTGATCGAGGCCCTGGCGCTGCAGAATCGCAAGGGCGAGGCTCTGCGCCAGTATCGCGATACCCTGGCTCACTTCGAGAAGGAGCTGGGCCTGATCCCTCGCTCGTTCGAGGCCGTCTATCCGCTGCTGGTCAGCCCTTGAGGGCAGTTCATTTTCTGCTAACCTTACAATCCAGTGTTCATAACAGGTTCATAACGGTTCACGAGTCAAAACTTCGGGCTGGCTACACTCTCGGCATGCTATAATTTGCCGGAGGAGGAAGTCTGAGATGCCCGATTATCGCGAGGAAATCGATGATCTCAAGCGCCAGGTGCGGGGAGACTTTGCGTTTACCTGCGCCGCCCTGAAGGACCTGGGAAACCAGATGGAAAGCCAGACGGGCCGACTGGGCGCCCAAATGGTCGAGCTTGCCGCCCAGGTGACCGCCCAGATGTCCCATATGAGCGCAGAGACGACTCGCATGGGAGCCGAGTGGAACGAGCGCATCCGCCAGGTCGAAGGCCGCCTGCGCCTGCTCGACCAGCGCTTCGATTCCATGTTGACGGCGGTGCAGAACCAGCAGGGCAGCTTCGGCCAGCAGCTTCAGAGCCTGGACGAGCGAGTTACCCGGTTGGAGGAGCTTTCCCCGCCCGCCGCCTGAGCACAACGCAAAAAGAGCCGGGCTTGTGGAGCCCGGCTCTTCGATCCGACGAAGCTCAGCCCACCAGGTTGTTGACCTGGTTCTTGGCCGTGTCGCCCACGATGCCGAAGGCGTTGCCGGCACCCTGCACCTGGGCGTTGATGGCTCCACCCACATCGCCCTCGGCCAGGTTGGTGAGGGTCGAGCCGCTCGTCTCCAGCCCGTTGCCGACCAGGCGCGCCGCGCCCCGCACCGGCTCTCCCACCAGCTTGACCCCGCTGGTCAGCACGTCGCCGTAACCGCCGGCCATCTCCTTGGCGTCCCCGAGCACCTCGCCCGGGGTGGAGACCACGTTCTTGAACTGCTGGACCGTGCCGTTGGCGGCCGCCGAGGCGGCTCCGGCCAGATCGCCCTCGGCCAGGTTTCCCAGCACCTTACCGCCTGTTTCCAGCCCCGTTCCCGCGATCTCCAGTCCTTTGCGCAGGGGGGTGGTGGCAATCCCGACGGCGCCCTTCGCGATGTCGCCGATTCCGCTCAGTAAACTCATGCTGTGTTCCTCCTTGGCCGGATAGTTCTCTGTCACGACCTCCGGCACCAGGGTAAACAGTCCGTTTGCAACAAAAACCTTAACGTTTTTCGAAATATTGTAAACTCTTAATCGTTCGGATGTTGACGGTTCGGGCACGTTGCGTGAGAAAAAGCTGTTTCGAGGGCATCAAGGCGCGCGCTCGACGCGCCGAAGGAGTTCTTGCTGGCGCTCCTCCACTTTGAGCAGCCCGCCGCACAGATGATCGTTGCCCTGCGAGAGGGTCTCGAAGGCCGACTCGGCTTCCGCCTCGTCCAGCGGAGAGAGGGCGCCTTCGAGTCGATCCAGTCCTTCTCGGAAGAGATCCACCCCGCGCACCATCAGATAGCGCACCTCGGGCACAAAGCTGCCCTCCGGGTCGGCCTGCTCCTCCACCAGCAAGAGCTCGAGGAGCTGGGGCACGGCCTGACCGGCGAACTCCTCGAGCAGCCCGCGCAACTCGCTCAGATAGCCGGGTACCTCCTCGAGATTGTGATAGAGAAGGTCGTGCAGCACGTTCAGGTTGTGGGTCAGGAAGCGCTCTTGCGGCACCGGATATTCGCGCCCTTCCTCGAGCGAAAGGCCTGCCCGCGGCTCCTGAGGGGCGGCCTGGAGCAAGAGCGCGTTGCATTGAGGGCAATACTTCGAGCCTGCCGGAGGGCTGGCTCCGCAGCGCAGGCACAACATCTAGGGCTTGGTCTTGGTGGCCGCCAGCAGGGCCAGCTTGCCGTCCTCGCGCTTCCTGGTGAACTGCTCGGCCCGGGCCATCACCTCTTCGGCCTTCTGCCCGATGGCGTCGGGCCCCAGCGAGCGTACCAGAGGGGACTCCATCACGTGCTGCACCTCATCGGAGAGAACCCGCACCGTCATCATGTCCTCGAAGGGTAGCTCCGACTCGCTGGAGACCTTGCCCCACTTCTCGCCGTAAGCCTCGCGCTTGTAATGCTCGAGCAGGGCGCAGTAGGCGGCCATCTCCTGCTCGTCCTGGGTGGAGAGCACCGCGTCGCGCCGCTGCTTGACGAGCTTGTAGAGCTTCTCGCGGGTGGCCGCCCCGGTGGTCAGCTTGACCAGCATCATGTGCCGATCCCCCAGAGGGTGCGGGCGCATCTGGAAACCGTCGCGCTCCTGCCACAGATACTCGCCCCCCTTGAACTCCAGCACGTCGAACAGACAGCCGAGCACCCAGCACTCGTAGGCTTCCTCCAGAGAGCGCCGCTCTTCCTGGTTGAGCACCATCAGGTCGGGGAACTTCTTGTCGTTGCAGTCGATGTGCAGCGGCTCGCCGTTGGTGTAAAGCTTGAGGTAGGAGCCGCGCAGATCGGTCAAGCGGGCCATGTAGTTGATGGGGAAGCCGCCCGCCTCCTGGTAGAAGATGATCTCGCTCGATTCGGGGATGGGATAGAAGTTCAGCTTGCCGGTCACCTCGCGGGTGAGATAGGCCTTGAGCTGGTTGAGGTAGCCGGTCAGCTCGGCGGCGTCCGATGGGCTCATGCCGGCCGCTGAGGGCAACCCGCACATGGTGTGGATCTGCTCTTCAGGCAGCTGGAAGGTCCCATGCAGGCCGCTTCTGGTGGCCCAGTAGGCCGAGCGGGAGTACATCTGGCGCAGGTGGTTGTTGCGCGTCTGCTCGTCCATCGTGGTGTAGAGCACCTTGACCACGTGAAAGTCGGTCTTCAGCCCGGCGAACAGGTTGCGCGACTCGGTCAAGAGAGCCCGCTTCCACTCCTCGGTGCGCCCTGCCGCGATGTCGGCTGCCAGGCCCGTGACGGCCCGCTCCAGCCGCTTGAGCACGGCCTTGCTGACCGCCTGCACCGTCTCGGTGCCCTTGACGTAGGCCGGGTAGTACTTGCTCTCGATGTCGGTGGGCTCGTAGAGAACCAGGGCCTGGGGCTGGGGATCCTTCTGACTGAAGTACTTGAACCCGCCCGCCAGCTCGTTCTTGAGCCCCTCGAGGTCGCGGGCCAGGGAGGTGAGCTGATCCACCATCCCTCCGCCCCGACGCCCATCGGGACGCTCGCTGCCCTGGATGGCCCGGGCCAACCGCTCGATCAGCTCGGCTCCCTCCCTGTAGACGCGGGCCTGCAGCTGGCAGCGCAAGAGGCCGGGAGTGCGGTTGTCGCCCACCAGCGACTCGAGGTAGCGCTCGGCCACGTAAGCCAGGATGATGCCCTTACGCCCGTCCAGGTTGGAGCGGTTCTGGTAGCGCCCCACTTCCTGCAGCCGGCGGGTGGCCTCTTTCTGGCGCCGGACCAGAACGTCCTGAATGTCGCTCTGCTTTTTCTGGAAAGTGGTCACGAACGAGCGCAACACCTCGACGGTCTCGTTCAAGACGGCTTCGGAGTACTTCAGGCTGTCGTTCTTTTGATCGACGAGTTGGAACGCTTTCTTGCGGATGTCCTCGCTGGCGCGCTTCTCCAGGGCCTCCAGGTTGGCCCGGATGGTGCGCGGGAAGTGGCCCCACTTCTCGGGCTCGGCCCCCAGCTCTTCGGCCTTGAGGCGCTTTTCTTGCTCGCCGAACTTCTCTTCCAGAAAGTCGCGCAGGGTCTGGCGCGGGCCGAGCTGGCCGCGCTCCACGTTGCGCAGCACCTCCTGCGACCACTTGCTCAACTCGTCGAGCAGGCCCTGGTTGCGCCCCTTGTCGGGGTCGGCCAGGCCGCCCGGATCGAGCAGAGAGAAGAGGATCTCGTTCTTGCGCTTGGAGTCGTCCTCCAGAAGGTGCAGGGCGGGCAGGAAGTCTTCCTTGACGAAACGGGGCAGATCGGCCTGGTTGAAAGAGGCCTTGCTCTGGCCCGACCACAGGTCCACCACCTCGGTGGCCAGCTTGTAGGCGCAGGCGGTGGTGATGCGGGCGTGGGGTACCACGATGGTGGACATGCCAAACGACTGGTAGCGCTGGATGAAGTTCTGCTTGAAGCGCGGATGGGCGTGCTCGTAGGTCTTGTTCATGTACTGGCGCAGGTTGACCCGGGCGCTGCGCTTGTGGTCGGCGAACTCGCCGTGGGAGAAATCCTTGAAGATAGAGTCGGCCAGAAGCTCGAAGATCAGCTCCTGGCTGCCGGGCTGGCCGCCGGTGGCCTGGCCGGCCGCGTTCTGGTTGTCGAAGACGTAGCAGTAGTCGAAGGGGGGGATGGGAACCCGGGCAGTGACTCCCAGCGACCACTCGGCGTCGAACGTGTGGCTGCCATACTTGTAGTAGTTCAGCTCCTTGAGCAGGGCGTAGGCGTTGGCCTTCATCTTCTCGTTGGTGATGGTGCCGAAGTGATCGGGGAAGACCAGAAACGAGCTGAGGGTGACGTTGCCTTCCTGGAACAGGTCCTTGATCATGAAAGCGGTATCGAGCAACAGCCCGCTGCCGGTCCCGCCGGCGATGGAGGTGACCAGGTAGACGTTGGTGGGCTGGTTGAACTCGACTTGAGCCAGGATGCCCTGGTCCTTGAGGATGTTCGAGTGCATCATCCGCTCCATGGCGTGCGGATCGCGCACCCGGGTGTTGGCCTCGGTCACGGCCGCGCGGATGGTCTTGTAGTGGTGAAAGAAGGCCAGCCGGCTGTAGGCGCGGATCTGTCCCGCGCCCTCGTTCATCTGGCCCAGCGCGTTCAGGCCCGGGTACCACCACTTGTCGATGTGGGCGTTGTTGGGCTCTTTCAGGTTCTGGGTGATGACGGTGGTGTCGCCGATCGTGAGCATCAACCGCTCGACGTCGGTCATGCGCACGAACTCGCGCACTTCCTTGCCCAGGATGTGCTTCTCGCTCTTGTCGGTGTCGAGCCACAGGTAGGCCACGATGGGAAACTCCGACAGCGTGCCGTACTTCTCGTAGAAGCGCTTGCGCACGCGCAAGATGACGTCGCCGCCGGTGCCTCCCAGCCCGATCAAGATGGTGGGGCGGATGCGGATCAGGTCGGCCTGGGCGCCGGGAGTGTCCATCAGGCCTTTGTCAGCACCACGCCGGCGCCGTAACCCGCGCCCAGCCCGGCCAGGCAGCCCCCGCCGACCACGAGGTAGATCATCACCTGCTTACCCCAAAGGATCTTGGGGAACATGTAGAGCCCCGCCCCGCACAACAGCACCAGGCCCAGGCCCAGCAGCACCAGCAGGTTGGAGTATCCCAGCGCGGTGGTGACCTCCATTCTCTTGACCTTGAGCATGCGGGCGAAAAGACTGCGCCCGAAGAGGACATAAGCCAGCACCACGCCCGCCAGCACGAAGCCGATCAGCAGGGCCCACTCCCAGCTCTGGTTGGGAGCCCGGTCGCGCGGGGTGCTGAGGGTGCGCGAGCCCACGGTGGAGGGGTCGCCTGCCCGCCAGGCCGCATCGTTCAAAGGGATGACCACGTCCTTGCCCTTCACCTTGTGCAGGAAGACCAGCTCGTAGAGCACCGGGTTGCTGGCCGAATCGGTGAAGGCCACGAAGCGCACGGTGGCTCGTCCGTTCTCGAGGGGGAACTTCACATAGTCTGCGTCTTGCTTGACCTCGTAATCCACGCCTCCGGCGCTCAGAACCTCGTAGTCCTTGATGAACGGGCTCATCCCCTCGGCGTCGAGGTCGAGCCGCGCCCCGATCCAGGCGGTGCCTTTGGGCAACAGGAACGGACGTCGAAACTTGTCCAGCACCCGCACGCTGCCTTCTTCCAGCTTGAAGGTCTCGGGAGGCTCGGGTTGGTCCACGTCCTGTGCCCGAGCGGGCGCCAGCAGCGCCAACAGCAGCAAGAGCGCCGCAATGACGCGGGGGGTGCGGTTCTTCACGCGTGAAAATTCGTCACCTGTCAGGGCGCTCCTTCCCGCGCCGGTCGGGCCGCGACGACGTAGTCGGCCCCGGCCGCCAGCCCTCCGCGCCGCTCCAGGTGGCGCAGGGCCCGGGCTCGCAGGTCCCTTTCCACTGCGCCCAGGGCTCGGGCCAGACTGGCCGGTTTCAGGCTTTCGATGGTGCGTCGGGTCAGGTCGAGCTCTTCCTCGACGAAGCGCCGGGCATATACGATGGGATAGAGACGGCTCTCGCGTACCTCAAAGCCCGACCTGCGCAGGGCTTCCAGCGTCCAGGCCAGGGGATACTCGCGGTGGGGGCGTTGGCCGGCAAGCAGGTGGCAGGCGTCGCGCAGTCGGGCGATCTCCAGCACCAACTTCTCATCCTCGTTGGAGGGCGGCTCGGGATAGGGCTCCAGGCCGACCACGTAGAGCCGCTTGCCCACCAGGTGATGCAGTCTCTGGAAGAGGTCGTACTGGCGGTAGGGCGCCCAGCGGTCGAGCGCGCCCAGCAGATAGTCGGCCACCACCGTGTCGAAGAGCTCGCCCTCGAGCAGGCCCGGGTCAGCCCAGTTCCCGCTCAAGAAGCGGTCGAAAGGGCGCAGCCTCGGGGCAAAGTCGGTGCGCAGCTGGCGGGCCCAGGTCGCGTCCCCGGTTACGCCGGTGAAGCTGGCCAGGGGCAGGCCCAAAAGCCAGGAGGCCGAGCCCCAGCCCGTGCCGGCATCCAGCACGTGGCCCCACGGCTCGGCTCCCTGCAGCTCTTCGAGGTAGGCAAAGAGCGGATCAGACAAGCTCTAGATCGGCATGAATACGCGGAAGCTGGTGCCATAGTTGGTGATCTGGTTGCGCAGCAGGTCGCTGGCTTCCTTGCCGTTGCCCAGGGCGATGCTGATGTGCCCGTGCGGATGGCCCGGCCCCTTGTCCCAGACCACGATGGCGCCCGGGGGCAGCTTGGGCAGGTCGGCCTGGGAGACCTTGATTTCTTTGACCTTGGGGTTCTTGGCCAGCTGGTCGGCGGCCATGTAGGCGCTGGCACCGCTGGTGTTGATGCCCACCTTGGCCAGGGCTCGGCCGGCGTCGCGGAAGCACCAGCCCCCGCTGCTGTCGCCGTTGGTTGCTTCTTTCTGGGCTTCGGCGGCCAGTCGGCGGCCGGTCTCGGTGCCGCCCTGGAACTGGGAGGCGTCCACCGCCCCGCTGCCGGCGCCCGAGCTCGATCCCGTTCCCGTGGAAGAAGGCGAGGAGGAGCCGCCCGTCGAGGCGGGGGAGAAGGAGCCGCCCAGCGAGGAAGGGGAGCCGCCCAGCGAGCTCGCCGACGGGCTCATCAGCTGCATCAACATGCTCAGCATCTGGGTCAGCATCTGGTTCTGCAGCATCATCATCGCGAAGGGATTTTGCATTCCACAGCAGCCCCCGAGGCAGCGGGCCCCGGCAGCTCCGGGCGAGAAGGCCGAGAGACCCGGCGAGAATCCGAAGCCTGGACCACCGAGGGAGTTGAGCTGCTGCAGAGCGTCCACGTGAGTTCCTCCTGCCATGGGTGTCTGAGAGCATCCTAACGCTCCGGGCGGGTCCTGGCGGGAAGTAAATGCTAGCAATTCGTTACGGACGTTGCCGGCTTGTTGCCGTTGTTTGCCAACTCCTCAGCGCCTGATCACTTCACGCCGAAGTCGGGCCCTTCAGCTTGGGACCGTTCAGAAAGAGGCGAGTCAGGGGCCCGGCTTCTGCGGACTCTGAGGGGCGGCCACGTCGCCTTCGGGGTGAGGCCCGGGCGGCTGGGGAGCGAGCGGCTCTCCTCCCAGGGGAGCCTGGGGCTGGGCCACGGGTTTGCCGCCCACCTGGGGCTCGATCAGCATCTCGCCCGGATAGGGGCCCTCGGGGGTCGGGCAGCTCGAGGGTGTGGTGGTGGGCGTCGGGGTCGCCTGGGCTACGGTGGGCTGAGGGGCGTAGCTCTTGGCCAGCAACGCGGCGGCGGCCAGACCCCCGCCGGCAAACAGCATGTCGGCCAGGAACTGACGTCGTTTCTTACGATCCTCGGGCTGGCTCATGCTCATTGGAAATTCGCCCCTTCTCAGACGGAACCTTTCTCCCCCGGTCGCAAGGCAGTCATACGATCTTCCAGGGCGGCGAGCTCAGCCTCCGAGATGACCGCTCCCAACTCGGCCATGCGCTCGCGCACGACCTCGGCGCGCCTGGCGCCGGAAGGGTGTTGCATGTCCTCCGGACAGCTCAGCAAGAAGGCCAGAATCGGCTTCGGGTCGCACCCCGCCCGGGCCGCCACCTCGGCCCCCACCAGGTCGGCCTGCAGCTCGTTGGAGTGCCAGCCGTCCCGCAGGGCCTGGAATGACTCGCGCCCGGGCGCGACCTCCAGCAGGGCTTCCAGCCCGGCCGTCCCGGCCGAATCGCGATGGCGCCGATGAGCCTCCTCGTGGGCCAGGGTGAAGATCAACACTTCGTCCGAGGCCAGATCGCCCTGCAGGGCTTGCTTGCCCACATACATCTCGCGACTGTCGGCCTCGGCGTAGACCAGCGAAAGGTCCACGACCTTCGGGGCGGAGCCCGCTCCGGGCAGGAGCTGGCTGACCTTCTCCCAGCTCTGCTGCACGCGCTCGTCGGAAGTCAGCCGGTCGGCATAGCCGCGCAGCCGGGTATCGGCCAGTTGTCCTTCCTGGGCCGGGGTCACCAGCTCTCGGGCAGCTTCCTGGGCGGTGAGCGCCACGAGGGGAAGGCCGGTGAGGCCGGAAGCCAGGTTGAGCGCGGTGATGGCTCCCTGGAGGGAGAGTCTGGCGGGCGGGCTGGTGGCCTGCGAAGAAGGCTGGTAGCTCTCGGTCGGCTCGCTGGCCGGCTCGGGTGGTAGATGCTTGCGGGCACACTCGAGGAAACGCTGCTCGAAGGCCGGTCGGTCGATTCGGATAAGGCTCATCTGCCCCGCATCGTGTACTCCGAAGCCCCGGGCGGGTGTCAAATCCTGGTTAACCTTTGGGCGTTTGGAAGTCATTGCGCC
Source organism: Candidatus Xenobia bacterium (assembly GCA_045863235.1). GTDB lineage: Bacteria > Vulcanimicrobiota > Xenobia > Xenobiales > QWHO01 > QWHO01. The sequence continues at coordinate 43,236 of BTUM01000031.1, read as the reverse complement.
CGCGCTTTAACGCTCTCAGAGCGGTAAAATCCGCCCGCGCTCGGGCTGCCAGAGAGCCACCGGAAGGCCGCTTGGGACAGACCGCGAACAACCCCGCTCAACCTGTGATTGGGGATCTCCATGCGGCTTCGAATCTGGCTCCTGCTCCTGGCTGTCCTGCTCGTGTCTCCCGGCTGCGGCCGAGGCGATCAGAGATCTGGAGGCGGTCCCACCGCTCCCCCGATCGGAGCCCTGCAGCTCCGCTTCGACTTCCCGCCGGCGCGCCTGCCCGCGGGCATTGCCAGCCTGGAAGTGCAGGCCTTCGATGAGGCCGGAAACCAGGTCGCCAGCCTCAGGTCGGCCCGCGTGGACCAGCTGACCCTCGAGCTCGAGGTGGCGAGGTACTTGATCCGAACTCTGTTCTTCGATGACCAGGGTAACCTGCTTGGATTCTCTGACCGGGTGGTCACTCTAACCCTGCCCGGCCCGACTCTGCTCGAGATCGAGGTGCTGCTCACCGGAGCCCCGCCCGACTCCACCGTCCCCCTCTTCGGAACCAGCCCCGCGCAGCTGGCCTTTCTGTTACATCCTCAGGACGCCGCCTCGGGTACCGCTCAGGACGTGCAGGTCGTTGCCCTGGACAACCAGGGCAACATCGCCCCCTTCACCGGCACCATCAACCTCACTTTGAGCCAGGGGACGGGTGTTCTCTCGGGCACCACGCAGGCGCAGGCCGTCGACGGCGTGGCCGACTTCAGCGTGCTGATCGTGGGTCAGGGCCAGCATCGCCTCCAGGCGGCATCCGACGCTCTTTCTTCGGAGCAGAGCCTCCCCTTCGACATCCTCGACCAGGCCCCCGTGGCCTCGTCGCTGGGCTTCTCGTCCCCGCCCACGACCGGCGCCGTGGGGCAGGACCTCGGCACCATCGAGGTCCAGGTGCTGGATCAGTTCGGCAACCTGCTGGCCACCGGCACGAACAGCGTCACGCTGGGCGGACTGAACCTCAATGGGACCACCACAGTGAACGCGGTGAACGGCGTGGCCACCTTTACCGGGGTGTCGCCCGCCCAGGCGGGCAATTTCCAGCTGACCGCCACTTCCGATGGCTTGACCGCGGCCACCTCCCCTCTGACGGTGGACGCCCTGGTGGCCGATACCCTGAGCTTCTTCAGCGTGCCCGCCACGGCGAAAGATAACCAGGTCTTCAGCGTGCAGGTCGAGGTCCTGGACCAGTTTGGCGACCGGCTCGACACCAGCCAGGCCGTCACGCTGGGACTGAACTCCGGACCCGCCAACCTGAGGTTGACCGGGACCCTGACCCAGAATGCCGTGAACGGACTTGCCAGCTTCAACGTGGCCCTGGCCGACACGGCCGGCACCGCCACGCTGGTCGCCACCAGCCCGAATGCCGCCGCGGCGACCTCCGGGAATATCGTGGTGAGCCTCTTCCAGGGGCGCCTCTACGTGTCGGAGTCGCCCGACGTGCTGGGGAACCCATTGGCCATCCCTCGGATGTCGAGTTTTGTGATGGGGCGTGGAGTCGGCCCGCTGCTGGACGGAGCGGCGCCCCCCGCGACCCAGACCGGCCCTCTCGCCCGGCCGGTCAGCCTTTTCATCGACGTGATCAGCAACACGCTATGGCTGGCGGATGGGGATGCCGGCCAGGTCCTGATCTTCCTGAACGCCACCACCAACAACGGACCGGCCGATGACAGCCTTGCTGCCGGTGGGTTCCCTCGCGGTGTCGCCTACGACAACGCCAACGATCGCCTCTTCGTGAGCGAGCAGAGCCTGGGCCAGGTCGAGATTTTCGACAACGCCAGCACGGCCGGACGGACCGTGAGGGCCACCATTCAGTACGGTGCGCCCACGCCGCGGGAAGCGCGGTCATGCGTCTACGATCCGGCCGCCGATCGCCTGTTCCTCGTGGTCGGCCCCTCTGGAGCTCTGCCCGGCAAGGTCGACGTTTATGACAACGTCTCCGCCCTGACCGGTCTGGTCGATGGCAACACCAGCGCTGACCGGAGCATTTCCGATGGCCTGGTGGAGCCGCACGACCTTTTCTACGAGTCGCACACGCGTCGCTTGTATGTCCGGAGCACCGACCCGAAGAGCTTGCCGACGAACTTTGAGCCTCAGATCCTGATCTACAACGCTGCCGATACCACGGACAATCCGACCCGGGCCGCGTTCATTGGCGGATTCAGCATCGGGCTCCAGGGGGGCTCGTCCGGGGTCGTGGTGGATTGGGAGCGCGATGAGCTCTACCTGGCCGACGGCTTCAGCCTGGCCACGGGCGGGGTGAAGATCTTTGCCGGAGCCAGCCAGATGAGCGGCAACATCTCCCCGGCGCCGGTGCGCGCTCTCACCGGCATCGACTCCCCGGCCGGACTCTCGATCGATCTGACCCGGGATTGAGAACCGAACAGATCCCCCGGTTGTTTCGTAACAGCCGGTTAACCTCGCGGCGCAAAGTGTTCATCACCCTGGTCCCAGAACGGCTAAGCTGGACGGCATGGAGATCACCTCACCCGCGCGATCCGTCATCGAACCCGCCCTCAGGCAGCGTCGCGCCCTGCTGATTGGCGCCAACGACTTCGAGGGAGCCGAGCGGGCCGAGCAAGACCTGGAGACCCTCAGCCAGGCTCCGGGCAAGGATCTGTATGAGATGCACCGACTGGCCAGCGAACACGGGCGGGGCATCCCGCCGGGTTACAGCTTCGACGTCTATCTGGGCCGCTCGAACGTGTATCCGACCGCCTGCTTAGGAGTGGTCGCCGGCGCTCTGTGCACCGCTGCCTCAGTGATCGTGCCAGGTCTACCCCTGGCCACCTGGGCGGGCGTGGGGATGATGGCTCTGTCAGCGGGCGCGCTGGCGGTGGGCGCGCTCAGGTATCAGCGGGCAGCCCGGGCCCACCGCATCCTGGATGCCATCGAGCGCAATCAGGATCACATCCGAGGCTATGTCCCATCCACCCGGTAGCTCGAAACCAGGGGACCGCTCGCCCGGGCAGAACCCCTTTCCGTGGAGCACGAAGGACCGATCCTCGAGGCGCTCACCCGCCGCCTGGGCGAATGCCCCCCTGACTTTCTGGCCGAGCCCCGCCGCCCGGGCGGCCAGGGAAAAATCGACGTTGCCGCAGTGGTCTCCGACCTGCTCGAGGCCATGGGGGGCTCGCCGCTGACCGACCCCGAGGGCTTCTGCTATCCCAGCGCCAAAGCCGTCAACGCGCACCGCAACCGGTTGCGACTCATCCTGGTGGGGGCCTGGCTGCTTTTCGCGAGCGAGCTGCGGCGCGTCCCTCGTGCCGCCGAGCGCGCCCGAGAATGGCTCTCCACCCGGATGGAAGAGCTATCTCCCTACGTGCAGGCCGACCAGCTTGTACAAGACCCGGATCGGCGCGAGGAGTTCGTGCGCCTGGCCCTCAAAGCGCTCAACCTGCGTCCCGCCGGCGAGTCGCTCGAGCAGGCTCAGGACCGGCTAGTCACCCTCAGCTCGGTTGAGCGGGCGCGTGTGGTGAAGGAGGCCCAGGCGGCCGAGCGGCGGGCCCGCGAGATCCGCGAGGAGATGGCTCGCAAAGCGGCGGAAGAGGCGGCCGCCGCCTGGGGGCGGGAATGACCCTGACCCTGGAGGAGCGCTTCCCTTTGCTCGATCAGCGCGGGCGCGAAACCTTGCGCTGGCTCAGCGAGCACCCGGCCGCGCCGCGCTACAACTATGCCTGCGGCGACATGCTAAGTCAGGAGGGCCTGCGCAGAGTGCGCGCCTACGCCGCCGACCAGGCGGCCCGGCCGCCCGGCTGGGAGGGTCAACCCGAGTGGCTGGATGAGTTCGCCCAGCGCTGCCTGGCCAGGGTGCCCTTCTACCGGCGCTACGGAGGCTGGACGGGCGACTTTGAGGGTTTGCCTACCTTTGATCGCCGCGAGCTGGCGCGCCAGCCGTGGGAGTTCGTGAGCGACGATCAGCCGCTGGACGATCTCATCATGTACTACACCAGCGGCACCACCGCCAGCAAGATGTGGGTCCTGGCCGACCCGGAGTCGTCCAACAAGTACCTGGTCGCTCTCGAGCGAGCCCTGGCCCTGGCACAGGTTGCCTTCACCGGAGGCACCCGGGTGGCCCTGGCCCTGGTGGGTCACCAGGAGAACACCCTGACCTACCCGTGCGTTTCCACCTACCTGGGCCAGGCGGGCTATCTCAAGCTCAACCTCCACCCGGCTCAATGGCACCATCCCGACGATCGGGTGCGCTTTCTGGACGAGTGCCAGGTGGAGGTCTACTCGGGCGACCCGCTGGCCTTTCTCGAGCTGAAGAAGCTGCCCCTGACGACCCGCCCCAGAGCCCTGGTCTCCACCTCCATGAACCTCTCGCCGGGGATGCGCGCCGAGCTCGAGGGCCATTTCGGCTGCCCGGTGCTGGACCTCTACTCGCTGTGCGAGGCCCGCTGCCTGGCGGTGGATCTGGGCACGGGCCACCAGGTGCTGACCAATGACCTCTACGTCGAGATCCTCGACGATGAAGACCGCCCGGCTCAGCGGGGTGAGGTTGTGCTCACGGGAGGGCGCAACCCCTTCATTCCCCTGCTGCGCTACCGAACCGGAGACTATGCCTCGCTCGAAATGCGCGGGCGCACCCCGGTGCTGGTGGGGCTCGAGGGGCGCCAGCCGGTCGCCTTTCTGGCCGCCGACGGTCGGTTGGTCAACAACATCGACGTCACTGAGGTCATGAAGCCGCTCCCCGTGCCCCAGTACCACCTGCACCAGCAAGCTGACGGCTCGCTCGTGCTGCGCTACCAGGGCGAGGTGGAGGAGGCTGAACTGCGGGGGGCCCTGGAGCCTCTGCTGGGGCGCATTCAGGTGCGCCGCGAGCCAATGGAGGGGCGCAAGATGGTGCGCTACACCAGCGACCGATGCTGAGCTTCCTGGCGTCCTGGATGGTGGCCAGCTTCTTTAACCTGGAGGGTCTGGCATTCTTGCTCGGCTTGATTTCAGTGTGGTTGACCGTGCGCCAGAACCTCTGGTGCTGGCCCATCGGGCTGGTGCAGGTGGCTCTCACCTTCGTGGTGGTGCTCCGTGCCGATCTTCTGGCCGACGCGGCCTTGCAGGTGTTCTTCTTCGTCATCCAGTTCTACGGCTGGTATCAGTGGAAGCACGGCGGGAAGGAGGGCGCCGAGCTCGAGGTCTCGCGCGCTCCCCGTAAGATGCTGCTCGGTCTGCTCTGCCTGATCGCCGTGGGAGGCGCCGGCGTGGGCGCTGTGCTCGACCGCTCCACCCGGGCCGCCCTACCTTATCTCGACGCCACCCAGGCCCTGATGAGCGTCGTCGCCCAGTGGATGCTGGCCCGCAAGTATCTGGAGAACTGGCAGCTCTGGATCGCGGTCAACGTGATGACCATCCTCCTCTACGCCAAAAAGAGCTTGTATCTTCTGGCTTTCCAATACGGCGTCTTCCTGGTCATGGCGGTGGCCGGCTACCTGGCCTGGAAGCGCAGCCTGGGCGAGAGCGCTCCACGGTGGCTGGGCAAGGCGGTGCTGGTCGGATTGACCGCCTTTTTCTCCCTGGCTGGCTGGATCACCCTGGCCGGGATGAAGACCGACCTGCACCGGGTGGACTGCATCATCGTGCCCGGGGCCCGTGTGGACGCCGATGGGAAGCTGGGCCACTCGCTGGAAGGGCGGATGAAGCACGCCGTGCAGCTTTATCGGGAAGGCTGGGCACGGGCCCTGATCCTGACTGGAGGGCAGGGCGACTCGGGAGCCATCGAGTCCGAGAGCGCCCGTCGCTGGGCCATCGAGCGGGGCGTGCCGCCCGAGGCCTGCTTCGTGGAGACCCGCTCGCACACCACGCTCGAGAACATGCTGTATGCCCGCGAGGTGATGCGCGAGCAGGGCTGGCGGACCTGTCTGGTTACCACCGACCCGTTCCATACGGCCCGGGCCGTGGCCATGGCCCGCCAGCTCGGGCTGGTCGCCTATCCGGCTCCCAGCTTCGAGGGACCCTCCTGGAAGCACCCCGCGCTCTGGACCTTCTACACGCTGCGCGAGTGCTTCTCGTGGATCAAATACTCCGGCGAGCGGCTGCTCTGGACCGATCCGGCGCCGGGTGCCTTTCGGGAGCTACGGAAAGACCCCACTGGCGCGATAGTCGTGGGTGTCCTGGCTGATCAGGGTCTTGATCCCGAGCTCGGCGGCCAACCGTACGGGCTCGCTCGGGTCGCCGGCGCTGGACTCAAAGATGGCGAAGTCGGCGAACATGGCACGAGGAAGCTCGCCCGAGCCGATCGCCGCTGACAGCGAGTCCATGTCCTCCGGACTCACGTTCTTGAGCATCGCCCGGGGAACCAGCCCCTGGCGCCACCAACCGGCATACTCGCGATAGAAGTCCACCAGGCTCTGAGAGTTGCGGTAGAGATTGTCGATCTCGGCCGACTCGAAGCCCTGGGAGCGGTATCGCTTGAGCTGCTCCAGGGTATGGCTCTTCCAGCCCCGTTGCTCCCACTCGGTCATCCAGTCCTGGCGACCGGTATCGATGCCCTGACCGCGAGCCGCCGCCTGGATGCGCTCGAGCTCGTCAGGGGCCCAGCTCGCGCCGGTGGGCCCCCCGGGCCCCTCCAGGTAGACGTGCAGGCGGGCCCCGGCCCGACGGGCTGCGGCCAGGGTGGCCTCGGCCTCGCTGTTGGCGTCGATGCCCACCACCAGACCCTGCCGATAGCGGCCAGCCAGCTCGCTGACCCGCTCCGGGGCGATGGGCTCACAGGCAAACTCGAGATAGCCCCCGGGGGGCGGCGAGCAACCAGCCGCCAGCAACCCCAGTGCCAGAGCAACGCGTAAGAGTCTTCTCAGAACTCTTGTCCTGATGAGCGCAGCGCGCAGAAGTCGGGCCCTTCAGGTTCTTCGCGGCAAATCACAGGCCCGCTTCGCTCCAGGTGCCCGGCGCGCTTCAGACCGTGACCGGAGTCAGCTCGTGGACGCTCGAGAAGGCCGCCCGACCCGCGTAGCCAGCCTGCGAGCCGAGCTGATCCTCGATGCGCAGCAGCTGGTTGTACTTGGCCACCCGGTCCGAGCGCGAGAGCGAGCCCGTCTTGATCTGGCCGGCGTTGGTGCCCACGGCCAGATCGGCGATGAAGCTATCCTCGGTCTCGCCCGAGCGATGCGAGATGATGCAGGTGTATCCGGCCCGGCGGGCCATGTCGATGCAGCGAAGGGTCTCGGTCAGGGTGCCGATCTGGTTGACCTTGATCAGGATCGAGTTGCTGACCCCCTCCTGGATTCCCCGGCGCAGGATGGTCGTGTTGGTGCAGAAGAGGTCGTCGCCCACCAGCTGCACGCGCCGTCCCAGGGCCCTGGTCAGCTTGCTCCAGCCGGCCCAGTCGCTCTCGGCCAGTCCGTCCTCGATGCTGACGATGGGATACTGATCGAGCCAGCCGCGGAAGAGCTCGATCATCTGATCGGAGGTCTTCTTCTCGCCCGAGCTCTTGCTGAACACGTACTTGCCCTTGTCAAAGAACTCCGAGGCAGCCACGTCCAGGGCCAGGGCGATCTCGTTTCCGGGAGTGTAGCCGGCCTTCTGGACGGCCTCCACGATGACGTCCAGAGCTTCACCGTTGGACTTGAGGTTGGGAGCGAATCCGCCCTCGTCGCCCACGCCGGTGAAGTGGCCCTTCTTCTTGAGGATTTTCTTGAGCATGTGGAAGACTTCCGAGCCCATGCGCAGGCCTTCCGAGAAGCTGTCGGCCCCCAGCGGCACGATCATGAACTCCTGGAAATCGAGGCTGTTGTCGGCATGCTGTCCGCCGTTGATGATGTTCATCATGGGAACGGGCAAAAGGTGGGCGAAGGGCCCGCCCAGATACTGGTAGAGCGGCACGCCCAGGTGGGTGGAGGCGGCTCGAGCGGCCGCCAGCGAGACGCCCAGCATGGCGTTGGCGCCGAGCTTGGACTTGTTCTCGGTGCCATCCAGCTCGAGCATCAGGGCGTCGATGCCCATCTGGTCCAGGGCGCTGGCTCCCAGAATCTCGGGGCCGATCACCTCGTTGACGTTTTCCACCGCCTTGAGCACGCCCTTGCCCAGGTAGCGATTCTTGTCCTCATCGCGCAGCTCCAGGGCTTCGCGGGCTCCGGTCGAGGCGCCCGAGGGCACGGCGGCCCGACCGCCCGCGCCAGAGGCCAGCTCCAGCTCGACCTCGATGGTGGGATTGCCGCGCGAGTCGAGGATCTGACGGGCGTGGCAGCTGACGATTTCGCTCAGTTCACTCATGGTAGGGCTCCTTCTCAGGCATGTTTGATGATGACGCCCTCGACCACGTCGAACACGTCCTCGAATCGGTCCACAGCGTCCTCGACGTTCTCGAGGATCTCTTTCCACTTGATCAAGTTGACCACGTCACCGACCACCTCGCACCCCTTGAACAGGTCGGCCACGGCCTGCCGGCTGACGTCATCTCCCCGGGATTCGAACTGGTGCATCTTGGATCGCAGGTCGGCGATGTCGGTGAAAGTCGGAAGTCGCTTGATGCCCTGTTGCAGGACGTCGGCGCAGCTCACCATGATTTCGGCCATCTCGGCCAGGGCCGGGCGGGTGCTCTCCACCCCGAACCAGCGCATCCGCTGGGTGCACTTCTGCACCAGGTCGAGGATGTCGTCCATTCGGCTGCCGATGAGGTGGATGTCCTCGCGGTCGATCGGGGTGACGAAGGTGCGAGCCAGGCGGGCCGTCAGCTCGTGGAACAGTGTGTCTCCCTGGTTTTCGACCTCATCGATGCCAGCGTACTTGGTCTCGGCGTCCTGCAGGTCCGAGGCCAGCGCCTGAAAGCGGCGGCAGATCTCCACGATCAACTCGGCCTGTTGCTGAAAGAGGGTATAAAACTTGGGATCTTCGGGAAAAAGGTTGAACTTCATCGTTGTCGCCGCGGGTTTCGTGTCAGCGCAGGTCAATCCTTCCCTGCCGCCCGCCAACCCGCCAGAAGCTCTTGCGTCGAGAGCTCGCCCAGAGGCCTCGCGCTCTGCTCCTCCAGCGCTCGAAAGCGCCGGGCGAACTTGTGCAGGGTTCGCCTGAGGGCGGTCTCGGGATTCACGCCCAGCTTGCGAGCCGCGCTGACGGTGGCAAACAAGAGGTCGCCAATCTCGGCCTCGGCCTCCTGGTGGGTGCGGGCCCGGCCGACCTCCTCGAGCTCCTCGGCCACCTTGGCAAGGGCGCTGGGAAGGTCGGGCCAGTCGAAGCCCACCTCGGCCGCCCGGCCCTGCACGCGCTCGGACTGCAAGAGGGCCGACAGCTTGGGGGGAATGCCGTCGAGCAGCGATTCCCGTTTGCTGGCGCCCTTCTCTTCGAGCTTGATCTGCTCCCAGCGTTGCAGCACCTCCCCGGCCGTCTCCAGCGAGCCAGCCTCCCCGAAAACGTGGGGATGGCGACGGACCATCTTGTCCACGATCCCCTGGCAGACGGCGTCGGCGTCGAAGCGCCCCTCCTCGCGGGCCATCTGGGCGTGGAACACGATCTGCAGCAGCACGTCGCCCAGTTCTTCACGCATGCGCTCGAAGTCGAGCGCTTCGATGGCCTCCACCGCCTCGTAGGCTTCCTCTTCCAGGTAGCGCACCAGCGTAAGGTGCGTCTGCTCGCGATCCCAGGGGCACCCCCCCTCGGCGCGCAGGGCCTGCATGATGGCCACCAGCCGGTCAAAGGGTCGCAGGCTCTCGAACTCGGGCGTTCCGGGTCGGGGGGTCATTTGTCGGCCTTCTCCTTGGGGACGAGCTTGCGCTCGATTCTGGCGCCCTTCTCCAGGGCCTTGACGAAGTCAGTGCGGCGGGCCTCGAGCATGGCCTCCTGCACGCTGGATTGGAGCGACTTGAAGTCGTTCTTCTTGCCGGTCACCTGCAGCAGGTGGTAGCCGAATCGGGTGGGCACGATGGAGGAGACTTCGCCCACCTCGGTCTGGAAGGCGATCTCGGAGACGGTGGGATCGATCTCACCACGCCGGAAATAGCCCAGATCGCCGCCCTTGTTGCGGCTGGATTCGTCCAGGGAATACTCGCGGGCCAGCTTGGCGAAGTCGGCCCCTTCCATGAGCTTGACCTCCAGCCGCTGCGCCTCCTCCTCGGTGGCGCTCAGGATGTGGCGGGCCCGCACCATCTCGAGCTCCTCCTGGTGCACTTCGAAGTAGGTCTTCTGCTGCTCGGTGGTGATGCTGGACAGAATCAGCTTGTCGAGTAGCATCACAGTGGCCAGGTTGCGCTCGAGATCGGTCCGGGTTACTCGCCCGGCTTCGATCATGGCCTTGACGGCCGGCTCGGTGAGCATGGCGTCCACGCGCTTCTTGAGCTCCTCGGGGGTGATGGCGAGCTTGCGCTTGCTGGCCTCCTGAGCCACCAGGCGGGCCTTGATCATGTCGTTGAGCACCTCGGCCCCGAAGCGAGCCTCCAGCTCTCTGTTCAACTCGCCACGAGCGATTCGTTCACCGTTCACGCTGGCCACAGTGGAGGCCGAGCCCCGGCCGCCGGCCAGGTAGCCCAGCCCGAACCCCCCTGCCAGCAAGGCGATGGCCACCAAGATTCGCATTCCACGCAAAGCGGGGGAGGATTCCTTTCCTCCTGGCTCTCTCCTCCAAGGAAATACTGGATACTCCCCGAACCTTCCGGCCCTTGCTGATTCCTGACTGGCTCAAGGTGGTCGACGCTTCGGTCGAGCGGTTGGTTCTATCCCGTCCCCGGGGAAAACTGGCGGCGGTCTGGGCGCTTTTGATCGCCCTGCTGTTAGGGCTGGCCTACACCTTTACGCCGCTCCCCATTCCAGCCGACCTCTTCTTTCTGCCGGTCATCCTGGGTGCCTTTGTCTTCGGTGCCCGTGGTCTGGTGGTTCTCCCGATCGCCCTGGCGGCTTACCATGTCGCCTGGCTGCGCCACGGCATCCCCTGGACCGTGCAAATCCTGCCCGATCTGGTGCAATTGCTCCAGTGGAGCCTGGTAGCCCTGTTCATCGTCGTCACCCTGGACAAGTTCAAGGACGTCAAGCGGTTGCAATCACGGGTGCAGAAAGACCTGAGCCTGGCCCGCACCCTGCAGATGGCCCTCACGCCGGCTGACTACGACTTCGGCCGCATGCGGATCTGCGGAGCTTTGCACCAGTCCGCCACGGTAGGTGGGGACTACTTCTATTTTCGACCCTTTCAGGAGCACTACGTGGTGTTCTGCGTGGGCGACGTGATGGGCAAGGGGATCCCGGCCTCGATGCTGATGGCGATCATCATGTCGTTTATGTACGAATGGGGCAAGCAGAGCCCCTCCCCTTCGGTGGTCATCGACAAGCTCAACCGGCGCCTGGTGCGTCTGGCCAGCCACGACTCCAACTGGTTCACCACCCTGTTCTATGCCGTCTACGATGAAGAGACGTTCACTCTGACCTACGCCTCGGCCGGACAGAATCAGGGTCTCATCTTGCGCAAGGATGGCCAGGTCGAGCTGGCCCGCTCGGACGGTATTCCGGTAGGCATCTTCGAGCAGGTGCAGTGGGAGGAGCGCAGCCTCAAACTGGAGGAAGGCGACCGCGTGATCTTGTTCACCGATGGCGTGAACGAGGCGCGCAGCCCGGACGGAGAGATCTTCACGCTCGACCGGCTGACCCAGCTTGTGAAGGAGCACCGCAACCTGGATTGCCACGGCCTGCTCAAGAAGATCGAGGATGCGGTGGCGGCGCACTCGGGCGGGAAGCTGACCGACGACATGGCCGTGCTGTTGGCCGAGGTCAAGCGCTGAGCACGGCCAGGAACTCATCCCCGTAGCGACCCAGCTTCACCTCGCCCCAGCCTGAGATGCGCGATAGCTCGGCCCGGCTGGCGGGGCGCGAGCGGGCCATCTCGATCAGGGTGGAGTCGTGCAGCACGCAGTAAGGGGGCAGGTTCTGCTCCTGGGCCAGCTCTCGGCGCCTGGCTTTCAGGCGGGCCAGCAGGCCTTCGTCCACGTCCACGTCCATCGTGGTCGAGCGAGGAGCGGACTTGCTCGAACGCTTGCGGTCCCGGCGCAGCTCGATGCGCTCCTGGCCCTTGAGCAGCGCTGAGCTGCGTGGGGTGAAGGTCAGGCTCCCATGCCCGGCCAGATCGACCGTGAGGTAGCCGGCCGCAACCAGCTGGCGGAACACCGAGCTCCACTGTTTCTCGTCGAGCTCCTTGCCCACCCCGAAGGTGGGCAGGGACACATGGCCGAGCGAGCGCATCCGCGGGGTCTCGTGACCGCGCAGAAGGTCGATCAGATGGCCGGCGCCAAATCTCTGGCCGGTGCGATAGACGGCCGACAGGGCCTTCTGGCCCACCTCGGTCCCATCCCAGCTCTCCACCGGGGCCAGGCAGGTGTCGCAATTGCCGCAGGGGGCGCAGCTGTCGGAGAAATACTCCAAGAGCACCTGGCGCCGGCAGCGCACTGTCTCGCAGTAGCCCAGCAAGGCGTTCAGCCGGCGCTGCTCGACGCGCTTGAAGGAGTCTTGGGCCTGGGACTGGGCGCTCATCTGGCGATGGGCAACCACGTCGGCGAAGCCATAGGCCATCCAGGCCTCGGCCGGCAGGCCGTCGCGCCCGGCTCGACCGGTTTCCTGGTAGTAGGCCTCGATCGAGCGGGGCATATCCAGGTGCACGACGTAGCGAACGTCCGGTTTGTCGATGCCCATCCCGAAGGCGATGGTGGCCACCACGATCAGACCGGTCTCGCGCAAGAACCTTTCCTGATGGAGGTTGCGCACCTGGGTGTCGAGGCCAGCGTGGTAGGGAACCGCCCTTCGCCCTTGCTGCACGAGCCAGGCGCTCACCTCCTCCACCTTGCGGCGGGACAGGCAATAGACGATGCCGCTCTGGTCGATCGGACGCTCGCGCAGGAACTCGAGCAATTGCTTCTTGCCGTTCTCCTTGGGTACGACCGTGTAGCGGATGTTGGGCCGGTCGTAGCCGCCGATGAAGGAGCGGGCCTGGTGCAGCCCGAGCCGGGCCAGGATGTCCTCGCGGGTGGCCTGGTCGGCCGTGGCCGTGAGGGCCAGGCGGGGCACGTCCGGGAACTCTTCATGGAGGCGACTCAGCTCCAGATACTCGGGTCGGAAGTCGTGCCCCCACTGCGAGACGCAGTGGGCTTCGTCGATGGCGAACAGGGACGGGTCGAGTCGCTTGAGCAAGCTGCGGAAGCGCTCGGTGGCTACCCGCTCGGGGGCCACGTAAAGCAGCTTGAGCTGGTTGCTGACTGCCTGGCTTTCGACCTCGCGGGCCTGCTCCAGGGATAGACTTGAATTCAAGTATGCGGCCGGCACGCCGCACTGGCGGAGGGCCTGAACCTGATCGCGCATGAGGGCGATCAGGGGCGAGACGACCACCGCCAGACCCGGCTTGACCAGGGCAGGAATCTGATAGCAGAGCGACTTGCCCGACCCGGTGGGCATGATGACCAGGGCATCCTGGCCCTGCAAAACGTGCTCGATGATGCCGGCCTGCAATCCTCGGAACGACTCGTAGCCGAAGACGGACTTGAGGAGGTGAAGTGGGGTGCTCACGTTCGGGTGGTTAGTTTCTTTCAACCTCCCCTCCTGTCGAACAGAGGTTAAGATTTTTCAACAGTTGCGCAGGCTTGCTACAATAGGATCGGAGGGCCTTTGCGAAAGCTTGTCACCGGGTTGCTGGTCGTCTTGCTTCTGGCCACCGCTCGTGCCGACAGCGAGCGTCAGGTCCTGACTGCCCAGTGGGAGCCAACGGGCCAGCGCCTGGCGATGCTGGTCGGGGGTCCCGCCAGCCTCGAGCTCTGGGTGCTCGGTCGCGAAGGGCAGATGTTCAAGCAGGCTTTGCCCCAGCGCGGAATCTCGCTGGTGGGGTGGACACCCCAGGGCCAGATCGTGCTCGACGAGGGACAAGGTGGCGTGCGCATCCTGACTCCGGGCGGGCCCGAGAGCCGCATCCAATTGCCGGCTGCGGCCGTCCCGTTGAGCTGCACAGGCCAGGAGGCCTTCTTCCTGAGCGCCGATAACCGCTACCTGCTGGCCGTCGATCTGAGCGGGCGGACCCGGGTGGTCGCCCCTCTGCCCGAGGGCATACGGGCCTCGGCCACGCTGGCGCCGGATGGAAAGCAACTGGTGCTGCGCCGCACGGTGCGCGGCAAGACCACCTGGAGCACCGAGATCTGGTTGGTCAAGAACGGCGCCGCTCAGATGGTCTCCCGAGTGCCTGCATCTTATGTCGGGGTGCAATGGCATCCACGCGCGGACAGCCTGCTGCTCAACTATCCGAAATCTGACGGCAGCTGGGGCGCTCGCATCGTGCACCTGGCCCGTCCCAAGAGCCCCCTCGTGCTGAAGGGACTGGGCTCCCCTGTGCAGTGGGACAGTCAGGGCCGGCTCTACACCGCCGACGCCACCGGCGTCTGGTCGGAAGGCAAGGCTGTGCAGCGCTGGGGCAACGACGTGTCTCGCCTGAAGCTCTGGGCGGTCTCGCCCGACGGCCAGCGGGTCCTTGCTTCCTGGGAAACCGCTGGCGACAAGGCGCCTGCTTATCTCTTCCAGGTTGGGCAGCCGGGCGCCCCTGTCGTGGTTCTGGCCCCCTGAAGCGGGATCCGGGTTCTTCTAAGGCGCCGTTGAACAGATTGTCTCCACTCCCGCGCGTTTCAATTCTCAAGAGGTCAACGCGCGGGAGTGTAGAACCGCCCCGGCATGCGAAAGTATGCCTTCATCCTGGTAGCCCTCATCACTCTGGTCCTGCCGGCTCTGGCAGGTGACCAGGACTTCCAGCTCTTCAACCGCACGGGCGTTGACATCTTCGCCCTCTACGTCGCGCCGGCCGACTCCAAAGACTGGGAGGAAGACCTCCTCGGCGGCAAGCAGCTGATCGCCGGTGGAGACGTTCTGGTCGTTTTCGATCCCGATACCGAGGCCGAGCTGTGGGACATTCGGGTCGAGGATTCCGATGGCAACTCGCTCGAGTGGCACGACGTGGACCTGATCACCGCCACCCAGGTCATCCTGGAGCCCGGCGGTCTGGCCCGCATCAAGTAAAGTCTGCCGGTTCGAGTTGACAGAGAGCCCCGCAATGCCGGGGCTCTCTTTCGTTGAGCCGGTGCGCCTGGCGCAGCTCGCAGGACCGGGCTCATGTCCCCGGAGCTCCAGGCTCACGACCAACTGCGCGCTTCGCTGGCCATGTTCGAATTGTTCAAAACTCGTTCACCCTCCCGAGGCTTGAACCCATTAGGATGCAATGGCCATCAGCACAGGAGGAATCATGATCCACTCCCTCAACTCATCCCCGGTCCGCCCCTACAGCGCCCCCGCCGCGGCCGCCGCGCCGCCCAGGAACGAGGGGCCCCAGGACTCGGTGCAGCTCGACCTCTCCAAAATCCTGCAGGAGACCGCCGAGGAAGCCGCTTCGCTCGAGACCAAGCTGGCCGAGCACTACGAGGGGGAGGTGCTGGTCAAGCTCAAGCCAGGGATGACCCTGCAGGGCATGGAGGACTTCGCCTCGCGTTACGGCGCCAGCATGATCGAGCGCTTCCGGGTGCCCGACCAGATGCTGCAAGAGTTCGGGGGCGACTTGGTCCACCTCAAGCTGGCTGACGGGATGACCACGGCTCAGGCCATCGCCGCCATGGAGAAGGACTCTCAGGTGGCTTACGCCTGCGCCAACGACGTGCTGAAGGCGACCGAGCAGAAGATCCCCAACGACCTCGACAACCGGCTCTGGGGCATGCGCAACATCGAGGCCCCCGAGGCCTGGAGCGTGACCACCGGCAAGCGCGACGGCGGCCCGGTGGTGTGCGTCATCGACACCGGCGTGGACTACAACCATCCCGACCTTCGCAACAACATGTGGCGCAACCCCGGCGAGGTCCCCGGCGACGGCATCGACAACGACGGCAACGGCCTGGTGGACGACGTCTTCGGCATCAACAGCTTTGCCAACAACGGCAACCCGCTCGACGACCACAGCCACGGCTCCCACTGCGCCGGCTCCATCGCCGGCGAGGGCAACAACGGCCACGGTGTGGTGGGCGTGAACTGGGAAGGGCAGATCATGGCTGCCAAGTTCCTCTCCGGCTCGGGCTCGGGCTCCACGGCCGGGGCCATCAAGGCGGTCATGTACGCCACCGAGAAAGGCGCCCGCATCACCTCCAACTCCTGGGGCGGCGGCGGGTTCAACCAGGCTCTCTACGACTCTCTCAAGGCCTCGCCCGCGTTGCACATCTTCGCGGCCGGCAACGAGTCCAACAACAACGACCGCAGCCCCGCCTACCCGGCTTCCTACGACCTGGGCAACATCGTCTCGGTGGCGGCTCTGGACAGCCGCGACCGCCTGGCCTCCTTCTCCAACTACGGAGCCACCACGGTGGACATCGGCGCGCCCGGCGTGGACATTTACTCGACTGTAAAGGACGGCCGGTACGGCACCATGAGCGGCACCTCCATGGCCTGCCCCCACGTTTCCGGCGTGGCCGCTCTGGTGGTCTCGGCCTTCCCCAACGCCTCCAACGAGGAGATCAAGGACCGCATCCTGCGGGGCGCCATCCCGATCACTGCTTTGAGTGGCAAGGCGGTCACCGGTGGCAAGCTCAATGCCAAGAACGCCCTCGAGAACGACCAGACGCCGCCCTCGGCTCCCGCCAACTTCGGCAGCCGAACCGTCACCTCGCGCCTGGTCAGCCTGGGCTGGGTGGCTCCCGGCGATGACGGCACCGAGGGCAACGCCTCGAGCTACGAGCTGCGCATGTCCGATCAGCCCATCACCGACGAGGCCTCCTTCCAGCGGGCCGCCCTGATTCCGACCGGACGCCCTCAGAACTCGGGCCTGGAGGAGAACGCGCGGGTGGATCTCACCCCGGCCGGCTCCGAGCGCACCCTCTACTTCGCCCTCAAGGCGGTCGACAACGCCGGCAACGGCTCGGAGCTGTCCACCACCCAGGTCCAGGTTCCCGCCGCCAGGGTAGCCTTCGAGGACAACGCCGATGGCGGAGCCGAGAAGTGGACCGCTCAGGGCACCTGGGCCCAGGTCGAAATGCCGGGTCGCGGCAAGGTTTGGACCGACAGCCCCGGTGGCAACTACGGCAACAAGAAGGACTGGTCGGTCACCAGCCAGAGATTCTCGCTGGCCGGAATGACCGGGTCGCGCCTCTACTTCGACCTCAAGCACCAGATGGAGGACCGGCACGACAACCTGTTCGTGGAGGCCAGCCAGGACGGCGGCCGCCGCTGGAGCCCCCTGGCCAACTTTACCGGCGAGTCGGATTGGAAAAAGCAGTCCATCGACCTGTCCGCCTTTGATGGCAAGGACGTTCAGGTGCGCTTCCGCCTCAAGACCGACCGGTCGATCACCGCCGATGGGGTCTACTTCGACAACGTGGTCGTGGCTGGCAACGACTGAACGGCCACGGGCGCATCCGACTCACCGGGTGGCCCAGCCCCCGAACCGGAGCCCCGAATACGTTTTCGTCGTGATCCTGCCCGGAAGCGGATCATGAACCATCAGCGGGCCGGAGCCCCGAATACGTTTTCGTGGTGATCCTGCCCGGAAGCGGATCATGATCCATCAGCGGGCCGGAGCCCCGAATACGTTTTCGTCGTGATCCTGCCCGGAAGCGGATCATGATCCATCACCGAACCGGAGCCCCGAATGCATTTTCGTCCTGAGCGGGGACTACAGGCTCAAACAGAGCAGCACCGGGCAGTGGTCGGACACATCCTCCCCGACGGGCTGCACCCGGCACTCCTCGACCTGGGCGGTCAGGGTGGGGGCCACCAGCGCGTAGTCGGTGCGAAAGCAGATGCCTTCTCGGACCGCGGTCACCCACTCTGAGGGCTGTCCCCGCAGGTACAGGGCGTCGCGCCAACCGGCCCGGTGAAACTCGAACATCACGTCGCGGCGAGCCTGTCGGCCATACTTGAGAATGCACGCCCGCTCGAGTCGCTCGTCCAGGTCAGCGGGGTAGGGATCATAGGGCGACAACGAATTCAGGTCGGCCGCCAGCACAGCGCGCCGGTGTTGCAGTCCCAGCGTGCTCAGCCAGCGAGCCTCGGCGAGGCGCAAGTCCTCATCGTGCCCGTCCAGGTGGGTGGTCAGCACTTCCACCCCTTGCACGCTGGCGCGGGCGGCGCAATGGGCGTTGACGCCGGGATTGGCATAGGTCACCCGGTTCGCCAGGGGCCAGCGGCTGAGCAAGGCGACGTGATAGGAGAGCCCGCTCGGGCGCGGGCGGGCAAGTCCCAGAAAGGTTTGGCTCAGCCCCAACACGCGTGAGGCTTCGGCCAGTCGCACCCCGTCCTCCCAGCCCAGGCACTCCTGCAGGGCCACCACGTCGGGGCTCAACCCCTTCAGGACTTCGAGAATCCGCTCGAAGCGGTCTCCACCTCCTCGAAAAATATTCAAAGTGACGATGCGCACGCTGGTGTTCCTTCAGGCCCCGCCAGGCCTCGCCTGTCGAACAGTCCTGGTAGTTTGTATCCGGTAAAATCGAACAGGTGTCTTCTATGCAGAATTTTTTTCCATGCTAAAATGGAAACACATTCAAGCTGAAGGAGAGTCCGCGACCTGATGATCGAGAACGAGTTGGTTGACCTGAACCTGGACCAGATCGAGCAACTGGCCCGGCAGGCCTTCCGCCGCGGCGAGGGGAGCCCGGTGGTGATGGTGGTGGATCCGTGCGACGAAGAGGGGTTGGAGATGATCGACAGCCTTGACCTTCGCGACATCAAGCTCGAGGAGGGCGTACTCTCCACCACCCTGGCGGTCACCTCGCTCGAGGTCGCCTCCGAGCTGGTGGGTCGCGACCTGGCTCAGCCGCCAGCCCCGGGGATGTACCTGGTGCTCTCCATCCCGGCGGTGGACCAGGGCCAGCACTGGCTGCGGCTGGGCGCGAGCCAGCGCCAGCTTCTGGCCGAGTCGGCCTGACCTTCCCTCCTGGTCCTGGCTTAACTGGTCGGGGGCTTGCGCACCTTGAGGCGCCCACCCGGCACGAAGACCACGTGCTCATTGGCCGCGATACCGGCGTTGCTGGGCGTCGTGGTCCCGTGCATGAGCCACGGGTCCGTTTGGGAGAGCTGCTCCACCCCTCCGAGCACGGCCTGGCTGGCCGAGAGCTCGTTGCGCGAGACCCGCCCGGCCATCTCGTTCAGCGCCGCCCAGGCGCCCTTGATGGGCTCCTCGCTCTCTCGCTGGCGCTGGCTGACGGCCTGGTACAGCACGTTTTGCGCGAAGCTCTCGCGCCGCTCTTCGGGCAGCGCCTCCAGGGCCTGGCGTCCGATGGCCAGCAAGGTCACCGAGTTGGCAGGCTTCTTGTCCGAGACAGCCTTCAGGATGATCTCGCAGCCGGCTGCCTGCGGGTTGTCGCTTAGAAGTTTCATGCCCAGCTCGGCCCAGCGACGGGTATCCTCGGTAGCCTTGGCGGTCTCGGGCAGGCGCGCGAGCACCTCGCTGGCCACCACCTGAGGAGTGTCCGGGGTTTCGAGGTAGCCGGGGTACTTCGCGTTGGCCTCGCCGGCGTAGAGCAGCATCGAGTTGCCCAGGTCGGCCAGCTCCACTGACGTCATCTGCTCGCCGACCTGGGGCCGAAGATCGAGCGAGACCAGGTTGGAGAAGGCGGCGTGGTAAACGGCTGAGACCCCCACGAAGTCGAAGTTCTGCCCCGGGCCCAGCATGTGCTCGGGGCGCTCGGGGGTGAATGAGCTGTGTTGGGTAGCGGTGCGTCCCGGCTCGCGCAGCTTCTCGCCCAGCTTCAGCGTGAAGGCGATGGCCGCTCCCATGGCTCCCGGGATGGCGGCCGATTGGATCGCCTGCAAGATGGTCTCGGCCCCGCTCAGGTTGAGAGCAAAGGCGTTGCTGGGGTCGGTCAACTGTTCGCCCACGCGCCCCACGCCCTGCACGCTGCCCTTGGGGTCGTGCTCGCTGCTCAGGACATCCAGCGCCGCCCTACCGGCCTGGCGGCGGGCCAGTTCGGTGGTCTCGTGCCCGGTCTCCACCCCCTGCATGGCCATCAGGCCCACGTTGGCCACGTCCTGCACGTCACTGTTGTGACCGTGGACGCCGATCTGCTCCAGGGCTTTCTCCATGTCCTCGGTGCGGCCCCCGATCGCCTCGCGGGCAGCCTTGCGGACTTCCTTGTCGTTGCGCAGGGGAGGGATCATCCGGGAGAGTTTCGCTGGGTCGGGGATAAGCCCCTGTTCCGGTCAGGATTGAGGTGGTGTGTTCTGCGCTCGTCGCTGGAGAAGCATCGGGCCCAGTTTCAGGCGACGATTCCCAGGGCCGGCAAGCGGGGGGCCTCCGGGACTTGCGGGGGCTCAGGGAATGGCTTCCCCGGGTCGGGCAGCGGAAACGGGCTGGGGCCGGGGCCGGGCCAGGGAGCGAACTGCGGCGCGGGCGCAGGTGGAGGCGGAACGCTATCTTGCAGGTGGATCGGCCGGCCCTCCCGATCGAACGCGAGCAGCAGGTAGTTGCGGTTGTCCGGGTCGGTCAGTGACTGGCCGTCCGAGTAGTGCACGAAGGTCTCGCCCCGGTCGTTGCGGATGAGCTGGTGGGCCCGGTAGCTCACGCCCTCAGGCAGGCCGAGCGCCTCGCGGTTGGTGCGCAGGTAGTCCTCGGCCACCGTGCCCGGGCCGCTTCCGGCCGGGCGCTCGGTGCCTACCGATGGGCCGAACTGGGCGCCCTCGCGCAGCCCGGCCGGCATGCGCAGGGCCGGGTTTTGTCCCATGACCTGGTAGCCCGCTTCGCGCAGCCGGTCGCTGGGGCCGCCTACCTGGATGCCGTTGGCCCGGAAGTTGCGCTCCATCAGGGCCCGGTAGCGGCCGTCCTGGTCTCGGTCCCCCGCTCTCAGCGTGGCCCGGGCCAGGTCTTCCAGGGTGGCCGAGGGGCCCACCGGCAGGAAGTCCACAGCGCGCAGAGCATTGCCGCCCACGATCTGGTTGGCTCGCTCCAGGGCCTGATCCTCGGTAAGGTTGGGCTGCTCGCGGCGCAGCTCGGCTTGCACGTCCAGGATGCTCCGGTAGACCGAGCGGCTGTAGCGCTGGGAGGCATCGTGGGCCTGGTCGCCCTCGGGCGCCGGCTGGGAGAGGTCGCGGATGCCCAGCCGGGGGTTGCGGGGGCCATCGATCTGAGGATTCTGCCGCATGAGGTGGGCGCCCTCGCCCAGCACGCTGGCCATGTTCGAGCCTTCGCGGTTGGCCAGCACGTCTCGACGGACGTCGGGGTCGCGCAGGGCCAGAGTGAGCTGGGTAGCGTCAGCGTAAGCTTCATGCACCGCCCCGGTGCCGCCGTGCCCTTCGTAGCGGTATTGGGGGCGCTGGCTGGTCAGCACCGCGTGGCCGGTCTCGTGGGCCACCACGTCCGGGTCTCCGCCTGAGCCGCTGTTGTTGCGTGGGAAGATGATGCTGCTGTCCTGTTGGACATGCGCCGGTCCCCCGAATTCGGCCCGAGGGTCATCCAGGCTCACGGTCAGCCGGCCATCGGGACTTGCGAATCGCAACGGGCGACCCAGGGCGCCTTCGGTCATGTGGTGCGTGCTGCGGGCTGCGTTGTAGGCCTGAATGATCTGCGTATCGCCGGTGAGCAGGCCGTTAGGGTCGGCCTGCACCAGGGGGCGGTCGGCCGGACGGGCCACGCGGATGTGCTCGCCCTCCAGGTGGACCAGGCGCGGCGGTCCCTGGACCTGCGGTGGGGGCACGAGCTGACCAGGTCCGGGCAGCGGGCCCGGCGGGCCCGGGATCGGGCCGGGCAGCGGGCCCGGTACCGGACCGGGCTGGGTGCCGAGGACCGGCGGTTGTCCCGCGGTGTTGCGATACAGGTCGAACAGGGTGGAGTTGATCTGGAGCAGTTGGATCCGCTCGTCGAGGCGGACGCGACGGGTGGGGGTGAGCCCATTGGCCTGGCTGCTCACATCCATGCTCAGGCCCTCGATGGCCCGGTAGTCGTTGGGGTGACTGGAAGGCCCCTCCAGGTTGCCTGGAGATGTCAGCATCTGGGTGAGTAAGGCGCCACCGATGATCATGAACACGGGAGGGTCCTCCTGAGCATGTTTGTTACCGATATTTTACATTTTCGAAGGTTGGCTGCTAAGAAACAAATCTTTAACTCTTTGCGGAGCATTGTTAACCGGCTCGTGTTTGGGCAGTTTTTTGTGTTTAAATTTGTCCGGATCAGTGGCGTCCGGATGAGCCTGGGAGCGAGCGAAAGGATCCCTCGAGGGTGGGTTACGAACCTGACGGAATGTTCTGCCAGAGCTGCGGACGGCGTTTGGAGCCCGAGGCCCAGTTCTGCATTCACTGTGGAGCTCCGGCTACCCCGCCAGCGCCGCAACCTCCAGCGGCCCCGTCCCAGCCAGCACCCGCGCCGGGGCCGCAAGTTGCCGCGCCAGTCAGTCCGCCCCCCACGCCAGAGCCGCAACCTCCGGTGGCCCCGTCCCAGCCAGCACCCGCGCCGGGGCCGCAAGCTGCCCCGCCACTCAGTCCGCCCCGGCCGGAGCCCGCGCCCCAAGCTCCGCCGCCTTCTCCCGCTTCGGCGCGACAGCCGGCCAACTCTGGGCGATGGGTCCTGGCGGTCGTTCTGGCTCTGGGCTGCCTGGGACTGCTCGCGGTCCTTTCCCGGCCGCGCCAGGCCCCCTCGGGGACACCATCCGAGACGCCTACTCAGGCCTCCACGCAATCGGCCGTTGAAACACCGGTCCAGACCCCGTCAGGTCCCGACCCGGTGGCTGATCTCACGAGCTATTACGAGCTGATCGACGACGACCGGTTCGAAGAGGCCTACGCGCTTCGCAGTCGTCGCTCGCGCGAGCGGACCAGCCTGGCCGAGTTCACCAGCACCTGGAGCAATAACAATTCCGTGGCCGTCGAAAAGCTCGAGGTTCTCAAGCAGAATGCCGGCTCGGCCCGCGTGCGCCTGAGGATGCTGGCCGACGACTTCGACCGGGCCAGGGGAGCCTCCGCCGTCACTCCCTACATCGGCAAGGTCAACCTCGTCTTCGAGGAGGGCCGCTGGCGTTACGACGGTGGAGACTTCTTCACCGATCTCAAGCCCGACGAGGTGGTGGACAGCTTCTATCGCTGGTATCGCAACGTTTCGGAAGGCAGCCTGGCCGGGCGCATCGGCGAGCAGAAGTCCCGCCTCGACCCGGACCTCTACGCGGCCCTGAAGAAGGCAGGCAAGCGGGCCGTGGACCCGTTCACCGACGCCCGCGCTCGAGTGGTCGAGCACTCGGTCTGGATCAGCGAGAAGAAGCCCGAGACGGCTACCGTGGAGGCCGCCGTGACCGATGCCAAGGGTGACGTTCATCGCCTTTCGTTCAGCCTGCGCTACGACCAGGACCGGTGGGTGATCAAAGACGTGGGCTACGGCAATCCGGGCGACACGCTCCGAGCTCGGCTCGGTCTGAAGTCTTGAAAGACCCGTCATTACGCAGCGCTCAAACGTTACACTTTTGACACAGGGGTTACAAGATGTTTGCCTGGATCGTCTGCTTTCTTGCTCCGACTTGCCTTAGGATCGGTACATCAACCAGGGGAGCTCAGCGCGCTTGACTCAGCAGACGCAACCGGCCGGCAAGATCGAGAAGGTGGGCAAAGGCTCGGATTCCGGCGGTGCGGTCCGGGTGGGGGACCGGGCCAGCCAGAGGGCCGCAGGCGGGGCGTCCGCGGCCTCGGAGAATTCCGCCACCGAGAGCGTGGAGCTGAGTGCCGTCCAGTCGCCCCGCCCCGATCCCGCCGCCAACCAGAGCGCGCCCTGGCGCCCGGCCGAGCCGGCCGACCTGCTGGGGCTGCATCTCCTGTCGGCCTACCCCGAGAACGGGACGGCCGAGCAGCAGGAAGGTTGGCAGGCGGCCACGGGCGGTGGCTTTGTGACGGAAGCGGCCTCGATGAACTCGATGACCAATCCCAACGACCCGTCGGCGATGAGGCGGCGCGAGCAGTTGCTGACGGGCATGCTGCAGGCCCAGCAGAATGGTCGTCAGGTCAACATGCGGCTGGACTACGACTGGGGGCGCAACGTGCCCGACACCCCCGAGGGCCGGGCCGAGTATGCCCGGATGGTGAGCGACTTCGTGCAGGAGGCGCGGGCCCGGGGCGTGGATCTGTCCCGGGTCAACTTCGTGCTGGGCAACGAGCCCAATCTGGCCCTCGAGAATCAGAACAAGGGGATGTCGCCCGAGGATTACGTGGCCGCCGTCCAGGCCGTGCGCGAGGAGCTCGAGCGCCGCGGGATCGATGCCCGGCTGGCCAGCGCCGGCTTGAGTCCGGGGGGCAGCGACATGGGCCAGTACTTCACCCGCATGCTCCAGGCCGGCCTGGGAGACCTGGTGGACGTCTACGCCATGCACGAGTACCAGGACAGTCTTCACAACATCGACAACCTTCACCAGATCGCCAGCGGGTTCGGACAGGCCAAACCGATCGAGATCACCGAGTTCGGCATTCCCCGGGGCGGCAACCTCAATGCTCAGCAGCAAGCTGCAGCTTACCAGAGCTTCATCCGTCGGGTGATGGACTGGAATGCCGACCCGTCCCGTCCTCCCATTCAGAGCGTCTCGCTCTGGATCCACAATCGTGGGCCCGGGCAGGAAGGTTATCTGGTCAGTCCCGAGATGCTGCAGGCCATGAACGAGTTGAGCCATTCCAAGTATCGCGGCCAGGGAAAGGTTGACCTGGGGCCGCCCCCGGCCCCTCAGGGCCCTCCCTCGAGCGGCGGGAGCTCGGCCTCCGGCCAGGCCTCGGCGGCCTCCCAGGACCAGCTGATGGCTGCCTCCTCTTTCAGCGAGGACCAGCTGATGGCGCTGGCCATGACGGCTCTCCAGGAGCTGCAACTGGGCCAGCCCGGCCCGGCCACGCGGCTGCTGCTGCAGCTGGCCCCCGGCTTGCAGGGGCTGTCCGAGGTGACCCGCAGGCTGGTTGCAGCCGTGCTGGGGATGGCGGGTGCCTCAGGGTTGTCGGAAGGCTCGGGCTCGCAGGGCTCGAGCAGCGACTCGAGCCCACCTGGTGTGCCCCCGCAGGCCGCCCCGGTGGCCCCGGTGGGGCCCATCCCTCAGGCGTTCGACCCCACCGCGGCCTTCAACCCGGCCTCGGTGCTGAGCAACAGCGATCCCTCTCGCCCTCCGGGAGGGCCGGGCATCGAGGTGCGTTTTCTGGACGCGCAGGGAAACCCGGTGGATGCGCGCGGGCTGGTGGTCCGCTACGACGGCGGGGGCGAGCCATACTACTACCAGACCGAGAACAAGCCCGAGTCGGGTCCGAGCTATGTCTACATCCCGGTCTTCCCGCAGGGGTATTCGGGTCAGTACAACGTGACCCCGGGCCGAATGGAGAACGGGCAGTTCGTGAGCGTCGGTCCGGCGGCAAAGATCGAGATCACCCGCGAGCATCGGCTCGGGGAGGTTCGCTTTCAGCAGAGCTCTCCCGCGCCCAAACCGGCGGCTCAGGAAGGCAAGCCCGCCAAGGAACCGACCGGGGTAACTCGCTCAGGTTGAGGCGCGCCGAGCCCGGCTCGGCTCCATCGCTGCGCCCATGCGGCGCAGCCGGACCCAGGTGCTCTTGGGCTGGCGCAAGCGCTGGTCGAGTTGGCGCAGGTAGTCCAGGCACTGACGATACTCGCCCACGTCCCGGGGGCTCGAATCGAGCAGCCAGTCGGCCACGGCCCGAAGGTCCTCCTCGGGCGGCAGCTCGCTCCAGCCGGCCACATCCTGCACCAGCCGGTCGCGCACCAGCTCGACCTGGGTGAGCAGCTCGATCAGGCGCTGCAGTCGTTGCATCGAGGCGATTCGCTGGGCCGTCGGGGGCTGGTTCATCGTCAGGCCCCCCGCCGCCAGACGGCTCGGCGGAAAATGGACCACAGAGATCGGCATCTATATCCAGAGCGGTACAGCATGATGTTCCTCCTCATCGGGAGCCATGCGGCTCGACCAGTGGGTAGTAAACCGAGCGCGCCTGAAAAGATTCTGAATTCGGTCGTCGCTGATATCAGGCCCGATACTGGGCCAGCGGCTCCTTGAGCCGGAAGGCCTCGCGCCACACGTCCTGGTCGACGTTGCGCACCCCCGGCCCGGGGGGGATGGAGGTCAGTCCCGGCTTGAGCCCGCCGCTGCCGCGATGGGTGCCTACGGCGGCAGCAGCCAGGGCCAGCAGCAGGCAGCCGCCCGGGGTCGGGAAGACGGGCGGGCGCCAGCGCACCTCGGGCAGGTACTTGAAGACCTCGGTCTGGAAAGCCTCCAGCAGGGGGCCGTGGAGCGCGCTGCCGCTCCAGGAGGCGGTGGGTGCGCTGGCCCAGCGGCCCCGGCCCGAGGCCTGGCGAGTTAGCTGCACCAGTTGGCGCGAAGCCTTCAGAATCAGCGCCCGGCAGGCCGGATCGGGACCGGGGTAGGCGGCCAGCTCGAGAATGACCGAAACCGAGCCGGCCAGCTCGCCCGGGGTAAGGTGGCCGCGGTCGAGCAGGGCCAGCAGCTCGTTCAGGTCGTCCACCCCGAAATAGGCCACCAGGGTGCGCTCCAGGCGGGGGCTGCGGGCCATGCGGCCTTCCATGCCGCGCACCGCCAGTTGCAGCGTGCGGCTGGCCAGCCACAGCGAGCTGCCCTCGTCGCCCAGCACCTCCTGCGACTCGCCCGTGCTCCAGAAGCGGCCCGAGCGCTCGAGCCCGGCCGCGGCGGCCCGCATGCCGGCGTGGATCAGAAGGCCGGGGCGGCCCCCCAGCGAGCCTGCCAGCTCGGCCTCGAGGCTGGAGCAGAGCCAGACCGCCAAGCGCTCGGGTAGCACCTTGCGCACCACCGCCAGGGCGTGCATGCGGGCCTGGCGCTGATCGAGCCCGGGTATGGCCACCACCGTCGTGGCGTCGCCTTCGCCCACGACCTCGAGGCAGGGCGCGACGGCCGCCCGCAGGACTTCCTCCAGGTTGGACTCGCCCGGGGCAGGGGCGTGGCCCTCGGCCAGCAAGTTGCCCCGCGCATCGGTCAGCACGCACAGGCTGCGGTCACCGCCGCAATCGACTCCGAGAAGCAGCATCAGACAGGGGATTTCGCGCCAGCCCGGACCCATGCCCTGCCAGGCAGGGCACCGGCTCAGGGGTGAGAACTCTTCGGAATGGCTGAGCTCGGACGCATCGACCCCATCAAGCGCATGCAGTGCCCCGACTGTCGGGCCCTGCTGCCCGACTGGACCACCGAGGAGGCTGTCGCGGGAGAGCTGCAGTGCCCTTCATGTCTTCGGCCGGTGAAGCTCCCCGACGAGGTGGTGGAACGGGCCCGGCGCTCGCGCTACCTGGGCAAGAACCTGGACATTACCGGCTGAGAAGGGTTACCAGCCGGAGTAGATGGTCTCGTTGTAGTCGCCGCTTTCGGGCATCTGGCGGTCGACGGTCTTGGTGCTGCCATCGGCCCAGGTCACCGTCACCTGGTAGTAGGCGCCTGGTTTGGTGGGGCTATCAAAGGTGTTGGTCTTCTCCAGGCTGGACCGGTCCCAAGAGTCCCAGTACTGCTCGACGTCGCGCGACTTGGGCTTACGTCCGCCCCAGTTGCCGACCTCGTGAATGGAGATGCTCTTGACCGGCACCATCTGGCCGTCGCGCTCGATGGCTTTGGCAGTGACGCTGAAGCGGCCACCCTCGGCCTGGCCGGTCTGGCCGTCTTTCTTGGGCTCTCCCTGCTTGCGACCATTCTGGGCTGCGTTGGCCAGGGCCATCTGCTTGAGGGCGGCCATCTGGGCCGCGAAATCGGTCAGCGAGGAGCCGCTCTCGTAGGGGCTGCCCATGGCCATCGACATCGGCTGGCCGGTCACGGCCGCCATCCGGCTGGCCAGCGCCGAGGCCCGCATCTGGTTGAGCTGGGCGAAGAAGGCGCTGTCCGAGACCTCGTTGCCGAGGGATACCTGGTCCAGACCGCCGAGCTGGCCGCCGAACGGGTTCGGCAGCGGCGCGATGGGGGCCACCCACCCGAGGGGGGCTCCCACGTTCAGTCTCGGTATCATCATCGGATCGGCCATCAAATGTCTCCGCTGTCAGACTACGCCCGGGTCCTGAAAGGATCCTGAAAAGGCGTGCTCTGACCTTTGTCCGATTCTCTCTCGCGGAGGGGGTGAGGTCCAGGCTGAAATGTAACAGAATGGTTGCCACTCGGACAAAGCGGCCGGAGAGGCGTCAGGTCCGATCGATCTCGCTGAGCTGGAGAGTCTCAGCTGTCACTTCGAGTTGCAGATATTCCTCGGGCGTAAAGCGGCGACGCTCGCGATGAGAGAGCATGCTGGCGAATCCGCTCCCGGCCGGGACCGGTCCCGTGAGCCTACTGGTTCATGTTCCCTTCCAGGATGGGCAGCATGCCCTCCATGGTGAGGGGGTTGCGGTCGGGGTGGTGGTAGATGACCACCTTGGTGAACTCGCCCGAGAAAATCTGGTTATCGGGCATCTTGATCACGTACTTGCCTTCGCCCGACTCGCGCGTCTCGAACGAGTAGGGAGCCTCGCCCACGCCGACCTTCTCGCCGTTGGGCTTGACCATCCATACGGTGTAGATCTCCTGAGGGCGCAGCTTCTGGGCGCCCATTCCGAACTGGTAGCCGTCCACCAGTACCCAGCCGTAGGGGTACCGGTCGCCGTTCACGGCCGCCAGCTTGAATTTGAGAAAGTTGGCTTTGGGAGCGTCTTCGTCGTCGTCGGCGGCCCTGGCAGCCAGGCTGGCCAGCAGGCAGATCATCAGGGCAATCAAGCTCAAAGTGCGCACGTTTGGGAACCTCCAAGGGATCAGGTATGTCGTGGCGAACCGCAGCTTATGCGCACCCAACGCCCGTTAATCCTGCTTTTGTGCCTGATTTTGTGGGGCGGCGCCTGGGCCAAGCTGGGCGACAAGCCCGACCCCTACGAGAAGATCGAGGACCCGGCCAAGGCGCGCAAGATTCTCGACGACGTGATGGCCTACCTCAAGAAGAACTACAACTTCCGGGTCAACTACCCGGTGCAGATGAATCTGGTGCACGAGAGCGTGATGGACGCCAAGTTTGCCGGCAGCCCCTACAAGGGGGCCGAGGTCGGGCTTTACACCTTCGAGGGCGGCAAGCACCAGATCTACGTGATGAAAGGCTGGAACCGCGACGTCTGCTCGGGGGTAACGGCCCACGAATACACGCACGCCTGGCAGTTCGACAACTGCCCTCGCGACCAGGACCTGGTGCTGCGCGAGGGCTTCGCCTGCTGGATCGAGATGAAGTATTACGACTCCATCGGGGCCTACCAGCACGCCGAGAACGTGCGCAACCACTCCGATCCCGTTTACGGAGTGGGCATCAAGACGATGCTGGCCCTGGAAGACAAAGTGGGGGCCAGAAAGCTGGTCAGCATGATCACCACGCTTCGGAGCGCCAGGGAGCTGGACAAAATTCTCAGCGACGACAAGAACGGTCGATAGATCAGCGACGACAGGAGCGGTCGACAGATTTTGAAGTAGGATTCCCGGCTCAGGCAGCGTATCTTAGACTTTGTGCTAAAATTCACAAAGTCGATTTTGGCCCGTAAAGTCTGAAGATACGTGCAGCCTTTCTACTCCATATTCGTCATGATCGGCGTGGCCGTGGTGATCGCCACGGTGCTGTCCACTCTGACGCTGTTCTTCGGGCCCAAGCGGCCCACGGCGGCCAAACTGGCGCCTTACGAGTGCGGTCTGACCGAGCTGGCGCCCATGCCCGAGCGCTTTCCCGTC
Source organism: Candidatus Xenobia bacterium (assembly GCA_045863235.1). Taxonomy (GTDB): domain Bacteria; phylum Vulcanimicrobiota; class Xenobia; order Xenobiales; family QWHO01; genus QWHO01. Next base: position 13,615 of record BTUM01000031.1, on the reverse strand, counting down.
AAGTTCTTGCAGATCGCGATGCTGTTTCTCATCTTTGACGTGGAGGCGGCGGCCCTTTACCCGCTGGCCATGGTGCTGAGAGAGTCGGGCATTCCGGCCCTGATCGACATCATGATCTTTTGTGCCGTGCTGTTGCTCGGCTACGCTTACGTCTGGCGCAAAGGAGCCTTCAAATGGACGTTCTGAAGACCCAGGAGAAGGTCATCTACACCAGCGACTCGGTGTTCCCCTGGCAGCAGACCAATGCCGGGGGGTTCATCACCACCACCCTGGCCTCCATCGCCAATCTGGCCCGCAAGCACTCCATCTGGCCGGCCACCTTCGGCCTGGCCTGCTGCGCCATCGAGATGATGGCCACCAGCGGCTCTCGCTTCGACCTGTCCCGCTTCGGCTCGGAGGTGTTCCGGGCCAGTCCTCGCCAGAGCGACCTGATGATTGTGGCCGGGCGCGTCTCCATCAAGATGGCCCCGGTGCTGCGCCAGATTTACGAGCAGATGCCCGATCCCAAGTGGGTCATCTCTATGGGGGCCTGCGCCTCATGCGGTGGCGTGTTCAACAACTACGCCATCGTGCAGGGGGTGGACAAGATCGTGCCGGTGGACGTCTACGTGGCCGGCTGCCCGCCCACGCCCGAGGCATTGATCGCGGGTTTTCAGATGCTGCAGGAGAAGATCGCGAAGGGCATTCCCCCCGGCGCGGCCCCCCAATCCACCTCCGGTCTGCCGATGGCCCTGCGCCATCCCAAGCCCCAGTGAGCCCGGCCGAGCTGGGCAAGAAGCTCGAGGAGCGTTTCCCCGAGCATTACCTGGGCCAGCGCGAGGACCGAGGCGAGTGGACCTTCTGGGTCGACCGGGCGGCCTGGGTGGAAGCGGCTCGCTATCTCAGCGTCGAGCACGGCTATCATTTCTTGTCCGACCTGACAGCAGTCGACTACCTCGATCGCGATCCCCGCTTTGATCTGTCGGCCATCTTGTTGTCCTGGCAGGGTAAAGCCGACCTCCGCCTCAAGACCCTCATCCCCGAGGCTGACCCCCGGGCCGATTCGCTCACCGGAGTGTGGGCCGGGGCCAACTGGTACGAGCGAGAGATCTACGACATGTTCGGCATCGAGTTCAACAACCACCCCGCTCTGATGAGGCTGCTGCTGCCTCCCGACTACGTGGGCCATCCCCTGCGAAAGGACTACCCGGTCACCGGACCGGCTGACTCTCCTTACCGATGAACATCAACATCGACGCCATCACCTCCGATCAGGGCACGCTCTCCATCCAGGCTCTGGGAGATACCAGCGACAGCTCTTACACCGTCATGAACATGGGGCCCCAGCATCCCTCCACTCACGGCGTGCTGCGGCTGGTGCTGACCCTGGACGGCGAGCGAGTGGTGCGGGGCGAGCCCGACGTGGGCTACCTGCACACCGGCATCGAGAAGCAGGCCGAGGTCAAGACCTACCAGCAGGCCCTCACCCTGACCGACCGGATGGATTACCTCTCGCCCCTGAACAACAACCTGGGCTACGCCCTGGCGGTGGAGAAGCTGCTCGGGGCCGAGATCCCCGAGCGCGTGTCTCACATTCGAGTGCTGCTGTGCGAGCTGTCGCGCCTGGCCTCGCACCTGGTCTGGCTGGGTACCAGCGGGCTGGACGCCGGGGCCATGAGCACCTTCCTCTACTGCTTTCAGGAACGCGAGAAGATCCTCGATTTGTTCGAGACCCTCTCGGGCGTGCGCATGATGACCTCGTACATCACCGTGGGCGGGCTGATGGCGGATCTGCCCGATGGGTTCCTCGACCAGGTGCGCAGATACCTCGACGGCTTTCCGCGCGAGCTGGAGATGTATCACGGTCTGCTCACGGGCAACTCGATCTGGCTCGAGCGCACCAAAGGCATCGGAGTGCTCAGCCGCCAGGCCGCCATCGAGTACGGCTGCAGCGGGGCCGTGGCGCGCGCCTCCGGGATCGACTGGGACGTGCGCCGGGACTTGCCTTACAGCGCCTACGCAGACTACGAGTTCAAGGTGCCTCTGCGCAGCGAGGGCGACAGCTACGCCCGCTACCTGGTCCGCATGGAGGAGATGGAGCAGGCCTACAAGCTCTGCCGCCAGGCCCTGGACAAGATCGCTCCCAGCGGGCCCTATCGCACCAGCAATCGTAAGATCGTCCCCCCGCCCAAGTGGGAGATCTCGGTCTCGATGGAGGCCCTGATCCACCACTTCAAGCTCTTCACTGAGGGCTTTTCCCCGCCTCCGGGAGAGGTTTACCAGCGCATCGAGTCTCCCAAGGGCGAGCTGGGCTTCCACATGGTCAGCGACGGCTCCAACAAGCCCTATCGCATGCGGGTGCGCACCCCGTCGCTCAGTCACGTGCAGGTGCTGCCGGTGCTGCTCAAGGACGTGCTGCTGGCCGACGTCGTGGTGGTGCTGGCCAGCGTCGACTTCGTCCTGGGAGACGTGGACCGATGAGCCTGCTCACCCCTCCGCTGCAAGACGAGATCCGCGCGATGATGGCCCGCTATCCCAAGCCTCGCTCGGCCATCCTGGGCGCCCTGCACCGGGTGCAGGAAGAGCTCGGCTGGCTGCCCCCCGAGGCCCAGGCCGAGGTGGCCGCCCTGTTCGACATGCCCCCGGCCGAGGTGGATTCGCTGGTGACGTTTTACTACATGTACTTCCGAAAGCCGATGGGCCGCTACGTCATCAAGGTCTGTCGCTCGATCTCGTGCTATCTGCGCGGCTCGGACAAGCTGCGCTGCCATCTGCAGGACAAGCTCGGCATCCAGCGCGGCGAGACCACCAAAGACGGAATGTTCAGCCTGATCGAGGGCGAGTGCCTGGCCGCCTGCGACGGCGCCCCGGCCGTGCAGATCAACGATCGCTTCGTCGAGAACGTGACCTCGGAGATGCTGGACGCCCTGCTCGAGGAGCTGCGTAAGGGCAGCTCGCGATTTCCCGCCTGGCCGGAGCCGTGCAAGCCATGAAAGTGAAAGAGCAACAACAGATCCTGTTCAAGTACCGCCAGATTGAGAACATCGGCGCGCTGGACGTCTATCTCAAGCACGGCGGTTACGAAGGGCTGAAGAAGGCCCTGGCCATGAAGCCCGACGACCTGATCGAGCTGGTGAAGGCCTCAGGCCTGCGCGGGCGCGGCGGGGCCGGGTTCCCCACCGGCATGAAGTGGAGCTTTGTGCCCAAGACTCCGGGCAAGCCCAAATACCTGTGCATCAACTGCGACGAGTCCGAGCCGGGCACGTGCAAGGACCGCGAGCTGGTCGAGGAGCAGCCCCACCAGCTGATCGAGGGCATCGCCATCTGCTGCTGGGCGGTGGGCATCGAGACGGCCTTCCTGTACATCCGCGGCGAGATGCTGGAAGGCTACCTGGCGTTGCGCAAGGCCATCGACGAGGCCTACGAGGCCGGCTACCTGGGCAAGAACGTGATGCAGAGCGGCTACAAGCTCGACATCGTGCTCCACCGCGGCGCGGGCGCCTACATCTGCGGCGAGGAGTCGGCTCTGCTCTCCTCGCTCGAAGGAGGGCGCGGCTTCCCCCGCCTCAAGCCTCCCTTTCCCGCGGTCAGTGGCCTGTATGCCTGCCCCACGGTGATCAACAACGTGGAGACGCTCTCCACCCTGCCCCATATCCTGGTCAACGGGGCCGAGTGGTACGCCGGCTTTGGCACCGAGAAGAGCAAGGGCACGCGCATCTTCTGTCTCAGCGGCCACGTGAAGAAGCCGGGCAACTACGAGATGGAGCTCACCTCCAGCATGCGCGACCTGATCTACGGTTGTGGCGGGGGGATCCTGGACGACAAGGAGCTGAAGGCCATCATCCCGGGTGGCGCCTCGGCGCCCATGCTGACCAGGGAGCACCTCGACGTGGGCCTCGACTTCGAGTCCATCGCCGCAGCCGGCTCCATGGCGGGCTCGGGGGCGGTGGTGGTGATGCACCAGGACACCTGCATGGTGGGCGCCATCCTCCGCATAATGGAGTTCTTCGAGGAAGAGTCGTGCGGCAAGTGCACGCCCTGCCGGGAGGGCACGAAGTGGATGCGCGACGTTTTGATCCGCATCCACTCGGGTCACGGGCAGAAGTCGGACCTGGATCTTCTGCTCAGCGTCTGCGGCAACCTGGCCGGCAAGTCGTTCTGCCCGCTGGGGGACGCCTCCACATCCTGCGTTACCAGCGGTCTGCGCTACTTCAAGGACGAGTTCGAGCACCTGGTCGAGCACAAGAAGAGCAAATACCCGCTGGGGGCCTATGACCCCGGGCTGGTCGCCGCCCACCATTAGGAAGTCAAGCTGATGTCAAACCTGAAAGTCAACATCGACGGAGTCGATCTCGAGGTGCCCAAAGGCACCTTGCTGGTGGAGGCCTGCCGGCAGGCGGGCGTCGAGGTGCCGGTCTACTGCTACCATCCCAAGATGAGCCCGGTGGGAGCCTGCCGGGTGTGCGTGGTGGAGGTCGTGGGCGGCCGTCCCAAGCCTATCCAGACGGCCTGCACCACCGAGTGCATGGACAACATGGTGGTGCGCACCCGAAGTGAAGAGGCCAACAAGGCCAGGGCCGGCATCCTGGAGTTCCTGCTCGTCAACCATCCGCTCGACTGCCCGGTGTGCGACCGCGGGGGCGAGTGCGATCTGCAAGACTTTACCCTGCGCTACGGCCCTCCCCAGTCTCGTTTCGTGGAGCCCAAGCGCCACTTCGAGAAGGCCCTGCACGTGGGGCAGAACGTGGTGCTCGACCGCGAGCGCTGCATCATGTGCCAGCGCTGCGCCCGTTTTTGCAGCGACGTGGCCATGGAGGAGGGGCTGGTCATCATCGAGCGCGGCTCGCGCTCGGAGATCGGCACCTTCGAAGGGAGGAGCTACGACTCCAACTTCTCTGGAAACGTCATCGAGCTCTGCCCGGTGGGCGCCCTGACGGCCGCCAGTTATCGTTTCAAGGCGCGCCCCTGGGAGCAGCAGCACTTCGCGGGGGTGTGCACCCGCTGCTCACTGGGCTGCAATTTGACTCTGGACTTGCGCTTTGATCGGCTGGTGCGCCAGCGCTCGCGAGTCAACGACGCCATCGACGACGGATGGCTCTGCGATCGGGGTCGCTACGACTTTGCCTGGGTCCACTCCGAGGATCGCGCTCTGTCACCTATGCTGCGCCGCGACGGCAAGCTGGTCGAGTGCACCATCGAGGAGGCCCTGCAGGCCGCCGCGGCAGGCTTTCGCAAGGCCATCGAGCAGAGCGGCGCTTCGGCCGTCTCGGCCGTGGCCGGGCCCGAGCTGAGCAACGAAGGCGCTTTCTTGCTTGTGCGCCTGCTGCGGGGCGCCCTGGGCTCCCCCAACCTCGACCATGAGAAAGGCTACGCCTGGGGCGCCGACAAGCAGCCCCTGGTCTCCACTGCCCGGGTGGCCGGTCTGGACGAAGCCGAGGTGATCGTGCTGGCCGGCTGCAACCCCACCGAGCAGGCCCCGGTGCTCGATCTGCGCATCAAGAAGGCATTGCGCCGCGGGGCGAAGCTGATCGTGGTGGGCAGCGCCGGCCTCGAGCTCGATCGCTTCGCCGAAGCCCGCGTGGAGAAGCCCGAGGACCTCCTGGGCCAGGCCACCCCCGACGAGCCGGCCGCCCTGGCCTATCCCGCGCCCCGCCCCTGGGAGGTGGGGGGCAAGACCTCCACCGATCCGGCCGAGGCCCGCAAGCTGCTGGCCGGTCGCACCCGGGTCACCGTGATCGTGCCCTTCCAGGAGCCGGCTCCGGCGGCCCTGGAGCTGGCCGCTCGCTTCCAGGCTCCCTGGGGCCTGTTGCAGCTTCTGAGCGGGGTCAACAGCGCCGGTCTGCGCGCTTTGAGCGTGTGGCCTCTGGCGCCTGGCTACGATCCCTCGATGATGTGGGGCGATTTCACCCGCGAAGAGGGCAGGGGAGGCACCCGGCGGGCCACCCTGTTCGCCCACGCCCCCCCCGTTTCCGGGGAGCACGTGGTGGTTTTGACCCACACCCTGACCGCCGCCGTGAAAGAGCACGCCCACGTCGTGCTGCCCGCCTGCGCTATCCCCGAGCAGCTCTGCACCCTGGTGGCCCTGGACGGCACCCTGCAGCTCAATCGTCAGGCCCTGGCCCCGCCCGGTCAGGCCCGCCCCGACTGGCGCATCCTGGTCGAGCTGGCGGCGGCCCTGGGCAAGAGCTGGGAGTATCGCGACGCGGCCAGCGTGTTCGCCGAGATCGGCCGGGCCCATCCCCTCTGGCGGGGAGCCACCTACGACCGCTTCATGGCCGCCGACGGCGTGCACTGGTCCTACCCTCAGCAGGGCCGTCTGGGCACTCCCCGCCCCGACCTGTCGGCCATTCCGGTGCGCCGGCCCGACGCCCCGCCCTGGCAGCCCACCGAGTCGACCGGTAGCCGGGTGGAGGAAGCTTCCCGCATCGCCCGGGGCGACCAGGACGTGCCCCGGGTGCCGGGCCAGGAAGATCCGCGCCGGGTGGCCGCGGCCATGTCTTTGCAGGGCGTTCTGGAGGGATGGCATCGGCTGGCCGCCACCGCTCCCGGCAGCAATGTGGTCAGCGAGGCGGCTCTGCTCTCGACGGTGCGTGGCCCGCAGCCGCCCGGTCCGAGCCCGGCTTACCGCTATCACGCTCTGGGCGTGGGGGTGCGCCACCCCCTCGAGGGAGCCCAGGCGCCCCACGTCGAGGAGGCAGCGACCGAATGATCCTCTGGCTTGCCGTCACCGCTGTCAAAGCGCTCGGCTTCTGCGTGCTGCTGTTGACCGCTTTTGCCTACATGACGCTCTTCGAGCGCAAGATCGTGGGTCGCATGCAGTGGCGCGTGGGCCCCAACCGGGTGGGCCCCTGGGGCCTTCTGCAGCCGCTCGCCGATGGGGTCAAGCTGCTCTTCAAGGAGCAGATCCTCCCCACCGAGGCGCGTCCGTTGCTCTACATGGTCGCTCCCTGCATCAGCCTGGTGGTCGCCCTCTCGGCCTACGCCGTCATCCCGGTCGGCCAGGCACCTTACAACGTCGCCGGCTACCCGGTCGAGCCCTGGGTGTCCAACATCAACCTGGGCGTCCTCTACGTGCTGGGCATGACCTCACTGGGGGTCTACGGCATCGTGCTGGGCGGCTGGGCCTCGGGCAACAAGTATTCCCTGCTGGGCGCGATTCGCTCCAGCGCCCAGGTGATCAGCTACGAGCTCTCGCTGGGCCTTTCGCTGCTGTCACCGGTCATGATGGTGGGCTCGCTCAACTTCCTGGAGGTGGTCAACTGGCAGGAGAAGGGCTGGTGGCTGGTGCTGTGGCAGCCGATGGCCTTCCTGCTTTACTGGACGGCGGCCGTGGCCGAGGTCAACCGGGCGCCCTTCGACCTCCCGGAAGCCGAGCAGGAGCTGGGGGCCGGCTACCACACCGAGTACAGCGGCATGCGCTTTGCGATGTACTTCATGGCCGAGTACGTGGCCATGCTCACCGTCTCGTCGGTAGCCACCACCGTCTTCTTCGGCGGACCGCTGGGCCCGTTCGTGAGCGGCCCCTGGTGGTTCGTGCTCAAGGTGGCCGCCTTCATGTTCGTCTTCATCTGGCTGCGCGCCACCTTCCCGCGCTTCCGCTACGACCAGTTGATGCGCATCGGCTGGCAGGTGCTCTTGCCCCTGGCGCTGTTCAACTTCATGATCACCAGCGTGGGCGTGGCCCTGAACTTCCCGACCTACACCATCCTGGCCTCGGTGCTGGGCTTCGTGGCCTTGCTGGTGGTGCTGGGCAAGATGATGCGGAAGGCTCCCGAAGCTCGCTGACTCGGTCAGCATCGCCCGGTACAGGTCAAGCAAGCCCAATCGGGCGTCGATTCACCGCCTCAAAGGGTGCACTTGATGGACTCGAAGAACGCCTTCACGGCGGGCTCCTTCGGGTTCTTGTGCCACATGCAGTAAAAGCTGTGCTGCCACGATGGGGTGTGCACCCCCACCACGCGCTCCAGGGTGCGCACGCCCTTGTAGCCCACATAGTCGCGGTCGAGCTGAAAGCCCGTGAAACTCCCGAAGCGCACCGCGGTTTCTCTGGCCGCCCCGCGCTCCCCGGGCCGCCCGGGGTCTCCAAATTTGAAGAGGACGAACTTCTTGAAGCTCGTCTCGTCGCGATAGGGCTCGCTCCAGACGCCGAACTCGCGCACGTTGAGGCAGCCCGCCCCGGCGAAGAGCTCCTTGTCCATGACGCTGTCGATGAAGAAGCCGGTCCGCTTGACGCCGTCCGCCGAGTAGGTCGAGACATCGTGGGCGGCGCTGAAGGGCAGGGTGACTTGAAAGTCCTTGTCGGGAGTGGTGCAAGTCCAGGAGGTGGCCGCGGCGCTGGCCAGGGCCAGAAAGAGGGTCAGGAGAAGAGGAGCAAAGCGCGTCATCGGGCCTGTTTCGTTCTCGGCTCCCAGGCCCCTGGCGACGATGCAACTTGCCTGGATGGGCAAATCCGGGCCACCTGCCTCAGCCGTTCGATCAGGGTGGTGAAAGCCTCGTTGCGCGGCTTGCCCAGGGAGAGCTCAGGCTGCAGGCGGACCGAGATGGCCACCGACAGATGTTTGAGCTGATTGGAAGCGCAGCTTGTCCAGGGCGGTCTCGGCGTCCAGCGTCCAATCCCCATGCCCGGTCAGCTTGCCCTCGCGGCGAAGTTGCTGCAGCAGTTGGTCCATCTCAGCTCCGTTTCGACGCCAGGGCTCGGGTCGCCCGGCAACGTTGTGGGAAGGCTCTCCAGCCCTGGCAGCAGAAATCCCTCTCCATGAGGAACGTCGCCTCGCTCCTCCTTTTGCTGGCTCTGGCCTTTCCGGTCCTCTCCCAGATGCCCCCTGTGCCTCCCGGCCCTCGGGTCAACGGGGTGCTCACCACGCGGGTGGATCCGGCCGACCCCACCGTGACGCTGGACTGGGACGTCGGGGACAGTGCCGAGGTCACCGGCATCGACTGGGAGATCCTGGATCGGCCGTTCTCCGACGTGCACCCGATCACCCTGACCGATGAGCCCCTGCGCCAGGGCAGCTTCAAGGGCAAGAGCGGCCACGGGCCTATCGATGTCAAGGGCCTGCCCGAAGGCACCTACTACATCCGCTACATCGGCAAGAAGGGCAAGCGGGAGGTGACCCTGGCCAGCGAGGCGGCCCGCTTCGTGATCATCGCCGGCCATCGCGCCGGACCGAGCACGGGAGGGCCTGGACCTTCCTCAGCCCCCACCGGAGGTCCAGTGGGTCCCTCGGGTCCGGCAGCCCCCGGGCCTCCGCTGCGCCTGGTACCCGACTCCATCAACTTGCCGGTCAACTCGGTGCAGAAGTTCTGGCTTCCCCCCGAGCTCAAAGGGGTCACGGCGCTCTCGTGGGAGGTGGATGGCGGTCTGGGCGAGGTGGACCCGACGGGCGTTTACCGTGCCCCCGCCTTCGTGCCGGGGGGCGGCTTGACGGCCCCGGTCAAGCTGGTGGCCCGCCTGTCCGATGGACGGCAGGCCACAGCCGACATCATGCTGCTTCGCCCGGTCCGCTTTCTGGGTGTGGAGCCCTCGGGCTCGATCAAAGCCGGGAGGACGGTGCAGTTTCGCGGCATGGCCGAGGGGATCACGACCAGCGTGCCCACCTGGACGCTGGTCAGCGGGCCTGGCCAGCTCAAGGAGAACGGGGTCTACATCGGCCCGAAGCAGGTTGATTCCCCGCAGCGGCTGCGGGTGCGCATCACCTGGCCCGGGGTGTGCAAGCCCACCGAAGTGGAGCTGACCGTCGAGCCGAGCAAGCCCTAACCGGCAACCAGCCAGTCCTGCCCGCTGTAGCGCAGGTAGTATCCCTGGCCCGTCTCCCGGTTCACGTGGCTGACGATCACACGAGAGCCTTCCCCGCTGAGATCGCCCTTGATGTCCACCTGGTCGATCGATTCAGGCCGAATGCGCACGTAGGTGGCCTGACTGCCCCGCTCGTTTTGATGCACGAGGACGGCCTCTCCGTCGTGACGAGAGCCCTGAGCCGAGGCCGCAACCCCGCCCTCGATGCCGGGCCGATCCACCACGCCGGCCCGCGGGTCCGAGTCGTAGCGCTCATGCCCGTCGAGCTTGCTGACCAGCGACTGGGCGTTCTCGAAGGTGGAGATGGCCAGGGATTCAGCCGGACCGGCGAAGGTCATCGGGTCGGGAGTCCCCTCCGGAACGCGCCCGTTGGCTACTCTCTGGAAGACCTCGGCGCAGAACGTGCTGAGAGCCGGGGTTTGCATGCGCATCTACCTCCTCGTGCCTTGACTGGGACACTGATTCGACGTCGGGGCTCCTGGAGCCTGGAGACAAGGAGCCCCGTTTGGGGTTACAATGGGCCCGATGGCACAGAGGTGGGATCTGTTCGATGTCCACGCCGGGCTCGTCAGCATGGAGGAATACCTGCTGCAGCGCCACAGCGAGGAAGACCTCAAGACGGTGGTGGAGATACCGGCCGAGAAGTGGGTGGAGTTCGTCAAGCCTCCTCCGCCCCCGCCCGAGCCGCCGCCGCGTCGTTTCGTGCCCGAGTTCACGGTGGCCGAGCAGCCCGCCCCGCAAGAGCCCGACGTCCAGGACCTGATTGAGAACTTCCACAAGGCCGCCCGCGACTGGGAAGAGCGCAACCAGTAGCTGTTTCCCAGCCTGGCCCGGCCGCGACTCGAGACGGGCAGTGCAATCACCGAGGTTCAGCTCAAAGGGCCCGCTCGCATCTGAGCAGCTCCCAGCCTGCCAGCAGGCTGTCCAACCTGGTCTCAGGGGGAGCGGCTACGCCCACTTCGCGCTCGGCCTGGTAGGGCAGCTCGCGGTCATGCTCTTCGTGGGGCCGGCCCTCGCTGCAGGCCCGGCACAACATGCGCACGCTACCGGTCCAGTCCTCGGCTTCCAGCCCCAGCTCCCCGAGTTGGGCCAGCAGCCCCTGCAACTGCTCGGGGTCGGAGAGGCGTACCCGCAGCCGGAAAGTGGCCAGCCCCGACAGTTGGAGCAGGGCCAGCTCGTTGAATACAGGCACTTCTTTGCCCCGCAAGTGCCGCGTTCCGGCCGGCGCGCCGTCGGTCAGCACCAGATCGCGGCAGCGCCGCTCACAGCCGGGCAGAGGCACATTGACGATTTCAGCTCGGGCCGGGTCGAGCCGGCGGCACCACACCACCTCGGGAGCCAGATCCGGATTGACCCGGACGGGCACCAGGCCGAGTTTGTAGTCCCAGGGCCCGGGCCCCTCGGGAGTGGGCAAGCCCACCGCCTCCCAGCAACGGGCCGCTGTCTCCCAGCGTCCCAGCGCGGTGGCGGCGATGCCGAGGTTCCAGCGGGCCGCTTCATCGGTGGGCTCGAGCTCGTGGGCTTTGGCATTGAAGCGATAGGACTCTTCCCAACGTCCCTGCCACTTGCATAAGAGGCCCAGGTTGAAGTGGGGAGCAGCCCATCCAGGCGCAACCTCCATCGCTCGCCGCAGGTGTAGCTCGGCCTGGGCCGGGTCGCTCTCGAGCAGACTCCGGCCGCGGTCGTTGGCTTCTATGGCTTCACGAGAGGGCACTCGGACAAGTTCGCGCTGCTTGAGCGGACCCCTCGGGTGTGCCCGGCCAGGTTGTGCCAGCGAGCATCCGACTCACATGGACCAGGTCGAATCCGGTTTACATTTCGGCAACCTCGCGCGTTGGGTCGCTCCTTATGCTGAACGCACCATGCGCGTCTCCCCCCACCTGCCCGTGCGTTCTGCCCGCCGAGGCCCGGCCCAGGCTGCGCCACGTCCGGTCTCCACCGTGACCGCGCCGCGTCCCGTGGACGCGCGCGCGGAGCGCATCGAGCACTGGCTGCGGGGGGTCCAGGAGGGAACCCTGGCCAGTCTGCGCGTAGCAGCCTCGGCTTACGCCGGTCAGATGGCCGGTATGGCCGTGGGGGCGGCCCTGTTCGCGCCGGCGGCGGTGGCCACCGGCAACGTGTTCGTATTCTTTGGAGGCGCTTCGCTGCTTGGCTGTGTGGGCGCCTACGCGGGTTATCAAATTGATCGCAAGCAGGCCCAGCGCCAGCCTGGCCCGGACCGCCTCACCGGGGCGGCCCTGGCAGCGGGAACGGCCGTCCAGGCCCTGCCGAAGTTTGTCTATCCCTCGCTTCTGGGAGCCTCGGCAGCTGATCGGGCCGTCATCATGGGAGCTCTGGACAAGATGCCGATGGGCTCGGTGACCAGCCTGTCCCACATGCAGGTCTTGAGCGATCTGACCAACACGGGCGCCTCGGGGATGGCCTTGCCGGCCTTCTCGCAAAACGGCGTGCTGCTCGACCGAGAGTCCCTGCACTACTGGGGCTGGGGCGAGGAACTGGTCGCTCACGAGGTGGGCCACACCCGCGACTTCGACCGGGTGGGCTACGGCGTATTCGGCGGACACAGCCTGCTGGGGCCCTTTGGAAGGGAGCCCCACATCACCTATTACGCCGGCACCAACCGCCTGGAGGACTTCGCCGAGACCCACGCCCTCTATCACACTGGTCAGCGCGCCTCGCTCGAGGCCCGCACGCCCGCCAAGTTCCAGGCCATGGAGGCGCTTCACCAGCAGGGACTGGGCGAGCGCATCGCCGAGCGCCCCGAGGTGCGCCAGGCAGGCCGGGACCTGGGTCGGGCCCTGGAAACGGTGCCCTACCTGCGCCAGGGATTGGAGCTGGCCGGGGCGCTGGTGGCTCCTATCCAGGTCCGTCGGGGGGCGCGCAAGCTCGAGGACGGGTTCCTGCGCGGTGACGAAGCCCAGAAGTTCCACGGCAAGATGAACCTGGCCAGCGGGCTCATGATCCTGGCTCCGGCCGGTCCGGTGGGCGCCCTGATTACCTCGGCCACCCACGCGGTGGTGGGCGGTCTGGTGCAGGACGGCAAGCTCTCGTTGGACCGGGCCAACACCATCGGGAACGGAGCTCTGGCCATCGCCGCCGGGCCCCTCGGTATGGTGGGAAGCGCCGTCATCGGCGAGCTGTCGGCTGACGGGGTGAGCATCCAACGAGCTGCCTACCAGCCGGGCGAGCATCCCACCGGAAGGCCCGATCCGTCCAGGCCCGGCGCGCTACCCTGGCTGGTGGCCGGGATCAGCGGCGGGATCGGCCTGGGAGCAACGGCCGGAGCCCTGACCGGCGGGGCTTTGGGAGCGATCAGCGGCATGTTCTGGGGCCCCCTGGCGGGGGCCGCCGTGGCTCTTGGAGCCTACGCCCTGACTCGTCCCGAGCCGGTGCCCGGCAAGCTGGACCTGACCCGCGACGACCGGATGTACCTGGCCCGGGTCATCGGGGGAGGGGCTCTGGGCGGCACGCTCGGGGCGCTGGGCGGGGGAGAGCTGGGACGCCTGGCCGGGGCCGCCGCCGGGGGCGCCGTGCTCGGCCCCGCCGGGGCCGTGACCGGGGGCTGGGTGGGACGCTTCGCCGGCATGATGCTCGGCTCTCTGGCTCTGGGACGAGCCGGCGCCTGGGCTGGCCGCAAGCTCGACGACGCCCTCTGACGGGGACGGATCCTGCTCCGCTTCCGAGCCCGATCACGACGAACGTGCGTTCCGGGCTCCTGTCCGGGGGCGGATCATGATCCGCTTCCGAGCCCGATCACGACGAACGTGCGTTCCGGGCTCTTGTCCGGGGCGGATCATGATCTGCTTCCGAGCCCGATCACGACGAACGTGCGTTCCGGGC
>BTUM01000030.1:0-81542 GCA_045863235.1 Candidatus Xenobia bacterium | reverse complement strand
GCGCTTCGCTTGCACCTGGACTACGCTCGCAAGCTCGCTGCGCGCTTCGCTTGCAATTACTACGCCGCCCGGCAGCTTCCTACTTGGGTCGTGGACCTGGGGCCAACTCGATGCGAGCCCTTTCGATCTGCTGCGGAGTTCCCAGGGTCACCAAAACATCACCGATATTAAGCTTGGCGCTGGGCAATGGATTGTGAAAGATCTCCCCGCTGGAGCGAATGATGGCCAGGATGACGCAGCCCGTCTTGTTGCGAAACTCAGAATCGGCCAGGGAGATACCGTCGATTCGGGAGCCCTCCGGGATGCGGCATTCATCCACGGTCAGGTCGTAGCCAGTCTGCTCCAGAGCCAGGTCCAGCAGCTCCATGGCCCGGGGCCGGGTGACGCTGCGGGCCATCCGGCGGCCCAGAAGCGAATAGGGGGAATAGACGTGGCTCGCGCCCGCCCGGCGAAACTTGTCCAGGTTCCGCTCATCCACCACCCGGGCGGAGACCTCCAGGTTGGTATTCACGCCTTTGGCCGAGATCACGATGAACAGGTTGGTGGTGTCGGTGTCCACGCAGGCGAACAGGGCTCGAGCCGAGCTGACGTTGACCTGGTGCAGGGTCGCATCCTCGGAGGCATCCCCCTGAATGCATGTCCAACCCCGATTGGTGGCCAGAGCCAGTCGCTCGGGATCGTTGTCCACCACGACGAACTCCTCGTTGGAGCGGGTCAGCTCTTCGGCCACGGCCCGTCCCACCCGGCCCAGGCCGCAGATGATGGAATGATTGTTCATTGCCCTTGCCTTTCTTGTGTTCGTGCGCATGCGAAAGAAGTGGCGAGTACGCTCGTCCAGGGCCACTTCCATGACCACCGAGGCGGCGTAGAACAGGACGCCAACCCCGGACAGGATGAAGAAGATGGTGAAGAGCTTCGTGGCGGTATCAGGCTCACCGCCCACCTCGCGGTAGCCCACCGTGCTCATGGTGGTGACGGCCATGTAGAGGGCATCGAGGGGCCCGAGCCCGCCGATGAAGTGAAAGCCCAGAACCCCGACGCACAGAAGCAGGACGGCCAGTCCGACGGTAAACCGGAGGCGCTGGAACGGGGTGGAGGTCATTCCGCACCCTCCTCCAACTCGCTGCGCAGCTCGTCTGCGTCGGACTCCAGCTCGAGCGTGATCAGGCCTCGGCGGGTCAACTCCAGACCGGTCTCCAGCTCGGGCCAGAGGGCCATCCTGGCTCCGTGCGCGAGCAGGTCCAGTCGGTGCTGGTTGGAGACGGCCCGGGCCAGCACGGGAATCTCAGGCCGAAGCTTGCGAATGGACTCGGCCGAGCGCACCGAGGCCACCGGATCGGTGAGAGTCAGCATGACCAGGCGTGCCTTCTGCGCCTGGGCAACCTCCAGAATGGTATCGGCGCTCAGATCTCCCAGCAAGATCGGATGGCCCGCTGCCCGGGCCCGCAAGACCACGTTGGGATTCGGATCCACGGCCAGAAAGGGCACGCCTGCTTTGCTCAAAGCGTGGGCCAGCACGCGTCCCACCCGTCCGTAGCCCCCGATCAACACGTGACCCGCCAGGCCCTCCGGCGTCAGCGATTCATCCTGCGCGTGCGAAGGATGCCGGGGGGGGAACCAGCGCGACCAGATTCTGCGAACCCGCGGAGCCGTGGACGAGGTGGCCGGGGTGACCACCATGGTCAACACGGCCGTCACCATCACCAGGTTGTAGAGCTCGGTGGACAGATTGCCCGTGCGCTGGCCGACCTGCGCAAGCACAAAAGAGAATTCGCCGATCTGGCAGAGGGTCAGACCCACGGCGAAGGGCACGATATTGCGATAGCCAAACAGGCGGGTCACCCAGGCGAAGATGAAGGCTTTGGCCAGGATGGTGAACAGGACGAGCGCCAGAATGATGTCCAGGTTCTCGACCACGACCTGGGGATTGATCAGCAGTCCCACTGAAACGAAGAACAGCATTCCGAAAAGGTCGCGCAGGGGGCCCACCTCGTTGAGAACGTGATGGCTGTAGTCCGACTCGCTCAGCACCAGTCCGGCCAGAAAGGCCCCGAAGGCAAAGGACAGACCGGCCACATAGCTGGCGTAGCCAACCCCGAGGCCAACCGCCACCACCAGCAACGTGAAGAGCTCGCGCGGAGAGTGGCTGGCGACCAGCGTGAAAAGCCGCGGCAGCAACTTGCGCCCCAGCAACCAGACCACGCCGATCATCAGGGTTCCTCGCACGAGCAGGCGGAGCACGCTCCACATGCCCGAGGTCAGGTCTCCCAATTGGGGGAGCAGGATCATGATGGGGATGATGGCCAGGTCCTGCACCACCAGCATGGCCAGCATGATGCGACCCGACAGAGCATCCTGGTAACCCTGAGCCTGCAGCACCTTGAGGGCCACCATGGTGCTCGACAGCGAGAGGGCGGCTCCCACCCACAGCCCCTCGGTCCAGCTGTATTCCAGCAATCGGATCAACAGCATGCCCACCAGCGCCGTCAGAGCCATCTGCAGTGCCGTGCCATAGAGGGCGACCTTCTTCAGATCGCTCAGGCGCGAGAGCGAGAACTCAAGGCCGATGCCAAACATCAACAGGGCCACGCCCATCTCCGCCAGGTCATCGATCTGCTCGAGCTCGAGCACCTTGGGGCCGGGAGTGTGGGGGCTGACGAGCAGTCCCGCCAGGATGTAGCCGAGCACCAGGGGGGCACGTACCGCACGGGCAATCAAGCCGCCCACCACGGCGGCCACGAAGATCAAACAGAGATCGTCGGTCAGTCCCACTTCTTGAATATCAGGCAGTAATGGTGATGCACGTTGCTCACGAACTCGGAAGGATAGCCCCAGATCCCGAGGGGTTTGTTATCCTGGCACCAGACCCGCTCACCCTTGAACACCAGAAAGCGATCCAACTCGCGGGCCAGGTCCCACGCCAGAGGCACCATGCGTCCCTCGGGAGAGCGCAGATTCTGGAGCACGACAACCAGATAGCCTCCCTTCTTGAGCACGGAGGCAACTCCCTGGAAGATTCCCGTGAGCTGCTTGAGAAATCCGTCGTAGTCGGTGAGATTTCCCAGATCCTCCGGGCGCTCAGAATAGGTAACGTCCAGTCCCGCGGCCTGGCGTCGCTTGTGCACGCTCTGAACGTTCCCCCGGCTGTGGGCCAGCATGTCCCAGTAAGGTGGGGAGGTGATCACGAAGTCGACTGTGGGAAAGCCAAGCTTGGGGATGCTGCGAGCGTCACCCTGCACGAGTCTCAATTCAGCGCCATCGTCTCCGAGCTGCTCGCGGGCGAGGGAGTAGTAGCGAGGGCTGAGCTCAACCCCCAGGGCCCGCCGGCCCAGGCTGCGCGCTGCCAGCAGACTGGAGCCAACCCCCGCGAAGGGGTCGAGCACCCACTGGCCAGGGCGTGTGAAGAAGCTGATGAATGACTCCACCAGCTGCTCGGGAAACTTAGCCGGGTGCTGGACCTCTGCTTTGGAGCGGCGCGGCGGGTTGACCACGAACCAGGAGCGCGTAAAGCGGATCCACTCGGTCCCGGTCAGTTCGTTGAGCTGGTTACGAGGGGAGAGTTTTCCTGTCTTGCTTGGCATAGAATAATATTCAACCTCGAGGGCCTCCAGGCCTTCCGGGCAGGGACAGGCACCGGGCGGCCCGAAGCGTGCAGCACCGGTCATGCAAGAAAGCCACTCTGGCACCGTCTTGATTGTTGACGACGAAGAGCACATTCGGGAGCTTCTGACCGGCTGGATCGAGACCCTGGAAAGCTGCAGCGTGCTGCAAGCGAAAAACGGGGAAGAGGGCCTCGAGATGGCCCGTCGACATGGTCCTGATGTGATCGTCCTTGACGCTGTCATGCCCGCGATGTCCGGTTACGAAGTCTGTCGCGAGTTGAAGGCCGACCCCGATCTGTGCGACATCCCGGTCATCTTTCTGACGGTCCAGTGCGAAATCCAGGACGTGGTCAACGGCCTGGATGCCGGAGCCCACGCTTACATCACCAAGCCTTTCAAGCCGCAGGAGTTGCTGGCCAGGATTCGTTCCCTGCTACGCCTCAAGTCTCGCCACGATGCGCTCAAAGAGAATCTGGCCCGCTTCGAGAGCGTGCTCGACGAGGTTCCGGTAGGGGTTGCCCTGCTTGATTCTTCAGGCCGCATCGAGCGTTGGAACCAGACCCTGGCCCAGAACACCGGCTGGAGTCCGAAGGAAGCCCAGGGAAGGCCGGCCGCTGATCTGCTCGAGCCGGTTGCTGTGAATGGCGCTCCGGATTTTGCCAGTGTCGGGGAAGAAGGGGCCAGTTACTACCTGCAGGGCCGTCAGGGCAAGCTGCAGGCCAGGGTGCGCTGTCTGCGCAAGGACAGCGGCTCCAGTTTGCTGTTCGACTTTAGCTGAGGCCTACGGCACGGTCCGCGCCCGGTCGTGGTATCGAAGTAGCCGAAGTGGAGCCTGAACGTTATGCGCCCAGTTCCTGATCGAAACATAACGCTGAGCTCTGAGAGCGTAGCCTACAGCATCCCAACCATACCGCCGTCATCGGCGCTGGAGGCGGAGTTGCCCTCGTCACCCGGCGCGGCCTCGATCACCACCACTTCCTCAGTGACGACATAGGGCTGGTCGACCAGCTCCTGGTCGGGCGCGGTGCCACCCTCCAGGGCGGGAATCAGGGCGTTGAGCCACTCCACGGTCACTTCGTCCATCGCACCCGTGGCCAGGGCTGCTTTGGCCGCCGCCAGAGCTTCGGCATACTCCTCGGCGAGAATGTGCGTACGAACCTGCTCGCGGTGGGCGGGGATGTAGCTGGGATCGGCTTCGAGTGCTTTTTCCACGGCTTGAACGGCCTCCCGAGATTTCTTCAGACGGTTGTAGGTACGAGCCAGATCGACGTGAACCTCGGCAGAAGGGTGGCTCTGCAGGAGCTTGCGATACTGCACCACGGCCAGAGTGTCCTTGCCGACGTGGCAGTAAGCCCGCGCCAGGTAGAGCAGGAAGGTGGGATGGTCGGGAGCATCCTTCTGCAGATCGCGATAGAACTCGATCAGCTCACGAGCCTGGTCCGGCTCTCCGTAGAGCCTGTACACACTCTCGTGGCAGCGAGGATTCTCCGGGTCGCTCAGCAGGGTCTGGCGGTAGAAGCTGACCGCCTCCTCGACCTTGCCTTCTGCCGCCCATTTGTCGGCTTGATCGATACGACGCTCGGCCAGAGCGGCGAGGGCATACTCGTTCTCCGGCTGTTGCTCCAGGATGGCCTCGTAGACGGCGATGGCCGCCGCCGGGTCCCCGTTGGCCTCATGGGTCTGGGCCACGCCAAACTGGCAGCGGATGACGTCCTCGAAGCCAGCCCCCATCTCCTGATACATTTTGAGGGCCTCGATGTAATTGCCCTCTTCCTCGAGCTGGCGAGCCACATCCACATTGAGCCCGGATACCTTCGAACGCGCTCGCTCCTGGTTGGGGTCGCGCTCGAGCAGGCTCTGATAGACCGCTAGAGCGCCCGCCTCATCGAGGTGATCGGCCCACTCGTAATGGAGCTCGATGATACGCTCGGCAATGCCAGCTCGGTCCGGAACCAGAGCCACCAGCCGATCCAGCACCCCGATTCCCTCTTCGTAGCGACCCTCGGACACCTCATAGCGCGCCCAGCTTTCATAGAGCTCGTAGGACTTGTCCAGGGCTCCCGGATACTCAGGCTGACTGGTGAACAGGCGGGTCAGGATCTCCAGCGCTTCCTCATACTGGTTGCTGGTCGCACTGGCCTCGGCCCAGTCCAGGTAGAGGCGACCCAGGGCACCGGCTGCCTCCTTGCTCTCGGGCTGGGTCTCGAGCAAACGCTCGAGAGTGGCCACCGCCTCGGCAAAATTGCCCTGCTCCTGAAGGGCCGTGGCCCAAGCCTGCATGGTCCGAGCCTGTTCGGAAACGGCCTGGGGCCATTCGGGCTCGAGCATCTGCCAGGACTGCCCGACTTGCAGCGCAGCCTCGAACAATCCCTCTGCTTCCAGGGCGTCGATCCAGGCCTTGTGCAGGCGGCGTCGCTCATCGAGCGCCTGCTGATTGTCCGGGCTCCGCTCCAGAACCTTGCCCATGGTGGCGATAGCTTCCTCGTAGTCGCCCTGGGCTTCTTGAGACTGAGCCTGAGAAGCATAGAGCCGGAAGATCTCATCGTCGGCCCCGGCCGCCTCCGGCTTGACCCCGCGGAGCTTCTCCAGGACGGCTACCGACTGGTCGACCTCGCCGCTCTCTTCGAGAGCTTTGGCCCACCCGGTGTAAATCCGTTCGATCTCCTCAGCCACCTCAGCCTCGGGCTGCAGGCTGGCCAGCTCTTGCAGCTTCTCCACGGCGGCCTCAGGCTGGCCTTCTGCTTCCAGGGCCTTCGACCAGGTTCGATAGACGTTGGCGATCTTCTGCGGAATGCCAGGCAGATCGGGGTTCTCAACCATGAGGTCGTTGTAAACGGCGATCGCTTCGGGGTAGTTGCCGGAGGCCTCATGGTCGGCCGCCTTGGAGCCAAACAGACTGACCATCTCTTCCTGAACGCGGGTATTGGTCGGCTGTTCGGCCAGCAGTCGCCGCAGAACATCAAGGGCCGCCTCGCGCTGCTCGTCCTGACCAAGATGGCGAGACCAGTTGATGTAGAGGTCTACGACCCGTTCGCTGTCCTTCTCCTCGCCGACTCCGCTCGCGAGCATCCGGTTCACGATGTCGATCGCGTTCTCGTAGTCGCCGTCGGACTCAAAGCGCGAGGACCACTCGCGGTAGACCCGGCGCATGTCCTTGGTGAGCTCTTCGTCGCCAGGATTGGCTTCCAGCGCCCTGGTAAAGATGGCGATGGAGTAGTCGTAAGCTCCGTCGGTGTAGTGGTGCATGGCCCAGTCGCGGTGGAGACGACGGATCTCGGTTCCGGGAACGCCACTGTCCGGGAAGCGAGCACCCATGGTCTGGAAGATCTCGATGGCCTTCTCGTAGTCACCGGCTGCCTCGAACTGCTCGGCCCAGGCCTTGTAGAGACGAGCGATCTCCACCAGCAGTTGAGGATCGTCGGGAGTCTGCTGCAGTTGATTGGCAAAGAGCGTGATGGCTTCCTCGAAGTTGCCCTCCGCTTCAAGCTTCTCGGATTGGGCGCGGTAGAGCCGGCCCATCATCCCGGCGACCTCGGGGTTATCGGGCTGACGAGCGGCCAGATTGGCCAGCACATCCTTGGCCCGCGCTGGCTCGCCCTGCTCTTCCAGATGGCTGGCCCAGGCCTGGTAGATCCGGGCGACGTGCTGGGAGACCTCGGGCCGCTCGCCCACACGGGCAGCCAGGCGGTCAAAGATCTCCAGTGCCTTCTCGAACAGCCGGTCTTTCTCGAACTTTTCGGCCCAGACTGCCGACAGGCGAATGACTTCCGAGACAGCCTCGCCATTGTCTGGCTGAGCCTCGCGCAGCCGCTCATAGACGTCGATGGCGTCGTCGTAGCTGCCTGCCTCCTCGAGAGCCGAGGCCCAGGCGACATAGATCTCTGCGGCTCGAGCCCGGGCCATCTCGGGCTCGATGCCCTGGGCCGCCTGCCGGTCGTAAACGGCGATAGCCTCCTCGTGCTCTCCGGCCGCTGCCAACTGCTCGGCCCAGGCCGCGAACAGACGCCCCGATTCGGACTGAGCGGCATCCTTGGCAAGCTTCTGATAGCTGGCCAGGGCCTCTTCATAGTGCCCGGCCTGCTCGTGGGCCCGGGCCTCGTCCAGCACGAACTTGTCGAAGGTGGCCCGCAACTCGGCGTTGTCGGGGTTGGTGACCAGAGCGCTCTCGATGGCTCCCACGGCCACTTCGGACTTGCCCAGTTGCCCGCACACCTCAACCAGTCGGGCCACCGATTCAGCACTGGGTTCGAGCAACGTGGCTTTCTCGAGCCAACTGAGGGCGGACTCGGCCTGACCGGCCTCGAGCAGGAGCCCGGCCAGTTTGTGCATGGCCTGAGTATGCCCGGAATCCATCCGCAGAACGGCCTCGAGCTTGCTCTGAGCCTTGTCCGTCTTGCCCAACTCGAGGAAGTCGGTGGCCATCTCGTAGACTTCGGCGATTTCCTCGTCGCTGGCCGTCTTGACCCGCTCGACGCCGGCGGCCGGACGAGCGGGCTCAGCCTTCGCCCTGGCAGGCGCCTTCTCAGGCTCCACCCTGGCCGGGGCTGCCGCCTTCTCGGGCTCGGGAGTGGGCTCGGGAGTGGGCTCGGGAGTGGGCTCGGGGGTGGGCTTGGCCACGGCAGATGCCGCCTCGGCGTCAAAGAGCTCGACGTAGCTGGTATCGCCAGCCGTTTCGGCCAGAACTCGACCGTAATTGATGAGCACCGTCCGCTGCGAGGTATCTCCCTCTTCTCGAGCGATCTGGGCCAACTGATAGTAGCTCTGGTAGTGGTCCGGTTGGATGGCCAGCAGCTCCGTCAGACTTTGCTTGGCTTCGCCCAGCTTGCCGCGGGCCCGAGCATCCTCGGCCTGGCGAGCGAAAGCCTCGACCTGGGCCAGCACCGGGTTAACCGGTTCAGGCTCGGGCTCGGGCTCGGGCTCGGGCTCGGGCTCAACCGCGACCGGCTCAGGGACTGGCTCGGGCTCGGGCTCAACCGCGACGGGCTCCGGCTCAGGCTCGGGCTCGACCGCGACAGGCTCAGGGACCGGTTCGGGCTCGGGCTCGGGCGCGACTGCCACAGGCTCAGGCTCGGGCTCGGGCTCGGGCGCAGCCGCAACAGGCTCTGGGACAGGCGGCGGCACCGGCTCGGCACGCGGAGTGGGAGTGGGAGTGGGAGTGGGAGTGGGAGTGGGGCGGGCTTTAGCCGGGGTCGTCGGCTGCGTCTGGATGACTCTCCCCTCGAAGAGCGCGTCAAGGTGCTGAGTGGCCTCATGATGCTCAGGATCGAGCTCGAGCACACGGGTAAAGGCTTTCTTGGCGTCTTCGAGCCGCCCTGCCTGTTCGTACATCTTGGCCAGATCGTTCCAAAGGTCTTCACGATCGCGAGCCATCTCGGCCATTCGCTCGTACTGATCCAGGGCCTCATTCAGGCGGCCCTGCACGATGTAAATCTTGGCTGCACGCACGCGGATGTCGAGATCTTCCGGAGCCAGTTGGATGGCCCGACCCATCTCCTCCATGGCCTGATCGGACATGCCGGCCCGGGCCAGGGCGTCGGCGTAGCTGACCAGAAGTTGAGGGTTGTTCTTCTCGATCTCGAGGCTCTTCTTGAAACTATCCAGGGCACGCTCGGGCTGATTGAGCTGCACGTAGGCATCGCCCAGAGCGACGATGGAGGGGATGTGTCCCGGCTCGAGATCCAGCGCCTGGCGCAAGAAGTCGACCGCGATGCTGGGCTTGCCCTTGGTGTGCAGGTAGACCATGCCCAACCCGTGCAGAGCGCCGACGTGCTTGGGAGAAAGCTTGACGGCGTTCTGGTAGGACTCGAAGGCATATTCGCCCAGATTGAGCTTCATGAAGGCTTCGGCCAGCTGGAAGTGCGCGTCCACCGAATCGGGCTTCATCTGGGTCAGCCGCTTGTAGATGTCGATGGCCTCGTCGAAACGACCGGCGGTAAAGTTGGCCTCGGCCAGCATCACGTTGGTCTCGAGGTCGTTGGGATTGAGCTTGATGGCCTCGCGCAGCTCGTCGATGGCCTCCTGGTTACGCTGGAGCTTGAGCAGCGCCTTGGCCAGGCTGAGGTGATACTGGGCGTCATTGGGCTTGAGGTCGACCGCCAGCCGGAATGCCTGAACGGCATCCTCGTGCTTGTTCAGGGTCTGGTAGACCGTTCCCAGGGTATAGGTGGCGTAGGCATCCTTGGGGCTGAGCGAAATCGACTGTTGGTAGTGCTCGGCCGCCTTGTCGAGCTGCCCCGTGCGCTGGTAGGCCTGGGCCAGGCTGTAGTGCATCTCGGGGTCGGAAGGGTTTTCCTCTAAAGACTTGACGAAGGTCTCGATGGCTTTGGGCATGTCGCCCAGTTGCATGGCAATCTGGCCCAGCTCGCGCACCGCCTCGCCATAACGAGGATTGAGCTCGATCGCTCTCTCATAGCACTGAATGGCCAGGTCGGGACGATACATGCTCTTGCAGCATTCGGCCAGATGGAAGTGGATCTCGGGCGTGGTGGGGCTGAGATCGAGCGCTTTCTGGAACTGCTGCATGGCGTTCTTGAACTTGGCCTGGTTGAAGTAAACACGCCCCAGTGCGAAGTAGAAACGGGGTTGCTCGGGATCGAGCTCGATAGCCCGATCGAGGTGGCGCACCGCCAGCGCGCCCATGTTCTCGCGGGCATACACCTCACCGAGCTGAAAATGGGCGTCCGCATAACGTGGATTGGCTTCGACAGCCTTCTTGAAGTTGTCGATGGCCAGCTTGTTCTGACTGAGCTTGGTGTAGATCTCACCGCACTGCTCGTAGGCTTCCCAGAGGCGCGGATTGACATCGAGAGCTCGCTTAAGGCTCTGGAGAGCTAGCTCCAGACGACCGAACAGCTTGTACGCCGAGCCCAGCTGGTAATGAGCGAACGAGTCCTTGGGGTTGACCACGATAGGACGCTCGAACTGCTGGATGGCCGAGCCGATCTTCTTTTTGTACATAGCGGCCGTGTCCGGGTCGCTGAACAACATGTGGAGATTGGGGTCATTCTTAAAGGCCTTGCGCCACTCTTCCAGAGCCAGCTTCAGCTCGGCCCCGCGAGCCAGGAGAAAGCCACGGTGAAGGTAGGACTTGGAGTGCTTGGAATCGAGCTTGATGGCCTGCTCGTATTCCTTGTTTGCGTCGGCGGTCTGACCAGCTTCTTCATAAGCCATCCCCAGACCGAAATGAGCTTCGGCGCTCTCAGGGTGGAGCTTGACCAGAGTCAGATACTTCTGAACCTGGTACTGGGTGGTGGTGGTCTCCGCCATTTTTCCGCTTTTCTGCTCTCTCCTCTAGATTGCGGGAAACTACGAATGAGCCCTGACTCGGCTCAATCCTCGAACCGGGGCTCTGGAGTGAATCGTATCCGTGTCGCCAGTTTCGAGTCCGACGGATCCCTTCCTGCCTTCAAACCGCGCGCCTCCAACGCTCTGCCTGTTTCCATGAAAGCCAAGGATCCTCCTTCCCTCAAAGCCTGGAGGCGTTTCAGCAGGCTGCTCGAAAGGCCGGGAGTGATTCAAGGCAAGCTGATCCGCCTCTGGAGCGTGGAACGCCACGATCTCCTGAAGAACTACCAGTGGGCCAACGACCGGGAGCTGATCCGTCTGGCCGGCATGAACCCGCTGCCGAAGTCGGTCTGGGAGGTGGAGCGTTGGTACGAGACCTCCACCACCAGCCCCAGCACTCAGATCTTCGCCATCAAGAGCCTGGACGGCGAGTATCTGGGCAACATCGAGCTGGCCGACATGGAAGTGCGGGTGGGCCGAGCCGAGGTGGGTGTCCTGGTCGGAGAGCGCTCCTTCTGGGGCAAGGGCATCGGCAGCGACGCGGTCTACACCCTGTGCAAGTTTGCCTTTGAGGAGCTCAGAATGCATCGCCTGGAAGCCCGCGTGCTCGAGCACAACGAGCGAGCCCGGCGCATCTTCGAGAAGGTGGGCTTCAAGTCCGAGGGAATCGAGCGTGAGTCCCACTACGCGGAAGGCAAGTGGTGGAACGTCACGCTGCTCGGTCTGCTCGAGCGCGAGCTCGACGAACCCTGACATTCGCCGCTGGAACTTGCGCCGACAGACATGGAGGCGGCAAAACCTTCAGCAAGAAACGCTCAAAACACGAGGAACCTGGCAGTGAAACCAATTCTTTTCGAGGGTCAGAGCGCCCGCCTGATCGACCAGACCCGGCTTCCGCTGGAGGAGGTGTGGCGCGAGATTCGCAGCGGCCCCGAGGCAGCCGTGGCCATCCGCAGCATGCAGATTCGCGGGGCCCCCGCCATCGGGATCACGGCCGCCTACGGGATGGCCCTGTCAGCCCTGCACTCGAAGCGAGACTCCCTGGAGGCCGTGCGGGCAGAGCTGGCCGAAGTTTCCGCCGAGCTGGCCGCCACCCGGCCAACGGCGGTCAACTTGTTCTGGGCCATCCGGCGTATGAACGAAGTGGCCGAGGAAGCGACGAGCCTGGCCGAGCTTCGCGAGCGACTGGTCCGGGAAGCCCAGGCCATCGCTGCCGAGGACGAGGCCATGTGCCGGGCCATGGGCCGTCACGGGGCCGAGCTGGTGCCTGCTGGTGCCCGCATCCTCACCCACTGCAACGCCGGAGCACTGGCCACCGGCGATTACGGCACGGCCCTGGGCGTCATCCGAGCCGCTCACCATCAGGGCAAGTCCATCCATGTCTGGGTGGACGAGACCCGTCCCTTCTTGCAGGGTGCCCGCCTGACCGCCTGGGAGCTCGCCCACGAGGGCATTCCGGCCACCCTGCTCTGCGATAGCGCGGCCGGGCACCTCATGCAGCAGGGCCAGGTCGACCTGGTCGTGGTCGGCTCCGACCGGATCACCTCGCGCGGAGACGTGGCCAACAAGATCGGCACCTACACGCTGGCTGTCCTCTGCCGTCAGCACAACATCCCGTTCTACGTGGCCGCGCCTCGCTCCACCATCGACCTGGCCATCGAGTCCGGCCGTGACATTCCCATCGAGCAGCGCGACAGCCGCGAAGTCACCCACCTGTCGGGCCAGCCCGTGGCCGCCTCCGGGGTGAAGGTCTTCAATCCGGCTTTCGATGTGACCCCGGCCGAGCTGGTCACGGCCATCATTACCGAGCAAGGAGTCCATCGCCCCCCCTTCTCGCCCACCCTCTCCCGGGTGGCCAGTCAGCCTTGAACCTGCTCGAGCTGCTGGGAGCCGAGCCTCCCCGGTCTTCCGTCTACCTGGTGCTGGGAAAAGACGAGTTTCTGGTCGATCTGGCCCTGGATCACCTGCGCGCCCACACGCTCGAGCCCGGGCTGGCCGAGTTCAATCACCGCGTGCTCCGCTGCTCCAAGACCATGAAATCGGGGGTCGTCCTGGATGCGCTGGCCGAGCTGCCCATGCTGGCCTCGGTTCGCCTGCTCGAGCTGCGCGGAGCGGACGAGCTGGCCCCGCCGGTTGCCCAGGCGGCCGTGGCCGGGCTCGAGCAGTCGGCCCGCGATCCAGGCGTGGTAACGGTCTTGACGGCAGCCAGCCTGCCCAAGAAAGAGAGCCTGCTGTCGGCTGCTGCCCGGCTGGGCGTCACGGTTCAGGCCGAGGTGAGCGAGTCGGATCGACCCGCCTGGCTGCGCTCCCGCCTCAAGCTCCACAAAGCTCGCTTCGAGAATGATGCCCAGCAGGAGTTGCTGACCCGAGTTGGCGATGAGCTGAGATTGCTGGAGAGCCACGTCACCCGGCTGGCCCTCTATGCCGGAGCCGAGCCGGTGACCCGCTCCATGGTGAGAGAGATGGTCCCGTTCTCGGCCAGTGTCCAGATCTGGCGGCTCACGGCCGCCATCGGGCAGGGAAGCCTGAAGGAGTCCATCGAGGTGCTCGACCGGTTGATGGCCGACGACGACAGTCCCATCGGCCTTCTGAGCTATCTCAACAGCTACTGCAACTCCATGGCCCAGGTGGCCCATCTCTCCCACAGCCAGGCGGCGCTCAAGGCCGCCTTTCCGGCCAAGAAAGAGTTCCAGCTCAAAAAGCAGGTCCAGGAGGCAGCCACCTGGACTTCCCGCGATCTGAGCACCGCCTTCGAGTCTCTGCTCAGGGCCGATCTGCGCCTCAAGACCGGAAGCGACGGACGGATGGTCATGCAGCTGTTGCTCATGCAACTTTGCTCGCGGCAGGGTCTGCAGCGGCGACGGGGGTGAGCCAGACTGGCCCCACAATGGGGTTCTCAGGTTTTTTTCAGAAGCCTTTCAGGCATGGTTGGACTGTCACAGCGTTGTAACACACTCGACCTGCCCGGGCACTAAGATGAGGTCGACAGATAGAGGTAAAGCCCACAAGCGATTCTAGTGGTGCGAAGGAGTAAGGATGTATAGCGTTGGCAGCAAGGTGATTCACGCTCTGCACGGTCTGGGAACCGTCGAGACCATTGAAGAGAAAGATATCCTCGGGCAGATCGCCCGTTTTTCCGTCATCTCGTTCCAGAATGATCGGCTCAAGATCATGGTCAATGTCGACCAGAGGAACAACATGATTCGCCCTCTGACCGAGGCCGCGGACGTGCCGAAAATCATGGAGTACATGACCGGCTTCAGCTGCGAGATGCCCTCCAAGTCGGCTGAGCGCTACGCCATCAACCTGCGCAAGGTCAAGAGCGCGGACGTGTTCCAACTGGCCGAAGTGGTCAAGGACCTGATGGACCTCTCCCGCGTCAAGAAGCTCTCCCCCAAGGAACTGGCGATGCTCAAGCAAGCGCGCGGCATTCTCTCGTCTGAGATGAGCCAGGTGCTGGGCAAGAGCGCAGAAGAGATGGAGCTCTCCATCGACAACGCCTGCCGCGTCGAGGAGCTCGTTTCCGCCTGAGAAACCCTGTCCGAGGTAGCGAAAAGCACCCGTCAGGGTGCTTTTTCATTTGTCAGCACATGGCGCAGAGCCCGCATGCAGAGCTCGTTCTCCTCGGGAAGTCCCACGGTGATCCTCAGGCAATCAGCCATGCTGTACTGGGTCAGCGGCCGAACGATCAGCCCCCGCTCGAGCAGCTTTTGGAAGACATGCTGAACTTCTTCGCGCGAAGAGAGCTGCACCAGCACGAAATTGGCCACCGACCGAACATGGAACAGACCCATGCTCTCGAGCTCGCCATAAAGATAGTCCAGGCCTTTGTGGGTCAGCTCGACCGTGCGCCTGAGAAACTCGGTATCCCCCAGGGCCGCGATCCCGGCCCGCTGACCGAGCACGGCCGGCTCGAAGGGCAACTTGACCTTCCACAGATGGCGGATCAAGTGGTCGTGACCGAACCCGTAGCCAACCCGGAAGCCGGCCAGGCCGTAGGCTTTGGAGAAAGTGCGCAGGGTGATCACATTGTCGTGGCGGTAGTCCATGGAATCGGGAAAATCGAGGCGGTGACTGGCAAACTCGTAATAGGCTTCGTCCAGGATGACGAGCACCCGCTCGGGCACTCGGGCCATGAACTGATCAAACTCGTCGCGGGTGAAGATGGTGCCGGTCGGATTGTTGGGGTTGCACAGATAGATGAGCTTGGTGCGAGGGGTGATCTGGTCGGCCATCGCCTCCAGATCGAAACGGTAGTCTTTGAGCGGAACCATGATGGGCTCGATGCCGCGGGTGCGGCAGAGGACGGTGAACCCCATGAAGGTGCCGCGGGCGGTGATCACCTCGTCGGCACCGTGCAAAAAGGCCCGCACGATGCAGGCCATGATCCCCTCGGACCCGTTCCCCACGATGACGTTCTCGGTGGAGAGCCGGTAGCGCTGAGCCAGGATCCCGCGCAGGTCACGCGCCGCGGCATCGGGATAGCGAGCGACCTGGGATAAGGCCTCTTGAACCGCCGCCAGCGCCAGGGGGGACGCCCCCAGCGGATTCTCGTTGGAGGCCAGCTTGATCACCCGCTCGAGACCGTACTCCCTTTGCACCTCGGCGATCGGCTTGCCAGCCTGATAGGGGACGAGGCTCTCCAGAAAGTCGGGAACCAGAGCAGAAAATCGAGAAGTCATCGCGCCGCGGCCGGTTGGCGGAAGAAGTTGGGATTTCCTGCCGACTTGACAGGAGAATGAGGCTCTCTGAGAGTACAAGGACTATAAGCCCCGCCTCTGGCGGTTTCCGGGGGTTTTGTGGACGAACAAGCCGATAGCAGTCAGAACAAGCGACGCAGCTTCAATGAGCTGCTCAGGGTCGATGAAGATGAGTCGGAAACGCCGGACGCGGCTCCTGTGGCCGTGGCCGCGCCCGAGGCTCCCGAGCCCACTTACCCTCCCATGCCTTCCGAAGAGGGCTTGCGCCCTGGATTGGAGCGGAAATCTCTGCCTCCCGGGCGACCCGGACCGACCGACCGGCACGTCGAGCTGGTTCCCATTGCCGGCAAGGGCAAGAAGCGCAGCTCGAGCCCGACCGGGCCGATCGTCATCACCATCGTGCTGCTTCTGGCAGGAGCGCTGGCTTTCTGGGTGGGAGCTCGAAGCGGGGGCGGAAGCGACCTGCCCTCGGCCGGGCTGACCGAGCCCACTCCAGCTCCGGCCGACGCGACCCCGACCGAGGAGCCATCCCCCGAGGCCAGCCCTACCGCGGCCGCAGACAGCCCCGAGCCGACCCCATCGCTGGCCGCCTCACCGGATGCCACGCCGACCGAGCCGATCGCCGCCACTCCGGACAGCACGCCGACCGAGCCGGCTGCCAGCCCGACTCCTGACGCCACGCCGACCGAGCCGGTTGCCGCCACGCCGGATGCCAGGCCGACCGAGCCGGCTGCCACACCGAACTCCAGCCCAACACCTGACGTCAAGCCGACCAGGCCGGTGGCCGCTACCCCCACGCCCGACACGGTGGCCGTCCTGCCCGCCCCGGCCGCAGGCGTGCTGTCCGTCAGCGTCAAGAGCAACGTCAAAGACTCGGAAATTCTGCTCTACCGGGGCAAGGAGCGCCTCAAAGGCAAGACTTCGGTATCCCCGACCTCGACCGGCACGTACACCCTCAAAGTGACGGCCCCGGGCTACAAGCCCTACGTCAAGGAGGTCAAAGTCACCGGCAAGCACAACCTGGCCGTCTACCTCAAGCCCGAGCCGGCGCCGGTCTACCAGGCGCCCAGCTACGATCCTGGCCCCAGCTACTACGATCCGGGACCGAGCTACTACCCCTCCGGAGGCGGAGGGGGGGGCGGAGGCGGCGGCGGCTACGAGATCCCGGCTGGCGGTCTTTAGGGCCGGTCTCCCGGCAGTCCAA
Source organism: Candidatus Xenobia bacterium (assembly GCA_045863235.1). GTDB lineage: Bacteria > Vulcanimicrobiota > Xenobia > Xenobiales > QWHO01 > QWHO01. The sequence continues at coordinate 64,752 of BTUM01000030.1, read as the reverse complement.
GCATGCGGCGGATGGTTGGCTCCAGCGACCAGACCGGATCCTGGCCTCGCTCTTCTTGAGCGATGAACCCGTCCACGTTGATCAACACCACCAGGGGCTCGTCCCCTTTGGCGCCATAAAGCCCGTAGACCCGTCCATCGTCGAAGAGCTGGGCGAAATTCGAGGGACGCGAGAGCAGAGCCGAATGGGCCTGCTTGGCCCGAGCCGGATCGCCGTGAATGGCCGCCCCCTGAATCTCGTAGCGATCGCACAGGCCAGCCAGATCGTCGAGTAGCTTGTCGTTGCCCGTCCCGGCCTTCCAGAAAAGCAGCACGATAGGGGTCTTGTGCAGATGCTGGATGACCCGATAGCGCTTGTTGTAGCGGTCCTTGAGAATGAAGTCGGGGGCTGCCGTCATGCCCTGGGTCAGCTCGGAGATCGGCTGCGTGCTGGCCGTGAGGCTGCCCACCGCTCCCTGAACCCTGGTCAGGCTGCCCTCGGGGAGGTCGACCTGCAGCACCTGGTCCTTCTTGTCGGCTCCACGCACCACCAGCTTGTGCTTGCCGGCGCTGGCGAATGCGGCGGCGGGGGTCGGGCCAAGCGGGCGGCCGTCCAGGCTAACCCGGGCGCCGGGCGGGTCGCTGAAGACCCAGAGGGCAGGGCGGCTGTCGCGAGCCGTGGCAAGAGCCACGTCTTTGGAGACGTCGCTCTCGCCCAACTGGGTGCGCACGGCCGCCACCCAGAGCGAGAGAATGCCATAGTCGGGGCGCTGGACCAGGGCCTCGCGCAATTGCACCACGGCCTGATCGAACTGACCGGCCTGGAGGAGCAGGCGGGTCAGATTCATTCGCAGATCGACATAGGGCAAGTCCCCCGCATCCTTCAGGGCCGTTCTCAGCTGGGCCATGGCCGGCTCGAGCTTGCCGGCTTGTGCCAGCGTCAGGGCATAGTAGTTGCGGAACACGCTCTCCCGAGGCAGCTTCTTGAGAGCCACCTGGTAGCTCTGACTGGCGGCCGATGGATCCCCTTTGGCAGCCTGATCGTAGCCAGCGAGAAAACGGGCGGTACCCGACTCGGGCACCCGGCGGGCAACCTCGCGCCAGTTGGACACGCCCTGCTCCTCGTCGCCGCGCAAGAACTGGACCTTGCCCATCAGGAAGTAGACGTTGGCAGCCTCCGGATGGTTCGGATAGCTCGACAGGATGGCCCGCAGCCGCCCGTAGGCTTCGGTGAATTGCAGGTCGCGACAATCCTGATTGGCCTGCTCGGTGACGGCCAGAATCAGGTTGTGCTGGGCGGAGGGGTTGCCCGGGTTGAGCTGGAGGGCCTGCCGGAAAGTGTAGACCGCTTTCTCGTGCTCGCCCGACATGAAGTAGGCGAATCCCAGCGCGTTGAAGCCATCGATTTTCTCGGGATAGCTGCGGGTCAGCAGCTCGAAGATGCGGATGGCGGTCGGGTAGTCCTTGCGCTTGAGGGCCTCGTCGCCAGCCTTCTTCTCCCTGGCCCAATCGGGGGCCGCCCAGGCAGACAGCCCCAGCAGCAACACCAGGACCAGGAAAGAAGTCCGGCCGCAAACCCCCATGAGGTGTCGGAGGGAACCTGCGTCGCGCGGCCGGAAAACTGTGTCAAGGGGGGTTGTGGCTGCGCTCCTGGCCAGTGGTCTCATCAAATCCTCCCCGGATCGGGTTTCTCGAACCTTGAAGGACTTGCGCCACCGGCTGGCCAGGTCCTTCAGGCCCCGGCGGTCGGAGCGGGCTTTCCCAACACGACGCTGTCGATGAAGTTCTTGATCACGCCCTGGACGGTCGTTTCCTTGACCGAGGCATCGATGCGCTCGTACAGCCCCGGCGTGGCCGCGTAGACATGCCTGTACTTGCGCATGCGCAGCATGAAGTCTTCCCGGCTGAGCTCAGGATGAAACTGCAGTCCGTAGAAGGGCAGGGTGGGATGGCGCAGGGCCTGCCAGGCGCACTTCTGGCTGGTGGCCAGCCGAAGGAAGGGGCCGGGCACCTCCATCACCACGTCGTGGTGACCTTGCTGGGCCCCGAAGCGCGGGGGGATCTGGTGAAAGAGAACGTCATCCTGCCCCTCGGGCGTCAACTCGACCTCATGGGTGCCCGTCTCGCCGTCCTCGGGCCGCTTCTCGACCCGCCCGCCGATGGCCGCGGCCATGAGGTGAAATCCGTAGCAAAGGCCCAGGCTGGGGACCTGACGGTTGAGCAGCAGGCGCGTAAACTCCTCCAGCGGCGGATACCAATCGGGGCGGTCGGTGGACACGGCGAAGTCCCCCGTCCCTCCGATCACCACCGCGTCATAGTCGGCAAGAAGGCCTTCGTGAGGCGTGTGCTCGAGGACGTTGTGGATCTGGACCTGCTCGGGCTTGAGGTGCCCGGCGGACAGAAGACACGAACGCTCGTGCTCACGCATCTCGGGGTCAAGGCGGGCTTCCAGCAACAGAAAGCGGAGTTGTTCTCGTTGACGCATAACGCTTGATTTTAGTCATCCGAAGGGGGGCTGTAAAGAGCGTCAGGAAACCCCGTTGGGGTCGGCCGGGCCGATCACTTCGAAGAGGTCCACCGGGGCCCGGCGGCCCTTGACCTGAGTGCTGCCCAGGCTGCGCGTGACAAAGTGCCCCCGCACGGCCAACTCGGTCCATTCCGTGATGACGACCTGGACGTCGAACTCGCGAGTCAACTTCTCGATCCTGGCGGCCAGATTGGTGGCGTCGCCCACGGCTGCGAACTCGCGACAGCCGGTGAAACCCACGTCGCCCACCATCACCTCGCCGGTATTGATGCCCACCCCGATGCGCATCAGGGGCACCGATTCAACCTGGTAGCGAGCGTTGAGCTCTTCGAGCACCTTGTGCATCTCCAGACCCGCACTCACGGCCTGGCGGGGAGCCTCCTCGTCCGGGCCTTCGGCCCCGAACACGGCCATCAGGGCGTCGCCGAGATAGGTCATCAAGACCCCGCCGTGAGCCAGGATCACCTTGCCCATGGCCCGGTAGAAGTCGTTGAGCTGCGCGATGGTCTCTTCCAGCGGTCGCCCCTCGGCCAGGGTGGAGTAGTTCCAGATGTCCGAGAACAAGATGGTGGCCTCGCGTGGGATGAGCGCCCGCGTGCGAGCCGCGGCCCGACAGGAACGGAAGCGCAGCACCTGCTGGCCGAGCTGGATCAGGTCTCCGTCTACCAGGGCCCGCAGTCCCTCGATGGACTCGCCGTTGACGAAGGTGGGGCCGCTCTTGCTCTCGGGCCGGAGATAGAAGGCCCCGCCAACGTTCTCGATGGTTGCGTGCTGGCGTGACACGGTCGGGTCCTCGAGCTCGATTCGGTTGCGCCGAGTGCCCCCCCGTCCGATGGTGGTAGGCTCGCTTCCCAGCCCCCACTGGCGATCACGATAAGGGTCGGTATAGCCCTCCATGAATGAAACCTGATCTTGGAGCTCGACGATTCGCAGCCGATAGCCTCCCAGCTCGAGTTCGTCCTGAGGGGTGAGTTGGCGGAAGGTCGTGGCATTTCCGGCCAGGAGGGCCGGCATCGCGTTGTTCACGTTGGTAAAGAAGACCTGGCCGTCGCGGTAATGGAGAATGGCCTGACGATTGGCGATGCCCTCGCCCTCGAGCACGATGTCGTTCTCTTTGGCCCCGGGCGAGCCGATGTTCATCTGGGCAAAGCTCAGGGGCACGCGGCGCTCATTGCCCTCAGGGTCGACAATGAGAAAATCAAGGCCGGTACGAACCCATTCCCGGCCCTGGCGCCCCCTGGTCTCCGTCCTTACGGTCGACTCGTCGGGTCTGCCCATCAGTTTGCCGCGCCTGCTACCACACTTCTCCCCTGAGCGATCTTCTCTGCCCCCGAGGGGCCACCCTTTCCAGCGCTTAACAGCTCCACGGGGTTGATGCCGAACTCGCGCAACCTGCGCCGCCTCGCGACGCCGGCGCTCCTCGACCAGCAGACTCCGCTCTCTGCCGCTCGCGCTCGACCCGCAACATTATAGCACTGCCTTACAGAAGGCAAAAAGCCCGGCGGTGAAGCCGGGCCCTGACTGGACCGAGTTTAACTCGCGCGACTCAGCGCGGCTGGTTCACCTGACGCTTTCTCAGGTCGAACCCGTTCGGCCACCAGTCCCACATCTTCATCTGCTTGCCGTTGACCGTGACCGAGCCGACCATCTTGGTGTGCTTCAGTCCGATCTCCTTGATGCCCATCGTCTGCACCGGGGTGACTTCGGACGCCACGGCGATCGCGTCGCCGTTCTTGTCCTGCCACACCGCCAGACCCTCCAGCTCCTGGCCGGAAATCTTGAGGTCGCCGTTCTTGTCCAGGGTGGCCAACTGGTGGAAGCCGCTGTCGAAGCCGGTGGCGGTACCGAACAGGCAGGTGCCGTCGACGCTTCCGTCGGCCTTGGGCATCACCAGCAGCCCGTCGTTGGCGCCGACCCACTCCAGCTCGACCGGGAAGCCGTTGCCGTAGAAGTCGAACACGGCCCGACGAGCGGTGGACTCTTTCGTCATCGGGTGGGGCAGCCACTGGCCGTTGGAAGCCTCGAGCTTGCCGTCGCCGTCCAGGTCGAGCACCAGCGGGCTGACGCAGACGGTGGAGTTGCGCTCGTAGTAGGTCACATTGGCCTCAAAATTATTCGTGACCTGGACCGTCTGCCCGTCGGCGCCAAAGACCTGACCGTCCGGGTCACCCACAACCACGGGACCAACCTCGGTCGTGTTGAAGCTCTCCAGCAGATAATTACGGGTTCCACGGTTGACCGAAGGACCAACACTGACACTCACGATGGTCCTACCCGAGATGTTGGTCAGGTCGTTGTAGAGATTCCCGGCGGCGTCCAAGCCCTCAGGAGTGCCTACGACCCACTCGACGTTCGTCACGCCCAGATCGACCCAACTGCCCAGATTGTTCTTCACCCGTGAGTCGACCGTGGGATCATTCTGGATCTGGATTCTCAGACCATCGCTGATATGGTCGGTCATATACAAGAAATCATTGGATTCCTGGTAGCCTCCCGTCACGGTCTGCGTACCGTAATGCGCTTCGGTATTGCGCTGGAAGGTCCGGGTTGTGGTGGCGTCCGTGCCCGCGTTCTCGTCGCTGACGGCAGCGACCGAGGGAGCGACCAGGAGCAAAGTCAGACCGGCGAAAATCGAGAGACGTTTCAACATCCTTTGGGCACCTCCGTGGAACTAAGCTCAGTCTAACACCCTGTCGGCTCGACAGCAACCATTGTTAAACACTCTTAACCGGAGTGCTAGCAGGCTGATGCAAAACAGGTTGTGTAGGGCATCAGCCTGCTACACAATCTGTTGAGGGCACAACTTGGGCGTCGCGCAGCCGGAAAACCGTGTCAAGGGGTTTTGACTGCGCTCCTGGGGGTCTCCAACAAGTTTGTCGGGGCAGGGTGCGGCAAACGTGGTCGGTGCAGGAATCTTTTGCTAAACTGCTTCTGGGTGAGGCAAGACGGGATGCGTATGTGAGCGGAAAGGGAGAGCCCTTTCCAGCCAATCGGGAGGAAAAATGGCACGAAAGCTTCCACCTCGGGGCTCAGACCCCACCGGTGTCGGACTTGCCAACACCCTGGTCGTTATCACAATCATCGTGACGCTTGCCTTTACTGTGGCCAGCGTAAGTTTCTCGCACCTGTCGGTCAGCAGCCGGCTGAGCAATGCCGAAGTGGCTCGCAATCGAGCTGAATCGGTGGTCGCCATGGCCATCGATCGCGTCATCAGCGACCGAGAAGCCTCCAACCCGGACTTCAACGGCACCCTGAACCTGCCGATTGCGGCCACCGAAGCCCCGGGGTCGGGTACAGTCTGCTTTGACTCCACACAGGCCCCCGGACTATCCGTGCCCTATTCAACCAACAACATCAGCGCGGATGTATCGAAAATTGGTGACCTGGGTCGCGTAGTGCCGGCCCACGGAGTTCACGTGATTGGCCGAGGGGTCTGCAACGGGGTGGAGCGCCGGGTAGAAGCAATTCTACTGATCCCCAAGTTTCCATACTCGATCGCGTCCTCGGGCCGTATCACCAGCAATGGCGGCCTGAAAGTGGCCTCTCTTGACGACCTTTCCCTGTTGTCCTCAGGTGGACTGGCCAATGTTCCACCGGACCAGATCCAACCCGGAGACATCGCTTCGAACTCAACAGATGCCACCCAGGCAATGCAGTTACAGGGCCCGAACATTCATATCACCGGGGATGCCAGAGCAGTCGGAGGGATCGATTGGGACACCAGCACCGTGATTGTGGACGGGTCCATTCTGCCAAACAGCGACAAAGCTTATCTCCCGAAGCTGAACCTCACCGACTATGATCCGGCCAGCAAGGCCGGACTGGTGACGGTCAGTGGAAACCAGAGCAACCTGGTGGTCAACAACTGGACGCGAAGTGGCGGAGATCTATTCGTGTCGGGAGGTCTGACACTCGACTCTGGGGTTTTGTATGTGGACGGGAACCTCTCCGTCAATGGCGGAATCAAAGGGACTGGAGCGGTCATCGTCACGGGACAGGTCGAAGTCTTTGGCGGAGGATCTCTTGCCAGCGACAACATGGCGGCTGTGCTCTCCGGCGGTGGACTGAGGTTGCAGGCAAATCAGGCTGACGGAGCTCAGTTCAAAGGGCTGATCTACACCGAAGGCGATCTTTCCGCCGACTGGGTTACCCTGGGGGGCGCAGCGGTGGCCAATGCGCCCGGAGGAAGCAATGTCGCCCTGAACAACGTTGATATCGCATACAGCAAGCAGGCTACCGAGATCACCATTCAGGTCGGACAGAACGCCGGTGGATCCGGAGGCGGTTCTACGGGAGGGACTTTCCCGACCCAGCCAACCGCGTGGGTGGGCACGCCATCATCCGGACTGACCTATTCAACCGAGGGCGGGCAGAATGTGTCGTTCAGCTTGCGGCCCTCCATGCCGACACCCCCTCCTCCGGGTTACTTTTACACCCCGGGCCCGCCTCCAGCCTATGCGGCCCCCAATGGTGCCACACTGGCTCCAGACATGCAGTGGGAGGTTTCCGTTGGCGGTGGTCCTTTCGGTCCGCCGGTTTCCTACAGCGACCTCCAGAACCCCACCGCAGGCGGCTCGCTCCCCCAAATGCTGAAGTCCCACGTTGTCGCCACATACGGTGCATCAAACTGGGCGGCTAACGAAGAAACCGCTCTGAACAACGAGTTATTCCTCGGGATCATTCTCCCGCCGCCCCTTCCCTCGGCCGCTCCGAAGGTGGGCAGCTGGATCAACGCCAACCTGCAATCGATGTATGCGAGCAGCCTCCCCCTGGCGGAGATGAACACCTACATTGCAGCCAATGCTCCACCCGCCTCCTGGGGCTCGGCCCCGCCTCCCCCGCCCCCCGTGGCCGTGGAAGAATTCACCATCAGCCTCAACGACAGCCTCTTCGCCGACCTGCGAGACAAGATGAAGGTGCTCTACTGGGGCGACCAGTGGTAGCTCTCCCCCGGCGCGGGATGACCCTGATGGAGACGATCGCCTCCTGCTTCGTGCTCTGTCTGGTCATGCTGGCCGTCTTCAACCTGTTTCCCTCGTCGATGTACGCCTTGAAGCGCGGCGAATGCCAGATCATCGCCGAGCAAGAGGCCCAGACCTGGGTGGAGATCTATCGAGCTGAGCCCTTCGACACTCTGCCGGTAGGCGGCCCCACCGCCCTGGCCACCCGCACCGTCAACGCGGTCGTGTATCGTCCCGAGTTGACCATCTTCGACGTGCCAGGGACCCGGGCAGACCTCGTCAAAGGGGTGCGGGTCCGGGTCAGTTGGACCTTTCAAAGCGTGACCCGAGCGGTGCAGAGGGAAGTGTGGGTCAGCAAGCTCAAACCCTGAAACTCCACAGTCGACGCGGCATGTCCGTGGTCGAGATGATGGTGGCCTGCATCGTGGTCGCCCTGCTCGGCCTCATGGTCATCAATTTCCTCTTCCCGGCCATGGCCATGTCGGCCCAGGGCTCGATTCGGGCCGAGATGCAGCAGCGGGGAGCCATTGCCATCAACCGCATGGTGAACGACCTGGAGCAAGCCTCGATCGGGTCGGTGGGCTTCTTGCCCCCCAACGCGACCGACCCGACAGGAATCGGGATCGTGCGCCTGCTCTCGAGCTCGGATGCGTCGCAGGTCTGGGAGACCGGGGCCGTCTGCTATTTCTACTACCCCACCCAGCGCAGGTTGACGCGCGAGACCTACCCTCCCGATCCTCCGGCCCTGGGCCTGCCCTTCAACGCCAGCCATCCGCTGCGCATCTCTCCCGCCGATCTGCTCCAGATCGCCAACCAGTCCAACGCCACCGAGATGACTCTGGCCAGCGACGTGGAAGCATTCACGGTGACCAATCCAGGCCGCTCCCTGATCGAGATCAGACTGACTCTGCAGCAAACGGTGCCCCATTCTCAGAAGTTGGAGACTCTCGAGCTTCGTCGGGCGGTGACCGTGCGGAACGACAGTTGAGGCTCCTGGTCCTCCTGCTTGCGCTGCTGACGGGCCCGGCTCTGGCCGAGAAGGTCAAAGTGCAGTTCAAGACCTCCGTGGACGGTAAGATCAACACGCAGGTCTTTCTCCGAGTCGATCCCAACAAGCCGCCCGAGTTCCTGGGAACGACCAGGGAACCGATCGAGCTCGACCTGGACCGGTTACAGGGGCAGCCGAATTACACACTGATCTTTCGAGCCGAAGGCCATCTCGAGGAATGGGTGAGCCTGTATGATCCCGCTCTCAGCCAGGGAATGTTGCAGACCAGGGCGCGCGAGCAGTGGGAGAGCCTGCGCCAGGGCGTCTGGCCTCCGCCCCGTGAGGGGCCCCACGTGGAGATGAGACCCGACTACGAGACAACCGTCGTCTTCTGGACCTACCCACCAGGGGCCGAGGTGGTCTTGAGCAATGTCTCCAGCCCAAACGCGCAGGGCAAGCCGATCGGAATCTCCTGTCAGCCCATCCGCTTCACCCGCTCCGATTTCTGGCACCCGGAGTCGCAAAGCGAAAAGGACCCTGTCGTCGAGTTTCGCAACGTCAAGTATTACCACAACTCCGCCCCTATGACCGCCAACGGAGTCATCACCGCTCCTGATCAAAAGGGTCGCTTCCCCAGCGTGGGCTCCTATCAGCTCGCGCCAATGTACTGGTGGGCCCCCCTCTACTGGTATGCCAGGCTCCACCCCGTGCAACTGGCAATCGGCATTCCCCTGGTGCTGGCCGCGCTGGGTGGAGCCACCGTTTTCGAGCTCAGGCGGCGCAAGGTCATGCGCTTCTTGCGGGCCCGCGAGGCTCGCCTGGCCGACCTGGAGAAGATGGCCCTGAACAGAGAAGACAAGTGGATCGGCACGCTGCTCGGCAACTGGCGCGTGATGAGCAAACTGGGCGCCGGCGGCATGGCCGTGGTCTACAAAGCCATCAGCGACGACGACCTCTTGCTCGGCGACGAAGCCCCCGCAGTGGCCCTCAAGCTGATGAACCTGGACCTGTCCGAGAACGACGAGTTCCGCAAGCGATTCCAGCGCGAGATCCAGGTGAGCAGGAAGCTCAGCGATCCGGCCATCGTGCGGGTGGTGGACTTTGGCGACAAGGACGGCCACCTCTACCTCGCGATGGAGCTCGTCGAAGGGGTGCCCCTGCGCGATTACGTTCGTCCCAACTTCCCCATCGGCGAGGCGTTGCACTACTTCGAGCAGATGCTCCGGGGCCTGGCCCACGCCCACAAGGAAGGGGTGGTCCACCGCGACATCAAGCCCGACAACATCATGGTTACCAAGGACGGCCGGATCAAGATCATGGACTTTGGCCTGGCCCGAGACCAGGCCGTCAACACCCAGATCACCCAGTCGGGCTCGGTACTGGGCACTCCCGCTTACGTCTCCCCTGAGCAGATCACGGGCGGGGGCATGAACAAGAGCTCGGACCAGTATTCGCTGGGGATCACGTTCTACGAGATCCTGACCGGGCGGCGCCCCTTCGCCAACGAAGACTCGGTAGCGCTGCTCTTCAGCCACCTGAGCGAAAAAGTCGTTTCCATGCGCGAGTGGCGACCCGAGATCCCGGACTCGATCGACAAAGTGGTGCTGCGGATGCTGGCCAAGGACCCCTCCGAGCGCTACCCCAACTTAGAGGAATGTCTGGCGGCCCTGCAGCAAGCCGCTCAGGATCGAAGCGAGAGCGGCCCCGAGTTGGCAGCCGCCCCGCAGGAGAAGCCCAAGAGCTACAACACCAACGTGGCTAGCTGAACGAGTTCAGAACCTGCATCATGGGCAGCATGGTAGCCACCACGATGACGCCCACGATGGCTCCCATCACCAGCATCACGAACGGCTCGAGCAGAGCGGTCAGCGTGTCCAGGGTGTGGTCGAGCTGACCTTCGTAAATCTGGGCCACCCGGCTCACCATGGCTTCAAGGCCGCCGGACTCCTCGCCTACGGCCACCATCTGTAAAAAAAGCGAGGGAAAGTAGCCGCTGGCGTCCAGGCTGGCCTGCATCGAGCAACCGTCGCGCAGGGCCGTCACGCTGTGGGAGATGTCCTCTTCCAGGCAGGGGTCCATGGTGGACTCGGCGGCCAGTTGCAGAGCGGCCACCGGAGCCACCCCCACGGCCACCTGGATGCTCCAGGCCCTGGCAAACCGGCTCAGACCCAGCGCCCGCACCAGCTTGCCCAGGCCAGGAGCTTCCAGCGCAAAGCGCTGGAGGGCCAGGCGTGACTCTGGTCTGCTCCAGACCTTGCGGCCCAGGAAAAAGCCCCCCACCAGCACGGCCACAAGCACCACGTAAAACGTGGGCGTGCGCATCCACATGGCGGTTCCCAGCACCACCTTGCTGATCAGCGGAAGCTCCGAGCCCGAGGATTGAATGACCTGGAAGATGCCCCCCAGCATATAGGGCGGCAGGATCATCAACATCAAGCAGCAGATGGCAAACAGGAAAGCCGGATAGGTCAGGGCGCTCTTGACCTTCATGGTGGTGGCCCGACGCTTCTCTTCGTAGTGGCTCAACTGCTCCAGGATCGTGTCCAGGTTGCCGGTCGCCTCGCCCACCTGGACCAGTTTGTAGTGCATCTTGGTGAAGGCGGGCTCGTTCTTAGCCATGGCCTGAGAAAGGGAGTGGCCGTGGCGCACCTGATCAGCCATGCGCTTGCACACCTCGGCCATGGCCTGGTCCTCCTGGACACTGAGCAGGGATAGCGCTCGATCAATCGTCACGCCGCCCTGAAACATGACCGCAAGGGAGCGGAAGAAGACGGCCATCGATTGCTGGCCGGGCATCTTCTTGAGTGGAGGAGCTTCGGGCCGCGCGGTGGTCGTTCGCCTCAGCGCGGACAAACCCGAGCCACGAACCGACGTGGAAGGAACCAAAGAAACCCTCCCGACCTCTCAGGCACTCTTAAACTCGCTCTGTTCGCTCCCACCACCCGGTCTAGAATAGCAGACCGGAGCCCAAAAGCCAAGGCCAACGGGGCCCTAGCACATATTTTGGAAAAGTCCAGTTAACATATCAGAAACATCATACCCTGGTATGACGACCGTACCCCCCCTCCGCCTCTACCATAGGGGCAGGTAGGAGGATCGCACCATGCTCGCTGTTGACATCGAAAATCTTCCGGAAACCTCCCAGGAAGACCGGCAGGCTCGCCGCAGCCTCAAGACGTGGAAGCCTGACAAGGCCGACGAGCAGCAAGACTTCAGCAGTCTCACGGCATACCTTCGCGAGGTCTATCAGGTCGAGCTGCTGACCCGCGAGCAAGAGCGCGAGCTCGCCGAGCGCATCCAGCAAGGTGACCAGGAAGCCCGCGAGCGCTTGATTGAAGCCAATCTCCGCCTGGTCTTGAGCATGGCCCGCAAGTTCCTGGGAATGGGGTTGACCTTCCAGGATCTGGTGCAAGAAGGCAACATGGGGTTGATGGAAGCGGTCGAGAAGTTCGACCCGGCCCGCGGTTGTCGCTTCTCCACCTATGCCTGCTGGTGGATCCGTCAGGCCATCAGTCGCTCCATCGCCAACAAGGGCCGCTCCATCCGGCTGCCCGTCCACGTCACCGAGATCGTGCACAAGTACGGACGCATTTCCGCCCAGGCCTTCAAGAAGGACGGTGAGAAGCCGACCCTCGAGCGAGCCAGCAAGCAACTCTTCCCGGTTTCCCCCGAGAAGGTGCGCAGGAAGCTCTCGCGCGCCCTCAAGCAAGACCTTCCCCCCAGCGACCCGCGAGTCCAGCAGAAGGTCGTGGAGATGGAGAAGAAGTCGCTGCGGCGCCTGAAGAACATCCTGACCATGGCCCAGGAGCCGGTTTCGCTGGAGACTCCGGTCGGGGATGACACCTCCGACACCCGCCTCAAGGACCTGCTCGCCAGCGAGACGGGTATCTCATCCGACGTTCTCAACCGCGCCGACTGGGGCTACCTCTTCTCTCTGCTGACCGAGCGCGAGCGGCAGCTGCTCGAGCTTCGTTTCGGCCTGGGCAACCAGGAGGTTCGCACCCTGCAAGAGCTGGCCGAAGCCTTTGGAGTGAGCAAGGAAGCCGTCCGCCAGCAAGAGGGGCGGGCCCTGCGCAAGCTGCGCTCGCTGATGGCCCGCGAAGGCTGGCTCTAGAAGGTCTGGTCGCAGTTTCGTTCTGCAGGGCGGAATGCCCGGGCCTGAGCCCGAAGTGAGCGCCCATGGCGCCTGAAGCCCCCCCCGAAGCCGTCGTTCGGCTGATCGAGGTTTCTCGGTCGATCACGGCGGTGCTCGACCAGGATGAGCTGCTGCAGAAGATCCTGGCTTCCGCCGTCCTGTTCACCGGGGCCGAGCGGGGTTCGCTGATCCTGGCCGACCCCGACAGTCCGGAAGAGTCCTATCGCGTCAAAGCCGTCCACCGGATGGACGCCACCGAGCTCGACGAAGAGGAGTTCACGCCCAGCAAGAAGTCCATCCTGCACGCCTTGCGGACCCGCCAGCGCGTGGATCGGCAGAACGCCCTGGACGAAGCCGACCCCTCCCGCTCGGTCGAGCTCTATGGCCTGCGCTCCATCCTGATCGAGCCGATGATCGTGCAAGAGCGCATGATCGGCCTGATCTACCTCGATAGCCGGATCACCTCGCGTTTCTCCGCCGGCAGCAAGGAGATTCTGCCTTCCTTCGTGGCCCAGGCGGCCATCTGCGTGGAGAACTCCCGCCTGATCAACGAACGCGAGGAAGCCCTCAAGGAGCAACACCGCGAGCAGGTCCACTCTCGCGAGATGGAAGCCTGGAGCGCGGCCATGTCGGCCTTCGTCTCCATCGCCTCGCACGACCTCAAGGGCCCTCTCACGGTCTTGAAAAACGGCATCTTCCTTCTGCGCCGGCTGAACCCGAGCCCGGATGCGGTCCACGTGCTCGACGACATGGAAGGCTCGCTCAAGCGGGCCATCCGGCTGGTAGAGACCTATCTCGATGCCACCGCACTGTTCGAGGAACGCGCTCTGGAGGTCTCGTCCACCCCGGTCGAGCTCAAGTCGGCCATCGAGCAAGAGGTGGAGTTCTCGCGCTCCAAGCTGGCCGAGAATCGACGCGCCCTCTACCCGATCACCGTCGAGGTGCCGGGCGACCTGCGGGTGCATGGCGATCCCAACCGCCTCGAGCAAGTTCTCGGCAACCTGCTCGACAACGCCATCAAATACTCGCCCGGGGGCACTCCCATCACGGTGCGGGCTCAGGCAGAAGGGGACCAGGTTCTGGTCGAAGTGATCGACTCGGGCCCGGGCATTGCGCCCGAGCGCCAGCCGAGGCTGTTCGAGCGTTTCGTGCGGGGCGAAACGGGCAACGCCCGGGGCACCGGTCTGGGCCTCTGGATCGTCCGCAGCCTGTTGGCCAGCATGGGCGGCTCTATCGAGCTCGAGAGCCAGCCCGGCAAAGGCTCGACCTTTCGCATTCGGCTCAAGAAAGCCTGAAGGCCGCACACCCCTTCGTGGTGTCAGGGGCGCTACGCTGCCGGGGGTCGATAGACCCTCTAGCCGACCTGATTGCTCGCTGCGCGCAGCTCTAATCCAACAAACGCGCTTCGGCCGCCAGCATCACCAGCGCGATGCGGTCGCGCACCTCTAGCTTCTGCATCAGCCGGGCCACGTGCGTCTTCACGGTCGGCTCGGAGATCACGAAGTGAGCACCCAGCTCCTTGTTGTTCATCCCCTTGCCGACCTGAATGAGCACCTCCAGCTCGCGCGAGGTCAGCCGCGAGAGCTTCTCGCGCACCGAGTCGTGTTGGGTGGCCCGGGGAGCGGGCTGAGGCGGGGCCATCTGGGCCATCATGCGCAGAATCTTGTTGGCCACTCGAGGCTGAATCAGGGACTCGCCGGTGTGGGCCACCCGGATGGCGCGCACCACCTCATCGGTGCTGGTCTCCTTGAGCAGATATCCGGTGGCCCCGGCCTGGATCAGTTGCACGATGAGCTGATCGTCCTCGTAAGCAGTCAGGATGACGACTTTGGTACGGGGGCAGCGCTCGGCCACCAGCCGGGTAGCCTCCACCCCGTTCATGCGGGGCATCTCGACGTCCAGAATGAGGATGTCGGGGTCGAGCTCGAGGCACTTCTCCAACGCCTCCTGGCCGTCGGCCGCCTCCCCGACGACCACCACGTCCTCTTCCTCCTCCAGAGTGGAGTAAAGCATCTCGCGGAACATGGCCACGTCATCGGCGAGCAACACGCGAATGGGAGCCGTCATGATTGGTTCTCCTCGTGAACGGGCAGGTGGAACCAGAAACGTGACCCTTCGCCCACCCGGCTTTCGACGTGGATTGCTTCGCCGTGACTCTCCAGAATTCTTCGTACGATGTAGAGGCCCAGGCCCAGCCCCGAGCTCGGCCCGCGCTCGCTGGGGAAGTGGGTGAACTTGGAGAACAAGAGGGGCAGGTTCTCGGCCGGAATGCCCGGGCCATTATCGGCCACCTCCACGCGGAGGTTGGGGCCCTCGACCCGGGCCGTCAGTTTGACCTGCTGCCCCGGAGAGATGTGGCGCAGGGCGTTGCTGACCAGATTGCCCAGCACGCGGCCTATGCGGGTGCGGTCGGCGCTGACCTCGACGAAATCGGGGATCTCCACCTCGATCGGACCATCGGGGCTGTCGTCGTCGGGAATGTCCAGGTGCGAGACCACCTCCTGCACCAGCTCGTGAAAGTCGAAGCGCTCGATGACCGGCTGGTTCTGCCCCGCCTCGTAGCGCATGGCGTCGAGCAGGTTGCGCACCAGCTCCAGAGCGTGCGAATTGGCTGTGCGGATGCTCTTGACGAACTTTCGCTGCTTGTCGTTCAGCTCGCCCGACTTTCCCCGGGTCAGAAGGTCGGCGTAGCCCTGAGTGGCCGCCAGCGGAATGCGCAGGTCGTGCGTCACCAGCGAGAAGAACTCGCGCAGCTCGCGGGTCTTCTCCTCCACCTGCTGCTCGAGTCCCTCGTTGAGCTGGCGGTAGCGGTCGTTGGCCTGCTCGAGGCGGCGCGTCTTCTCTTCCAGCTCATCCTGGTATTTGCTCAGGTCCAGCGAAAGGCGATTGAGCGAGTTGGAGACGGCCACCAGCTCGTTGGCCGACAGCAGATCCTCCACCTCCGAGCCCCCGTAGCCTTTGCCCAGTCGCTCGCGGGCGCGCATGAGTCCGTCCAGGGGGCGCTTGATGGCGTGCTGGGCCCAGAGGTTCAGAGAAAGAAAGCCGGTGAAGATGAACACCAGACCCAGCACCAGGTTGCCGATGACGGCCACCCGGATACGCAGAGGGGTATTGGGTAGCAACAAGGAGATGTGCACCACGCCGGCCTGGTCCGAGCGATCTGGCTTGCCCCCCTCCACCTCGGGCAAGCGAAAGATGGGGGCGTAGTATTCGAACTGGACCCGTCCGGAGGAAAAGGGGCTGACATCCTCGATGGCGCGGCCCTTCAAGTCCTGTGACGAGCTGTACTCCCAGAGCCGATAGTGCCGCTCGCCTTCCAGAGCTCGCTGCATCGAGCGCGTGTGGGGAGCCTGCTCGAGCTGGGCCTGTCCGTAGCGAAAAAGCCGCGTGGGGGGATGCCCGTGCACGGAGTAGACTTCGAGGCAGTTGAGGTCCTTGAGGCGCTCGAGATAGTGGACCAGCGAGCTGGGATTCTGCATGGCCACCTCGTCGAGGTCGCGCGCGCCGATGCTCTTGGGAATCTCCCGGGTGAGCCAGTCCTCTACCTGGGCGGCCAGGTTGCGCGACTGCTCCACCGCCCTCGAGTGCACCGCCGTGCTGAGCATACTGAGGTTGAAGTACGCCAGACAGAAGAACGAGAAGCCGAACAGGAACAAGAACAGGGCCGTGAGCTGGGTTTTGAGACGCAGGCCCATTCAGTCGTCTTCTCCGAAACGGTGCACCCGAAAGCGCTCCAGGGTCACCGGCTCGCCCGCCGAGAGGCCGGCCTTCCTGCGCAGGGCGGAGAGCTGGCGCTCGACCGTATCCAGGCCCGGAATGCCGGGCAAGAGCACTCCGCTCTTCCCAAGGGGCGAGCGGATGATCACGCCGAACACGGCCGGGTCGAGTTGCTCGGGCTGGGCCGGCTCGGGCGGGTCGAGCAGGTAGACCGAGTAAGTCATCCGGCCAAGCTCGTGGGGCTGCACGGGCGGGAAGCGGGGATCGCGGCTGCAGGCGGCCACCGCGTTGCGCACGATCTCGGCCGCCCGGTTGGGGGTGGTGGGGGCCAGGGTTCCGATGCAGCCGCGCAGCTCGCCGTCGTCGGTCTTGAGGGTCACGAAGGTGCCGCAGGGAGCCTGCAGCCCCTCGGGCGGCTCGCTCAGCTCCAGCTCACGACCCTCGCGCACAAAGGTTTCGACCGCCTCGCGGGCCAGGCCGACAGGGTCGATGGGCGGCTCGAGCCGGGCCACGGCATAGCCCACTCCGAAGGGGCCCTCATAGGAGAGCACCTTGCCCCGCGCCTTCGGCATGGCCCCCAGCAGCACCATCAGCGGCTTGAGGCCGCACACGCCGGCGCCCTCCACCAGGTCCTCGTCCAGCGAGCCGATGGCCTCGGGGTCGAGCGGCTCCAGGCTCTGGACCACCGCCGCATCAAAGCGCGGTCCGCGAGGATCGTAGCCGTACGGTCCATCGGCCTTCAGGCGGTGGGAGAGATCCCCCGAGGCCAGGACGACGGTGGGGGTGGTGGCCAGCCGGGCCAGGCTGCGGCCCAGAGCCAGGTGGGCCTGGCGCGGCAGGCCCGAGACCGACAGCGCCACCAGCGGGCACTCCAGTCCGGCCTGACGCAGAAAGTAGAGGGGCACCATGAGGGCGTGATCCAGCTCGGCCTCGACCAGGTCGACCTCGTGGTCGAGCCGGCCGCAAAAGTCCTCGTCGCAGGGCCACTGGATCCTCACCTCGGGGCAACCGAAGCGCGCCAGAGTGCCGCTCAGGTGGGGACCGGCCAGGCAGCTCATGCGGCTGCGCTGGTAGGGGCCGTGGGGGGTGATCAGCACCAGCCGCTCGGGTGCCTGGGAACAGACCTCGCGGCACAGCTCTTCCAGGGCCAGGCGGGTGGACTCCACCTGGGCCAGGCGGGAGCCGCCGACCTCGGGCACCAGCAGCGGGGGGTGCGGCACCAGGCCGCCCAGCACTACTGCCATGGCGTCCTCACCAGGCGAGCCAGGCCGTTCTTCATGCGACCCACCCCCACGAAGGCGGGATCGAACAGCACCACGGTGGTGCCCTCCGGGGGTGGATCCTCCACCGGGCACTCCTGGCCGGGCATCAGACCGGGCCGGACCCTGACCCGGGGCAGGCCCTCCAGCACGGTCTCCAGGCCGACCAGCGGGAAGGGCGGGGTCTCCTCGGCGGTGACGGCCTCTTCCAGACGAAACGGCCCCGAGGCGGTGCGCACCAGAAACGACAGCACCGCCCCGCAGCCGACTTGCTGGCCCAGGTCGCGGGCCAGCGAGCGCACGTAGGTGCCGGCGCTGCACTCGACGTCGATCAACACGCGTGGCCAATCCTCGTGGATCAGCTCGAGGCGGTAGATCTCCACCGCCCGAGCCTCGTGCTCCACGCTCTCGCCGGCCCGCGCCCGCTCGTAGCTGCGCTTGCCCTCGACCCGCAGGGCGCTGACCACGGGAGGCACCTGCATCTGCGAGCCGCGCATCCGTTGCAGGAGGGGCTCGATATCGGTCCGAGGGGCGGGCCGACGAGCCAGAATGGTGCCGGCCGTGTCCAGGGTATCCGACTCCAGGCCAAAAGTGAGCTCGGCCCGATAGCTCTTGCGAGCCGGCGGCAGGAACTGGATCCAGCGGGTGGCCGCTCCCACCGCCAGCGGCAGCACGCCCGTGGCGGGCGGGTCCAGGGTGCCCAGGTGGCCCACGCGCGTCCCTCGGGGCAGCTGACGGCGCAGCCAGGCCACGGCATCGTGGGACGTCATGGCGGGGGGCTTCAAGAAGTTCAGGAAGCCCATCATCTCGCTCAGCCCTGCCCGGCCTCCTGGAACTGGCCGGGCTCGGTCAAGAAGACGCGCAGGATCCTTCCCGAGTCGTCCAGTCCCAGGTAGACGCCCCGTCGCCAGTAGACCAGCATGCCCACCTCGGTGCGCTCGGGCCGTCCCCAACTGGAGGTGACGCTGAGCTGGTTGTCGCCGATGCGGAAGGGAACCCCCTCCAGGCGGGCCGAGGAGCCCTCCACCAGGATGCCCTGCACTTTGTTGGTGCTCGAGTTGATGTCGAAGGAGACGCCGTGGTTGGGATAGGTGAACATCACGTAGTCGTCTTCCTGGCGCTGGCCGCGCATGGCCCGCACGAAGTCGGGCGGCCCCATCACACCGATGACCAGGGGCATGGGAGCGCCCGGATGGAGGGTGCTGCCGTTGACCACCACCCCGGCCACCGCGGCGGGCTGGCAGAGGGCCGGCAGAGCCAACAGCCCCAGCATGCAAACAAGGCGTCTCATGACCGGGAAAACTTCGGCCCGGATGGCTTAGCCTCCTGGGAAAAGCTCCTTGCCGGCGCTCAGAGCCAACCGATAACCCTGAACGCCCAGCCCGCTGATGACGCCCTTGCAGACGTCGCTGACCAGCGAGCGCCGGCGCCACTCCTCGCGAGCGTAGATGTTGCTCAGGTGGACCTCGATGGTGGGCAGCTCCACCCCGGCCACGGCGTCGCGCAGAGCCACCGAGGTGTGGGTCAGGGCGCCGGGATTGAGCACCACGAAGTCGGCCTCGGTCTGATGCAGCTTGTCGAGCAGGGCCCCCTCGTGGTTGGACTGGTAGACCTCCACCTTCAGGCCCAGCTCCTGGCCCCACTTCTGGCAGAGCGCCACCAGCTCGGCGTAGGTGGTGGAGCCGTAGACCTCCGGCTCGCGCCGCCCCAAAAGGTTCAAGTTGGGACCGTTCAGGATCAAGACGCGCACAGCTCTTCAAAGACCTCCCGCACATGCTCTAGCGGCACCCCGCTGACCAGCTCGACCAGACCAGGACGCACGGGCAGAACGAAGCGCAGCTTGCCGTTGAGCCGCTTCTTATCCTGGGAGAGAGCCGCCTCCACCCGGGTCCACTCAAAGCCCTTCTCCAGCCTCGTGGGCAAGCCGTGGCGCTCCAACGTCTCCTTGAGCGGCAGGGGCTTCTCCAGCAATTTCTGGCGTCGAGCCAGCTCGTGGGCCGCCAGCAGGCCCAGCGCCACGGCCTGGCCGTGGCTCAGCCTCGTGTAGTCGCCGGCCGTTTCCAGGGCGTGACCGAGGGTGTGGCCCAGGTTGAGGAAGGCTCTCTCGCCCAGCTCCTTGGGGTCGCGGGTCACGATCTCCAGCTTGACCTGCGCCGCTCTTCGCACCAGCTCGGTGCGCTGCTCGAGGCTCCACTCGGGGAAGGGCGGCAGCTGGCGGCAGAGCTCGAAGAGCTCCGGCGAGGCGATCAGGCCATGCTTGATGACCTCGGCCATGCCGTTGGAGCCCTCCTTCTCGGGGAGGGTGGAGAGCACTTCGGGATCGGCCCACACCGCCCGGGGAGGATAGAAAGCGCCCACCAGGTTCTTGCCTTGAGGCAGGTCCACGCCCACCTTGCCGCCGATGGAACTGTCCACCATGGCCAGCAGGCTGGTGGGGATGCCGAAGAGAGGCAGTCCGCGCAGGTAGGTGGCGGCCACGAAGCCTCCCAGGTCGCCGATGACGCCACCACCGAAGACCAGGATCGGGGTCTGTCGATCGACCTCCAGGCGAGCCAGGCAGCCGTACATCCACTGGGCGTTGTCCAACGTTTTCTGGGATTCGCCCGCCTCGATGCCCACCACGTCGAGTCGCTCGAAGCCATCCTTAAAGGCGCCGAACTGGGCTCGATAGACGTCTTGATCGGTGATCAGGACGGCTCGCTCGAAGCCTTGCTCGCGAAGCAGCTGCGGAACCCGGGCCAGCAAGCCCGGCTCGACCAGGTAAGGGTGCACGGCGATCGGGCCTTCGTGGAGAGGGGAGCGGGCCCCTCGTGAGGCGAAGCTTTCTGGCGTGAAACGGCGGAATATCTATCTGGTGGGCTTCATGGGCACGGGCAAGACCACCATCGGGCGTGAGCTGGCCAAGGTCACCGGGCGCAAGTTCCTGGACATCGATCTCGAGCTCGAGCGGCGCCTGGGCATGACCGTGAACGAGATCTTCGATACCCACGGGGAAGAGTTCTTCCGCCAGCACGAAAAGGAGCTTGCCCGCGAGGTGGCCGACCTGACCAACCGGGTGATCGCTACCGGAGGCGGCACCATCGTCGACCCCGACACGTTCGACCTGTTCCAGAAGAATGGATTGTTGATCTGCCTCTACACCGGGCAAGAAGACCTGGTGGGACGGCTCGAGCGCACCGACAAGCGCCCCATGCTGCGAGGCGAGCTGCGCGACCGGGTCGAGCTCTTGATGCAGGAGCGAAAGCGGATCTACGACCAGGTCAAGATCCGCATCAACACCACCCATCTCACCCCCATGACGGCGGCCCGCAAGATCCACGAGCTATTGAACGCCCGTCACAAGATCCTCGACGAGCTGAGCAACCGCTACATCGAGCTGAGCTGAGCCTCGGCGGCCCGGCGCATCACCGCAGCACAGTCGGCCGGTTTACCGGTCCACCACTCGATCGCCCGCCTGGCCTGGTGCACCAGCATCCCCAGCCCGCCCAGGGTGGCACAGCCCCTTTGGCGCGCGTCGAGCAGGAAGCGGGTCTGCTGTGGATTGTAGACCAGGTCGCAGGCCACCAGGTTCTGGGGCACCTCGTCGGGCCACCGGACCGGGCTCTGCTCGCTCTGCGTGCCCACCGGAGTGGCGTTGAGCACGATCGCCCCGGGCTCGAGATAGGTTGCCAGCTCCTGCAACGAGGCCGAGTCCTTCAGCCGGGTTGGATCGCGCAGCAGCACCTGCAGCCGCGCGCCCTGCTCTTGCAGCAGGGTGCCCACCGCCCGGGCCGCCCCGCCCCAGCCCAGGACGATGGCCCGGCGGCCTTCCAGTGGCTGGCCCACCTCCTCGCGCCAGCTGTCGAGCCAGCCGTCGGCGTCGGTGTTGGTCCCTTCCCAGCCCCCGTCGCAGGGCCGCAGGCAGTTGACCGCGCCCAGCTCACGGGCGCGCCGATCCAGCCGCTTGAGCAGAGGAAGCACCGCCTGCTTGAGGGGGATGGTCAGGTTGATCCCCAAAGCCTGCAGTTTCAGAAGCCCGTCGAGCACCGTGGGCAGATCCTCCGGTCCCACCTCGGCGGCCAGGTAGACCAGGTCCTCCCCCAGCGCCTGGTAGGCGGCCTGGTGCATGGCGGGGGAGACCGAGTGGGCAACCGGTCGCCCCAGCAACCAGACGCTGCGGGTCAAAGCTCTTGCCAGGGGCCCGGGAAGCTCTCCCAGAAGCTCGGGAAGGAGATGGCCGCCCAGCCCGTGCCCTGGATGCGGGTCTTGCCGCGGGCAACCAGGCCAGCCACGGCCAGGCTCATCTCCAGCCGATGGTCGTGGTGGCACTCCACCGTGGCGCCCTTCAGGGGGGTGGGCCCGTGCACCGCAAAGCCGTCCTCGAACTCCTCCACTTCGGCTCCGAGCTTGCGCAGCTCGGTGACGGTGGAGTGGATGCGGTCCGACTCCTTGACGCGCAGCTCGGCCGCGCCGCGCACCAGCGTCGTCCCCTTTGCCTGGCTGGCGGCCACGGCCAGGAGGGGCAGTTCGTCGATGGCGCCCGGAATCTCCGACTCGGGCACCTGCATGCCCACCAGCTCCGAGCCCAGCGCCTCGATACTGCCCACCGGCTCGCCCAGATCGGTGCGGGTCACCCGAGTGGTGATTCGGGCGCCCATCTGGCGCAACAAATCCAGGTAGGCGGTGCGGGTGGGATTGAGCCCCACGTCGTCGATGAGCACCCGGGCCCCGGGGCTGATGACCGCGGCCGTGACCAGAAAGGCCGCCGAGGAGACGTCGCCGGGAACCCGGCAGTCGAAGGCCGGGATCCGCTCCGCGGGGCTCAGGTGGAGACGGTTCTCGTCGCGGGTGATGCGCACCCCCAGGTGACTGAGCATGCGCTCGGTGTGGTCGCGGCTCTGCTGGGGCTCTTCCAGCACGGTGGTGCCGCCCGCCTTGAGGCCGGCCAGCAGGATGCACGACTTGACCTGGGCGCTGGCCACCCGGAGCTTGTGGTAGATGCCCTGCAGCTCGGTGCCTTCCACGACGAGGGGGGCGAAGCGATTGCCCTGGCGCCCTCGGACCCGGGCCCCCATCTCGAGCAGGGGCTCCAGCACCCGCCCCATCGGTCGATTGCGCAGCGATGCGTCGCCGCTCAGCACGCAAAGACCGGGGCAACCGGCCAGGATGCCCGTGAGCAGGCGCATGCTGGTGCCCGAGTTGCCGCAGTCGAGCACCCGGTCGGGCTCTTGCCAGCGGTTGCCCCAGCCGGTCAGGAGCAGGTCCGCCCGGTCGCGGCGAGCCGTGATCCCCATCTGCTTGAGGCAGCGCAGGGTGCTCTGCACGTCCTTGCCCTGCGAGAGGTCGCTCAGGCGGCACGGCCCGTCGCTCATGGCCGCCAGCATCAGGGCCCGGTGGGAGATGGACTTGTCCCCCGGGACGTTCAGGCGGCTCTCCCAGGGCTCCTGAAGAGGACGGACCTGGATGGCGCTCAAGCGGCGGTGGTGACGGCCAGCACTTTATCCAGGGCCTGCTCCTGCTCGGGGGTGGCCTCGATCAGCGGGGGCCGCAGGCCTCCCACGGGGAAGCCCAGTTTCTTGAGAGCCGCTTTGACCAGGATGGGGTTGCTGGTCTTGAACAGACCCGTGAAGAGAGGATAGAGCTGGCGCTGCAGGCGGGCGGCCTCGGCCACCTGACCGGCGAAGAAGGCTTCGATCTGGCGCTTGATGAGCCCGGCGGCCACGTGGCCGGCCACGCTCACCACGCCCACACCGCCCAGGGCCAGGATGGGCAGAGTGTTGCCGTCGTCGCCGCTGTACTGAGCCAGGTCAGAGCGGATGGCCAGCTCGTTGATCGGGTCCAGGCTGGGCAGGGACTGCTTGACCGCCTGGATCGAGGGGATCTCGCCCAGCCGGGCCAGGGTCTCGGGCAGGAGCTCGATGCCGGTGCGGCCCGGGATGTTGTACAGCATGATAGGAAGCCTGGTGGCTCTGGCGATGGCCTGGAAGTGCAAGAACATGCCCTCTTGAGGGGGCTTGTTGTAGTAGGGCGCCACCAGCAGGAGGCCGTCCACGCCCGTCTCGGCGGCGGCCTGGCTCAGCTCGATGGTGGCCTGGGTGGCATAGGAGCCTGTGCCGGCCACGATGGGAATGTCCTTGCCCACGGCTTGCTTGACCCGCTTGAACAGCTCGAGCTTCTCGGCCTTGCTCAGGGTGGGAGACTCGCCCGTGGTGCCTGCCACGATCAGCCCGTCATTGCCGTCGGCAATGAGCTTGCGGGCCAGCTCGACGGCGCGATCGTAATCCACCTCGAGGCTGGGGGTGAAAGGGGTGACCATGGCGGTCAGCAGACGGCCGAATGGCGCGTTGGACACGGGACGAATCCTCCTGGTAAGCTCACCTGCCCTTCGGTTTGGCGCGGCTCGACCCTGCCTCGGGATGGCGGAAATGGCCCATCACTTTCCAGCCCAGCAGCACGGGATGCTCGGCGCACAGCGGGGGAAACTGGTGGATCACGAAGGGCGGGTTGGTGACCAGCCCGCAGTGGTCGGCCACCCCGTCGTCGGTCAGGCTCCAGAAGACCACGTCGCCCTTTTCCCACTGGCTATCGTTGGGCAGCACGTGCCAGTGGCGCCGGAAATAGACGATCAGGTTGGGGGCCCAGCGGTGGTTGATGGCCCGGTCGCGGATGCTGGGATAAAGGTCCGGGCGGCGCTGGATGTCTTTGTCGACCTCGTTTTGCAGGTCGAGGCTGACCCGCTGGCAGGCGAAGTAGAGCACGTCCACGCAGGCGCTCTTGCCTTTGGGCGGATAACCGTTGGCGTAGTAGTCCGAGTCGTAAGCGTCGCCCAGGCGGGTGCGGGCCCCCTCGACGAGTGCTTTCTTGATGCGCTCCTCGCGGGGCACCTGGGTGGCGAGCAACACGAGAAGGGTCAGCAGGATCTGCATGCTGGCCCTGTCGCTTATCAGGAATTTTTCATGCCTTCCGAGGAGGATAGGGGCGCTATGCAGATTCCACCGCTTTCCGCCTCGTCCCAGCTGGCCTACAAAGCGCCTCCCGGCAGCCCCGCGGTGGCCGCCGGTCCAGCCGACGCCTACGTGGGACCCGCCCCGGTCGCCGCGCCCTCGAGCGAGGGCTCGAAAAGGACCGGGCTGCGCGTGGCCGCCGGACTGGCTCTGGGGCTGGTGGGTCTGGGCCTGCTGGGGTGCGCTCCCCAGCTTGGAGCCGCGCCTCCCCCGGCGGTCACCTGCGTCAGCCAGCACTACCAGGCCACCGGCGATTTCACCGTGGAGGTCATCCCCGAGGGGGTGCACCGGGTGGACGTGATGCGGGGCACCCACACCGTGACCGAGAAGGGCCCGGATGGCCAGGACGTCACCCGCACGGTGGACAACGACTACCACGCCGTGGGCGTCTACCTGGGCGACGGGCTGTTCTACGACCTGAACGAGAACCTGGTGCTGGTCAGCGACCGGATTGAGAACGGCCCCTACGTGCCTGCCGAGGCCAGCAGGATCAACATCGACCCGCCCGGCTGGAGCAACTCCACCGACGTGAGCCGCAGCGGCAGCAGCTGGACGGTGGATCCGCCCGGCTGGAGCAACTCCACCTCGCTGGACCAGGACGGTTGCCGCATCTCGATCGATCCGGCCGGCTGGGGCAACGGCACCTCGGTAACCCGCGACGCCCAGGGTCGCACGGTGATCGACCGGACCGGCTGGGCCAACGAGATCGTGCTCACCCGCAGTTCCGACCAGGTGCAGGTCGATCCCAGCGGCATCGGCAACACAGTCACGATCCGGCTTTCGGAGGGGCGTACCGTGGTCGACCCGCCCGGGTTCGGCAACACCACCGTGATCACGCACGGCCCGGGTCAATCGCGGGTCGATCCGGAGGGCTGGGCCAACGAGACGAGTATTGTGCGCGACGGCAACGTGATCCGCGTGCGGCCCTCCGGGGTGTTCGCTCAGGAAACCACCATCACGCTGGGCAAAGGCGAGATCCGCGTGGATCCGCCCGGCTGGAGCAACGAGACCACAATCCGCTACTGAGCCTGCGTTCATTCTTTGTTCATACCGTTCTTACACTCTGGCAACGAGGCGGCAACAACCTGACCTGCCTTTGCTCGCGTTCACGCAGCTAAGCTATGGGTATGATGTTACCCACCATGACCGGGAGCTTTCTTCGCAAACAACGCAAAGCCAGAGGCCTGACCCAGAAGGAGCTGGGCCGGGCGGTGGGCGCCGACGGGCGCCGCGTGGCTGATTGGGAGAACCTGCGGCGCTTGCCCGGCGCCGAGGAGCAGTCCCGCCTGGCGCGGGTGCTCCGCGTGCAGTGGGCTCGACCTACCGAGTGCGCTCGAGGTCGCGCGGACACGGCCACTCTGGCCTCGAGCTCCATGCGCTACCACCCGCCGAGCGACCGTCCGATGTCGGTCCGCCTGGCTGCAGCCCGGGATCGCTGGCCCCAAGCCGTCGCCTGTCTCGAGGATTGGCTCGCACGGCGTCGCGATCGGGCTCAGATCAGCCGCTTCCTGGCCCGCGCCGCTTGCGGCTCGGCCGAGGAAGCGCTCTTGGACCTGCGCTTGCTTTCCGCGGGAGCGCGCAGCGTGCGGGCGAGCGCTCTTCGCGCTGGCTTTCGCTTGCGGCCCGTCGTGGATCCGGCTACCGGGCTGATGGTGGGCGACCTGCGCGTTCCCGCCCTGGAGCTCGCGCTGGGCGATTGGCAGCTGCTCTTGATCCCGCAGGTGAGCATGCAGGTTCTAGTCCGCGTCCCCACAGGGGAGGGGCTCAAGCAGCGCACCCCGACGGTGGACTTCCTGGTCAAGGCAGCCCTGCGCGGCCGCATCCTCTGGTTCGTGCTGGAGGTCGATGGCACCGGCCACGACCCGCGCGGCGACCGTGATCGCGCCCAGCAGATCGGCGTCCCGATCATCCGCTTGAGCACCGAGGAAGTGGAGTCCGAGCGGTGCTTGGATACGCTCCAAGGCAAGCTGGAGGAGCTCGCGGGCGGCTGAAGCGGGGCTGGCCGGCTCGCGCCGCTGTGGGGCTCGGGGCCCAGGGCCGCTGTGGGGCTCGGGGCGGGCCGGCTGCCCCACGGCCCGCTGTGGGGCTCGGGCCGGGTCGGCTGCCCCACCGCCCAGGGCCGCTGTGGGGCTCGGGCCGGGACAGCTGCCCCACCGCCCAGGGTCGCTGTGGGGCTCGGGCCGGGCCGACTGCCCCACCGCCCAGGGTCGCTGTGGGGCTCGGGCCGGCTGCCCCACCGCCCAGGGTGGGGATCCCCACCGCCCGCTGTGGGGCTCGGGCCGGGCCGGCTGCCCCACGGCCCAGAGTGGGGATCCCCACCGCCCGCTGTGGGGCTCGGGCCGGGTCGGCTGCCCCACGGCCCAGAGTGGGGATCCCCACCGCCCGCTGTGGGGCTCGGAGCGGGGCCGGTCCGCCAGCGTAACGCAAAGGTAACATGCTGTTCTCACCCGCAGAGGGCTGGTGACGGTATGCTGATGCGAGACCGCTAAGCAAGACCGGAGGATCTCCCATGAACGCCACTCTCGCCCAGGTTCCTCGCAGCCAGCTGATCGAGCGGGCCCAGAGCTATCAGACCACGCTGCAGAACAATCCTCCCATTCCCTTCGCGGACACGGTGGCCCAGGGCCAGGCCGACACGAGCTTCTTCCTCCAGAGCATGGAGCGCTACCAGGAGCCCACGCTGGGCGAGGTGCTGGCGCGCGTGCGAGGCGAAGAGACCGTCTATCGCGAGAATGCGAAGACTGCCAACATTACCCGCTTTGCCTCGGCGGCGGTGGGCACGGGGGCGCTGCTGGCCAGCTCGTTCGGCTACCTGCCTCCGGCGGTGGCCTTCCCGGTGGCGCTGGTGAGCTGCGCGACCCTGATCGGCGCCGGTGTGCGCGCCGCGGTGGCCGAGGGCAACGCCAACGACCGGGCCAGCTTCGGCTCGATGCTGCAGGCGGTGGGACAGCAGATCACGGGAGTGCAGGACACTCCGCCGGCGCCGCCGGCACCTCCCGCCCCGGCTCCCGAGCCGGAGCAGCCGCCAACCCAGGGCTAGCATCACAGGCTGATCAAGCCTCCCGAACCGGGAGGCTTCTTCATTTCCTGAACCGAACGGCCGCAGAGCATGCGTGTGGTGGTGCAGAAGTTCGGGGGCACCTCGGTGGCCTCACCCGAGAGCCGCGATCTGGTCTGCCAGAAGATCGTCAGCGCCCTGGACCGGGGACTGGCGGCCTGCGTGGTCATCAGCGCCATGGGCCGCAAACCCCAGCCCTACGCGACCGACAGCCTGCTGGCACTGCTCGAGCAGAGCCCCCAGCCAGACCGACGCGAGCTGGACATGCTGATGGCCTGCGGCGAGAACATCGCCTGCGTGGTCATGGCTCAGCATCTGCGCGATCGGGGCTACTCCGCTCGCGCCCTGACCGGTCTGCAGGCGGGCATCCTGACCAATGGGGAGCACGGCGAGGCTGCCATTCTGAGCATCAATCCCACCCGCGTGCGCCACCTGTTGCAGCAGGGCGTCATCGCCGTGGTGGCAGGCTTTCAGGGGGCCACGGCCGCGCTGGAGACAACCACGCTGGGGAGAGGCGGCAGCGACACCACCGCGGTGGCGCTGGGAGCCGCCCTCAAGGCCGAGTTCGTCGAGATCTACACCGATGTCGAGGGCGTGCTGACGGCCGACCCGCGCCTCTTCGATCAGGCTCAGATCCTGCCCCAGCTGAACTTCGAGGAGATGGGAGAGCTGGCCGGCGAGGGGGCCAAGGTGGTCCACCCCCGAGCGGTGGACCTGGCCAGCGAGCACGGGGTGCCGGTCTGGATCAAGAACACCTTCTCGGATGGCTACGGCACCTTTCTCTCCCAGGTCATGCCCAAGGACGCCTTCGAGCGCACCCGGGTGGTAACCAGCGTGGCCCACGTCACCAACCTCACCCAGATGGTAGTGGAGCTGCCCCTCGAGTCGCTCGACCGCGACCGCATGCGAGTCTTGCAGGCTCTGGCCGAGGCCCAGGTCAACATCGATCTGTCCAATGCATGCGACGAGCGGCTCTATTTCATCTTCCGACGCGAGCGCGAAGAGGCCGCCCGCACCGCCGTCGAAGCCCTCCGGGTCAAATACCGCACCCGGACCGGCTGCGCCAAGCTGAGCGTGGTGGGAGCCGGGATGCGCGGCACCCCGGGCGTGCTGGCCCGGGTGCTCAAAGCACTGGTGGGCAGCGGGGTCCAGGTGCTGCACACCACCGACTCCAACATCACCATCTCCTGCCTGGTGCCCGAGGAGCAGCTTTCCTCGGCCGTGCGGGCCCTGCATGAGGAGTTCGGGCTGTCGGCGTAGTAACTATCCTGGATGGTGCTGGCTCAGACGCTCCTGCTGGTGGCCCTGTGCGCGCTGATGGCCTTTGGCCTGCAAAAGCAGATCCTTTCCCGTCCCGCCTCGCCCTGGATGATCTGGTTGCGAGGCATGCAAGGCGCAGCGGCGGGTGTGGGGTTGAGCGCACTGGTGGCGGTGTTGCTGGCCTTTGCCCTGCCCTACGACGCCGAGTCGCGCCACTACGTCTTCGTGGCCCTGGTGATCGGCCTGGCCACGCTGGGCCTGCCCATCGGCGTGTTGCTGGGCATCGTGGTGCACTTCCGCACCGTGCCCAAGGCCTGAGTCCCGAAGCGGCTAGAGGTTTCTGGCTGCGCTTCCTGGTCCGGCCGCAAACCGCCGCACTCGAATTCTCCGGGCTCGACGTCGACTCTCGAATCAGCCGTTCAACAGGTCGGTGAAGGTCGGCTGCTCGCTGGCCGGCCGGCGGATCAGGTCACGACGGATGTAGGCCAGATTCTGGAAGATGCGCACCCCGAAGGTCACCACGGCGGCCAGGTAGAGATCCACCCCCAGAACATCCCCCGCCATGGCCAGGAAGACGGCCAGCAGGGTGTTGGTCACGAAGCCGGTGGTAAACAGGGTGAAGTCAAACTTCTGCTCGATTCCCGCCCGGGCCCCGCCCAGCACCGAGTCCAGACCGGCCAGGAAGGCCACGCCGGCGTACTTGGCGCTGGCAAAAGGCAACTGGAACGGGATGTACCACCCGATCAGAAAACCCAGCACCAGTCCGAGGACGACCAGCAACTCAGGGCTCCGGCGAGCTTTCCGGAGCCGGCTTGGGAGCCGGCTCGGCGTAGCGATAGACCAGACTTCCATTGAAGGCGGGTACCTCGAGCTCATCCAGCTTGCTGATCTTGACCTCCACGCCCATGGCGCGCTGCATGTCCATGCTCTGCAGGAATCCGCCCGGCATGTTCAGGGCGGTGTAGATATCCTGGGCGTTGCCGATGGCCTTGACCTCGTAGGGTGGAGCCAGGCGCACGGCGTTGACTAAGATGGTGGGACCCACGCAGCGAATCGAGGTGCGGGTCACCAGCCGTTGCTCATTGACGGCCACTGCCTCGGCGCCTGAAGCCCACAGCTCGTTGACCAGGGCCTGCAGATCGACGTCGTGCACGATGTAGAAGTAGGGATCGTCATCCGGCGAGGGACGCCGGGTCGAGTCGGTCAGCTTGACCACCACCCCCGGCCCTTTGAGCGGCAGCAAACCGGCCTCGAGGCGGGCGCGCTCGATCTCCTCGCGAGTCGTGCGGGTGACGTTCTGGCCGTCCGACAGGGCCTTCTCGAGATCGACCAGGCGATTGCGGGCCTCTTGAAGCTCGGCCGACATCTTGTTGCGCTCTGACTCGGTCAGCTTGAGCTGCACGCGCAGATCGCCCATCTCGGTAGGCTCTTTGACGCGCCGCTGTTGCACTTTGAACTGCACGGCCACCAGGACCCCGAGCAAAATGCAGGCGATGCCGACAGGAAGCTGCCAATTGACTCGACTCGTAGTGGTCGAGGGTTCCACGCTGATCACGTTCTCTCCAGATGAATCGCAGCGTCCACTTCTGCGCGGGCGCAGTATAGCACAGGGTCAAGGTTGCGTAAAGAAGATTCAGTAGTTTTCCGGCTCGGGCGACGGGGGCCTGACGACCTTGACCACGGGCGAGGAGTAGCGCAGGTCGAGCAGCACCGGACGACCTTTCGAGGCCGGCAGCCGCGCCCACAGCGCTTGCAGCAGCTGACGTTTGTAATCGCGGTGCTCGAGCGAGCCAAGACGCAGGGTGAGCGGCCAGCCCTGCCAGGAGGTCTCCACGGTGACCGCCTCCAGAGAGTCGATGGTGATCGAGGAAGGCTTGCCCGGGACGATGCCGTGCAGCAACGCCAGTGTCTCGCTGGCGATGGGCACGATGCCCTGGGAAAGGCGCCCTCCCTCGGCCAGTGGCTCGGTCACCATCACGCGGGGAAACGAGCTGGGCAACTGCGCTTTACGCAAGAGAACACCGTTCTCGTCGGCCAGGTACAGCTCCGGGGAGGCCGGTGAGCCGACCAGGAAGCGAGGCTCACGCTCCTGAACCGCGATCTCGACCGTGCCGGGCAGGCGCACCTCGACGTCCACGCTTTTGACGGCGTGGATGGCGGCCACCCGGTCAGCCACGGTGGCGGGGGACAACAGCCAGACGGGCGAGCCCTTGGTCAGCTGGGCATGGCTGACCACCTGCTCGCGGGTCAGGTGGCTCAAGCCATTGACCTCGATGCGACTGAGGTGGAACAGCTCGGAGAAGAAAAACAGCCCCTGGCCCAGAAAGAAGAGGCCCACCAGGAACAGCTTGCGCAGGGGCACGAGCCGCCGCGGGCGCTCTTTGAGCACGCGGGTCTCGCGACTGCGACGCGCCTCGCGGCTGCTGCGCTTAACCTCGCGGCTCCTGGAGGGGCGCGCCGGCGGACTGGCGGGCCGACTCACCGAGCGGGCTCGCCTCCGGGGCGGCGCGGTAACGATCAGGGTATCCTGGGCAGGCCTCAACGACCCCTCGCAAAATCAGTCAGAAATAGGGTTCTGGGGGTGATTCGGTGTCTTGAGGAAAATTCCCCCAGAACTGGAATTCGATTCAACGAGAGTTGGCAACGATGCACCCGGACCTTTGGAACGAGCCCCCCGAGTTCTTCCGCTGGCTGGCGCGGGCTAAGGCCAGAGGGTTCTGCACCTACGATGAGCTTTCGGAGGTGCTCTACCAGAGCGAATGGAATTCACTCAACAAGATACACTCGCTGCACGAGCTGCTGACCCGCTTTGGTATCGAAGTCCGAGACACTCCGGCGCATTGACACTGGCCAG
The DNA here is from genome assembly GCA_045863235.1 of Candidatus Xenobia bacterium. Lineage (GTDB taxonomy): Bacteria > Vulcanimicrobiota > Xenobia > Xenobiales > QWHO01 > QWHO01. The sequence continues at coordinate 33,032 of BTUM01000030.1, read as the reverse complement.
ACGCATTCCGGCGGACGGGGTTGCTGACCGGCCCTCTGGGTTGGCGCCGCATCGCCCGCGCGAATGCTCTCGCACCTGGGTCGGAAACACGTTCAGCGCGAGCGAACCGACCAGGCCGCCTGCTCGAGCTCGCTCTGCAACAGCTCGGCCACGTCCTCGGGCGGCAGGCCGGCATTGAGCAGGATGCGGCGGATGAAGCCCGAGGCCTTCTCGCGGGCCGAGCGCTGCTCGGTGTACATCCCCAGGTGCTCCTGCCACTCCATCTCGATGCGAGCCAGCCGGATGCGCTCGAGGATCTCGTCGGCGTAATCGCGGTCCCAGGTGCTCATGGGTGGATAGCCGAGCTCGTGCAGCAGGTCGTCCAGACTCTCTTCTTCGTCCGCCGATGCGCTCGAGAAGGCTGCCAGCATCAGCTTCAGCTCGTCATTGCCAGGCTCGGAGCGGACCGAGGCGGGCAGGGTCTGGTACCAGCGACTGATCAGGGTCGGCCAGGTCGACTGGCGGGCCAGGCTGACCCGGTCGGCAAAGATCCAGCGAATGCCTTCGTGCAACTGGCGACGCGACTCCAGCATGGCCTCTTCCAACACCTGGCGCAGGTTCTCAAAGCGGTTGAGCACCGTGTTGGCCGCTTCCTCCCAGCGGACCGGAGCCGGAAAGCCCAGGGCGGCCGGCAGGAGCTCCAGCAGGAGCCGGCGCGGGTGAGAGCGCCGCTCGCGGTCCTGCAGCAGGTCGATCAAGCTGCCCGCATAGGGAGTGCGATGGTAAACCAGCTTCAGGTTGGTGGGCGGAAGCCGATCGAACCAGCTCAGCAACAAGTCGGCCGTCTCTTGCAGGGCCGAACCGCCCGGGCTGAGCGGCCCTTCCGGCTTGAGAAGGCGCAGCAGCTCCTCCAGGAACCCCTGCTCGTCGGGCGGCACCTCGAAGTGCTCCACCCGCCATTTGGCCGGGTGCCTGGCCAGCTCGTGGATGCGAGCAGCATCCATGGTGGTGGGGGCCGACTCTCCCAGCCGATAGAAGGCCAACCGATCCCGCCAGTACCAGGCGGCCACCCCGAACAGCAACTCCACGGTAGGCCCGGGCAGGCTGTAGGGTGGGCGCATGAGGGCCGTGACCGTATCCACCGGATTGAGCCGCTGCCGGCAGGTTTCATCCGAGAGCAGCCGAGAGAGCAGGAAACACAGGGCCCCTCCCAGTCCGCTCTCAGGCAGCGGATCGCGCAAACGATAGCGGCGCCATGGCCCGCCTTCATCCACTGGCAGGAACAGCCCGCCCTCCACCAGGCCGGCGTAGAGAGCCTTCAGGGCTGGATAGTCGCCTCGACGCAGCACCAGCTCGCGAGTCCCGCACCCGAGCAGGTAGTCGATGGCCTGATAGCGGCGGGCCCGGGCGCTGGCAGGGTCCTGGGTGGTCGAGAAACAGAAATCTCCCACTGCGGTCAGCGGACCGATACAAACCTGGACGACCTGGGTCAGGAACCGTTCCAGGCCAGGCGCATCCAGACTGCCGTGGCACTGCCTCTGGTGCCAGAACTCGAGCTTCTGGGGGTCGGTCAGGTCGCACAGCGACTCCTCCAGCTCGGCCTCACTCTGGCGCAGCAAGTCGGCCAGCTCGAGGTACTCGCTGGAGGTGGGGTCGCTGAAGGCGGGGTCGGCCGAGCGGATGCGCCGCAGCCCTTCGATGTCGTGAGCCATGGCCACGTAGTTGGTGGGGGCGGTCGGCAGGCCCACCACCAGGCGGGGGTGGGACAGCTCGGTCTGACACAGCATGGCCACCTGGTCGCGCTCGGGCGGATTCTGAGCCACCACGTAAGCCAGCAGCAGGTCCCCCTGGTAGGCGCCGGGACCAGGCTCTTTCTGCTGGGCCTGAGCCACCAGCTGGTCGAGCTGAGATGGCAGAACGAATCGAGTGCGCACGAAGCGATCGGTCGAAAAGGCACGATTGATCTCCGAGAGCCGCAGGGGTGCCGAGGAGACCTGGCGCTCCACCAGGCCTAACAGGTCGATCTCCAGCTCGACCTTGCGGCGGTCAGAGCGCAGCAGGCGGTCGAGACTGGGCCGCTCGACTTCAAACTCGAACCAGAAGCGCCGGTTCCGGAAGGCCAGAATCTTCCGGTCCACCAGAGAGCGCAGGCTTTGGGCCGCCAGGGGCTGCTCGCGGGCGCCCAGATGCAAAGACCAGATCACGTGCTCGGGCGAGGTGTTGACCCGCTCCTGGCCGCCCACTTGCAGAAGCCAGACGGTGCGCAACAGACGCCGCGCCATCGGGATGTCGCGGGAGGACTCCAGGGCCCGCTCCAGCACGCCGTGAGCCTCCTGAAGACGAGGGTCGGTCTTGAGCTGGCGTTCGAAATAGGAGTAGAGCAGATCGACCGTATAGAGGGAAAGACGGCCGTTGGGCTGAGCGATGGCAAAGTTGCTGAGGAAATACTGCAGACCACCGGCGGCGTGCTCTTGAAAGAAGCTCAGAGCGGTTCTCTCGGGCGCGGCCAGGCGCATGGCCAACCGGGGCAGCAAGAAGGTGGCGGCGGGATGGAGCGGATAGGCCCCTTCCAGGGCGAACTCTTGACACCAGGCGGTATCGTGCTCGTGGTACGTTCCCACCTCCAGGGTGCTCTTGAGCAGCCTCTGCATGTCGGGATGAGAGGTCAGCTCGGCCCACAGCTCGGGAGACTGATGGGCCAGGACGTTGGCGGTCAGGAACTCCTCCCATTCGCCCTTGCGGGTGAGCAGGTGCAGCGGCAGGATGTCCCGGAACGAGCGGGTGAGCTCGGCCTCCTCGCGCGGGTCCTGGCCGACCGAGCGGGTCAGGGCTCCCACCAGCACGAAGGGCAGGTCGCGCTCGCGGCACATCTCGCGGAACTCGCGCACCTGCTCGGGCATGGACGAGTCGGGGACCGTCCAACCACTGCCGAACAGGCTCTCCAGCTTGTCGATCAGGACCGCCACCCCGTCGATGCGGCTGCTCCCGATCAGCTCGTCCAGCGCATCTTGCAGATTGTCGGGGAACTCGGCCGAAAGATCCGCTCCCAGCGGCAGAGACTCGCCTTCGGCGTGATTCTTGGCCGCCCAGAGCGAGCGCATGATGGCCGCCTGAAAGTCCTGCTCGGACTCGGCGTGGGGAATCAGCACCAGCCAGCGTCCCTCGGGCGGTCGGGCCGTCTCCAGCGCCGTGCGCAGCGCCGAGCGCTCCGCGCCCTGTCGGATGTCGAACAACCTCACCAGATGAACGAACTCCGCCGAGGACACCTCGAGGCTGAGCGCTCGGGCCAGCATGGAGAGGGTGACCGACTTGCCCGTGGCGGGGGGACCGACCAGCAGGAACGATCCTCCGGCGGGCGCCGCGGCCAGAATGGCCTCCAGGGCCGCCACCTGGGACTCGAGCGGGAAGAAGCGCTCCTGCAGGTACCAGCCCTCATCGGGACGGTAGAGGGCCTTATAGAGCTCGACGCTCTGGCAGCCTTCGGGCCTGGCTGAGACCAGGCGGGACAGAGAGTCGGACTGGAGCAAGCTCACCCCCGGTTGTTTACCTGCCAGGATCTCTTTTCCTGCGCGAGAACAAGCGGCAAGATGTACGTCACTGCGGCATTTCCGGGCACGGGGGGGCAGCTCAAGGGAGAGCCGGAAGACTTTCAGGTCGTGGAGTTGCCCGCCTACGAGCCGGTCGGAGAGGGCCCCCACCAGTATCTGGAGGTCACCAAGCGCGACCTGACCACTCCCGAGCTGCTACGTCGCATGGCCCGGGCGCTGGAAGTCCGCTCCGACGACATCGGTTACGCCGGCCTGAAGGACCGCCAGGCGGTCACCACTCAGCGAATTTCGGTACCGCTGGGGGCGGATCTGTCCCGCCTGGCCGGACTGGAGAACGTCCTCGAGGTGAAGTTGCTCGGCCAGCACCACAACAAGCTGCGCCGCGGCCACCTGCGCGGCAACCGTTTTACGGTGCGCGTGCGCGGGGCAAAGGTCGAGCGGGCTTCTGCCATCGCCGAAGAGCTCCGCAGAACGGGCTGGGCCAACCGTTTCGGCGCCCAGCGTTTTGGGCGGGGCGGCGAGAACCTGGAAGGGGGCATGCAGCTCCTGCGCGAGGGGCGCTCGCGACTGCCCCACTGGAAGCGCAACCTGCTGGTCAGCTCGGTGCAGTCCGAGCTGTTCAACCGCTACCTGGATGAGCGCTTTCGAGACGGCCTGTTTGCCCGGGTGTTGCTCGGCGACGTGTGCGGGCGCCTGCCCGCCGGCTCGCTCTTCGTGGCCACCGACCCGATGGCCGAGCAGGAGCGGCTCGAGCGCTTCGAAATCAGCCCCACCGGACCCATCTTCGGCTTCAAGATGATGCGGGCCACCGGTCCCTCTGGGCAGCGCGAGGAGGACCTCCTGGCCGCCTCGGAGTTGACCTGGGAGGCCTTTCGTCCCCTGAAGGCCCAGGGCAGCCGGCGCAGGATCCGCCTGCCGTTGGAGCCCTTCACCCTGCGAGCCGAGGGAACAGACCTCGTCTTCCAGTTCGAGTTGCCGCCCGGCAGCTACGCCACCGTGCTCCTGGACGAATTCCTCAAGAGCGGCCAGCTGGCCGAGGAGTTAGCTCCGGACCTTTCGGACTGAGCGACGGCGCTGGGCAGGCCTGCTCTTGTTGTGCTCGAGCAGGAAACGGATCAGCTCCGCCCCCAGCAAGAACACCATCGACTCCACGTAAAGGAAGATCAGCATCCCGACGATGCTGAAAACCGAGGTGTACACGGTGGAGAACTTGCCGAACCAGACCATATAGTCCACGTAGAGAAGAGTGGACACCTTCCAGGCCACCGAAGCGAAGAAGGCCCCCGGGAGGGCCGACTTGAGGCTGACCCGACGAAGCGGAAGCAGGGTGTACAACAGCAGGAAGATCAGCATGACCAGGCTGGGAATGATGATCCAGGAGTGGATCCATGCCCAGAACACCGTGCTGTCAAAGGAGAGCTTGCCCAGGTTGGGCACGTGCCACTTGCTCATCAGGGTCTGGGCAGCGCTGAAGAAGAGCGAGATCACCACCCCGGAAGCCGCCACCGCACCGCACAGCAGCACCAAGACCATGGACAGGAGATTTCCCGTCAGCATGTTGCGCCGGGCCGGCAGGTCCCAGGTGCGCAGCAAGCTGACCTCAAGTGCCCGGAACAGCTGGCGCCCCGACCAGAGCAACAGCAGCAGCGAGGTCAGGCCGATCTTCCCGCGGTCGGAGGCCACCACCCGGACGTTGGACTCGATCGAGGTCAGCATATCCACGGGCAGGTACATCGAGGCCAGCGAGTGCGTGTAGAACAGGGCGCGGTCGATTGGCACCACGTAGGTGAGCAATGCCAGGGACAGCATGAAGAGTGGGAAGACCGAGAAGAAGGCGAAGAAGGCGATCCCGGCCGCCATCAAGGGGCCGTCATGGCGCAGATACTCCCGCAATACCGTGGTCAGCGACCGTCCCGCCAAACGGAGCATGACGGTCATGCTTCGGCCTCGTCGGCCAGTTCACTTGCCGGATTCCTCAGCGCAGCGATTGAACTCCCACGGGCCTGCCCCTGAGCAGCGGCAAGATGGGGAGAACCTTGCGCTCGGCAGCTTCCCTGGCCACGCCCTCGTAGGCAAATCGGTAAAGCTCCTGGACGGTGCCGCCAGTCTGCCCGCCCAGACCCTCGACCAGCTTGCGGGTAACCACACCGCTGCTCCCCGATCCCACGCGCTCGGAGGGAGAGGGATCACCGGAAGACAGGATCAGCCTGCCGATCCCCCCGGAGCGGGTCAAGAAGTCGTCGTTGGCCAACCAGCGGCTGTCTGCCTCGGACTTGTCGACCCGGGCCGTATCCAACAGCACCACCACGTTGTGGGTGGGAAGGTCGTTGAGAAAGCGCTGCAGGTCCTCGGCCGAGACCCCGTTCTGGCTGTCGGGCTGGGTGTCGGAGGCCATCAGTTGCTTGTTGCCCAGAGAGTTCAGCCCGCTCATGCCCGCGAAGTAAAAGACCACCAGGTCTTGCTGGCCAGAATCGAAGGTGAGCGCTCCCATGGCTTTGGCGATCGCGTCCCGAGTGGCGGCGGGGCCTTCCAGAGTGCTGACCTGCTGGGCCGGAAAGCCTGCCTTCTCGACCAGAGCCCGGGCCATGGCCTGGGCATCGCTGACCGCGTGAGCGACCTTGCCGTCCGGGTAGCTCTCCACACCCACCACTAGAGCTCGCTTCTGCTGGCCTTTCAGAGGGGTCGGCTCTCCTCGCCGATAGACCACCACCTCGCGCTCGGCGGGGCGATTCTGACTGTCGACCACCTGCAGCAGGGCCCGATTGAAACCGGGAATCAGGTCGAGCATGAGGTCGAGCTTGAGCGAGCGAGCCTGCAAGCGGGGGGGACTTGACCACACCTGGGTGCCGTTGACCATCAAGACCGCCTTGGAGAGCCGCGAGGGTGCGGTCAGAAGACCCTTGAGCGGGATCTTGTCCGGATCCACGGGAGTAAAGTCGAGCGGCTCGCTGACCTGAATGTCGGGCGCGGGCTCGTTCTTGTCCAGGGTGACCAGGACCTCGCGCTCCTCGGTGGCGGCGCCGGCCAGAAAGCCGCCCACCGCCTCGGTGCGAGAGAGGTGGGCCACCACGCGCACACGCCCCCTGCCAGCGGGCTCGATCGAGCTCAGACTGTCGAGCCGGGTCAACAGAACGTGTTCCCACTGGTTGCGCACCGAGCTGTGCAGCTCGGCGTAGCCGGGAGTGGCGGCCAGCACGCGAAGCCGGCCCGCTTGCTCCCGCAGCACGTAGATGCGTCCGTCATAGCCCGCCCCGATGGTCTCATTGACGCCATCGCGGTCGATGTCATAGATGCTGGTGCGGCTCAGAAAAGGGGTGGTGGAGGCGATCTCGCCCAGAGGTGGGCTCTTGAGAGTCACCTTGACCCCACGCCCTTCCTCGACAGCGGTCACCGGTTCGGCCCGCAGGGCCCAGGCCAGCCAGGCCGGACTGCCGTGCTGAGCCGACACGGTCACCTCCTGAAGCTCGTTGCCTTCCTGACGCGGCTGACTGAAGGCGCGGGCCTTCAGAGTCAGCTGTCGATAGGCCGAGAGCAGGGCTACCTGGCCGGCCATCTGGCGGGCCTGGGCCTGGCTCACCCCGACCGGGAAAGCTCCATAGCCTTCCACAGTCACCCTCTGCTGGGCCTGATCGGCAGCATTGGTGGGGGCGGGCTCAGGGGTGGGCGTCGCCGAAGGCGGTTGCGCCACTCCCAGAGCAACCAGGACAAAAAGCATGAGAATCAGCCAGGTTTTCCGCATGAGTGCCGGCGCCTTCGCCCTGCCTGCCAGGCAATCCCGCCTCGAGGTCGAACTCGCCAGAGTGGGCGTCGTCGAGAAGCTCGTGAACTGGCTGGGCCGCACCGTCGAATTTGCCATGACCGGCCGCAGCGAGTACCAGTTTACCACCTCCGAGTTCCAGACCGCCCGTACCATTGACGGCTCGGTCCAGGCTCGCATGGCCATGGACGAGCTGGTTGAAGATCTGCAGACCTGGTTCCAGATCAAGTTGACCTGGCCGGTCTTTCTGGAGCTGAAGCACCCTCCCGGTATCGGTTGGAAGGCCTCCCTCTATCACGCCGAGGGCAACATGGGGCGCTACACGCCGCAAGAGCTGGGCGAGCGCCGCGGGCACGAGGTTCTGGTGGCCCCCGGTCTGCCCCGCCCGCGCTTTCGCTCGATTCTCGCTCACGAGCTGGTGCACGCCTACCAGCACGAGAAGAAGATCCTCACCAAGAACATCGCCCTGCGCGAGGGCATGGCGCGCTGGGTGGAATATCACGTGCTCTCTCGGGCCGGGGCCCACCAGGAAGCGCGGCGCTTGCTGAAAATCAAGCATTACATGTTCGGCAAGGCCATCAAGTCGGTGCTCGAGCACGAGAAGAACCACGGGTTGGACAAGACCCTGGCCTGGTTGCACGAGCAGGATTGAGTCAAACCGGAACCCAGCCCTGGACCAGAATTTTTTTCAATCCTGGTAGGATTGTTCCCCCAACCGGTTGAATTCCCAAGGATTCCCCATTGGGAGGACTGCTTTTTGCGACCGTTGAGCCTGCTGTGCCTGTGGGCACTCCTGATGGCCCTACCGGCCGCGGCTGACCCGCCGCCCTCGGCCATCACCTTCAAGCAGAAGATCTCCAACATGGTGCAGAGCACGGGCCTGCGCGGCAAGTGCGGCATTTACATCAAGGTGGTCAAAACCGGACGGGTGCTCTACAACGAGAACGGGAACACCCCCATGATCCCGGCGTCCAACCTGAAAGTGCTGACGACCGCCGCCGCTCTGGATGCCTTCGGGCCCGAGCATCGCTTCGAGACCGAGTTGCGAGGACCCGAGCCGAACTCGGGAGGAATCATCGCCGGCCACCTCTACCTGGTGGGCTCGGGCGATCCATCCTTCTGCGAGCCTTACAACACCCCGGCCACCGAGCCGTTCCGCTTCTTCGTGCGCCAATTGCGCAAAGCCGGCGTCAAGGGGGTCGTGGGCGATGTGGTGGCCGACGATTCGGCTTTCGATCGCGAGTTCCGCGGTCGGGGCTGGTTTGAACGTTACCTGCTCGATGACTATGCGGCCGGCGTGGCCGCTCTGTCGGTCAATGCCAACCTGGTCGAGCTGATTATCACCCCCGGCAAGATCATCACCAACCCCTCCTCGGCCTCCATCCGGTTCGACAACAAGCTCAAGCCAGGCAGCTACAGCGAAGTCTACGTGACCCGCGAGGACGGCTCGGACGTGGTCACCGTCTCGGGCGTGATCGCTCCCGGCGCGGTCGTGCATCGCACCATCACCGTGGACAACCCGGCCCTCTTCTCGGCCGGCGTCTTCGCGCGCCTGCTGGAGAAGGGCGGCATCAGCCACACCGGCTCGTTTCGCCTCATCGACCGCATGGCCGAATCTCCCCAGGTAAGCAAGCTGAAGGTCTACGCGCGCTTCAAGTCACCGCGACTGATCGAGCTCGCGTCCCAGGTCAATCGCGAAAGCGACAACCTGTTCGCTCAGCACCTGTTCAAGTCTCTCGGCTGGAGGCACGGCGGCCACGGCAGTGCCGCCAGCGGTGAAGCCGCGGTGGCCGCCTTCATGCGCAAGAACGGCATTGACACCAACGGGCTCAAGATGGTGGACGGCTGCGGCCTGTCCACCCTGGACCGGGTGTCCCCTCGGCAGATGGTGGAAGTACTCGGCGCTATGTGGCAGCACGAATACGCACAGCAGTTCATCGACTCGCTTCCGGCCGGCGGGCAGGGCACCCTGGCCTACCGCCTCTCCGGCCTGGCCGTGCGCGCCAAGACGGGCACCCTGAAGGGGCACTCGGGCCTGAGCGGCTACGTGGTCAGCGCCTACGGGCAGACCATCGCCTTCTCGGTGCTGGTCAACGACGTGGAGGGCACCTGGAGCGCCGTTGACCTGGAGGACCGCGTGGTGCAAGCCATCGCCGGCTGGAGGGATCCGCTTTGAAAACCATTCTTCTGGTGTTGCTCCTGTGCCTGTCAGCCCGGGCCGAGACCCAGGTGCGGTCACTCGAGAACAACTCCGACGCTCCCGCCCGGGTCAGTCTTGGCCAGACCGAGGTGACGACCATCGACCGCTACGGCTCCAGTGTCGTGAGGTTGGAGCTCCCCCAGGGCGACCCCAACCAGGACGGAGCGCCCTACCTCGAGCTCAAGACCCGAGCCGGAGTGACCCGGCTGTACGATCATGAGGGCAAGATCTTTGCGCGCATCGACGAGCGTCCGCCAGTGGCCATCTCGTCCCGCTCCAACGAATATCTGACGCTGATTGTGGACGAGAAGGGCAAAGTGATCGTGCGCCGCTGGGAGTACTGGTACCGCTAGATTCCAGCGTATCAAGGTTCTTTCAGCCTTCCCGTCTAGGCTGAAGGCGATGCTCGCGCTCGACACCAGTGGATTCTTGCTGGCCGGCCTGCCGGTCCAGGCCTCCAGCCCACGCACCTTCCCCCTTGAAGGCCAGAAGGATGTCTTCCTGGCCCTGGCCACCGCCCCGGCCAGGGTGGAGGCCGGGCCTCTTTGTCCCAGCCTGGGCAGCCAGCTTTTTCCGGCCCTGGATGCCCTGCGAGCGACGGTGAAGGCGTTGGGCGAGCAGCCCACCCCCTGGGAGGTGGATAGCTCCAACCTCCGCCGCCTGGTGCGGGCCACCATGTCGGTGGTGGAGGCTCACCGCGACTCATTTTCCACCAAAGACTACCGGCGAGGCATGCGCGAGTTGAGTCGGCTGGCCTCGGCCGTGGGCCGCTACAAGGACGCCGGCATCCTGGAGGATACCGTGCGCTCCCAGTTTCCCGGGGGCGTGTTGCCCGCCAGGCTCGAGAAGGCCATCGACAAGGAGAAGGCTCGCCGGGCCGAGCAGTTCGAGGGGGCCTGGAGCCACTTCCGCCAGGACGGCCTCAAGCGCGTGCGCCGCTCGCTGAGCAAGCCCTTCGGCCAGGAAGCGACCCCCGCCATGCTGCTGCGCGAAGACGAGCGCCGCAACCGCCAGCACGTTTCCAAGCTGCTCGACAAACTCGACCAGGTCGGCCTGCAACACGAAGACCCGGATGCCTTCCACGATGGCCGCAAGGCGCTGCGCCGCGTGGTGCACGCTCTCCTGGCCGGGCGCGAGACGGTCAACGTGGCTCAACCCGACCTGGATCGCATGGCGGGTGTGGTGGACGGACTGGGAGTGGCCCAGGACAGCCACATCGCCTACACCTGGCTGGAGCGCAAGGGCTTCGAGCGCGAGGCAGCCATAGCCCGGGCGACCTACCGCGAGTTACACCAGGCCGAGCTGAGCGGGGTCGCCGACCTGCTGGCCTCAGGGACCCTGGAACGGGTGCGAGCAGCGACCCTCGAGCCGGTCCGGGGAGAGCGCTTCTCTCCTCGCCACCAGGCCGAGCTGCCCGAGTTCACCCGCCAGCTGCTCTTGTAAGTCGAGCCACCACGGCGGCCGCTTCCTGGTGGCCCTGCTCAGCGGCCTTGCCAAACCAGTGGAGGGCCTGGGCCAGATCCCGCTCCACTCCGTGACCGCGAAAGAACATCTGTCCCAGGCTGAACTGAGCGTGGTCGAGCCCCTGCTCGGCGGCCCGGTGATACCAACCGGCCGCCTCGGCCGGGTCCTGGGACTCCAGGATAGCGGCCAGGTTGTACTGGGCACGCACGTGGCCGGCCGTGGCCGAGCGGTGGAACCAGCGCAGGGCCTCGCGTTCGTCGGGCTCGACCCCCAGACCCTGGTAGTAAAGCACGCCCAGGTTGTACTGCCCGCCCGGATGGTCCTGCTCGGCCGCCTTCCGGAACCACCCCGCCGCTCCGGCCGGATCATGGTCGCAGTGCAAGATGCCCAGCATGGCCTGAGCGTCGGCGTCCCCTTTCTCGGCCAGGGGACGAAGCCAGCGGTCGGCCTCCACCGGGTCGTTGTCGAGGTAGAGCATGCCCAGCTCGGAGTACGCCTCCTCCAACCCCTGGGCGGCCGCCGCCTGGAGCCAGTGGATCGCCTCCTCACGGGGACCGGTTTCTGCCAGCAGGCTGCCCAGCCGCAGCTGGGCCCGCCCAAAGCCCTGCGAGGCCGAGCGACGCAACCAGACCAGCGACTGCTCGCTGTCTTGCGGAACGCCTTCGCCCTCTGCATACATCGTAGCCAGAATGAACTGAGCCGCAGCATGGCCCTGTTCGGCAGCCCGGCCATACCACAGGGCAGCCTCCTCGTAATTGCCTGCCTGGGCGAGCAACACGGCCAGGTTCCGCTGGGCGTCGGCCTGCCCGCTCTCGGCCGAGAGGCGCAGCCAGTGGGCCGACTCCTCGGCATCCACAGGGACTCCCAGACCCTGGGCCAGCACATATCCCAGGTGGTTCTGGGCCCCCGGATGGCCCTGCTCGGCCGCCTTTCGGAACCAGACGGCTGCCTCGGCAAAATCGCCCTGCTCTGCAATCAACGCCGCCAGCAGGTGCTGGGCGTCGGCATAGCCCTGCTCGGCCGCTCGCCGGCACCAGATGGCGCCCAGCTCCGGATCCCGATCCAGAAGCAGGGCCCCCAGCCGGTACTGGGCGATGGGATGACCCTGCTCGGCCGCCTGACGGAAGCGCCGCTCAGCCTCCGCATCGTCGGCTGGAGCGCCCTGACCGGCCGAGAGCATTCCGGCCAGGGTGTACTGGGCGTCGGCGTGGCCCTGGTCGGCGGCCAGGCGAAACCAGCTCACGGCCTGCTCGAGGTCCAGGCTTTCCAGCAGCTCGGCGGCCTGGTACTTGGAGTCGCCCTGCTGGTGGCGGCGCAGCGCCTGCTGCAAGAACTCGGGGCCCACCGCCAGCAGCACGCCCAGGCTGTACTGAGCCGCCGCCAGGCCCTGGAGAGCAGCCCTTCGGTACCACTGGGCCGCCTCCGATGACTTGCCATGCTCCACCAGCAGCTTCGTGGCCAGGTCGAACTGCGCGTCCGGGTGGTCCTGACGGGCCGCCAGGGTCAGCCACCAGACCCCCTGCTCGGGCTCGAGCAGGCCCATGGCATACTGAGCCCCGGCGTGCCCCTGCTCGGCGGCCCGACGGTAGAGCGGAGTCGCGCCCGCCTGGTCATGATCTTCCAGAAAGAGCTTGTTGGCCTGCTCGAAGAGGGAGTGCGGGTCCATCCCGGGCGGTTCTGGAAACCCCGGCGGCGGGCCTGCCGAGGGGTGAGCGCGAAGTGCTGGCCATGCGCCTGGCTGTGCTGCTGCTGCTGGCTTACCTCAATCTGGCCGCCAGCTCGGATCCCCTTCAAGCTCTGCGCTGGGAGCCGCCTGCGGCCGTGGCCGAAGCGCTGGAGGCGGGTGAGCTGGAGCGGGCCGCCGAGCTTTGCCGCGAGCTGGGCGACCCTTTGGGCGAAGCCTGCTGCCTGGCCCGACTGGGAAACCTCGAGCGTGCTCTGGCCGTCTTGCCCGCCAGCGCTCCCGCGGGGGGACGGATGGCGCTGGAGAGACTGCGAGCCGACCAGCTACGCGGCCAGGACCGGCACGAACAGGCCGAGTCGCTGCTGCGTCAGGCGGCGGCCCGCTACCAGCCCGGCCTGGAGCAAGAGGGGGCCCTGGTCTACAAGGATCTGGGCAATCTCCTCTCCGACTTCGAGCGCCTGGATGAGGCTCGTGCCAGCTACCTCCGAGCCGGCGAGCTGGCCGGCCAGATCGGCGACACCGAGCTGCTGGCCCGCCTGACCTGGAATCTGGGCCTGCTTGACGTGCAAGAAGGTCACTACGAAAAGGGCCTCGAGAAGCTCGAGCAGGCCCGAGGCCAACTACCCGACCCGCTCCTGCAGGCCTCCATCGACGTGAACCGGGCCACCGCGCTATCGCGCCTGGGGCGCGACCGGGAAGCCGAGCAGGCCTACCTGGCGGCCATCCCAGCCCTGCCCCCCGGGCCAGCCGGCACCGCCTGGCTCAACCTGGCTGGACTCTACCAGCGCCAGAAGCGCCACGCCGAGGCTTACCAGGCCCTGGATCAGGCCGAGCAAAGGCTGACCGACCGGCGCCAGCTGGCCTCGATCATGCTCACCCGCGGCAATCTGCTGGTGGATCAGAGCCGCATGGCCGAAGGTCTGGTGTGGCTCGAGAAGGCCCTGGCCCTCTTTCGCGAGCTGGGCCTGGAGCCCGCCGTGGCCACCACCCTGGGCAGCCTGGGCTCGGCCCACCTGTATCTGGGCCACTACGAAGCGGCCCACCGGTCTCTAACCGAGAGCGTGGCCATCCTGACCCGCCTGGGACGCAAGCCCGAGCTGGCCGTGGTGATGGCCCAGTGGGGGGAGTACTGGCAGCAGCTGGGCGACCTGGAGCAGGCCGTCCACGACCTGTTGACCGCCCGCATGCTGCTGGCCGAGCAGGGAATGATCGAGGAAGAGCGCCGCGTGTTGAGCAATCTGGCCCGGCTGGCGCTGCTGGCGAACCAACCGGGCCAGGCCCTGAAGCTCCTCGAGCAAGGGAAACCGACGGCCAGCGCCGGACCAGCCCTGCTCAGCTCGCACCAGCATGCGCTGGGAATGGCGCTCTGGCAGTCAGGCCGAACCGCCCAGGGGTTGGCGACCCTGCAAGCCGCCCTGAGCCAGGCCGGCGAGGAGCAGCGAGCGGCCATCTTGCAGGACCTGGGTACCATCGAGCAGGCCTCGGGACAGCTCGAGGCGGCCAGGGAGCATTACGAGCAGGCCATGAGGGACTATCGGCGCCTGGGGTTGAGCGGTTCGGCCCTCTACGCTCAGTTAGCCTGGATGCAATCCTTGATCGGTCTCGACCGCCGTGACCAGGCGCTGGAGGTCGGGCAGGAGGCCCTGCAGGGCCTCCAACAGCTGCGCCGTGAGGTCTTACTCGGCTCGGGATCTCGGGGGGTGAGCCTGCTGGGGGCCATGTACGAGGAGCTCCCCCGCCAGCTGGCCGGGCTCTACCTCAGCCAGCGCCAGGATGCCGACCAGGCCCTGCAGGCGCTGGAGAGCTGGCGCGGATTCAATGAGCACGCCTGGCGGGTGACCCTGTTGCGGGCCGAGCGCCATCCCGAGTCGGCTCGTGCTCTGGCCCGAGCCCGGGAGCTGGTGCTGGAGCTGGCTCCGCTGGAGGCGCTGCGGGCCGAAGGGAAGGCCACCCCTGAGCAGCTGGTCCGTCGCAATGTGATCAGCTCGGAGATGGCGCGCCTGGAGCTTGAGCTCCTGCGCCAGGAGCGGCCGCTGGACTCGGCCCCGGATGCCGAGGGGATTCGTTCCCGCCTGCCCGGTGGCGCCGCCCTGCTCGAGTATGCCTTGCTCCCCGACGGCTGGCACCTCTTCGTGATCACGGGCAAGGGACTGCACCACGCCCGCCTGGAGAACGTGCCGGCGGTCACCCGACTGCGCCATCTCCTGACTCAGAACGACCCGGGCCTGGGCCAGGCCTCCGTGGCGATGCACCAGGCCCTGCTCGGGCCCGCTCTTCCCTGGCTCGAGGAGGTCGACCGATTGTTGATCGTGGCCGACGGACCGCTACAGGATCTTCCCTTCGAGATTCTGCAAGATGCCAGCGGGAGTTACCTCGTCGAGCGCTTCAGCCTGGCTTACCTGAACACCGCCCGCGAGCTGTGGGAGCCCCGCCCGCTGCGGCCCGGGGGCAAGGCTCTGGTCATGGGCGGTCCCGATTATGGTCCGGGCCTGTGGAGCGATCTGCCTGGCTCACGCGAGGAAGCCCGCCTGATCCAGCAACAGGTCGGAGGAGAGCTGGTGATCGGCCAGGCGGCTTCCGAGGACGCCTTCTGCTCTCAGGCTCCCGGGCACAAGCTGGTGCATCTGGCCACCCACGGATTTGCCGGGGCATCCACTGCCCGCTGGGGGCGACTCAGCACGCTGGGGGCCGAGCAGGCCTACGGGGCCTCGCTGGACTACCTGGCCCGCAAGACCGGGGTGGTTTTCGCGGGTGCCAACCTGGGAGGGAACGGCAAGTCGGACGGCATCTTGAGGCCTCTGGAGGTCTTTCAGCTGGACCTGCGGGGAACCGAGCTGGTGGTGTTGTCGGCCTGCCAGACCGCACTGGGCCAGAAGACCGGCAGCGAAGGCATCCTGGGCCTGCGACGCGCATTCCGGGCGACCGGGGTGCGCTGGCTGGTGCTGTCGCTGTGGAAGGTGGACGATCAGGCGACCCGAGCCTTGATGGTGCGCTTCTACGGCCACTATCTGGCGGGGCTCGACCCCGGCCAGGCCCTGAGGGCCGCCCAGCTCGAGCTGCTGCGCGGCAGCCCGGAGCTGGTACGGCTCAAGCTGGCGGGCACGGAAAAACAATTCTCGGCGCCCTACTTCTGGGGGCCCTTCATCGCGGTGGGGGTGCCCTGAGTTGCACAAGCCGGTTACAGCATTCGGCCGGACTTCTAGGGATATCTGCCGCAGCTGCGAAGCAGCCAGCATGCGATCCTTACCGGTTGTCCTTCTCCTGATGACCCTGCTGGTGGCGGGCTGCTCGAGCTCCAAGCCGGGGGTCTTCACCCACCCGAAACACGGGTATTCCTTTCTCGTTGGCAACGACTGGCTGGTGCGCGCCGAGAGCGGCCCGCCCGAGCAGGCCGACGAAGTGGCCTTCATGCGGGCCATCGATGCTCCGGGCAAGGTTGCCGCTTACAACCCCGACGAGATCCTCGCCGGGGCAGAGGGCGTGATCGACGGAAACCTCCTGCTGGTAACGGTCAAGGCCGAGCCCAATCCCAAGAAGCTGGAGCCGATGGAGTTTCTGGCCCAGGACAAGTCGTCTGAGAAGGCCAGGCTCGAGAAGACCGATTTCAACGGCCTGAGCGCCGTACGCCGCACCGACGTGGAAGGCATGTTCATCATCTTTGTGACGGTGGGCGAGACGTTTTACGCGGTGCGGGCCATCGAGCTGCCGGGCAAGAGCACGGTGACCGGAAATTACTTGAAGAGCGACCCGGAGGCGGTGAAGCTTCTCGAAGAGGGCCTGAAAGGCCTGAAGTTCCCGACCTCGGGGAGTTAACCTGGGGCAGCCCTGGCGCGGGGTGAGGAGGCTGACCTTGCCCCGCGCCAGGGTTGTCCGCTGACGGTCCCAGCGTTTCCTGGTGGTGAGAGAGAGGGACGGGTGTTGTTGCGCCGCTGTTGACCGTGCTTTGAGATTACCAGCCGCACCTTGAGCCGGTCTTGGGGCGACCTTGAAGATTCCTTGACTCGTGCTCGCCAGGCGGACATCCTGGGTTCACAGGCTGGAGTTCTGGCTATGCCGGGGGCGGTGGCAGAGGCCCCAGGATCCGCTCGACCGCGAGCCCCAGCGCCAACAATCTGAGATCCGAGCCGCGCGGGCCATCCAGCTCCAACCCGACCGGCAGTCCGCTCCTGGTCAGTCCGCACGGGAGACTCAACCCGGGGAGATCCGCGTTGGAGCCCACCTCGCAATTGTGGCTGTACGCCATCGCGGTATTCACCTGGACGCCATTCAGCTCGACCGTGTCGTCCAGCCGTGGAGGACCGGCGCCGATCGGGCGGGCGGGGAGGATCGTGGTGGGAAAGATCAGCGCATCCACGGAAGAGAACGCCGAAGCCAGCGCCGCCTGCAACTGAGGCGTGAACACATTCAGGGCATCCAGGTATTCCTGCTCGGAAACATCGCCTCGCAGGGTGAAGTCCAGGATGGCGCGGACGTCCGGGCCGGCGGCCAGGTCGCGCACCTCCTGCAAAGTCAGAGCAGAGCCGTTCTGGGCCAGGTAGAACGGCAGGTCCCGGCCCGTCTCGTAGATGACCACGGGCGTAGAGGTCTTCTCCAGCAATGCCCCGAGGTCAGGAAGGTCCAGGTCGACCAGGGTCACGCCGGCGGCCGAGAGGCGGCTGAGCGCCGACTCCACGACGGCCTGCAGCGCGGCATCCAGCCCGGCGTAGAAGTAGCCACGGGCCACCCCGAGCCGGAGCGACACGGCAGAGTCGGTCAGGCTCTCGAGATGGGCCCAGGGGTCGGCGATGCCGGACATGACCGCATCCAGCAGCACGACATCCGAGAGGCTGCGGGCCATCGGGCCGGGAGTGTCGCGGGAGTGGGCGATCGGGACGTCGTCGGTGGGATCGGGGCCCGTACCCGGGTAGCGGCCGATGGTAGGGCGGAAGCCCACGATCCCGCACAACGCCGCCGGGATGCGGGTCGAGCCGCCCGTATCGGTACCCACGCCCGCGGGTGCAAGGCGCGCCGCCACGCCAGCCGCGTTCCCCCCGCTGCTGCCCCCGGGGATCAGCGAAGGCTGGTAAGGGTTGCGCACCGGACCGAAGGTGGGATTGCTGCTGGTGATCCCCTGCGCGAGCTCGTGCATGTTGGCTTTCCCGAAAATATAGGCGCCGGCGTCGCGCAGGAGGCTCACGATGCGCGCGTCACGAGGGGGGAGAAAGCCTGCCAGCGACGGGGTGCCCGCGGTGGTCGGATAGTCGGTCGTGTTCAGGTTATCCTTGATGAGCAGGGGAAGGCCGTGCAGCGGGCCCTTCTCCGCGCTGGCATCGGCCGCCGCGGCCGCCGCCAGCACCCGGGCCGGGTCGTGCGAGATGAGGGCGTTCAGACTGACGGAAGCCGCCGCCCGGTCCAGCAGAGCCTCCGCGTAGCTCACGGCGCTCATCTTCCCGGAGCGCAACAGGCGGAGCGCCTCTGTGGCCGTCAAGCTCAGGAAGTCGATCGGGGTCTGGGAGACGGGAGGCGGAGCCTGCGAGCCACATCCCTGGAAACAAAGCGCCGCCGCGGCTGCGGAAAGGCTCAAAAAGTCCCTGCGCAACACTCGCGGAGTGTTCGGTAGCCTTCCAGAAGGTCCTTTGTGAAACCAAGTTTGGCAGCACGGGGCCTCGCCCACCCTGGGCCTTCGAGCGGTGTGGTCAGCAGGAGGAGGGAGGGCAACGGCTTGACCTGCCTTGAGCGGAAGTTGCCGCGAAGAATCGTGCTCGACGTAGTTCTGACGTCTGCAGCCGCCAGCACCGCGCCGGGCGGGCTGTTTGCGAACCAGCTTGGGGAACCACTCGAAACCGCCCGGCTCAGGACGGATCCTCGGAAAACGAAAAAACCGCGCCGTTGACGCGGTCTTTTTGGTGGGCTAGCAGGGACTCGAACCCCGGGCCCGCTGATTAAGAGACACTCTCTCCGATGGGAATAAACCTTACTGTGTAAGGGTTTGTTTCTCTGCGTCCTCTGGCGCAAGGGCCTTAGCGTCCAGGCGCTTGATGGAGGCCCGAAGGCGGTCGGGCTCGAGGTGGGCATAGCGCTTCACGACCTCAAGCGTCTTGTGGTTCATCAGGGCGGCGACCTCGTAAATCGGCACGCCATTGTCGACGAGACGGGATCCGAAGGTGTGGCGCAGGTCGTGGAAGCGCAGCTGCAGACCGGCGCGTTCCACGGCCTTCTTGAAAACCTTCGAGTACCAGGAGCTGTACAGTCGGGGGCCGCCAGCGCGCTTCTTGCTGGGTGCTGGGAGGAGCCATTCGGAGTCGTGCTCCTCGAGCATCTCCTTCAGGATGTCATGGGCGCGGTCGGTGAGGGGAAGGTCCTGGGCAGCCTCGTTCTTCGTTCGCCCGATCCGCACGAACCCGTTCTTGAGGTCGACGTCCTCACGACGGATCTCAAAGAGGTTGGAGGCTCGCAGGCCGGTGTGAATACCGAGCTCGCAGATCCGCCAGTCGGCGGGCTTGAACTGGAGACGGAGGGCCTCTTCCTGATCGCCAGGGCGGAGCCAGTTGTTCAGCGTGTTGTTCTCGGCCAGCGCCTTGACCTTTGCGGCCGGGTTGGCTTCGAGGACGGAATCGCGCACGGCTCGGTTGAAGAGCTTGCGCAAAAATGCGATGGCGCGGTTCGCGCTGGCCGGCTTGCGGCTCGTCGGGGGCTTACGGCCCTTCGGCAGGTCCAGGCACTCGACAGACGGAACCCGCCCAGCCAGATAGGACGTGCGCCACTCGATGATGTCCTTGGGGGTCAGGTCCTTCACCGCGCGCCTTCCGAAGGCCTCGACGAAGTAATCGGCGTAACGGTCGTCGTTGCGCGACGTGCGCTTGGTTGCCTGCCACTCGGCTTGATACATCTCCACCAGGTCGACCAGGGTGATGGAACCGTCGACCGACATGCCGGCTTGCCATCGGGCGATGTCCCCTTGCAGCTTGATCAGGACGTTCCTGGCCGCTGCCTTTGAACCGACCCGTCTGCGCAGGCGCTTCTTCGTGCGCGGATCATAGATGCGGATGCACCAGAAACCGGGGGGATCTTCGTACAAACAGCGGTCGGGGTTGTTGGCTTTGGGCATTCTCCGCTCTTCGGCGGACAGCATGCGTTATCCCGCCGGGGGTCGGCAGGGAATGAAGGCTGGCATCTGCAGCGTGGAAGGGGCCGGGAGGTTCCTCGGGCAGCCCGACTTGAGCCACTCCATGAGCTCGTCGGCCGCGCCAAGCCCGTGGTCGGCGACGCACTGGGCCTGAAGTGCCATTCGGCGCAGCAGGGTAGCGGTCTCGGCCGGTGCGCGCTTGCCCGTCTTGGCGTCGCTCACCATCTGGTTGATCCAGTCGTGTATGGTCTGGAAGTGGCTCATGCCGCGAGCCTCACTTCTCCCCTTACAATTCTTCCGCGACGCCGCCTCGCCCGGGTGCCATGGGACTTCATCAGGTCGACCACGCTTTTGTCGGGTTGCTCCGCTGTTGGGGCAACCGAACACTTCAGGCAAATGAAACCCCCGAGCCCATCGGGAGATGAGATTAAGTCGCCTTTGCATCCTCGGCAAATCACGCTGCCATCACTCCTTCCGGGGTATAGACCTTCCCGCCAAACGCCACCTGGTGGTCGCGCATCGGGAGCACGCCCGCTTGCCACCAGCCGTCGCCGACATAGGCGTAAGCGAGCCCCTGCTGCCAGTTGTATCCCTTGTAATACTTCATTTTTCTGCGGTCTCCCAAGAATCCAGCCTCGACCCAGCCCCACTTGTGGCGTCGACTGGACTTGAATATGTGACTGCACCGATGGGTGTGCCCCGTGATCCCGCTCGACTCGTGGCGCTCCATCTCCCCGTGGCCCGAGTAGCCCGACCGAGACCGCACGACGTCGCCGTGGTAAACGTAGAGCTCCCCGTCGGGAGTCTGGTCATACCCGTCCTCGACCCACTCCACACCCATGTCGTCCAGACGCAGCAGGCGCTTCATGGACAGGTCGACCAGGCCGAACAAGCCCGAGTGTTCCCAGAGGTGCTTCTGAAGGCGGAACTCATGGTTCCCCTGCACCTGGCGCTTCTTCGCGCCCGGGGCGAGCTCGTTCATCCGGTCCCACCATCCGATCGCGAGGTCGAGCTCGCGCTGCAGGCCCCCCGGCGAGCTCGGCTCGTCGAGGAAGCGGCCCAGGTCTTTGGCGTCGATGATGTCGCCCAGGTTGGTGAGTTCCTCGGGCTGCTGGTCCCAGATCAGGTTCTCGACCGTCTCGAGCGCCGACGGGTCGTGGAAAGGGAAGTGGATGTCAGGAATGTAGAGAACCAGCGCGCAATCATCGCGTCGCTTACGACGTGCCATGGAACGCCTCCTGTCCCCGCTTGTAGGGGTCGGGCTTGGCGCCCAGGGAGCGCCTGCGATTCTTGTTGGCGAGCGCGATGGCCTCGGGGTCGTTCAGTTCGAGCCAGGCCAGCCGGCGCTCGAGCGCGGCGACCCTCTTCTCGAGCTCGGCTATTCGCTCGGCGTCGGTCACTGGGTCACTGGGGCTCTTGCGCCACCCGCACATAGAGGCGATTGCCCTTCGCCATGATCTGGTCGACCATCTTGGCCAGCCACACCAGGTCGTCGTTCCAAAGGCGCACGCACCCGCGCGTGTACGTGAGCTTCGTCTGCCGCTTCTCCCGCCCCGCGCCGTGGATGCCTTCGCCGTCACGACCGAACTGAGTCTGCGGGTTGGGTTGGCCAGGCACGTTGCCGAGGTGCAGATACACCGGGCCATAGCTTCGCCAGATCCGTTCGCCCTCGCCGGGCTGCGTCCAGAGCACGTAGGCCACGCAGTAGTCGCCCGGGACGGTGTCCCCACCGACCACCTTGTAGCTCGGCCCGTTCACCCCTTGCGTGAGGCACTCGAACGAGCGCAGGAGTCGGCCGGTGTGGTCGAAGAGCTTGGCGAGGGAATACTGTCCATCCTTGAGGTCCTGAGTGGAGTTCACCACCAAGCGAAGATCACCGGGCTTCATCGTTGCGCTTCCTCCCCAGGATCGTGTGCTCGAACAGTTGCACCAAGAAATCGTGCTGCTCTTGACGCACGCGGTTGATGTCTTTGTAGAATCCCTCAATCTGAATGGCGTGCTCTTTGTTGTCGGCAGCTCGTTCTGTGATGGACTGGCGCAGAGCCCACAACAGAATCCCAACAAGAGCCGTGTACACGCTCGCCCCCCAGTGTGCAGGGAGCCCGCCCAAGTCAGGGGCCTGGTCCTGTTGCCCGAGGACGAGCCCGGCCGCGCCAAACATCGCACACCAAGTCATGGCTTTGGTGCCGGCGGTAAACTGATCCAGCGACAAATGAACCTCCACAGATTGAACGCCATTCACTTGACATTATACGTGTGCTCACGTATAATAATCTTGTAAGGCGAGAAAATAAAAAGCCCCGCGGCAACGGGGCCAAGAAAGAGGGTGAAAAGCCTACAGGTATATAAGGTGGTGGACCCCGGGATGCCCGACACGCCAGGCCGGCCAACGGGAAACAGGGCGGCGGACCGGGGCCACCTTAAACACCCTCCGCAACATTCTACCGAATAGAGGAAGAAGATGTCAAACCTGATTCGTTTCCGCGTCCCGGATGAGATTCTGGCAGCCGCCGAAGAGGCAGCGGCTCGCGAAGGCATTCCGGCCGCGAGCGCTGGTAGGGCTGGTGGTGCGACCGAGTTTGCCAAGCGGGCACTGTACCGAGCCCTGGGGCTGGACCTGCCGGAAGACCCGCACGAGGAGTTGAGTCGCGAGAGAAGAGGGCGGGCCAACCCACATCACCCGGCTCGGGCTGGGCGGACGACCAGGCCCGGGTAGGTGCCGTTATCCGGGTAGGTGCCGTTATCAAGGCTCCTCGGCTCCTCGGTGCTGTGAGCGTAATCGCTTGGCGGACCAGCTCCGCACGGACAGCTGGCCCCAGTGCTTTGACGTCGTCTGTCATGGCTACTGGTAACAGTACTCATCTCACCTCCTCAGGCTGCACAGCAGCCCATTCCTGGTCGGTCACACCCGCGTCAGTTGCGCGCTTGCGCACTTGGCGGAGTTCGCTCAGGGCATCCGCCTTCTGGTCGAGCCCTACGGCTGACAGAAGGGTGAGCAGGTCAGCCTCCCGGAGGCCTGCTTCCTGCCAGCGGGCCAGCAGATACCCCCCTCCCAGCCGGAGGACCTGGTTGGCCAGGTGCTTGCTGGCCCGGTCGAGGATTTCTCGTTGCGCTTGTGTCAGTGCCATCTGTCAGCTCCCTACGTCCTGCAGCAACACAGTTGCGTGCCAGGTGATATTGTTGTTCGCCGCGCCGGTCACGCGCACACGGATATTCCCGCCCCCGTCGCTGTCCATCGTGGCGGCCCAGCCGGCCTGCGACTCCCCAGTGTGCACCACAGTCACAGCGCCGACCAATGTCGTCACACCCCCAATCGTCTGCCAGGTGCTGTGCAGGACGTAGCTCGCCGCATCCTCGGCCGTACCTGCCGTGCCACTCGTGCGTCGGGCCAGAACCCGGGCTTCGACGTGGTAGGTCCTGGAGGCGGTTAATGCAATGGTGGCTAGGGTGATGACGGTTGCATCGGTCGTAGTGCCACGATACTGCCGCACGTAGAGATTGGGGTCACTGTTGGTGGCGGTCGACTCGACGCGCAGGATTTCAGTGTCGGTTGCTGACGCCAGGAAATAAACGCGTCCACCGTTGGTTTTGATGGCATCGTTCACCGCGCTCGAGCCAGATTGGTTCTCAATATAGAGTCCATAACTGTTCGTGCCTCTGGAATTGCCCTGGTTCTCTACGCGGACTCCGTAATTCGTGGTCGGCCCACAAGGAGCCGTGCCACTCCAACTAGGCGCTGACGCCTCGATGCAAGCCCCCGTTCCGCCGTTGCCGCCTGTGGACGACAGCCATTGCCCCTTCAATCCTACCAATTCGCTGACGGTTCCTGTGGCGTGGACATTTTGGGCCAAGAATAGGCCTCCGGTCATAAAGTTGCCCGTGGTCCCGGCAGCCGTGCTTTGGGCCGTCCCGCCAATGCCAATGGCTGATTGGGCAGTACCCGATGCGGCTAGATACTGATTAAGTCCTCGCTGTCCGTTGACAGACGAGGCAAAGCCGATATAGGTGTATTTGTTGAAGTGAAAAGCGTTCGTGGTGCCGATAGGCACAGATGAACCGAAAGTGCAAACGCCGTTCGACGCGACAGTGACCTCCATATAGTTGCTCGCGTCATACGACCACCGCTGCTGCGCAGCGGTGGAGCGGACTTCCAGGGTGCGGGCAGGCGCGGCAACCCCAAGCCCCCAGCGCCCGTTGACCTCGTCGTAGGTGTGGAGCCCGCCCGCGCCAAACCAGAGATTTCCCTTGGTCGCGTGGCTGGTGGAGAGCAGCGTCAGATCGGCGCCCGAGCCCGTGCCTCCCGTGATGCTGGCTGTAAGCAGAGAGTCGGCAATGGGTAACTCCTCGGGAAATCCATTCGCGTCGAAGACGAGAGCCCTGCGTTCTGCCATTTAAGCCTTCTTGCCGAGATACTGGAGAGTAATTTCCAAATCGGTGGTGGAAAGCGCGTAAACAACATCGGCTTACTCGAGCAGAAGCAGACCTACACGATGATCGGGGCGGCTCTCACGCTGTTGGGCGGTATCGTAGCCTACGGGCTTAGGCGCTAGATTTTACGCCTAAAAGCGTTGACAAATGACGCCTTTAGGCATATAATCTAGTTGTGAAGCGCACCGATTTCGCCCGAAAGATGACCGCCGCCGGTTGGTCCGTGGTTCGTCAGGGCAGCAGCCACGAGATCTGGGGGAAGAAGGGGTTCACGTTCGCGGTGCCGCGTCACAGGGAGGTCAAGCCTGGCATCGTTCGGGCCTGGGAGAGCCTGAACAAGAGGATTGACAACGGCTGAAAGGATGGTGAGGGTGATGAGGTTGCGATACAGGGTTCGGTATTATGAAGAGGACGGCGGCTGGTTGGCCGAGATTCCCGATGTCGGCGGTGGTGGAATCATGACTCAGGGGGACACCGGAGACGAGGTAAGGGCGATGGCGGTCGACGCCGTGACCCAGGTTCTTCTGGCCCGTATTGATGCCGGCCAGGAGCCGGACCCTCCGACTCGCGGGCGACTCGAGCCCGGCTGGGAGTGGGTGTATCCCGAGCTCCGCGTCGAGACGGCCATGGAGATTCGGCAGTTGCGCAAGAGGTCAGGGCTGACGATGCAGTCGGCCGCTGACAAGATTGGGGTAGCGCTCGGGACCTACCAGAAGTGGGAAGACCCCGAACGTTGTAATGCGACCCTGGACACGCTCGAGAAGGTTGCTCGCGCGTTCGGGCGGGTCGCTGAGGTTTCGTTCACCTGAAGGAGGCGTATGCGCAACACCAAGAAAATCCGCCTGCTACAAGATGCTTTTGGCCAGCGCCGTCGGTTCCGTGGCCGTGACCAGAAGCCCGTTGCCCCCGACAAGGGCCACCGGCCGAAGCCGAGGAAACCGAGGTCGAGCGTTATCCTGTCTGGTACCAAGCCGCCGCAGAAGCCACCGCCGCGCGAACAGAAGGATCAAAAGCCGCTCGCGCCACCGCCCGAGCAGCGACCAAAACCGAGGCCCAGCCCCAAGCCTAAATCTCTGGGGGTGCGGGAGGTCCTTCCGACTCCGTAGTCTCGAAGCTTACGATGGTGCTGGCCGGGATGAAGATGAGCGGCTCCTCTCCGTCGGCGTAGGAAACGACGTCCAGTTCCTCGCGCGGGTCGGTCTCGTCGTGGCGGGCGTCGTACATGACCTTGAGCAGTAGGTCGCCGTCCCCCTCGATCGTCCCGGCCGACTCGATCGTGCCGGGCGAAATGAAACCAGGTATCAGGAAGACCAGAGTCACAATCAGGTCGGCCGGCATGTCATCACCTCACGGGCAGAATACACTCTCAAGAGGCGCTCGGGAACCCCATCCGGTCGAAGTTTCAAGCCGCCTCCTGTCGTGGGTCTGGGTGTAAGAACTTTGAAAGGTGCTTCAAGCTCGACTGTTTGAGCGTGTTGTAGCCGGGAAGCGGCTTGCCTGGCAGTGCTTCCAGGATCAACTGGCCGTAGTTCTTCGTCTTGAGTCGCTGGTCGAACGCGCCGATGATCCCCTTGTCGCCCTCGCTCCGAATCAACCGCCCGACTCCCTGCTTGAAGGTCTGGGTGGCACGGGGGACGCTGTCGAGATAGAACGCCTTCCGCCCCAGAGCCCGGGCCCTCCCGATTGCGACCGGGTCGCTTGGCGGCGAGAACGGGATGCGCACCAGGATGACGCAGGAGAGCTCCTGCCCCGGCTGGTCGATGCCCTCCCAGAAGGCGCCCGTGGCGAAGAGCACCGCGCCACGCGTGCGCCGGAACCACTCCATCAGTTGCTTGGGAGACGCATCCCCCTGGCACGCGATCGGCCAGCGACAATCAACCAGCCGTCGGGTAGCCCTGAGTTCCTTGTAAGAGGTGAACAGCACGAAGGCGCGCCCCTCGGTGGCGTCGAGCAGCTCCACGATGTGCGGGGCGATGCAGCGCGCATACACCGCGGGGTTCTTCTCCCAGCCCTCCTCGAGCTCGATCTCGGGCAGATAGTAGAGCAGCTGGCGGCGATAGTCGAAGGGCGAGTCGACCTGGAGCTCGAGCGGCGACTGCAAGCCCAGCGCTTCACGAGCCCAGACGAAGGCGTCCTCCCCGCTGGCCGTCGCAAGCGTCGCCGAAGCATAGATGACCACGTGCTTGCCGAGCCTCGACCGGATGTAGCTGGCGACAGACACCGGCGCAGAGTAGGCGGTCACGGTCTCGCCGCCCAGCTCGGCCCAGCAGACAGTGTTGGCGTCCTCCGACCAGAGGGCGGCCAGGCCGCTGCGCACCTCGGCCCAGGCCTCGCGGCACTGCTCGGTGTTGGAATACGGCTCGAGCCGCTTCATCACCAGGTCGACGGCCGCGCGATACTGCTCGGCCAGCTTGGGCAGCTCGGCGCCCAGCTTCTCGGGGTCGATGACCACCGTGCGTTCTCCCTCTTCAGCGCGACGAGCCAGAACGTGTCGGAGGTTCTTGAAGAACAGGTTGCCCGCCTGGCGCACCTGCAGAGTCGCTCCGTCAAGCGCAGGGAGGCCTAAGGCTTGCGTCAGTTTGAGAGCGCGCTGGCCGGCGTGCAGGGAGATCTCCTCTTTGAGCGAGTCGCGCACGGTGGCCTCGAACTTGTGGGCCTCGTCAACAATGATGATCTGTACATCATCGGGCAGAATGCGCCCCGTCGCCATGTGCTGCGCAAGCACCGCGTGGTTCGTCAGGATGACGTCGGCGCCCGGTGCTGACTCGCGGGCACTGTAATAGTGGCACTTCCAGTACGCGTCGCACTTCTTGCCGGCGCACTCGTCCTCGCCCGCCACCAGCCCGGCGATCACCTCGGGGCTAGGGTCCCCGGGGGCGTCGGCCAGGTCGCCGGTCTTCGTGGTCTTGATCCAGGCCAGGAGATCCTCGGTGCGGATCACGTCCTGCTGGTCGGCCTTGATGTTGCACACGTAGCGCGAGCGGCCCTTGACGGTGACCGCCTTGAAAGTAAACCCGGCCGACTGCAGCAGCGGGATGTCCTTCAGGCGGAGCTGGTCGAGGAGGGTGTTGGTGGCGGTGGCATACACCACGCGCTTCTTGGCGGCGATGGCGGGGACCAGTAACGACATGCTCTTTCCGCATCCGGTGCCCGCTTCGATGATCGCGTCTTTGTCGAGGCGGATGGCGTTGGCCACCGTGCGCGCGACCTCTTGCTGCTGGGGGCGCGGCCGATACCCGGGCAGCGCCTGGGCGATGGGTCCGGTCGGCCCGAGCAGACGCGCGGCCTCGTCGGCAGGGCCGGGGCCCGCGAGGAAGTTCGTCAGGTTGGTGATGGCGCGGCTCAGGCGTACAGCTCCTGGTAGCGCATCACCGCGCCCCCGCCAGGGCGAAGGCGGCCCCGAGCAACACTCCTGCCAGGAGGCATGTCGGGAAGCCGTTGTTGGCGAGCATGCCGCCGTAAAGTAAGACCCCTCCAAAGCCCGCGGTCACCACCGCTGCGACCCCCCTCACGGAAGCACCTCTCCGTTCTCGTCGAGCTCGAGCCCACCCTCGGAGTGGCGGATGACTTCCTGGGTCGGAAACGGCTCGGGGCCGGCCGGGGCAGGGAGCGCTGGCTGGTTCCGCTCGGCCAGGCGCTGGATGTTGGCCTCGATCTCCACCAGCGCGGCATCCTTCGTCGCCCGGAAGAAGCGCAGTGCCTCAAGCGGAATCTCGGCGCCGCGGGTCAGCTTGAGCACCTTGTATTTTTTGCTCTTCCCCTGCGTCTCGTCGACGCTCGTCAGGGTCGTGACACGCGAGAAGAGCGGGCGGGGGCGCTGGCCAGCAGGCTTGAACGAGGCCTCGTAGGCTCGGAGGGGTGCGATGCTGGTGCCCCCGATCTGCAGCACGACTTCACCGCGGCGCTCGGCGTCGAAGAACAGGACCTGCCTCGACCCGTTGCACTTCGGCTTCTCCGTGCCGACCCACTGCGACAGGGGGCAACCTCTGCACGACACGCCCGCCCCCATGTGGAGGGCACGCCGGCGCTGCTCGTCGGAGAGCGAGGGGTTGAGCGTGGGGGCGATGCGATCGCTGGTCGTGCGACAGATAGGGTCCCCCTCGGGCCAGTCCTTGTCTCCCTCTGCGGCGAACCACGCCCGGGCCAGGTCGGGCAGAGCGCTCAGGATGACGCCCTCCATGCTCGGGACCGCCTCCTTGCTCCCGACGTCGACGAAGGTCCCGTCGCCGCCGTTGAAGCGCACGATCGGGTATCGCGCCGTGATATCGGCCAATTCTTCTGCCTCGTCCTCCGTGGCATACATCTCGGGGTCGAGGTCGGCGTAGAGGGATACGTCTTCAGCGTCGGCCTGGCGGACAGCCAGGGCTTGCATCACGGGCGCGTCGGGTTCGACGTAGACTAAAGATTTGGACATGGGGCCTCCTGTGAGCGATGGTGATGAGATACGGCCTGTTGTCGGATGGGCCGGGCGGGGGGAACAATTGAGACGGGGCCGGCGCGCGCGCAAACCACGGCTTACACCTCGCCGACGATCTGCTTGTTGCCTTCGCCCTCGCACCAAGCATTGTCGAAGACCTTCTCGGTGAGAGGCTCGGCGTCGCGCACCTGGCGCCGGTATGGGTGCAGTTCGTCCCAGTTCATGTTGTTGAAGGCCCAGTCCCACACGTCGTTGACGTCGAGGGTGCCCTGGCGGATGGAGCCGACTGTGTCTTCCTCGTCCTCGCGGTAGTTCTCGTCTCGCGAGTCGACCACGACCTGCACAGGCACGGCCCACACCGACCCGTCGGGCAGTTCGAGGTGAATCTCGGCGCTGGTGGGCGTGCGGGCGTAGCCGAGGTCTTTCATGGCGTAGCACATTCAAACGCTCCCCAGGAACCGCAGCACGCTGGCGCTCAGGTCTCCACAGGTGCGAGCCGCCTTGAACTGCCGCTCTGCGTGCTCAAACGCCGCCAAGCATGTGTCGTGGTTGCTTTGCTTGTCGCGCAGCTTGGCCCTGGCCGCCTGCACTTTCTGGTCGCGACCCATCCGCTTGCGGCACTCGGCGGCGCGCGCCTCGGCGTTCTTGAGGTCGGGGTCGGCGTAGACCATCGCCCCCACCTCGGCCTCGGCCTCCTGGGCGGCGGCCTCGGCCAGCTGCATCTCGCGATAGGCGGTGCGCTCGGCCGTGCGCGCGGACTCGACCTCTCCGAGCAGCTCGCGCATGCGCGTCTGGAACCCGTCGGGGTCGAACTCGCGCTGCACCCATGCCCAGGCTGCTTGTTTGGGGGTGGGATCGCTCATTCTGCCACCGCCGGTCGGGAGGCTTCCCAGCGGCGTCGGGCGCGCACGAGCAGGACCAAGCCCACCACCAGCGCCACCTCGACCCCGACCCACGCCCACCAGGTGAGCGGGCAGCCCAGGGAGACGGCCGACAGCCAGGCGCCGCGTGAGATGGCGTAGATGACGAACAGCACGACGTACCAGACCACCGCCAGTATCGCACCAAGGGCGGGGATGCCCATCACGAGTGCGGTCAGCGCGCCCTCCTCGTTGAGCTTCAGTTCGAAGCCCCACAACTTAAAGTGGCCGAGGCCGAACATAAGCGCAGCCACGTATCCCACGAACCAGTGGAAGGCGGTGATGTAATCCGACTCGCTCACGAGGGAACCCCCAGAGAAGAAAAGATTGCCGGGCTGCGCATTGCGCTTACAGGGCGGGGCCCGGCCTGAGCTCCGCCGCAACCGAAAAGATACTGTCCGACCCCGATACGTCTTGCGTTGAATGGGCTTCAACGGGTGGGGGGGTGTTAACGCGTTGGGGCCAAGAAATTTTTCCGACCAGCCATTTACTCATGGGGCACCTCCGAACCGTTGTGAGGAAAGGCTTCTCCAGACCCCCGTGTATGTCGATCGGGCGACAAATTTTTCAAGGAAAAGGCCTTGTCGAGGGCCATAACCCGCTCAGGAAGGGCCATAACTTGAACGCCTGTCAAGTTTGGCGTGGATGGCGGGCAATAAAAAAACCCCGCGTTGGCGGGGTTTTTTGTGGTGGGCTAGCAGGGACTCGAACCCCGGGCCCGCTGATTAAGAGTCAGCTGCTCTACCGACTGAGCTACTAGCCCGAACAAGACCTCATTGTAGCGGCCGGCTCCACTCGAGTCAATAGGGAGTACCCTGCCGGGGGCGAACCATGCCGGATGGACCGGATCAAAGAAGCACTGGGGCTCGGGCCGGGCACGTTCGCGCTGCACCTGGACATGAACGCGGTGCCGGCCGGGGGGTTCCTGCGCGGCACGTATTCCTGCAGGCTCAAGAAGCCGACCGACATCCAGGGCGTGCTGGCCCGGGCCACGGCGACGCGGGACGGGCAGGTGGTCTACGAGCAGACCCAGCGCTGCGATCCGGTGGCGCAGGCGGTGGAAGAGCGCTGGGTCCTGATCTTTCGCATTCCGCGCGAGATCGCGTTGCCAGGAGAGCTTTTGCCCAGTGAGCTGACGGGGCTGAGCTGGAGCGTCACGGTGAAGATCGAGCTGGGTCTGGCCAGGGATCCCGAATCGTCGGCCAGCTTCGAAGTGGTAGGGCCGTTTGCCGATGGAGTCCCCACCGAGCACGGGCCGGTGAGTGGCACGTCGCTGGAACGGGTGGTCAACGTGCTGGCTGCCGACACGGTGTCGGCGGCGGCCCGGGTCAGCGATCGCATGATCGGGGTCCACACCACTCCCCAGGCCCCCGACTACGAGGGAGGGCTGGCCGAGTCGCACCGCGCCGCCGAGCGGGCCGCCCAGCGGGCGGCCGACCAGGTGCGCCAGAAGCTCCAAAGCGAGCGGGTAGACGAGCCTGTTTCGAAATACGACACACAGCCTCTCGATCGGGTGGAGGTTGGACGCTACGACACGCAGCCTCTAGATCAGGAGCCAACCCGGCGGCGGGTCGAGAAGCCCCCCCTGCGGCTAGACGAGCCCATTCCCAGGCGGGCCGAGACCCGGCCCCTCGATCGAGAGCCCACCCGCAGGCGGGTGGAGAAGCCGCCCGTCCGGGTCGAGCCGCTGGTGCGCGAGCCGGCCGAGCCGGGCCGCAGGCGGGTGGAGAAGCCGCCCGTCCGGGTCGAGCCGCTGGTGCGCGAGCCGGCCGAGCCGGGCCGCAGGCGGGTGGAGAAGCCGCCCGTCCGGGTCGAGCCGGTGGTGCGCGAGCCGGCCGAGCCGGGCCGCAGGCGGGTGGAGAAGCCTCCCGTCCGGGTCGAGCCGGTGGTGCGCGAGCCGGCCGAGCCGGGCCGCCATCGCATCCAGAAACCACCCGTGCCGGCAGAGAGCGAGCCGGCCGAGCCCGGTGTTGAGCCCCCCTCCGAGCCAGCCGGCGCGTCGCGCGAGACGACCGGCGAGGACGCTCAGAAGGTGCGGCGGCGGGTGGAGAAGCCCCCGGTTCAGGTTCAGCCTTCTCCCAGCCGATTGCCCCAGCCCGACTATCAGTCCAGCGAGTCGCTGCGCTGGAAGAAACCGGGCCGAAAAAAGTAACACAATTCAAGCCGTCCTCCAGAAGGTTGAACCTCCTTCAATGGAGAATGATCCCGGCGCTATGAGCAGCCACGCGGAATCGAACGCCGTTCCCGCCTCATCCGAGCGGCAGTATACTATTACCCAGTTCGCCGAGGCCGCGGGGACCTCGACGCGGCGAGTTCGCAGGATGATCCAGCAAGGGCGCCTGCGCACCTGGATAACCCCCAGCGGGGAGACCCGAATCCCCGAGGGTGAGTTGAAGCGGCTCGAACGCCGGCGCGAGCGCCAGCCAGTGCGCCTGGCCCTGGCCCCCATCGAGGCCACCGAGATCGCTAAGACCCGCCTGGTGCCCCTCAAGCGACACGAGGCGGCCATGGTTCGCCTGGGGCTGCTCGAAAGCGAGCTCACCAATCTGCGCGAGCAACACCAGGACCTGGCCGAGCGCGAGGCCAACCTGCGCTGCCGGGTGGACACGGCCGAAGAGGAAGCCGTGGAGGCCACCGTGCGCGCCGTCGAGGCCGAGGCCGCCATCGAGGAACTGCGCGCCCAGGTGGTGGAGTCGACCCTCAAGGCCATGGAGGCCCAGGCCGAGCTCAAGCGTTACCGAAATCAGTCCTGGTGGCAGCGAATCTTCGGCTGACGCGCCGATGGGCCTCGATACGGTTGAGATCGTGATGGCGGTTGAAACCGAGTTCAACATCGCGATCGTGGATCGCGATGCCGAAAGTCTTGTCACCGTGGGCGACCTGTACAGGTATGTTCTACGCCGACTCGATCTCCTGACGGGAGATCCCCACGCCTGTCGCTCCGACTTCCCTCAAATCTGGCATCAGGTGACCCGAATCGTCAGCCAGCAGAGCGGTGTTCCCCAGGAGCGATTGCACGAGGATACCCAGTTCGTCCGCGATCTCAGACTGGACTGATCATCGTTCGACCTTCTTGAGCCAGTTCTTGTGCTCAGCAGCAAGGCTGACCAGGTCATCGGCTAGTTGCCACCGGTCGCTGAGCGGGCCTCCGAGCCAACTGTTAAGAAACTCTAACAACTCGAACGCCAGTTCTGGGACTCCTGGAGAGTCGGCCTGGAACGCCTCCATACGAGCCCTCAGGGCCCCACTCCAGGCCATTGAGCCGGCTTGAGGCAGATTGCCCTCCAACGCCCTCCAAAACCTCCAGGAAACCCACTTCAAACGCGTCACTTTTCCCGCATAACCAGGCCGTTTTTTGCGATCACCCGTTTTGACTTCAGCAGGTTGAATCGTGTAATCTTATGCTATGGACGATGTCTGCCTGAATAAAGCGGATCTCCTGGAGGCTCTGGTCCGGCTGGACGAGGAGTGCCACCGTCTGATCGGCCTCGAGAGCGCGGCCCGGCTGCGTTTGGGATGGGTGTGCCTGG
>BTUM01000029.1:0-81802 GCA_045863235.1 Candidatus Xenobia bacterium | reverse complement strand
GCATCGCCTTCATCGTGCAGCCCTTCTACAGCCTGACCATGTGCGCCGGAGCCCTGCTCTACAGCGCCTGGCAACGCCGCAACGCAGCCGCGGCCACGGCTCTGGGCTTCTCGCTGGCCTCCGGCCTGATCGCCGGCGAGGGCCTGACGGGGGTGCTCACGGCTCTGCTCAAGCTGATGGGGTTCGGTCCGCTGACTTGAGGCGGACGGTCCTGCTGGCTCTGGTCCTGCTGCTGGCCGGGTGCCAGGCGGGGCCCGAGCCGGCGCGCTCCCCGCACTCCGCCCCTGCACCCCAGGTCAGCCTTCAGCCCGACGCCAGCCTGAAGCTCTCGCTCGAGAAAGAGCGCCAGCTGGCCTACCACGCCCCGGAGCCCCCCAGGCTGCTGGTCTCCACCTCCTCGGGCGCCGTCCCCGGTCGCCACCCCGTGCGGGAGGTCTCCCTGGACGCGCCCGAGGGAACCGTCTTCGACCAGGATGCGCCCGATGGGGTGACCTGCTACTACCGACTGCGCCTGGGTGAGCGCGTCTCCAACGAGGTCGCCATCCAGTGGCCCGACCGCCCGCTGCCATCCCTGCAGCGGCCCTCCCTGCTGGTGGACAAGAGCCGCTTCTTCCTGGAGGTGCAGGATGGGGGAAAGCGGGTCAAGCGCTACCCCATCGCCATGGGGAAGAAGTATCATCAGCGCAAGGTCTGCTACGACAACGCCTCCACTCCCGAGGGGCGCTACCAGATCATCTCCTTGCAGCCCGAAGCCACCTACTACCGGGCTTACGACATCGACTACCCCAATGCCATCGACCGCCAGCGTTACGACTTCTTCAAGCGCAACGGGCTCCTGGAGGGCAACCCCGACATCGGCGGGGAGATCCAGATCCACGGCAAGGGGATCCACGCCAACTGGACCTTTGGCTGCATGGCCTTGCGCAACGAGGACATGGACGAGCTGTTCGCCCACCCCGAGATCGCCGAGGGGACCAGCGTGACCATCGTGGGCCCGGAGCTGAGCCTGGAGGACCTCGAGGCTATCGAGCGGGCCGACCCCGAGAAGGTGAAAGAGGCGCTGCAGCGCGAGCTGGGCCCCGAGGCGGGCTTCGACCCCGAGAGCCTGGGTCGGTTCCAACTGGCCCGGACGCTGCCGGTGA
Source organism: Candidatus Xenobia bacterium (assembly GCA_045863235.1). Lineage (GTDB taxonomy): Bacteria > Vulcanimicrobiota > Xenobia > Xenobiales > QWHO01 > QWHO01. Next base: position 80,660 of record BTUM01000029.1, on the reverse strand, counting down.
CCTGCCAGGCGGATCGGCTCACGCTCCAGGCGCTCGGCCTCTAGAGCGTCGCCCATGCTCAAGCCTTGTGCAGCTCCCCGCCCCGGTCGAGGTACTTGCGCCGCAAGGCCTGCTCCAGGTCCACCCCGTGCATGTTGGCCAGGGTTGTCAGCCAGCCCAGTACGTCGGCAAACTCCTGGGCCAGCTCCTCCGAGCCTGCTTCCGAGGCGTGATGCAGGGCGGTGGCCAGCTCGCCGATCTCCTCCATCATCCACATGAAGTTGGCAGCCGTTCCGCGGGCGGCATCGCGCTCGTGGTAGCGCGAGCGAATGAACTCTTGAAAGCGGGCGAAGGTGAGCGGGCCGTCCATCACCGCAGCTTCTGGAAGGCCCGCAGGCCTCCCCTGCCTGAGACTCGAATCCAGCGGCTACAATGATCGAGCCCGAGCTCGCTGAGAACGCGCTCTACATGGTGCCCCAGACCGACCTGGAGGAGAAGTTCATCCTCTGGTTCGCCTTCCGGCACAACCTCGACCGCGAGCGGCGCGGCAAGCGCGAGTGCCTGGTGCTGCCGGCCCAGAACGACCCCGAGCTGGCCACCCGGAATCTCTACCAGGCATACAGGGAGTTCTGCCGGCGCTACCGCTACGTGGAGATCCCCAACCTCTACGGGCTCGAGCCCGAGAAAGCCCAGCAGCTCTTGCGTCAGCTCGGACTCGCCTGGCAGTTCGAGGGGGTGCGCCAGGATCGCCGCTATCCAATTGGCACGGTGGTCAGCCAGCGTCCCGCTCCCGGGGCGATGGCCCAGATGGAAGGGGTGGTTTATCTCAGTGTAAACCAGGGCGATGTCGGTCAGAGCCTCAAACGCTGAAATATCGCCCAGAAATGATCGAGAGTGAGAAACTTCCTTGAATCCATGTTACAAGGTGGCAGAGCCTTCCCTTTAGGACCGGCCAGGGGAGGGGGGCTGTGCAGGGGGGGCAGAAGGAAGAAGCGTGACGGGGCACGGTCAGAACTTGAAGAGGGAACGCGGGGGTCATGAGCAAAGAACGCAAGAGTCCTACCACAGTGCAAGGGGGGAAACCGGCCATCATTCGCCTCATGGTCGTCGACGACCACCTGCTGTTCCGGGAAGGGATTCGAAGCCTGCTGCGCGGTCATGAGGACATCGAAGTGGTGGCCGAAGCCTCGGGTGGCCACCAGGCCCTCGAGCTGGCCCGCGAGGTGGCTCCCGACGTCATTCTGCTCGACCTGAACATGCCCGGGATGGACGGCATCGAAGCTTGCGTGCGCTTCAAGGCCGAGCTGCCCACCACCAAGATCGTCATCCTGACGGTCTCGCGCGACCTGGCCTCCATCTTTCAGGCCGTCAAGGCGGGCGCCAGCGGCTTCTTGACCAAGGATACCGGCTCCAACGAACTGCTCGACACCGTCCGTCGCGTCTTCCACGAGGGCAACCTGCTCGAGCCGATGCTGGCCGACCGGCTGCTGGCCGAGTTTTCCCACCTTTCGGAGATGACCCGCCGCGAGGGGCTCGAGCCGGGTCTGTTTGCCACCCTGAGCCCGCGCGAGCAAGAGATCCTCAAGCTGGTGGCGGGTGGCAAGCCCAACAAGGTGATCGCTTCCGAGCTGGCCATCAGCGAGCACACGGTGCGCAACCATATCTCCAACATCTTCCAAAAGCTGCAGGTCAACAATCGCACCGAAGCCACCGTGCTGGCCATGAAAAAGGGCCTGATCTAAGTTCAGTGCAAGGCCTTTGGTCTTGCACTTAACGTTCGTCAGATTGTGCTAAACCAAAGTGCGAGCACATTAGCTCTCCGCCTGGGCCTTCAGCAGGTGCTCGACATACTGGTTGAGCTGAGCCCGCTGGGGAGGCGTCAGGTGGCTGAAGGTCAGCCCGTAGTACCAGGTATCCGCGAAGTGGGAGCTCATTTCGTGCACCACCTCGGCCTTCAGTTTCAAGGCCTTGAGGTGGTAGTAGGGCCCGAGCACCACGTCCAGTAGCTCGTTGCCGAGCGGGTGGCCCATCACCACCTGGGCCCCGCCCAGCGAAAGGTTCTCCACCTTGCCCGGAAGGGTGCCGTTGATCTGCACCGACAGGGTGAAATCCTGGTTGACGGCGGCCCGAACCGAGCGGCGGCGCTCCTGGCTCCCCCCGCGCTTGATCCCCAGCTCGCGCAGGGCTCGCTCCACCCAGCTCCCCTCCAGGGCCGAGCGATACAGCCCCCCCACCTCGATGCTGGAGGTGAAGCGCTTCTGCCGGCACCAGCGCACCTCGAAGGTGACGCTCCTGCCTTCGACATCCCCCTTGGCGGCCGATACGTTGAGCCGGGTCCCGGCCTTCAGCTTGCGCGGGACGATCAAGCGCATTCCCTGACTCCCCAGATCGACCACCGTGGCGTTGAAAGCCGCTTTGCCCTGCTCGCAGATGGTGGCCAGTTTGCAGCTGACGCGCTGGGTCTTCCGCTTCTGGTCATAATTGGGGGGCTTGCTGAAGAGGAACACGCGAGGGCATTCTTCGGCTCAGCCCTGAGCTTTCCCCCACCCGCCTCCTCCCGGCGTCTCCAGGCGGAGGATCGTCCCGGCCGGAAAGTCCTGGCTGGACTGGGGATCGAGCGGCTGCGGGTGGCCTCCCGGCAGGCGGTAGGTGTCGGATCCGACCTGGCCTGGCTGGCCTCCGCAGGCCCCCGGGGGACCGGAAGCGCGCCGTTGGGCCAAAAGCGAAACGGTGGCCGGACGCAGCAACTCCACTTCGCGGACCAGCCCGTCCCCGCCCGGGAATGCTCCCTTCCCTCCGCTGCCCCGGCGCAGCGCGTAACGGCGCAGCCGCAGAGGGTGGTCGGACTCGAGCGACTCGGCCGGGGTGTTGCGGGTGTTGGTCATGTGGACCTGCAACCCCGAGCCACCTGGCAATCCTCGGGCCGCCCCGGCTCCCCCGCCCGAGGTCTCGTAGTAGGCCCAGTCGCGCCCTCCCATGACCAGATTGTTCATGGTGCCGGCCGAGCAGGCGGGCACGCGCTCGGGGGCCAGTTCCCCCAGGGCCTGGAAGACCAGGTCCACCACTCGCTGCGAGGTCTCCACGTTGCCGGCGGCCACCGCCGCCCAGGGGGGCGGGTTCAGGAGCGAGCCCTCGGGAGCCTGGATGGTGATGGGGCGGAAGGCTCCCTGATTGACCGGAGCTTGCCCCCCCAGCAGGCACAAAACGGCGTAGTAGACGGCCGCCGAGGTGACCGGAAGGGGCGCGTTCAGGTTTCCGGGCAGGGCGGGCGAGGTTCCCGTGAAGTCACAGGAAAGGCCCCCCGGCGAGATCTCCAGGGCCACCCGCAGGGGGACCCGCTGGCCTCGGTGCTCGAGATAGTCCTCGGCCCGAGCCTTACCGGCGGGGAGGTCCGAGAGAGCGACCCGCACCAGTCGCTCGGAGTGCTCGAGCAGGGCCCGGCACGAGCTCTCCCAGGCGACCCGTCCGGCCAGCTCGCCCACCCGGCGCACGGCGGTGTGGTTGGCGGCCACCTGGGCCAGCAGGTCGCCTTCGCGCTCGCGGGGGGTGCGCACGTTGCGCAGCAAGAGAGCCCAGACGTCGGCGTTGCGCCGTCCGTTCACCAGCAATCGCACAGGGGGAAGAATCAGCCCTTCCTGGACCAGCTCCTGCGACATCGGCATGGAGCCGGCCGCCATGCCTCCCACGTCGGCGTGGTGGGCGCGCGAGGCGGCATAGCCAAGTCGCCGTGTGCCCAGCGTCAGGGGCGTGACCAGGGTCAGGTCGGGCAGGTGGGTGCCCCCCCAGCTGGGATCGTTGACCAGCAGCATGTCGCGCGGCCCCATCTCGACCTCGCCGGCCAGCCTTTGCAGCAACTGGGGCATCGAGCCCAGGTGCACGGGAATGTGGGCCGCCTGGGCCAACAGCTGGCCGGAGAGGTCGAACAGAGCGCACGAGAAGTCGAGCCGCTCGCGGATATTGGGCGAGAAGGCCGAGCGGCGCAGGGCCGCGCCCATCTCCTCGGCAATCCCCTCGAGCAGGCTGTGGAAGACGGCCAGGTCTTTCATGAGCGCTCCAGCACCAGGTTGAGGTGGGGATCCACCCGGGCCTGCCAGCCGGCCGGCAGGTAGGTGGTGCAGTCGAGCTGCTCGATGCGGGCCGGTCCGGTGAAGCGGTCGCCGGGAACAAGCTCCGAGCGCCGGAATGTCGTGCCTCTGAGGAGGCGCTCGCGAGCTGGCAGAGCCAGAAAGCGGGGGCGGGGGCGCGGCCGGGTAGCCCGCAGGCGCAAGGTCACCAGCTCCAGAGGATGCTCGGGGCGGGCATAGCCGTAGCGGCGCTTGTGGCGGCGCTGGAAGGCGGCCCTCAGGTCACCCCGGAAGGGCACTGTCAGCTCGAACCCCTGCCCCCGGTAGCGAAGGTCCACCAGGCGCTCGAAGCGCAGCTTCTGGCCCATGGCCTGGCGTGCTCGCTCCTCCAACTCGGCGTAGTGCGGCTGGCAGGCCTCCATCGTGGCTTGCTCCAGCGGCTGCTGGCGCGAGAGGGCGAACTCTCGCATCCAGGGGGCGACCAGGGCCCCCAGGGCCGAGAGCACGCCTGGATAGAGCGGCACCAGCACTCGCTGCATGGCCAGCTTCTCGGCCAGGCTGGCAGCGAAGAGCGGGCCGGCCCCCCCGTAGGGCACCAGGGTAAACCTGCCGGGGTCGTAGCCCCGCTCCAGCGAGATAACCCTCAGGGCGCGCTCCATGTGGGCCTCGGCCACGGCCAGCACGGCTTCGGCCGCCTCCTCGGGAGGGCCCAGACCCAGGCCGGCCAGGGCCTGGTGCGAGCGGGCGGCGTCCAGCTCGATCTCGCCCCCGGCCAGCTCGGTGGGCATGCGATCGAGCACCAGCAGGGCGTCGGTCACGGTGGGAGCGCTGCCCTTGCCGTAGGCGGCCGGACCGGGATCCGAGCCGGCCGAGCGCGGCCCCACCCGCAGGGCGCCGCCGGCATCGAGCCAGGCCAGCGAGCCGCCCCCGGCCCCCACCGTGTGCACGTCGATCATCAGCTGGCGCACCGGCATCCCTTCCAACTCGCCCTCGGCGGTATAGGCCACCTGGCCGGGGCAGAGCGAGACGTCGGTGGAGGTGCCCCCCATGTCCAGGGTCACGATCTGGTCGAACCCGGCCTGGCGGGCCACCTCGAAGGCTCCGTGCACCCCCGCGGCCGGCCCCGAGAGCACCGCCGCCACGGCCCGCTCGGCCGCCTCGCCCGCGCTCATGACCGCGCCGGCCGAGTGGACCACGAAGAATTGCTTGCAGCCCAGCGGCTCGAGCTCGCGGTCGAGCTCGTGCAGGTAGCGCGCCAGCACGGGTTGGAGGTAGGCGTTGAGCACGGTGGTGGAGGCCCGCTCGTACTCGCGCATCTCGCCGCACACCTGGTGCGAGAGCGAGACCGGGAAGTCTTGGAGGAGCTGGCCCAGGGTCTTTTCGTGCTCGGGGCGGAGGAAGGAGAAGAGCAAGCAGACGGCCACCGACTCGACCTTCAACGCGCGCAGGCGGTCGGGCAGTTCATCGTCGAGCACCAGGGGCTCGAGCACCTGGCCCTCGGCCGAGACGCGCTCTTTCACCTCGAAGGTCAGTCGGGTCAGCGGCTCTTCGCGTCGGGGGACCAGGGCGTAGAGGTCGGGACGGGTGCCGCGCGCGAGCTCGAGCAGGTCGGCGAAGCCCTCGGTGGTGATGAAGGCGGTGCGTGCCCCCTGGCGCTCGAGGAAGGCGTTGGTGCCCACCGTAGTGCCCAGGGCCAGCTCGAAGCCCGGTCGGGGGTTGAGACGAGCCAGACCGCGCAACACTCCCGGGGCGGCCGAGGGCCGGGTGGTGCTGACCTTGCACAGATGCAGCTGGCCGTCCTGGAACAAGACCAGATCGGTAAAGGTGCCGCCGGTATCCACTCCCACCAGGCTCATCAAGCTGTTTGTCGCTTCGCAGGGGGGAGGCTCCTGCCGCCCGAATTGTTCGGGTATGGAATACGGTGATGCAATCAACAACGCCATCGAGCGGACCAAGTATCTCCTGTGGGAGCGGCGCTCCAAAGTGCGCTGGCGCAACTACGCCTTCTTGAGTGTCCTGGCCGGAGCCAACAGCGGCGGCGGCGGGGGCGGGGGAGGGGGCGATTTCAGCTCGCTCTTCAAGGGAAGCGACCACCACGACTCGTCCATGCGGGTGATGCTGGGCTGCTCGCTGGCTGGGGCGCTGGGTCTGGGCGCCCAGGCGGGCGACGGCCTCGAGTCCATCAAGCCCTACATGGCGCTGATCATTCTCTTTGTCCTGGCGATGATGGTGTTCGCGGTTGGAATGACCTTCGCCAGCAACTTCGCGCGTGTCATCTTAGTCGAGAACATCGTGCACGACCGCGAAGCCATCGTCGAGCCCTGGGGCCGCCTGTCGCGATTGGGCTGGTCGGTGCTCTGGTGGGGAGTGGGCTTTGTGATTGTCACGCTGATGCTTCTCGGCCTGCTCTGCGGAGTGCCTTTCGGAGTGGTCGCCGTGATGGCCGAGGGTGGAAACTCGGGCGCCCTTCTCTTGCTCATTCCACTCTTCTTCTGGTTCCTGGCCCTGTTGATCCCTCTGTGCTTCGTCAACGGCTACTTTCAGGAGATCGTGGTGCCCCTGATGTATCGCCAGAACATCACCGCCAACGAGGCCTGGGCGCTTTTCAAACCCATGTTCAAAGCCCAGAAGATGCGCTGGATCGGCTACATGGTGATCCACTTCTTCCTCTGCATGGCGGGCGGCATCGCCACCAGCCTGGCCGGCCTGCTGGTCGTCATGGTGGTGGGCATCGTGCTGGCCGTTCCCACGGCAGCCCTGTGGTATGCAGGCGGGACGACGATCGGGATCCTGTGCGCCTGTATCGCGGTGCCGCTCTTCATCATCGTCTGGATCTGTGTCTTCGCTCTGTTCGGTGCCCCGGTTACGGTGGCGGCGCGCAGCTTCTCGATGTACATCCTGCAGCAGGTAGCTCCCGAGTATGGCTTCCTGCCGCTGGGTGGCCGCCCCCTGCAGCCCGCGATGCACGGCCTCGAGGTCAATCCGGCCGGCACCGGGCTCAATCCAGCCGACTCGCCGCCGAGTCCGGCCGAGACCCCCACCTGGAGCGAGGAGCCTCCCGCGCAACCCTGAGAGGCACGAAAACGGGGCCCCGAGGGGCCCCTTTTTCATGCCCCGAGGAGTTCGGGCCTGACGCCCGAAGCCAGAAATCATGGAGAAAGACTGGCAAACCTGCCTCACACCCGAGCAGTATCGCATCTTGCGCGAGAAAGGCACCGAGCGCGCCTTTACCGGCAAGTACTACGCCCACAAGGAGAACGGCACCTATCTTTGCGCCGGCTGCGGGCACGCGCTCTTCTCTTCCGAGACCAAGTTCGACTCGGGCACCGGTTGGCCGAGCTTCTGGCAGCCGGTGGACGAGCAGGCGGTGGCCTCCGAGACAGATGTCAGCCACGGCATGACCCGCACCGAAGTGCTGTGCAGCCAGTGCGGCGGCCATCTCGGCCACGTCTTCCCGGACGGTCCGGGGCCCACCCACCTGCGCTACTGCATCAACTCCGCCTCGCTCGACTTCAAGCCCAAATGATGCCCGCGCTCCTCCGCCAGAAGGGGCTGCGGGCCACGCCCCAGCGCACGGTCATCCTCGAGCTGTTGCACGAAGTCGAGGGCCACCATCACCTGACCGCCCAAGAGCTCTTTCAGAAGGCTCAGGACCGGTTGCCCGGCCTGAACCTGGCTACCGTCTACCGGACCCTGGAGGGGCTGTTCGAGGCGGGCCTGGTGGACCGGATGGACTCGGGCCAGGACACCGTGCGTTACTCGCTGCGCGACCCGGCCCACCTGCACGGGCACCTGCACTGCCGGGTCTGCCAGCACGGTCCCGAGATCGGCCCCGAGGAGCTGGCTTCGATCGCCCGGCTCATCCAGGAGCGCTACGGGTTTGCGCTGGACGTCAACCACCTGACCCTGGCCGGGGTCTGTCGAGAGTGCAGCTAAACTTCGTCGCATTGACCGTGCCACGAAACGTGCGGTGAGAAACTTGTTTCGAACCGCTTCCAAAGTGTTGTGGCACGGGCGATGCGACGAAGTTCAACCTGTTGAGAATTCATCGCACACTCAATGCGAGGGACTGTCATCCAGTTTTCTCGCCGAGGTCTTGTTGGTGGGCGGCCCGGTGCGCTCCACGCCCGGCCCCCAGGCCCACTTGACCAGCTGGCCGTCTTGCCAGAAGATCACGTCTCGCCAGCCATCGGTCCAGTCCAGGTACAGCTTTGCGTCCAGCACCAGCCAGGTTCCCACCTCGCCGGTCCCCCAGTCGCTGGTGGCCGAGTGATCCGCCTTGAGCTCGAGCACGATGGGCTTGCCATCGGTGTGGGCGATCTGCCAGGTGCCCTCGGGTTTGGGAAGCTCCTGGCCCCAGGCCAGCGCGGTCAGAAGTCCCATCAGCAAGATGCTTCTCATCAGGTCTCCCATTCGGCTCGAATCGCCTTCTCGCGCTCGGCCACCTCGGCGATGCCGGCCATCGTCTTCTTGGCGATGCGCAGGTAGGTGCGCCGGTCACCCGGGGCGGCGAACTCCTCGGAAAAGTCGATGGGCGCTCCCATGACCATGTGCACCACCGGCCGGGGCCGGGTCAGGTTCTTGAGGGGCCAGCTCAGCACGCTGCGCGGGAAGCCTTGCAGGAACACCGGAATCACGTTGGGTCGAGACTTGTGGATCACCATGCCGCAGCCGAGCTTGCCGGGCAGCAGGGCGTAAGGGTCGGGATCTTGACTGCGCTTGCCCTCGGGATGAAAGCCCACCAGGTGGCGACGATCCTGCAGCAGCTCGACCAGCAGGTCCATGGCAAAGCTGTTCCAGGCCATGCGGCGCGGATCTCGGGTGATGGGCGGATACATGGCCCCGAAGGAGAGGGACAGGTTGACCACCAGGCCCAGCAGCGAATCGTAGAAGAAGGGCGAGCGGATGGGGAAGAAAATGCGGTGATGGTTGCCAAAGAGCGTGTAGAGCCGGGCCATGATGGAATACTGGTCGTAGAACGAGCGATGGTTGGCGACCAGCAAGACGGACCTGTTCGGGTCGATGCGCTTGAAGTTGTCGAACCCGTGGTCCTGGACCAGGTTGCGGATGAAGGCCTCCACCCAGAGCCGTGAGATCACCGAGTTGAAGGGCGAGGCCAGGTCAGGAAACCAGCTCGCGCGGTTGATCGTGTCGACCAGCCGGAAGTGAAATTTTTCCAGTGGATCCAGGCAGGCCAGCTGCTCGGGGGTGGGTTGAATCTTCACCGGGGCGTTACTCCTGAGGGGCCGGACCCACCCGGGCCAGGTACTGGCGCAGCCAGCGCATGTAGGTCTTGCCCGGGTCGGTGCGGGCGCTGGCGGGAGGATAGCGGTCGGGATAGGTGGCGTCGGCGTAGTCGGTGTACTCGCTCACGACAGACTTGCCAGCGCTGACTTCGTAATGGGCATAGACCTTGTTGGCGGGAATGTCGAACTGGCGCATCAGAGAGCGAACCAGGCAGAAGCTGGAGAACACCTGGTCGGGACGACTCAAGAGCTCGGCCTCGTTGCGGGCCACCATCTCGATGGAGAGGGCCACGTGGTTGACGCCGTAGGCTCCGGTGCAGCGTCGGTCGAGCGGCAAGAGCTGGTAGACGTTGCCCGAGGGTCCGATCATCAGCTGCACGCTGACATGGCCGAAGACCGTGCCTTTGTCGCCGGCGCTCATCGTGCAGCCGCGCACGAACATGTTGCGCACGCTGAAGGCATCCGGGGTGACCGTGTAGTGCATCACGATGGCGCTGGGCTTGAAGGTCAGCCGGGGGTCGCGGTAGTGACGCTGGAAATACTGGCGATACTCTTCCTCCCAGTCCTGATAAGGCAGCATCCAGTCGATCAGGCGAGGAGCTTCATACTTGCGCTCGAGAAGTTTCTTGGGCAGGTTTTCCGAGATGACCGGCCTGGGAGGGCGTTCATAGCGGGCCTTCATGGCCTTGATGTCCTCGTCGGTGTAAGTCGTCTGGGCCGTCGTCATGAACCAGGCCATCATCCAGAGCGTCAGGCGCCACCATCGCATGACCGGAGATTTCGCAGCAGCGCGGCCGCAGTCCTGGGGTCGTGAAAAAAAATCACCCGGCGCCCACGGGCGCCGGGGGGAAGCGAGCCCGGCGCGCGGCGGAGAGGAGCCGGGCCGGAGGCGTTCCCTGACAGGGTCGATGGAAGCTCAGCGAGCGTTGTGTTTGAGGCGATAGATCTGTCGGCTGCTCCGGTTGAGCTGATGCTGGGTGGCCCGGCGCTCGGCCGCTGTGTAGCGCCCTCCGGTGGCCCGGTAGTAGCTCTCCCGGCGCTGGATGCGGGCCAGGTCGCGGCTGGCGTTGGCCGTTTCGGCTCGGGTCAGCTGCCCGGACGAGACGCCGTTGTAGATGCGGCTGCCTTGATTTCGCTCTCGCTCGTTGACCGGCTGGGCTTGAGCCGGAGCCAGCGCCAGGGCGGTGAGAGCGGCCAGGATCAGAAGGTTGCTGCGCATAGTGGGTCCTCCTTGATTGGGTTGAGATGGGCCATCCAACCGCTCGCTTGAGAAAAAGTTTCCTGTCAAGGATTCTCAAGTCGCATCCAGAAAATAAACACTGTGAGTTCGCCGGTGGAGGAGTTCAAGCTGCAGTTTCAGCAGCTGCTTCCCGGCAATCGGCCTCCCCGCGCCTCTCTGGAGGAGCTGTCCACCTTCACTCGCCAGTTCGCGGCGATGCTGGACGCCGGTATCCCGCTCTATCGGGCCTTGAACTTTTTTACGGAGAGCCTGGAAGACAAGGGATTGCGGCGGATTCTCGAGGACGTCTGCCAGAAGGTTCATTCCGGAGTCTATCTCTCGCGCGCTTTGCGCAGCTATCCGCGGGTCTTCTCGGAGGTCTACTGCTCGCTGGTGGAAACCGGGGAGCGGTCGGGGCAACTGCAAGACCTGCTCAACCGCCTGGCCGATCTGCTCGAGAAGAACCTCAAGATGCAAAAGAAGTTGATCTCGACCTTCACCTATCCGGCCATCTTGTTTCTGGTCTCCATGGCCAGCGTCTGCTTCTTTGTCTTCTTTCTCTTGCCGATGATCCAGCCGATGTTCGATAGCATGAAGATCGCCCTCCCCTGGCCCACTCGCTTGCTGCTGGCGACCCGGACCCTTCTTCTTCCGACCCTGATCGTCGGTGCCATGGGCCTGTTTTTGCTGTGGGCAGCCCGTCCGTGGCTGCGGGCATTCCTGCGCCAACGACCCGGGATGCAGGCCCAGCTCAGCCGCTTGCCGATGGAGCTGCCCATCCTGGGTACCTTGCTGCAGAAGATGGCCACCACGCGGATCCTCTATGCGATGACCACCATGCTGGAGTCCGGCATGCCGATGGTGGACGCGATGAGCCGAGCCACCGCCGTGGCTGGCAACGTCTGGGTGAGCCAGCAGATGACCGCGGCCCGCCGGGACATGGTGGAAGGGATGAACCTGGGCGAGGCCCTGGCCAGGAACGTGGAGATCTTTCCCCGGGCGGCCGTCTACCTCATCAGCGTGGGGGAGGAGACCGGCGGCCTGACCGACATGCTGCGCTACGCCGCCCGCATTTACGATGAAGAGGTCGAGCTGGCCATGACCGATCTGGCCGCGCTGCTGGAGCCCCTGTTGATGGCTGGCATGGGTTTGGTGGTAGGGTTCATCGTGATCAGCGCCATCCTGCCCACCCTGCAGCTAATCCGGAACTTCTAGATTGAATCGCAAGGGGACGCGCCGGGTGTAGGTGCGCTCGATGAGGAGCTTGCGCCCGGCCTGGGGAATCTGGCCGGGGGGAGGGGTTAGCTCCTCCATGAAGATGAGCTGGATCCTTTTGAGTGGGCGGTCGGGATGCTGCCGGGCCCAGGTGCGCTCGAGAAAGTCCAGGTAACTGGCGCGCAGGTCGGGATAGTCCTCGCGCAGGTTCTGAAGCCAGCGCCTCCAGCGCTGGTTCGGGAACTGGGCCGAGACAAGGGTCGGTTTGTCCGGGCCTCCCAGCAGTCGGACGGGTCGGTCTTCATCGTCGACGGCCTCGATCCAGAACCAGCCGTCATCTGAGAAGGGGCGCGGGCCGAAGAGAAACCAGGCTTGATGCTCTTTGGTCAGGATGCCGAACCAGCGGACGATCGGGTTCAGCCTCGGGGGCTCTGGCTGCAGGCTGCGGAGATTGATGGCCACGAGGTAGGCCAGCACAAGGCAGAGAAGCGCTCGCACCGGCCAGTTCATCCGATAGCCGGGTGGCAGCTCTGCCTGGGAACGGGGCCCGGTTTCGGGCGGGAAGATCCGATCGAGCCAGGCTGAGGGTAGCAGGCCGAGCAGGCTCACCATCGCGATCGGCATGAAGAGCCCCAGATGCATCAACAGTGCGGTGCTGACATGGAAGGCCCAGCCTGCCAGAACCGCCACTCCCCGACACAGGTCCGTCTTCCAGGGGCTGAGCACCAGCAGGGGGAACCCCAGCTCCAGGGCCAGAGCGGCAAAGGTCAGCCAGCGGAGCAACTCGGGATAGCCGAGGGCTACGTGGGCAAGGCGAGTCGCGAACATGTCGATGCTGAGGGTGTAATACAGTGCCTCTCCCGTCTGGCGCCACATTGCGTCACTCTTGAGCAGGCCCGCAAACAGGTAGAGCAGACAGACCTGGAGGAGGTAGCCAGTGGTGGCCAGGCTGGTATAGCGGTCGGGGAGACTTCGCCATCGGGGGTGGCTGCTTGCGTCCAGCGACCAGCGCGCGGCCAGGGGCAGGAAGGGGGTCCAGAAGAGCATCACCCGCAGCAGGTCGTCGCCTCCGTCGAGCAGCAGCGGATTGCGAAGTTGCAGGCAGCTGACCATGAACCAGGTCGCCAGGCCGGCCAGGCGGGTCCAGTATCCCAGCGTCAAGCAGGCTGCCGCTGCGGCCGTCAGCGCGAAGAGAGCCAGGGCTCCGAAGAGATCTCCCGTGGCCAGAAAGATGTCGTAGCTCGGGCTGAGCCAGGGCTGGCGCAGCAGCACCCCTCGGGGCAGAGCCCCCGCGTCGGTGTAGAAAGCGACCAGGTCTCTCGAGCGGAGCCCCACGTCGAGCAGGACGATGCCCCCCATCCCGATGCGCCACAGGGCCAGAGCCCGCAAATCGAGGGAGAGAAGGCTCAGCGGGATTCAGCCTCGAGGGGAGACTCGGGAATTGAGCTTGATGAAATAGCCCATGGGTCCGATGTCGGTTGGATTGCCGGCTTCCACCACGATGTCGTAAGCCTGCTTGCCTCCGGCACCGCCCGCTCCGCCGGCTCCCGGCACCATGCCGGTGCTCGGGTCGTAGAGGCTAACCTTCAGCGAGCGGATGTCCTGAGCCACCAGAGTGGTGCGATTGGTGTTCAGGGCAGCAAAGTAGTTGGTGGTGCAACTGGCCAGCTCGGCGTCGACGGTGGTGGTATCGCTGGTGCCGGTCTCGCCGGGCATCGAGCCCGAGTTGGGGAGCGCCTGCTCCTTGCGGTACACCTTGCCTGTGCTGGTGTCGAGGTAAAAGCAGATCAGCTTCTGCCAGAAGACCTTGTTGCCGTTGGGCTCGTCATAGTGGGCCCGGCCATCGTCTGCCAGGGAGGTGGCGAAGACCACTCCGGGCACCACGGCGCCGGTATCGTAGTGGCGCACAAGGTCATGCTTGGCACTGGACATCTGCAGGCTCATCTTGCTGAGGAGATTCAGGCAGTCGGCCTGGGCGTTGCTGGCGCGGTTGTTGGTGCGGTAGTACTGGATGCCCTCTCGAAAGATCTCGTAGGCCCCCCAGACCACGATGCCCATGATGAACACGGCCACCATGGTCTCCATCAAGCTCAGTCCGCGTCGTCTCACTGCTGAGCCCCGCGATAGACCCAGGTGGAGTAGGTTACCTGGTTGTTGAAGCCGGCCGGGTCGATCTGGTTGCCCCGGTCGTCCTTCCACTTGACGGTCACGGTGAACTTGCACACCTCTTCGGGCAGCATGGGCATCAGGCTTCGACCGACATTGGTTACGGCCACCGTATCCACGCTGAACTGGCAATCGGCCACTCGACCTCGCACCCGGCGCTCCAGGTTATACACCAGTCCTGTCTGAGAGCCCTGGGTGACGATCCAGTCGTAGCCCTGGGCCAGCGCGCCCTCGACCACGGTGCGGGCCAGGTGATTGGCGGCCAGGGTGTTGGCGGACTTGCCCAGGGCGGAGTAGTACATGGCCCAGACCCCGGTCAGGGCCAGGGCGACCACCGCAAAAATCGAGGCCGCCACGATGGCCTCTAGCAGACTGTGCCCGCCGCGCAGCCTCAAGCCTTCTTACTCGCTCATCATCATGCTGCCGCCACCGCAGCCACAGCCGCAGCCGCCGGTAGCCGTGCCCGTCGTCCCGGTGGTGGTTCCGGACGTCGTCCCGGTGGTCGTTCCGGCCGCTGTGCCGGTGGTGGTGCCGGCCGCCGTGCCGGTGGTGGTGCCGGCAGCTGTTCCGGTGGTGGTGCCGGCCGCTGCTCCGGTGGTGGTGCCGGCCGCTGTTCCGGTGGCGGTGCCGGTTCCGCCGGCTGTGCCCGTGGCCCCGAGAGGACCACCCGCGGGCGGAGCGGTCAGCACGTTTTGGGGCAGAATCTGGCCGCCCGAGCTGGTCATGCTGATAATGAAGAAATCGCCCACGCTGCCCACCCGGGCCGGGTCAGCCAGGGCCACGTCAAAGTGCACCGCGCTGCCCTCATTGACGGTCACCGAGTCGGCCAGGACGGCGCCGTAGAGCTGGCTGTCCAACAGTCCCGCGCCCGGCGGCGTGCTCGAGCCGATCATGGCCTGGAAGTTGCCGTTGCCGGCCAGCACGAAGTAGCCCGTGCTGCCGGTCATCGAGAACGTGCCCGCCGGGTCGAGGCAGAAGATCTTGAGCCGCTCGGGGCGCTGGGGAGGGGTCAGGTTGGGGCTGTTGGTAATGGTGATGTTCCCATTCACGAACAGCACGGCATTGCCCGAGCCGTTGATTTGAATCTGGGCGTTGTCCAGCACCATGTCGCCTGCTACGTAGTAGCTGCGCCCCCCGTCCAGGGTAAAGCCGCCGCTGGAAGGGACCAGAGCCGTGGCGGTATCGGGGCGAACGGCGTTGGGCATCGCCTTGGGGGTGCCCAACACGGTCGAGGTGCCAGTCCCCAGCCCGCCAGCCAGAAGGGCCGTCAGCGCGTCGGCTTCGGTGGTCGGGGCGCCCGCGCCCAGGTGGAGATTGCCGTCGATGTGGGCTGCAGCTCCGACCTGCAAGCTGGCGGCCGCGGTGGCGTTGGTGCCCACCGGCGCCCCGGGAATCGTGCAAGCCGGGTTGATGGCGGGGGGCAGGGCAGCCGAGTCGAAGTGGTCGACCAGTCCGTTGACCTGCACCAGCGAGCTGCCGAAGACCGCGTGGTCGATCACCGGGAAGAGGGGAGCCACGATGGCACCCATCGAGGAACTGCTGGCGCTGACGGTCTGGCTCACCGAGCCCACCGAAACGATGTAGAAGCAGTTGGGGGGGATGTTGGTGCCGTCATCGGCGGTATTCAAGCGCCCGTTCAATCCCTCGATGTTGTGATAGGTGCGGGCCGTGCAGCTGACGTTGTCGCGTAGCTGGACGATGATGCTGGGATCGGTCTCGAGCCAGGGAATGACCACCCCGGTGACAGGGTCGACCGGGGGCTCCTTGATGCAGCTCATCGAGATCTGGACGCCTGTGTAGGCGGCGTAGTGGGCCTGATCGACCTTGCTCTGGCGGGTGACGCTGCGCAGGTTCATGGCCGCGTTGGCCCCGATGGCTCCGGTGAAGATGGCCAGCACCGCAGCTACGCCCAGCACGACCACCAACCCGAACCCTCGCCGACTACGACAGAAGCTCTGCACTCGCTTTAGCCCAATGCTCATTGAGGCCGGCTCCTCTTCTGTCCCCCACAATGAGTCTACTAAACAATCCGACTCATTGAAAGAATTCTGAGTGGCGTCCTCAATCCCTTTCAGGATTTTGTTGTATTCGGTACAGAAAGATTTTGGGAGCCGCTATCCCAGAGGATCCACGTCGAGGGATCCTGTTGGTTCCCCTGGTCGTCGACCAGTTGGACCACAAAGAGGAATTGAATTCTCCCCAGATTGGACCCGGGGTGGCGGGCCTTCCACAGGCCTGCCTGGTAGCTTGCGAAATTTCCCCGGAAGGGCTCTCCGGGGGGAAAGAGCAGGCTGATCATCAGCATGCGCCAGCGGTGGTTGGGGAATATGGCCGAGGGGTCGGCCGGCCTGGATACCTCGAGAGGGCGGTCGCGCAAGAGATCCAACGGGCCGTCCGGGGTCTCTCCCTTCAAGATGAACCAGCCGTCGTAGGGCGGCAGCGGGGAGAAGAGATCCCAGTGCTGCTCGAGGCGCAGAACCCGACCGAAATCGCGCAAGCCAGGGGGGATGTGTCGGGGTGACGGCTCGCTGACCTGAAAGAGATTGCAGGCGATGGTATAGAGCAGGCTGATGCCCACCAGCAGCGACTGCCAGCGGGGCAGGGTCCGGGCAGTCGAGGTGGGCGCCACCAGCCAGGCGCTCAAGCGTCGGTCCAGCCCGCGGCCGGGGCCTTCCCAGAACCAGGTGGGCAGAAGGCCGATGGGAAGTAGCCCCCCGATCAGGGGAAACAGGCCCAGCTGAAAGAGCGCTGCCACCAGGCCGTGAAAGACGACGAGCAGCAGGACCCCCAGGCTGCGGATGGGACCGTTGGCCCAGGGAAAGAGGAGCAGGCAGGGGATCAAGAGCTCCAGAGCGATGACCGGGTGGGTCAAGGCCTGGAGCAGCTCTGGATACTCGGCCAGCTTCTGGCTCAGGGGGGTGCAAAAGAGGGCGCTGCGGCAAGACAGGAGCAGCGCGTCGCCGCGCAACCAGGGAAGCCCGTTCTTGAGCAGAGCCGCAAACAGGTAGATTTGCGCAAACTGCAGCACCAGGGCAGCCGAGGCCAGCGACGTGCAGGCTGGCTCAGCCGGGGAGCCGTGCCGTCGCGCGTCCGCCGACCAGCGTGCCCCGAGCGGCAGGAAAAAGCTCCAAAACAAGACCAGGATGAGCTCGAGATCACCCCGGTCGTTGACCAGGGGGTTGCGCTGGTAGAGCGAGTTGAGCGACAACCAGCAAGCGAAGATCATCAGCCGGGTGCGCCAGCCACGCATCAGTTGGACGGCGCAGAAGGCGGTCAGGAGAAAGAGGACCGCCTGGCCCACCACCCCGCCGGCCCCCAGGTGCAGGCAGAGCCAGGGGTCCCCCCAGGGACGCTCCACCAGGTCGGCCCGCGGCAAGAGTCCGTTGTCGGTGTAGAAAGCCTCGAGGTCGCGAGCGCGCAAGAGGGTATCGAGCAACACCAGAAAGCCGAGGGATACCCGGAGCAGCGCCAGCGAGCGGAGGTCGAGCTGAAAGACCTTCACCTTTCTGATTTCGCCGCTTCAGCAAGAAAGCCCGTCCGAGGACGGGCTTTCGGGAGCCTGGAAGGGCTCAGGCTCAGCGACCGCCGGCGATCAAGATGGCCGGGCCTTCCTCCTGGATCTGCTCTTTGCCGTCCCCGCCCTTGCGAATGGTGCGGCTGCTCCCATTATCGTAGACCTCGGTCTTGATGCTCTCCCGATTGATACCGCCGAACTCCACGTCTTGCGTGGTGGTCGTGGTGGTCTCGGTGACCAGCACCCGCGGGTAGACCATGATGGAGGTCTCCGGCACGTCGTAGTTGGTGGTGCGGGTCACGATCACGTCGCCGGCGAAGCCCGAGATGGTCTGCTTGACCTCCTGGCGGATGGAAGCCCCGTCGATGGTCAGACGGGTCTGCAGGCGGGGCCCCTGCTCGCTGACGACTTCGAAGTCGCCGCTCTGGCGCTGGTAAGTGCGGGTGACTCCGTCCTCGGTGATCTTGACGAAGCGGGCAGTCTCTTCCATGGTGACCACGTTGCCGCGCGAGTCGCGCTCGCGCACGGTGTGGCTGAAGCGGCTGCGCACGCTTTCTTGCACGGACGAGTCGGGCATTTGCACGGTGACCGTGGTCCGGCCCGAGTCCTTCTCCACCCCGATGATACTGCCGTTGTCGACGAAGCTTCCGCCATCGGGCCGCTGATCGGCATAGCTCTGAAGCTTCTCGCCCACGGTGCTGAGCCGGGTGTGCATCTCCTGGAAGGTAGTGGCCTCGGCCATGGCATCCTCCACGCCCGACCCGTAGCGGTTGCGGACCTGGTTGGCGGTCAGGTTGTCGGTCAGGCTCGGCGCGGCCACCTCTTTCATCAGCTCCTGATGCTGCGGCGAAATGGGCTGGATGCCGACCTGCTGCACGGTCTGGGTGATCGCCGGAGGGGGCGGAGGAGCCACGGGGGCGGCGACGGCACCGGTGCAGGCGGCCAGGGCGCCACCCATGGCCAGAGCCAGGCCCATTCCGGCCAGGACCCGCGTCGATACCGAGGTGCTCCGGTCGGTCGGCTTCTCCTCGGAGGCCTTGAGGCCGCTCAGTTGGACCTGATCGGCGCTGCCCGAAGCGCGCTGCGCCTGAGGCGCCACGAGTCGGGCGCGGGGCGGGGCCATGTTGGCCAGAGAGGAATTTACGATAACGGTGCTCATGGAGCTCCCCCTTGAATCATCAGGTTTGTATGTTGCTTTGAGGCATCCTAGGCGCAAGGGGCGGCGCGGTCGTTACGTGGAGATTGACAGGATGTTAACTTGACACCGAGAGGGGATTCCCCTCCGCTCGATAAACCCCGACCTCATGGCTGAGTTTCCCCGTTGCAGTGGCATTCTGCTGCATCCAACCTCCTTCCCCGGCCCCTATGGGATCGGCTCTTTCAACAAGGTCGCCTACGAGTTCGTCGACTTCCTGGCTCGGGCCGGTCAGAAGCTGTGGCAGGTCCTGCCCATGGGCCCCACCAGCTATGGTGACAGTCCCTATCAGAGTTTCAGCTCCTTTGCGGGGAACCCGTACCTGGTGCCTCTGGAGACCCTGGTAGAGGAAGGTCTGCTCGATGCCGCCGCTCTCGATGGCCATCCTCAGTTCCTGCCCAGGGGGGTCGACTATTGCCAGATGTATGAGTGGAAGCTCCCTTTGCTGCTCAAAGCGGCGGGGGAGTTCGAACGTCGGGCCAATCCCTCCCAGAAGGCGGACTTTCACCACTTTTGCAGTCAGCACGGGCCCGACTGGCTGGATGACTTTGCCCTGTTCATGGCCCTCAAGCACGTGCAGGGGGGCAAGGCCTGGAACGAATGGCCGGTCGAATTGCGTGACCGGCATCCCGAGGCCCTGGCCCGGGCCCGCCACCAGCAGGCCGAGCTGGTGCACGGACACCGCTTCATCCAGTGGCTCTTCGAGCGTGGCTGGCAGCATCTGCGCAGTTATGCCAACGGCAAGGGCATCCGGGTGATCGGCGACATTCCTATCTTTGTTGCCATGGACAGCGCCGACACCTGGGTGGCGCCGCACGCCTTTCATCTGGATAAGGACAAGCGGCCCAGCGTCCAGGCCGGCGTACCGCCCGATTACTTCTCACCCGATGGACAGCTCTGGGGCAACCCCCTCTACCGCTGGAAGGAGATGAAGCAGGATGGCTTTCTGTGGTGGCTGGCCCGGATCCAGGCTGCCTTCCGGCTCTACGACATCGTGCGCGTGGACCATTTCCGCGGTTTCGCCGCCTATTACGAGGTCAGCGGCAAGGCCAAGAACGCCCGTCAGGGCCGTTGGGTCAAGGCGCCCGGGCTGGAGTTGTTCCGCCGGGTCAAGAAGGTGCTGGGAGATCTGCCCATCATCGCCGAGGACCTCGGGCTGATCACCCCGGACGTCCTCAAGCTGGTCGAGGCCACCGGCTTTCCGGGGATGAAGGTGCTCCAGTTTGCCTTTGGCTCGGATGCCCATGACAAGTTCCTGCCCCACAACTATAACAGCCATTGCGTGGCCTACACCGGCACCCACGACAATGATACCAGCCAGGGTTGGTACGAGACCGCTGACGAAGGTCAGAAGGATTACTTCCGGCGCTACTTCAACACCGACGGCTTACGGGTGGCCCACACCCTGATTCGCGGTGTGTTCGCCAGCGTGGCCTCGATGGTGGTGGTGCCCCTGCAGGACGTGCTGGAGGTGGGCACCGAGGCTCGCATGAACTTCCCCGGCCGCCGCCACGACAACTGGCTCTGGCGCTACGACGAGGGGGCCATCAAGCCCGAGCACGAGCAGTTCTTGCTCGATCTCGCGCGCACTTACGGTCGTGCGTAAGAAGCCGGCTCGCATTCAGGCCATCCTGGACGAGCTTTATCCCACCGTGGACATTCCCCTGGCCCATCAGGACCCGTTTACGCTGCTGGTGGCCGTCCTCTTGAGCGCCCAGACGACCGACAAGAAGGTCAACCAGGTCACCCCGGCCCTGTTCGCTCGCGCCTGTACCCCGCAGGCCATGGCCGAGCTGGAGGAGGAGGAGATTCGCCAGTTGATCCGGGCCATCGGCCTGGCCCCCTCCAAGGCGCGCAACCTCAAAGCCCTGAGTCATCTCCTGGTGGAGCGCCACCAGGGTCAGGTGCCGCGCAGCTTCGAGGAGCTGGAGGCCCTGCCCGGAGTCGGCCACAAGACGGCCTCGGTGGTGATGGCCCAGGCTTTCGGCGAGCCTGCCTTCCCGGTGGATACCCACATCCACCGGTTGGCCCGGCGCTGGGGCCTTTCCAGCGGGAAGAACGTGGCCGAGACCGAGCGCGACCTCAAGCGCCATTTTCCTCGGAAGGCCTGGAACAAGCTGCACCTGCAGATCATCTACTTCGGGCGGCAATACTGCCCGGCGCTGCGACACAGGCCACAGGAGTGCCCCATCTGCTCCTGGGCTGCCACTGGCGCGCCCTGATAACGCGCCCAGGGCTTTTCAGGCTGATGCCCTACACAATCGGTTTTGCATCAGCCCCTGATAACGCGCCCAGCTGGAACGTTCAAGCCGATTCTGCAGCGCACGGAACCGCGCGCGGAACTGTCAAGCCGAGGGTCCTGATTAAGGACCTGAGACGGCCGGCCTGGGCGGGTTGCCCGCTGTCCCGGGGGGAACCGCGTAGGGGCCAGGGCGCAGAATCGTGATCCCCTGGGCACCATAAGCGCCTCGGAAATAGTTGTTGGGGCTGTCCAGGGTGTGGCGGAAGAGCGAGTTCTTGACGTCCTTGCTGATCATGTGCACATTGCCGTCGCTGACGCGGACAACCAGGCCGGAATGGTCGGCCACCGAGGTGCTTGTTTGATGGTAGATCACGATGTCCCCTGCCTGAGGGGTGGTGACACGGGTATAGCCGTACGTTCCGGGGTCGGCCAGGATCGGGTTCGGGTCGAGGTGTCCCCCCTCGGGAGGAGACTTGTCCCCCTGGCGCCAGGCAAAATCGTGGCAGTAATAGTCGTTGGAAGCGGTGCCCGTGATTCGCTGCATGCTCGGGTCCTTGGGGTTCGCGTAGTCGTGATTGGCGCTCAGCCTGTCTTGCAGGATGTATCGCTCTTCGCCCTGGAGACCATTGAAGTAGTCCTTAACCCGTGGATCATTGCCAGCCCGAGTGTAGTCGCCTCCGTACTCATCTTGAATGTACTGATCAAGGTCTTTCTGACTGCGAATGCGTGACCCGGGGCCGGAATCGCGGTCTCCGTCGTTCATGCTTCGATCGCCGGGTCCGAGCATCGGACCTGGAGTGGTCACGCCACCGCTCGGGCCCGACGGCCCACAGGGTCCGCAAGGGCCGCAGGGACCCTGGGCGGTCGCGCTCACCGTTAGAGTTGCCGCAAGACAGAGCGTCAATAGAATCCGCACAGGCTCAATCCTCCCCTGAGGTGGATTCTCTCTCCTTCCGAGTCCTCCCTGCGTTGCTACACTCCCGCGCGTTGACCTGTTCAGAATTGGAACGCGCGGGAGTGTAGACAATCTGTTGAACGGCGCCGCGCCATCCTGAAGTTTTCACCGCGCGGCGCCTTAGCGGGTCTGCGGACTCGGGCCGAGGAGGGGTTGCACGCGATGGCGTCCTGCGCAGAACAAGGTGTACCGTTCCGGCATCTTCTGCCGGTTGACGACCAGGTGATAGCTGGCCGTCTCTCCCAGAGGGCAGTCGGGAATGAGCTTGAGGTAGTCGGGAACCAGTTGATTGAGTCGCTGCGGGGCACGCCCCTCGTGATCGGCAGCGTAGAACTCCACGGCGGTACGGAAACGCTCGAGGTTGGCTTGACAGGCTTTTGTCCTGGATTCTAGGCGTGCCAGCCAGAATGCCCGGAGCATCAGGCCCAACGGAAGGCAGCAAAGCAGAAAGAATGTCAGCCAGGCCAGGCCCCTCAACAGATAGAGCTTTTCGCGGCGGAAAACCCAGCGAGCAAGATTTCCCAGGGCCAACAGGGGAGGCGCCAGGAACAGGGCCGCAAGCAATAGCATTCCAAGATGGCTCACGACAAAAGGATACCAGGGATTGCCCGACGCGAAAAATGACGGGAATCATCCCGGGCAAGCTCCGCAGAAGGCCCCCGATGGGGCGCGTAGAAGGACCGCTGGACTTTCACCCGGAGGAACACTCATGGCGGCCAGCCTTGCCGAACTCAAGTCCTACATCCTCGAGCAGGTGACCGGAGAGGAGGCCGCGTTCATTCGCAGCTTCAGCGAGGTCCTGTTCGACAAAGCCTACCCCGAGTTCTTGGAGCGGTTCGAGCCTGATGGCTTGCTGGCCGTAACCATGGGGGCCCTGAAGCTCATCGAGCAGGGCCCCCCCGAGCAGGTGAAGGTACGCGTTTACCAGCCCGAGCTCAAGGAGCACGGCTGGAGCTGGCCCGGGTCGGTCATGGAGATCCATCTTGCCGACCGTCCCTTCCTGGTCGACTCGGTGCGGGCCGAGTTGCGTCGCCACGGTCGCGAGGTCTCCCATAACCTGCACCCCATCTTGCAGATCCATCGCGACGACAAGGGCAAGGTGGTGCGCTCGGGCGGCTCCGGCAAGCCTTCGCAGGAGTCTTACCAGCTCTATCTGATGGAAGACCCCCTGGAGCCGGCCGAGGCGAGCGAGCTCACCGAGGCGGTCAGCCGGGTGCTGGCCGACGTGGTGCTGGCCACCGACGATTATACGGCACTGCGTCAGAAAGCCGAGGGGATGGCTGACTACATCACCCGCTACAGCCAGGATGCCTCGCTCAGTGCCGAGCGCGCCCTGGAGGTGCGCGAGTATGCCGAGTTCCTCAAATGGCTGGGCGAGGGAAACTTCGTCTTCCTGGGCTATCGCGAGTACACCATCAAGGATGACAAGCTCAGTATGGACAAGGGCTCCAGTCTGGGCATCCTGCGCGGCACGGCCAAAACGTCCAGTTACCAGGAACCGGTCCCGCTTGCCGACCTGCCCGAGAACCTGCGCCAGCGGATCACCCAGGGTCCCATGATGGTGGTGACCAAGTCCAACGCCGAAGCCACGGTCCATCGCCCGGTGCGCATGGACTACGTGGGGGTCAAGCGCTCGGAAGGGGGCGAATTGAGGCTGCTCGGGCTGTTCACCTCCAGCGCTCTCTCCACGCCCTGCAAGGATATTCCCATTCTGCGCCTCAAGATGGCCCGGGTGCTCGAGCTCGACGGCAGCCCGGAGGGCTCGCACGACTTCAAGCAGATCGTCAGCATCTTCAACTCCCTGCCTCGTGAAGAGCTGTTCTGGGGCGAGCCCGAGCAACTGCTCAGGGAGATCCGCGCCATCATGCAGATGGAGGCGGAGAATCGAGTGCGCCTCACCGTGCGCCGCGATCCGCTGGCTCGGGGAGTTCTGGTGATGGTCATCATGCCCCGAGAGCGCTTCAACGCCGGGGTGCGTCTCAAGATTCAAGAGCTCTTGCAGGAGCGCTTCAAGGCCCGCCAGGTGGACTACCAGCTCTCGATCGGCGAGGACATGTCCCAGGTTCGCTTTCACTTCTTCCTGACCACCGAGTTTGGAGTCGAGGATACCGACCTGAAGGCCCTGGAGACGGATGTGGCCACGCTCACGCGCTCCTGGGAGGACCTGCTCGAGGAGCACATCAAGGACCAGTTTGGCGAGGGTCCCGGCGAAAAGCTGTCCGATCGCTACCGGGGAGCCTTCAACGAGGCCTACAAGGCCTGCAACACGCCCGCCATGGCGGCCCAGGACGTGGCTCAGATGGAGGCTTTCGAGGATCGCGATTACCTCGTTGGCCTGCATTCCGATGCCGAGGTCAGCTGGCTGAAGATCTACCATCGCCGCAACAACCTGACGCTGAGCGACACCATGCCCTTCCTGGAGAACCTGGGCCTGGTGGTGCTCGAGCAACTCTCCTTTGCCGTCCAGGTCAAGGAGCGGCCGGCCTGCGGGGTGGACGTCTATCGCGTCTTGAATCGCGACCGCAAGCCTCTGCCCGAGGCGGCGGATTGCCTCCTCTGCGAGGCCATGGTGGCCCTGCTCGACGGCCGGGCGGTGGACGACCGACTCAACGGACTCATCCTGACGGCCAGCCTGAGCGTGCGTCAGGTTTCCCTGCTGCGAGTCTATCAGCTTTATCTCTCCCAGATCGACTCCACCAGCCGTCGCTTCATCAACGACACGCTTTTGAACCACCCCGACTGCGCCCGTCTGCTCTATGAGTTCTTCGAGGCCCGCTTCAAGCCGGGCGTGGAAGCGCGCGGAAGCGAGTGTCATGCCGTCAAGGAGCGCTTCCTGGAGGCGCTCAACAGGGTCACCAGCCTGCCGGAGGATCGCACCCTCAGATCTTTGCTCAATCTGGTCGAGTCCACGCTGAGGGCCAGCTTTTTCCTGGGCCACGACCGGATCAGCCTGAAGATCAGCTCTCAAGCCGTGGATCATATGCCCGAGCCTCGCCCGCTCTACGAGATCGTGGTGGCCGGCCCGGGCGTGGAAGGCATCCATCTGCGCGGCGGCAAGGTGGCGCGCGGCGGCCTGCGCTGGAGCGATCGGCCCGACTTCCGCACCGAGGTGCTGGGCCTGATGAAGACCCAGATGACCAAGAACGCGGTCATCGTCCCGGTCGGCTCCAAGGGCGGATTTTTGCTCAAGAATCCTCCCTCAGACCGCGACGAGCTGCGCGCCTACGTGGTGGAGCGCTACAAGACATTCATTCGCGGCCTGCTCGACCTGACCGACAACATCGTGGAGGGGCAGATCGTCCATCCCAAGGACCTGGTGATTTACGACGACAACGATCCCTACCTGGTGGTGGCCGCCGACAAGGGCACCGCGACCTTCTCGGACACGGCCAACTCGGTGGCGGCCGAGTACGGTTTCTGGCTCGGGGACGCCTTTGCCTCGGGCGGATCCTACGGCTATGATCACAAGAAGGAAGGCATCACCGCCCGGGGAGCCTGGGAATGCGTCAAGCGCCACTTCCGCGAGATCGGAATCAACCTCGACGTGCCCTTCACGGTGGCAGGTATCGGCGACCTGTCCGGGGACGTGTTCGGAAACGGCCTGATCTACTCGGACAAGATCAAACTGCTGGCGGCCTTCAATCACCTGCACATCTTCCTCGACCCCGATCCCGACCCTGACAAGAGCTACGCCGAGCGGGTGCGCATGTTCAACCTGCCGCGCTCGACCTGGGACGATTACGACAAGAGCCTGATCAGTGCCGGGGGCGGAGTGCACCCGCGCCATGCCAAGTCCATCAGCCTCACCCCCGAGGTGCGCAAGGCCCTGGGCATCGAGGCCGAGAAGCTGAGCGGGGACGACCTGGTGAAGGCCATCCTGCGGGCGCCGGTCGACCTGCTCTGGAACGGAGGGATCGGCACCTACGTCAAGGCCACCAGCGAGCGCAACGCCGAGGTGGGCGACTCCAACAACGACCAGGTGCGCATCAACGCCCATGAGCTGAACTGCAAGGTGCTCGGCGAGGGCGGCAACAACGGCATGACCCAACTGGCCCGCATCGAGTACGCTCGCCTGGGCGGTCGGGTCAACACCGACGCGATCGACAACTCGGCCGGCGTGGACATGTCCGACCACGAGGTCAACATCAAGATCCTCTTCCAGCCGTTGCTGTCCTCGGGCAAGCTGACCCTGGAAGAGCGCAACAAGATTCTCGAGGAGATGACCAACGAGGTCAACGCGCTGGTCCTGCTGGACAACTACTGCCAGTCGATGGCTCTGAGCCTGGCCGAGCGACGCTCCAGGCAAGACATGGCGCTCTTTTCGACCCTCATCGACTACCTCGAGGAGCGGGGCGGGCTCAAGCGCGAGGTGGAGTTCCTGCCCGACCTCAAGGCCATCGCCGAGCGCGAGCGGAACGGCGAGGGCCTGACACGCCCCGAGCTGGCCATCGTGCTGGCCTACACCAAGATGGGGCTGTTCCGGCGCCTCCTGGAGACCGATTTCCCCGAGGAGCCGCACTTCCAGCACTACCTGACCCACTACTTCCCCACCCTCTTGCGCGAGCGCTTCCCGGAAGAGATCAAGAATCACCAGCTGCGGCGCGAGATCATCGCCACCCAGTTCACCAATCGGGTGGTGGACATTCTGGGCATCACCTTTGTCCATCGCACCATCCGAAACACCGGCGCGACTCCCGTGGCGGTGGTTCGGGCGGCCCTGATGGCGCTGGAGATTCTCAACCTCGAGCCGCTCATCACCGAGATCTTCGGACTTGACAACCAGGTGCCGGCGGCCGCCCAGTATGATGCGCTCTGGAGCGTGCTCGAGACGGTCGAGAGCGTGGTCAACCAGATGCTGCTCATCCATGGGATGCGAGGAACCGTGAGCGAGTTCGTGCGCGATTACCGAGAGCCCCTGCTGGACATCCGCCAGCGCTTCCCGGACCTCTTGCCGGCCAAGGAGCAAGAGCTGTTCAGCGCACGCCAGAAGGAGTTCGAAGCTCACGGTTTCCCCAGCGAGCTGGCCCGCCACATCGCCACTCTGGCTTATCTGCCCAGCGGGTTGGGGGTGGTGGATGCAGGCCGGATGGCCCAGGTGGACATCCCCCGCGCGGCCCAGCACTACTACGCTCTGGGTGATCGCCTGGCGCTGGGCTGGCTGCGCATCCGCCTGGCTCGCCTGACGGGCCACAACAAGTGGGAGACCATCGCACTGGAGGGTCTGATCATGGATCTTCGCCAGCTGCAGCTGAAGCTGGCCCTGGGCAGCCTCAAGCACGGCAGCCCGGACGAGTTCCTGGCCAGCCTGGGCGAGCGGGTGCGGCGCTACGAGATGGCCCTCACCGAGATCCGTGAATCCAATGCATTGTCGCTGGCTTCCTGCGGGGTGCTGGCCCGCCAGTTGAGCCAGATGGCCCAGGCGCTGGCATGAAAAAGCCCAGCCTGCAGTATTCGCTGACCTGTCTGGGGGTGGACGAGCGCCACGGCCCCCCCAGCTTCAACTATGTCTTCTACCGCCTGCCGCTGGCCTCGTTCCCCTACCGCTTCCCGGCCGACGCCGGGTTCTTCCTGGTCAACGCCTGGTGCGATGGCGAGGGCGAGTTCAAGCAGCGGGTGGTGATCACCGCTCCCGATGGCCAGACGACACTGCTCGACACCGGCCAGCGGCCCTTCAAGCTCGAGAGCCCGCGCGCGCTGGACCAGTCCATCTGGTTCCTGCAGGGCTTCAGCTTCCCCGTCGCCGGATTCTACCCGGTCAAAGTCTATCTGGAGGATCAGGTCGTGCTCGAATATGCCATCGAAGCCTACGAGACCCCCTCATGAACCTGACCGACTACCTAGGCGATGTGGCCCGGGGGTTGCGCGACGGTCAGGAGTTCGACCCCCACGACCTGGCCCTGGTGGGCTTGCGGGTGGCCGAGAAGCTGGAGAAGGTCTACCAGCAGCTGGAGGACAATCCCGCCCCCGAGGGGCTGGAGAGCCTGGACGAAGCCACCCGCGAGGCGGCCAACCTCTATGGCGAGGCAGCCGAGCTGATCATGCGCAGCAACCAGGAAGGCGACCCCGGTCTGGCCGAAAAAGCACTCGAGTGCATCCAGGAGGCCTGCGACACGCTCCGATTGGTGCGCCAGCGGGCCAGCGAAACGCGCCAGATTCTGGATGAGGAAGTGAGGGCGAGCTACTGATGGACGCTATTCCCGAGCTGAACGTCCGGGTCTCCCTGAACCTGTGGGGAGGCTCGTCGGCTTCCCCGATGGCTTTCCGGCGCATGTCGCCACTGGCCGGCGTCCAGTCGGTCGAGCGGGCCCGGGTGGCCCAGGAAAATCTTTCCAAGCTGCTGTTCGGAGCAGACCTCTCGCCCGATGAGCTGCAGGCCTATCGCCAGCGCCTCATGCGGGCGCTGGACATGTCCGACAACTTGGAGGACCTCGACGAGGAGCTGCCCGAGATCAAGGAAAAGCGGGTCAGCGGACCGCGGGGCTCCTATCACGTCGGCAATGTGCTCTGGACCCCGCCGCCCGAGTTTCAGCTCAAGCCGCCGGCCGACGCCATCCAGGTTTCTCCCGTGCACCAGGTGCACAACGTCAGCCTGCTCGAGCGCATCAACATGTGCGCCGACTGCGGTCTGGCCAAAGGTCCCGACAAGCAAGAGTGCGGCCAGTGCGGCGCGGTGGAGCGCCAGCGGGTCAGCCGCGTGGGGGTCTTCCTGGCCGCCGCCGGCGAGATGGGCGAGATCGGCCACGATGCCGTCGATATGAGCTCGAAGGGATTGCAGCAGCTGACCGAGCCGCGACGGGGGGCAGATCTGGTCACCACGCGCATGCCGCCGAAGTTCGTGCGCCGCTATGAGATGCTGCAACTCGGACAGCCGGCGGAAGCGGCCTGAGAACGTTGAAAATATTGAAGCCCGACGGTCGGGGGGGGTCACCCGTCGGGCCTCAAACTGAATCTTTCTGAACTCAGAATACCTCGAACCGGCCTGCGGCAACAGGCACATGTCTACCAGCGGGCTACCGGTAGAATGCTGCCACCGGGAAGCTCGACCTGCATTTTGTTCCCGTTGGCATGACCTGTCTTCTTGCTGAGGAGAACTGACGCTACCTAGAAGGCCCCGCTTCCAGGCTGTCGAATTTTCCCGCACAGACAGCCGAGGAGGATGCGCATGACTCATCCGGCTTGCCCGGCCGAAGAACTGACGATCGCTCCCTATGAGGCTCCGCCTTTGGCCTTGATGCTGGCCAGTCCGGCCCGGCGCCGCTATCGCAAATGGGCCCTGTTTTGCACGCTGGTGGCCAGCGCGGCGGTCGGGTCGGTGGCCCGGCTCTATCCCGACAGCGCTGGAGTCTGGCTCACGCTGGGAGCGCTGGTCACCCTGGTCTACCCGTTCTTGACGGCCTACCAGGATGCGTCCATCATCGGCATGCTGCGCTACGGGCGCAGCCTGGACGAGATCCTGACCACCAGGATGACTTCCTCGGCCTGGATCGACTCGGTCGTGCACTTCTCCTTCGTCAGCTCTCTCAAGAGCGCTCCCTGGCTGTGCCTGGCCGTGTTCGGCCAGATGCTTGCCTACATCAGGTTTGGGGGGGCCTTCGATGCGGATTGGATCCTCGCTCCCGTCCTGTGGTGCGGGCTCTGTCTGGTCGTGAACCTGGTGGCCTGCAATGTCTTCCTGGTCTGTGCGGTGTGCGATCGCATCGACATGGATTCTCCGGTCGGGGTGGCCTGGGGTGCCACCTCCATCCTGATGGGCGTGTACGGCCTGGCCAACGGGGGGAGCTTCGGGCTGCTGCTGATGGCCCTGGGAGTGCTCTGCTTCGTGATGGCCTGCCGGCAGCTGGCCCTGGAGTGGCTCCAGCGCGGAGATTCCGCCCCGGTTTTGACCGAAGTCCAGAAGCGCCCCTCCACCAACCGATTTCAACGGCCCTACAACGAGAACCCCATCGTGATCCGCGAGAGCGCAAGACTGGCCCGCAAGCTCTCGGGCGGGGGCGTGACCGCGGTGCTGTTCTATCACCACGGCCTCTTCTTCCTGGTGTTGGCGCTGGCTTTGCTCTTCCTGCCCCAGAGGGGGCTCGAGATCGCCTGGTATGTCTTTCCCGCCCTCTTTATCCTGCAGCCCCTGATGGCCTCGATGAACGTGTCCACCTCGCTGGTGGAGGAGCGCGAGCGGCGCACGCTGGAGTCGCTCGCGCTCACCCAGATCAAGGCCGAGGAGTTCCTGGATGGCTGGGCCTCCTTCGGCTGGCGCTACCGGGTGAGCGAATCGCTCTTCATGGTGCTCTACTGCTTTGTGGTGGCCCTCCAACTGGGCAGCGCCGCGCCGCTGGTCATCGTACCTGCCTATGTCTGGCTGCTGGGCTCGTGCTACCTGGCCGCCTACCTGGGCGTGCTGGCCTCCACCCAGGCTCGCAGCCGGGCCCAGGCGGGCTCCTTCGCGCTGGGCTACGTGGGCCTGATGCAACTGGTGCTGGGGATGTGCTGCTACCTGGGCCAGTGGTATGACAACCTGCTCTTGATCGTGGCAGTGGCCGGGGCGGCCTACTTGGTGCGCCGGCGGGCTCTGCGGATGGTGCACACCTGAGGCAGCGCCCTGGGGACTCGAGTTACCAGAGCACTCGCACTGGAAAGTCTCGAAAGGCTCCATCGAGTGTGGCCAGCGGGACTCGCTCAAGAGTCGCCTGGGCGGCCAGCAGCCGGTCGAACGGATCGCGATGGGCGTTCGAGAAGCTGCCCGCCAGCAGGGCATGGGAAGAGCTTACCGGCAATTCTAGAGCCATCAACTTCGCGAGCGCTCCCGGGTAATCACCGACCACGGACTCGGCCTCGGGCAGCCTGCCAAGTCGGTGTTTGGTGGCGACTTCCCAGGCTGAAGCAGCGGAGACCAGGACTTCGTTCCGGGGGTCGCGCAGAAGGTTGCGAACCCGCTCAGACAGGTGCTCGGGTGTCATCAGCGCCCAGAGCAAGCAATGCGTGTCCAGCAGCAGACGCAATTATTCCCAGGCCTTCAGCTCTTCCTCGGGAAGCGGCTCGAAGAACGCTTCGGTCAGCCGGCCTTTGAGAAAGCCCAGAGGTCGCTCGCTGGCGGCCTCGACCGGCACCAGTTTGACAACCGGCTTGCCGGCCCGGGCCAGGATGATCTCCTCACCTGCAAGCACGGCCTCAACCAGGCGCGAGAGCTGGGTCTTGGCTTCGTGCATGTTCACCGTGCGACTCACTCCTTCATCCTAGTCGACTAAGCATGAAGGGTCAAGCTACTTGCGTGCTTGCCAACTCTCCCCCGCCAGCCGCCACGTGCCCTGCTGCTTGACCATGGTGACCTGACCGTCCGCCAGCCTCCCGTTGATCTTGCCCAGGGCCACCAGGGTGGCCCTGTCGCCCTGAACCTTCTCCGAGGTCACCTTCACCTCGGTCGGGGCCAGGCTGCGCAGCATGGTCAGCATCATCTCC
The DNA here is from genome assembly GCA_045863235.1 of Candidatus Xenobia bacterium. Lineage (GTDB taxonomy): Bacteria > Vulcanimicrobiota > Xenobia > Xenobiales > QWHO01 > QWHO01. The sequence continues at coordinate 49,415 of BTUM01000029.1, read as the reverse complement.
CGATCGTCTTTCTCCAGAGTCGACAATTCCTTGCGCCGGGCGTCGTCAAAGTAAGGAAACAGCTCCTTGAGCGACACGCACTTGTGTACCAGCGCTGCGTAAGTCTGGTAGGTCTTGCCCGGGCCTGTCTCGGCGGCGGCCAGCCAGCCAGTAGCCACGAATATGAGGATCAGCGTTCGCATGCCCGGGCCTTCGACACCGGCTGAAAAAAGCCTGAAAACCATGGCGGCCTGTTAACGACCCGGTCACCTTCCCCCCGGCCCGTCCGGTTTAGGATGCTGGCACAACATAGAGTCGGGAGGACCACCATGATTTCCCAGATCCACCACCAGAGCGGACTGAGCTCACTCAGTCGCCCCCAGTCGGCGGCCCCGTCCGCCCCTTCGAGCCCGGCCGACGGCCGCGGCGCCAGCGTCGAGGCGAGCTCGCTGCCCTCGCGCCAGGACCTCGCCGCCATGCAGGCCTCGGTGGCCTCCGAGGCCAAATCGCTCGAGTCCAAGCTCGGACCTCACGTGGAAGGCCAGGTGCTGGTCAAGCTGAAGGCCGGCGAGAACGGCCTGATGGACGTGGACGGCTTCGCCAATGAGTATGGCGCCTCCACCCTGCACAAGTTCAATCTTCCCAACCTGTTCAAGAACGCTGACGGCGAGCTGGTACAGCTCAAGCTGCCGGCCGGGATGTCCACCGCCGAGGCGATGGCCGTCATGGCCAAGGACGACCGGGTTGCCTACGTCGAGCCCAACCACACCTTCACGCTGGATGGCTCCCAGCCCAAAGAAGGCGTCAACCTGCCCGACGACCTGGACACCCGCCTCTGGGGCCTGAACAACAGCGGCCAGGACAACGGCACGGCCGACGCTGACATCGACGCTCCCGAGGCCTGGACGGTCAGCACCGGCGCGCGCACCGACGCGGGTGGCCCCATCATCGCCGTGATCGACACCGGCGCCGACTTCAACCACCCAGACCTGAAGGACAACATCTGGACCAACCCTGGCGAGATTCCGGGCGACGGCATCGACAACGACGGCAACGGCGTCATCGACGACGTGCACGGCTACAACGCCCTGGCCAACAACGGCAACCCCATGGACGGACACTCCCACGGCAGCCACTGCTCGGGCACCATCGGCGCCAGCGGCAACAACGCCCAGGGCGTTGTGGGCGTGAACTGGCAGGCCACCATCATGCCGGTCAAGATCTTCTCCGACCAGGGCTCGACCGACGCCGCCAGCATCATTCGCGGCATCAACTACGCCACCCAGATGGGCGCCCGCATCACCTCCAACAGCTGGGGCGGCGGCCAGTTCAATCAGGGCATCTACGACGCCTTCAAGAACAGCCCGGCCCTGCACATCATGGCCGCGGGCAACTCGGGCTCGGACAACGACACCAGCCCGCACTACCCCTCCAGCTACGACCTGCCCAACAACGTGGCCGTGGCGGCCACCGACCGCAACGACCAGCTCGCTGACTTCTCCTGCTTCGGCGCCACTTCGGTGGACATCGCCGCGCCGGGCGTGGACATCTGGTCCACCGTGCCGGTCAGCAAGGGCAGCTACGGCGACATGAGCGGCACCTCGATGGCCACTCCGCACGTGTCCGGCGTGGCCGGCCTGATCGCCGCCGCCTATCCCAACGCCACCAACGAAGAGATCAAGGCCCGCCTGATGAACGGCTCGGACAAGCTGTCCCAGCTCGACGGCAAGGTGGTCAGCGGCGGACGCCTGAACGCGGCCAACGCCCTCGACAACGACTCGGTAGCCCCGGCCGCTCCCAACGACCTGCGCGCCATCTCGGCCCGCGCCAACGGCGCCACCCTGCAGTGGACCGCCACCGGCGACGACGGCTGGTGCGGCCAGGCGGGCAGCTACGAGCTGCGCGTCTCCGACAAGCCCATCGTGGACGGCGAGGCGGCCGAAGGCCAGGTGTCCTTCTCCAACGCCGAGCTGGTTGCCACGGCCAAGCCCAGCGCCACGGGCACTCTGGAGCAGGCCAGCTTCTCGGTGGTTCCCTCCGGCCAGGAGCGGACCAAGTACTACGCCCTCAAGGTGCGCGACAACGTGGGCAACGCCTCCGAGATCCGCACCGGCAGCGTGAACCTGCCTCCCGCCCAGTTGGCCTTCGAGGACAACATGGACGGCGGCGCCGAGAACTTTATCCCGGCCGATAGCTGGGCCCAGGTGGACGCCGAGGGTCGCGGCAAGGTCTGGACCGACAGCCCCAGCGGGAACTACGCCGATCGGGCCAACACCTCGTTGACCACCCGGCCGATCTCGCTGCAGCAGTTCCAGGGCAGCACGCTCATCTTCGACACCAAGTTCGACCTCGAGCGCCGCTACGACAACGTCTACGTGGAAGGCTCGACGGACGGGCAGAACTGGGAGCGCCTGGCTGGCTTCACCGGTTCCTCCGACTGGAGCAGCCGCTCGGTGGACATCTCCAAGTACGACGGCCAGGACGTGCAGCTGCGCTTCCGCCTGAATGCCGACTCGAGCCAGACCGCGGACGGGTTCTACCTCGACAACATGGTCATCGCCGGCGACAAGAGCAGCGAGCAGAAGTAACCCTTCAAAGCTCCTGAGGCTGAGAGGCCCCCGGTTTCCGGGGGCCTCTCTTATGAGCGCTCCCCGCTCCGCACGACCTCTTGCGCATGTGGGTCGAACGCCGCCTCATGCGGGCGGGTTGCTCCCGCACGAGTCCCAGCGCATGCGCATTCCCGATCGACGCGAAGGCCTGCCGCCGCGGTCGGCGAAGCCTGGTTCCCTGTGCCGGAAGGAGACACGGTCTACAAGGTGGCCGCCGCAATGCGACCGCTGCTGGTCGGGCAAAGGCTCGAGCGAGCTCGCATTCTCACCGTGGTCGGCTCGGAGCGGCTGAAGGGAAGCCTGGTCACCAGCCTGGAGACCAGGGGGAAGAACTTCCTCTTCACGCTGCAGGGCAAGCGCGAGATGATGCTGCGGGTCCACCTTGGAATGAACGGAAGCTGGCATCGCTACGCTCCCGAAGAGAGCTGGAAGGGGTCGGCCCGCGATGCTCGCGTGCAGCTTTCCACCCCTGAGCACGTCTTCGTCTGCTTCACTCCCAAGAACGCCGATCTGTTCGAAGCTCGTGAGCTGCCAATCTTTCTGCCCATCGCCAGGTTGGGGCCGGATTTGCTCGGCCCCGAGCCAGCGCTCGAGGTGGCGGGTCAGCGCGCCTTGAGCCAGCCCGACAGGCCTCTGGCCGAGGTGCTGCTCGATCAGCGGGTGGCTGCGGGGCTGGGCAATGTCTACAAGAGCGAGCTTTGCTTTCTGGGCGCTTACCCCAACTGGGCCCTGCAGGGGCGCTTCTTCGAGCCTCACGAGGGCTACAATCCCTGGACCCCCGTGGGTGAGATCGGTCCGCAGGCGGTTCTCAGCTTGCTGGCGCGGGGTCGGGACGCCCTGCTGGCCAACCTGGGCGGCTGGGAGCGCACGACCACCTTCGATCGCCGCCGCGAGCCCCAGCGCGCTAGGCCCACCCACTGGGTCTACGAAATGGGCGGGCGGCCCTGCCGGGTCTGCCGGGCCCCCATTCAGCGCCGGGTCTGGGGGGCCGAGGCTCGGGTCACGTACTGGTGCCCGGGCTGCCAACCTTGATGTTTACGGCTTGCTAACCTTCATCGCAGATCGGCAACACTACAATGAGGCGATGCAGATTCAGAGCCTCTCCGCCTGCGCTCCTTCCCGCATGCCCATTCAGGCTCCCGCGAGCGCTCCAGAAGTCGACTGCAACTGGAGCGTGGACGCCCCGCCCGACTTCCGCTCGCTGGGCGAGAAAGCCCGCGACTACGCCGTCGACAAGACGAAAGACCTGGCCCTGGCGGTGGCTGTGACCTGCGTGAACCCAACCACTATCGTGCAGAATACGGTCAGTCTCTTGATCTCGCTGGGTACTACTGGCGAGCGGCGTACCGGGCAGTACGGCTTTGCCCTGTATGAGAACTCGCGCGGGGTGGCCCGCTGGATCGGCAAGACCTTCCTGGAGGACACCACCGCCTTCACCCCCGGCTGCCTGGGCTTTGCTTCGCGCAAGCTCAGCCAGCGGGTGATGGACCATGAAAACCAGCACGCCCTGCAGAGTCTCGTGACCGGCCCCCTGTATTATCCGGGCCTGGCCTTCGAGACCGTGCGGGCGGGCCTCAAGTGCGGCTTCAACTCCGACTGCATTCACGCCATCTCGGTCTTCGAGCTCGATGCTGAGCGGGCCGAGAAGCAGGGGCTGCACTTTCCGTTCAGCGGCTGAGCAGGAACAGTACCTCGGTCTGGTCGGCCACCGACTCCTCGGTGATGAGCCGGGCGCGCTCGTCCCAGATGGGCTCGCGCCGGGCGGCTACGTCGACCTCATCGTGGTAATCCTGGAAGCCCTCCGCCGTCACGGTCACCTTGTAGTGCCCCGGGACCAGCATCGTCTTGATCTTGCCGTTGGCGGGCACGGTGTATTCCACCTTCTTGCTGCCGTTGTCGAACACGACCTTCGCTCCCCCCACCGCGCCTTTGACCGGGCCCGGGCTGCGATTTTCGTGGAAGGCCAGCAGCGCGGCCGCTTCCGGGCTTGTGGCCTCAGCCCCCATCGCTTTGACGTCGCGCACGCTGCCGCGCACTACGGCCGGGTGGTTGGGGCCGGGGACGATCACGCTGAGCTTCTTCTTGCCCCGGCAGCCAGGACACACTCCGCCCCCGCCGCCGCGAGGAGGCATCCCCTCGCCCTGCATGGCCATCTCCCGCTCGTCGCCCCCTTCACCGGTGCCGCCGCACCAGCGGCAGTCGCGCATTTCGGTGCGGTCTCCCGGGTAGGTCTGGGGCTTCATCATGCTCTTGGCGACCCCGATGATGGCCAGACAGACCACCGCCATCGCCAGCAGCGAGTAGAGCTGGAACCGGTTGTTCCCCATCGTCTTCACGCCTCCCGTGTAAGTGTATGTTTGACACTTACAGAATATCACAACCCGTCCAGAAAGTCTACTACCCGATCCACCGCCAGGGCCAGGTTCTCCTGCTCGGTGCGGCCCGAGGAGGCACGCGGCACGAAGGCGTGATCGCCGTCGGGGATCCATTCGCGGCGGATGCTCGCCGCCAGGGGATAGCCGGCGATCTCTTCGGGAGAACCGAACACGTCCCGGGTGCCCTGCAAGAAGAGGGCGGGAGTCTTCAGGTGCTCGAGGTGCTCGATGCGGAGGGTTTCAGGGCGTCCCGGGGGATGGTAGGGGTAACCGAGCACCACCAGGGCCCGGGCCCCCACCTCGTCGGTCAGGTAGCTCGCGATACGCCCTCCCAGCGACTTTCCGGCCAGCACCACCGGGCCGCTCACCGCCGCCACGGCCTCGCGCCAGCAAGCGATCAGCTTCTCGCGCGGGTCGGGCGGGCGCTTGCCCCCGCTTTCGCGGCGCTTTTGCATGTAGGGAAACTCGAAGCGCCCCACCCGCAAGCCTCGTTTGCCCAGACCGGTGGCGATGGTATCCAGGAAGGGCGAATCCATCGGCGCTCCCGAGCCGTGGGCCAGCAGCAGCTTGGGACCCCGTGCGGGGCCGTTCCAGAGGAAGTTCACGGTGCGCCGAGGCGTTTCTCTTCCGAGAGGGGCTTTCCCCCCGGCGGGTCGAAAGCGCAGCCATGCTCGACCTCACCGTTCACGAAGAACCGCTCCAGCGCGCCGTCCAAAGGGCTCGCGAGAAGAACATCATCATCCCCACCTTCAAGCAGCAGCGCGATCCCGGCCTGGTGCCGGCGCCCGTCAAGGCCCGCCTCAAGGAGGTGGGCCTGTGGGACCTCAATCCGATCAATTTGTTCCGCATCACCTGGCACAATGAGCCGGTTCCTCAGGGGGGCGGCTTCGGCCCGGTCACCTACCTGGAGTTCCCGCCCGAGCTGACGGGGGTCAAGGCGCGCATCCTGGCCGTCGTGGGCAAGTGGTTCCCCACCGGAGCCCACAAGGTGGGCGCAGCCTTTGGCTGCCTGGTTCCGCGGCTGGTCACCGGCCAGTTCGACCCCACCAGCCAGAAGGCCGTCTGGCCCTCAACCGGCAACTACTGCCGCGGCGGTGCTTACGACTCGGCCCTGCTCGGCTGCGAGTCGATCGCCATCTTGCCCGAGGGTATGAGCGCCGAGCGCTTCGAGTGGCTCCAGAAGGTGGCCGGCGAGATCATCAAGACTCCCGGCAGCGAGTCCAACGTCAAGGAGATCTTTGACAAGTGCTGGGAGCTGCGCAACTCCGGCCAGAGCCTGTCGATCTTCAACCAGTTCGAAGAGTTCGGCAACTACCTCTGGCACTACGAGATCACCGGACGGGCGATGGAAGAGGTGCTGCGCGCCGCCATGCGGCCCGGCGACGAGTTCCGCGGGCTGGTGTCGGCCACCGGCTCGGGGGGCACCATCGCCGCCGGTGACTACCTCAAGGAGGTCTGGCCTCACTCCAAGATCGCCGCCAGCGAGGCCACTCAGTGCCCCACCCTGCTGCGCAATGGCTTCGGCGAGCACCGCATCGAGGGCATCGGCGACAAGCACGTGCCCTGGATTCACAATGTCAAGAACACCGACCTCGTCATCGCGGTGGACGACGAGGGGCCCATCTCGGTCTTGCGCCTGCTCAATGAGCCGGCCGGCCAGAAGTACCTGGCCAGCCAGGGGCTTTCCTCTCCGTTCATCGACAAGCTGTCCTGGCTCGGCATCTCGTGCATCGGGAACCTGGCGGCCGCGATCAAGATGGCAAAGTGGTACGAGATGGGCGAGAAGGACGTGATCATCACCGTGCTCACCGACTCGCTGGAGATGTATCACAGCCGCCTGCGCGAGTTGAACGAGTCGCGCGGGCCTCTCACCGAGGCCCAGGCAGCCGCCACCCACGCACGCTACCTGCTGGGTCTGAGCACCGACGAGATGGAAGAGCTCGACTACTGGGGCAAGAAGCGGGTCCACAACCTGAAGTACTACACCTGGGTCGAGCAGCAGGGCAAGACCTACGAGGAGATCCAGGCTCAGTGGTATCAGAAGGATTACTGGACCCGAATCCACGGTCGACTCGACGAGTTGGACGCGCTGATCGACGAGTTCAATAACCGCGTCGGGCTCCTGAAACAGCTCAACTAGGCGCCGCGAGTTGACCTCTTCAGGAATGAGCGCGGGGCCGCTCAGGTGCGGAAAGCTCGAGTCCGACCTGACCTCAGGAATTGGCGCAATTCTGAACAGGGACGTGTAGCTCAGGTTGGGCCAGCTCGCCAACCGCCTGGGCAAGAGCTTCCGCCACCTGCGCAAGTGGGCCCGGCGCGAGGGCGTCAGTTGCTTTCGCGTCTATGATCGCGACATCCCCGAAGAACCGGTCACGGTCGACTGGTACGAGGGGCGGGCCCTGGTTCAGTGCGCCCAGAAGCACACCGACGACCGCTCGGCCTGGATGGCGCGGGTGGAGCAAGAGGTGCGCGATGCTCTCGAGCCCACCGAGGTCTTCCTCAAGGACCGCCGGCCGGGGGGGCAGTACCAGGCCGAGGGCTCGCCAGCCCACGAGTTCGAGGTGGGCGAGGGAAACCTGCGCTTTCTGGTCAACCTGACCGATTACCATGACAGCGGCCTGTTTCTCGACCACCGCGACACGCGAGCGATGGTGCGCGAGCGGGCGGCTGGCAAGCGCGTGCTCAACTTGTTTTGCTACACCGGCAGCTTCAGCGTCTACGCGGCCGACGGCGGGGCGCGAGCTACCGTGTCGGTGGATCTGTCCAACACGTACCTCGAATGGTCCGAGCGCAACTTTCGCCTCAACGGCCTGGACCTCGAGTCCAACCGGCTGGAGCGGGCCGACGTGCTGGCCTGGCTCGAGGAGGGCCACGGCCTGTTCGATCTGATCGTGTGCGACCCGCCCACCTTCTCCAACTCCAAGAAGATGAGCGGCCATTTCGACGTGGCCGAGCATCATCCGATCTTGATCCGCGCCTGCCTGGAGCGACTGACGCCCGAGGGCGAGCTGCTGTTCTCTACCAACCACCAGCGCTTTACGCTCAGCCCGGAGTTTCGTGGTCAAGAGCTGGACACGGTGCCGGTGGATTTTCGCAACCGCAAGGCCCACCGACTGTGGCGCTTGACTCGCTGACCCCTCGTTGGATATCATGACAGCTGTCTAGACTGTCTAGGAGATTTTTGTCATTTCAGCGAGGACAGGAGCGGCCGACAATTGATCAGGTGGCAGTTACAGGAGGCCAAGAACCGTCTCAGCGAGGTGATCCGCGAGGCCCAGGAGCATGGGCCCCAGACCATCACCGTGCGAGGCCACGATGCCGTGGTGGTGGTGGCGGTCGAGCAGTATCGCCAACTCACCCGCCCGCGGCGCTCGATGTGGGAGTTCTTGCGCGCTTCGCCCCTGGTGGGTGTCGAGCTCGAGCTGGATCGGTCCCCGGACACGGGCCGGGAGGTCGAGCTTTGAGCTATCTTCTGGATACCTGCGTGCTCTCCGAAGCCCTGCGTCCCGAGCCCGACCGGGGGGTACGGGAATTCCTCGATACCAGGGACCCGGGCGAGCTCTTCCTCAGCGTTCTTACTCTTGGAGAGCTGTGGAAGGGCGTGTGCAAACTCGCGCCCGGCCGCAAGCGAACGCGCTTGATGGAGTGGGTTGAGAGCGAGTTGCCGGCCGAGTTTCAGGGGCGCATCTTAGCGGTGGACTCAGCCGTCGCTGTCGGTTGGGGTGAGCTGCAAGCCCGAGGCGAGTCACAGGGATTGCCACTGCCCGTCATCGACAGTCTGCTTGCCTCCACGGCACTTCGGTCGAGCCTGACGGTGGTCACCCGGAACGCCCGCCACTTCGCTCAGAGCGGCGCGTCGGTCCTCAATCCCTGGGATCAAAGCGGCACGTAGCGGGTCGGGAGGCCAGGGCTCGTTCCCGAGGGCGCTCGTAGGGACGCAAACGGGGCTCGAGTCCGAGCTGGTAGCGCAGCCCGTAGACCAGGTAGCTGGCCCCCCAGCGCAGCAGCGCTAGCGGATGCGGGTGCAGGCGGGGGATCTCCAGGCTGGCCGCCAGGATGATTCGCGTGAGCGGCCACCAGGCCCCCCAGCGCACCCGGCTGCGCCCCTCGCGCCGATCTTCGCCCAGGTCCACCAGCTTGTCGAAGAGATTGCCGACCACTCCGCTCTGGCGCAGAAAGCGCCGGAAACGTGGCCCGGGACGGGCCGGAGTGAGGATCAGGTAGAGCAGGGCCACGGTCACGTCCGCCTCGCGCACCGCCAGGTCGGCGTAACGAGAGGGGGATTCGACCTGTCGCACAGACTCGCCCAGCAGCATGAGATCCTCCACCACCTGGCAGAACTCCGGCAGCCTTCCAGCCCGCAGGGCTGCCTCGCGAACTCCCGTCAGGGCGAAGCGGAAGGGCTCCGACTCGGCGCTCAGATCGCGCTGGCCGTGGGCCAGCGAGTCGAGCACCAGGCGGTAGACCTGCTCACGCTCCTCCCGGGTGGGCAACGAGTCGATGCGGTCGTCGATCCGGTCCATGGCCAGAGCCAGCACCAGCGCGTCCTGGCGCTGCTGGTCGGTCAGCTGGTGGCCGAACTCGCGGGCCAGTCCGGGCAGGTCGCTGCCCAGCTTGAGGTATTCCGAGCGAAACAGCACTCAGGCCTCGCGGGCGCGGGCCCGCCAACAGATGGCGAAGAGCAGGGCCGATAGGAGCGAGCTGGCGATCACCAGGTCGAAGGCAGCGTCCCAGCCGTGGCGCTCGGTCAGGGCCCCGATACCCCAGCCGCTGACCAGCCCCGAGAGGTAGCCGAACAGTCCGCTCAGCCCGATGGCGGTGGCGGCGGCGCGCTTGGTGGCGATGTCGGCCATCAGCACCCCTACCAGGAATTGCGGTCCGTAGACCGTGAAGCCAGCCACGATGAAGCTCAGCTTGGTGAAGCCGGTGTGGGCGCACAGCCAGCAGCCCAGCGTGGCCCCCAGCATGTAGGCCACGCACACCGCCGAGCGGCGGTGCGGGAAGAACCGGTCGGTGATGACTCCGGCCGCCAGCGAGCCCACCAGCCCGGCCGCCTCGAAGGCGCCCACCATGCCGCCGCTGGCGATCTTGCTGAAGTGGCGCGCCTCCTGCAGATAGGTGGGGCCCCAGTTGAGGAAGGCGTAGCGCACCACGTAGACGTTGAAGTTGGCCAGCGAGAGGATCCAGATGGTGGGATTGGCCCACACGTGCTTGTAGACGAAGGCCTTGAACTCGCTCGAGCTCAGCTCGCGCTCGGGCTCGCCGGCGTGCTCGAGCTCGGTCTCGCCCGAGTAGACCTCGACCGGGGGAAGGCCCAGCGAGGCGGGCGTGTCGCGCAGCCGGTCGAGCAGGAAGAAGCAGCACAGCACCGCGATCCCGGCTGGCACGAAGAAGACCGAGCGCCAACCGTAGTGGTGCAGGAGCCAGCCGGACAGCCCGGCCGCGATGGCGGCTCCGAACATATGGGAGGTGTTGAAGATGCCCCAGCTCACGCCGCGCTCGCCGGGGCTGAACCAGTGGCTGAGGATGCGGGCCACGGGCGGGAACCCCATGCCCTGGAACCAGGCGTTGAGGGCCCACACCACCACCAGCGCCGTCAGGGTGTGGCAAAGACCAAAGGTGAAGCACGCCACCCCCGAGCAGAGGATGCCGATGGACATCAGGATGCGCGGGTTGGTGCGGTCGGCGATCATGCCGTTGAACAGCTTGGAGACCCCGTAGACCAGCCCGTGCACGGTCAGGATGATGCCCTGTCCGCCCTTGTCGATGTTCAGCTCGCGGCCCATGTCCTTGATGGCCACGGGCAGGTTGGTGCGCACGATGTAGTAGACGGCATAGCCGATGAAGGTGGAGCTGAGCAGGCGCAAACGCCAGTAGCGAAAGAGCGGGCGGACCTGCTCGGCGGGAACCGGTGGGGCGGGGGGCGGGGGGTCGAGCAACCCCGGCTTGCGGACCTCGGGCTCGGCCAGGCCGCCAACAGGCTGGCTCATCGGCTCTTCAGCTTGAGACGGGTGCCGCCCAGAACGAAGCTCTGACCCACCTGGCCCACCTGAAGGCCGGCCGTATGCCCTTCGAACAGCTCGCTCAGGGCCTGCTGAGTCGAGCCGCGACGGTCGCTGGTGAGAAGCTGCAGCTGCTCGAGGCGCCAGAGAAAGCGTGACATCAGCTCCTCGGAGCTGCCCTGCAGGCGCCCCGTCTGGACGCCTTCCTCGATCTGCTGGCGGACTTTGTCCAGGCCGTCCAACTCGCCCGTGAGCTCGAAGCCCTTGAGGTAGCCGCGCAGCGCTTCGAGCGGGCTTCGGCCCTGCTTGTCGGCCTGCAAAGCGTGCTCCAGGGCCGCGGCGGTGTGCTCCCTGGGTAGACCCAGCGAGCGCAGGTAGGCGCTGCACTCGGCCAGGTCGTCCAGGAAGCCAGGGTTTTGCGAGCCGATCTGGCGAGCCATGTCAAAGGCCGTGGAGGCGCTCATCCCGGGCTGCTCTTGCAAGAGCTGGTAGGCGCTCTGAAAGCGACCGAGCGCGCTGGTGGTGCTCTCCTCGGGGGTCCGGATCGTCACCGCGGCCGCCAGGGTCTCCAGCGGATACCACCGGCGGAGGTCGCGGTCCATGCTCCGGGCGGCCGCCTCCAGGTCTTGCTCGCTGGCGGCCAGACTTTCTCCCTCGCGTCGGGCCGTCACCGCCAGGGCCACCCAGCGGCTCACATGGTGCACAAAGCCGCCCTCGGCGTTGGCCTCGAGGTGGCTCTGGGGCCAGCCCTTCTCGTCGCGCCGGGTGACCATGCGCTGCTCGAGCTCCTGGAAATACTCCGCTCGACGCTGCTCGGCAACCCCCTGAGAGGTTTGCAGCACGGCCATCGAGGCCCAGGGGCACTGGTAGAAGCTGAGCAGCTCGCGGAAGGTGGCCACCTGCTCAGGATCGTTACCGAGCGCGTTGTGCTCGAGGTTGACCGCGCTCCAGGCGGAGTGGTCGTCGCTCCAATCCTGGGCGGCCGACTTGCGGCCTCGGGCATGGGTGATGCGATCGAGCTGCTCGCAGTACTCGTCCACCGCCCGGGTCAGCGAGATGGGCTGCCCAGATGGCTTTTGCACGAAGGTGTAGTTCCCGCTGGGACCGACCTGGAAGCCCTGGACCGACTCCTCGCTCAGGTTGGCGAGCTTGTGCAGATGCTCCAGGGGCCTAAAGACGTCGGAGTGGTCGAGCACCCACTCGGGCTTCGGAGGGCAGGCCTCGACCAGCCGCTCGTAGATGTGGACGCGCTCGTTACGCGGGACGTCGGCCATGAAGCCCTTCGGCTGGTCGATCCGCTCGTGCAGCCGTTGCAGGCTCTCGGCCAGCATCTGGTCGCGCTGGGGCTGGTCTTCGGAGAAGAGCTTGCGCCCCAACTGGTAGAGGCCGAGCAGCTCTTCGGGCTTGCCTCCGGGCACCTTGCTGCGCAGCCACTCCACCTCGGGGCTCGCCTCGGCCGGCGGGCCCTGCTCCGGGCGAGATGCGGTCGCCCGAATGGGTAAGCTGGCAAAGTTGGCCATGGGCGACAGGGCACCGATCATGCTCCCAGCTTAGGGGACCGGTCTGAAAGGCTGCTGAAGGACTACCAGAGAGCGTCGGCCCAGAGCCGGTCCACGAAGTGGCCCCAGGGAAGAACCAGCACCTGGCCGTGGCGATCGCTTAACTGGCGGGGCTCGCGCTCCAGGCAGACCAGCAGGCGCCGACCTACCGGAGCGTCATCGGCCAGGGCCGTCAGGCCCTTGAGGTCGGTCTCGTGCACCCGGCTGGAGGCTTTGACCTCGATGGCGGCGACCCGGTCCACCAGAACGAAGTCCACCTCCATGCCTGTCGAGGTGCGCCAGTAGAAGAGCTCGAGATCGCGTCGACGGTACGAGCGGAAGGCCAGCAGCTCGGCCCAGACCAGTTGCTCGAAGGAGCGGCCGAACTCGGGGGTGCCGATGCGGGGAGTTCGTCGCGAGAGAAAGTTGGTCACCCCAACTTCGAAGAGATAGAACTTGTCCGTCTGGATCATGCGCCGTTGGCTGGCCCGCCAGGGAGGCAGCGCGGCGCCCAGCAGCGTATCGCTCAAGATCTGGTAGTAGCTGCGGGCCGATCTGGCGGAAACGGCACATTCGCGAGCGATGTTCTCGTAGTTGATCAGCTCGCCGTTGCTCAGGGCGGCCACCCGGAGGAAGTCCGAGAAGGCCGGCAAATTGCGGGTCAGGCCCTCGGCTGCGATCTCCTCCTTGAGGTAGTCGCCCACATAGCTGGCCAGGTCTTCCAGCGGTCGCCTGGCCAGAAAGTGGGGCGGGAGGGTGCCTCGCACCATCAGATCCTCCAGGTCCAGGGCAGGCTTGTGGTCGAGCAGCTCGCGCAAGCACAAAGGTCGCATCTCTCGACGCCAGGCGCGCCCTCCGAGCAGATTGGCCTGGCCGCGCAGCAGCTTGCGCGGGCTCGACCCGGTCAGCAGAAAGCGGGCGCCCCGATTCTCGATCAGCCAGTGCACCTCGTCGAGCAGGGCGGGCACCTTTTGCACCTCGTCAATCACGACCAGCGGACTCGGCTGGTAGCGTTCTCGCAGCAGCGCTGGACGGCGCACGTACTCGAAGTAGACGTCGGTCTGGAGCAGATCGATGACCTTCGCCTGCGGCAGGTGGGTTTTGATCCAGCTGCTCTTGCCGGTCTTGCGAGGGCCCCAGAGGAAGACCGAGCGATCGTCCTGGTCGGGCAACTGAAACTGGCGGACAATCATTCCCTTAGGGTTCGATTGTCCGGACAATCCGACCTTCTGTGCCGGATTATCCGGCTCAGGCAGCCCGGGCCAGTTGCCCTCCGGGCGGGGCCACGGCGGGCTCGAGCGAGGGCGCGAAGCCACTCTCGCGGGTGGCCGCCACCTTGTCCTCGACGCTGCGGGTGGAGTCCACCGCCTTGCGCACCAGGGCTCCCCCCAGCTTCACGGCCCCGGCCGAGAGCTCGAGCCCCAGCGAGAGCAGCCCCAGCCCGGCGGCCGCGGTGTGATTGCCCAGGAGGTAGCTGACAGCGGCAGCTCCGGTGAGCGCCCCCGTGGTGGTCTCCAGGGCTCCCTCGGCCAGCATGGCGGTGGTCCCTTTGCGCCCGAAGCCCTCGATGCCCTCGGAGACCTTCTCCACCCCGCCCTTGAGGCGATAGACCGAGTCCACCCCCGCCATCAGCGCCACCACCGGTCCCACCGGGCCCAGTCCGCCCATGGCGGCCACGAAGGGGAGCTCCAGGCGCCCGATGGAGCGCATGAGCTTGAGCGGCCCGGCGTTGGCGTTGGGCAGGCTGAAACCGGTCTCGGGCTCGGACATCACGCGCAGCATGCGCAACCACTGAGACCCGCGCGCGAAGTCGGTGCGCGAATAGCCGAAGTTGTCCTGAAAGTGGGTGGGCAGGTAGACCGACAGGCCCGTGGAGCCGAACATCGAGGTGCCCGAGGCGGTCACGCTGTGCGATTCGGCAATCACCGCCCCCACCAGCTCGCGCTGCAGGCGCTGGGCGGCGGCAGTGACCCCGGGCTGGTCGGGGAACGCTTTGCACAGGCGGCGGCTGAAGTCGCCCAGGTCGCGGTAGTCCTTGAAGGGATCCACCGTGCCGGCGCACTCGGTGTAGCTCTGGGTGGCCGACATCACCGCTCGGAGCCGGCCTTTCACCGAGGAGTCGCCCGACATGGCCTGCAGCAGGCGCCCGGCCAGGTCTTCGCTGGCCTGCCGCACATCGCCCATGCGCTTGAGGTCGATGGCCGACTGGGTGGGTGTGAAATTGGATCGGCCCACCTGGCGCCCGGCTTCGTAGACGAACAACCGCGAGAGCTCCTCGCCGGTCAGATCGCCCTGCACCTGTTGCAGCTCCTCGGCGATCTTGCGCAGCGGCATGCCGCCGTTCATCCCGGGGACTGGCAGCATGAAGCCGGCCTCGACTTCTTCCGAGGCCACCATGTACTTGGCCGAGTTGCGCAGGGCGTAGCCCACCTCGGCCTGGGCCATCAGGCAGGCGTCGAAGGCCACCACCTCGATCTTCTGGCCGGTGTTGCGCTGGGCCGCTTCCAGGGCCTGAGCCAGGTCTTCGTTTTGCACCACGGAGCCGTACTCGTCGTCGTTGAGCACCCCCTGGAACCCGGCCCCGTGGTTGGAGAGCACCACCGCGTAGCGCTCGGCCGGGTAGCGCTGCATGCCCCACTCGACGAAGTCTTGCACCGTACTGGCGCTGCCCATGTCCTGCGAGCCGATGCTGTGAAGCTCGGCCAGGCCCTGGCCTTTGACCAGCTCGCCGCGCTTGACCTCGTCCATGCCGGCCAGCCCGATCTCGGCCACCAGGTTGACGTTGGGGTCCGAGCCCACCTTCTCGAGCGAGCTGGCCGAGCGCTCGATCATCTTGGAGAGGTTGTTCTTGCCATCCATGTAGTAGAGGATGGTCCATTTCTTGCGGGCGGTCGGCAGTCCGGTCACGTTCATAGCCAACAGTCAATCATGAACAGGCACCAGAAATGGTTGCCGGAGGGTTACCGTGTGGTTGCCGGGAAGCCAGAGCCCGTGGAATGGCTGCAACCCCTCGAGAACGGCCTGACCGTGGCGGTCGGCCTGCTCAAGTTCTTGCTGGAAGCGATTTCGGCCCTGTGCGTGGCGCTGGGCCTGGTCAGCACGCTGCGGCTGGCGGCCAGCCGGCGGCCGCATGAGCTGGGTTTCTCGGCTCTGCGCCTGCGCTTTGGCAGCTGGCTGGCCCTGGCCCTCGAGTTCCAGCTGGGAGCCGATATCGTGGGCACCACCGTGGCTCCCTCCTTCGAGGCCCTGGCCAAGCTGGCCACGCTGGCGGTGGTGCGGACGTTCTTGAACTATTTCCTGCAGCGCGAGCTGGAGGCGGGGCGGAGGCAGGCCGATGCGCCTGTGGACTCTCCAGAGGCTTGAGGTCTGGCAGCGCCTGCAAGAGCAGGCGAGCTGGGGGGGTCTCTTTGCGCCCGGGCTGGAGGACCACGGGGAGCGGGAGGCCGTTTTCGAGGTGCTCCGCCTGAGCGAGGTCGTGCGCTGCCGGATTTTTCAAACAGTCCGGTGGAAAAGACTCGTCCTGTAGCCAACGCGCTTCGCTCTAAAAGGGGCAACTGCTCGAAGCGGGATCAAGCGCAGGTTCTTGCTGGGAGACATCGTGGGCCAGAATTCATGGCGAACAAGCTTTCTCGAAATGAACCGGCGGTTCAAAAATCGAAACAAGCAAGACCGCAACGAAGCGTTCTCTGAGCTTTGTGTCGAACATGCGCCCCAGTGCCCGAAGATTTGGTCAACATCTGGACGAGGACCCATTTTGTAGACTAAACTAAGTTTGGTTTGGAGGTGCGCCAGCTTGGAAACCGTCAACATCCACGCGGCCAAGACCCATCTCTCCAGGTTGCTGGAGGAGGTCAGCCAGGGAAAGACTATCATCATCGCCCGGGCCGGAAAGCCCGTCGCGCGGCTGGTTCCCTATGAAGAGCCCGCGCCCCGCCGGCCCGGGTTTTTGAAAGGTCGCATTCGAATTGCCGACGACTTTGATGCACCTTTGCCCGACGATCTGCTCGGGCTCTTCGAGTCGTGAAGCTGCTGCTCGATACCCAGGTGTATCTTTGGTATCTGGAGGACTCGCCGCGACTGACCCCCCTGGCTCGTGGCCACATCTTGAATGCTCAAGCCGTTGTGATCAGTGCGGCGTCGATCTGGGAGGCCGCCATCAAGGTCGGAACGGGCAAGCTCGAGGTCGACCCCCTGGATCTGATCGCCGGAGTCGAAGGGAGCGGGTTCACGCACTTACCGGTGACCGCTCACCATGGCGCAGCTGTGGCCGCCCTCCCTCCCATTCATCGCGACCCGTTCGATCGCTTGCTGGTCGCCCAGTCTGTCTGCGAGTCTGCCTGGCTCCTGACTGCCGACACGCAACTGGCTCGCTACCCTGCAGACATCCTGATGGCCTGAACCGAGTTACGTCAGGAACGGGCTGTCCAGCCGAGGGTGGTTGGGCTCCAGCCCGCGCAGCCGCTCTTCCCACGCCTCTCCCAGAAAAA
Organism: Candidatus Xenobia bacterium; assembly: GCA_045863235.1. Classification (GTDB taxonomy): domain Bacteria; phylum Vulcanimicrobiota; class Xenobia; order Xenobiales; family QWHO01; genus QWHO01. Next base: position 32,425 of record BTUM01000029.1, on the reverse strand, counting down.
CCATGAGGTAGACCAGCGGCCCGTGCCTGGGAACGCGCCGCAAGAGCGGGGCGGCCAGCTCGCGCGCCTGCTCGCCTCGCCCCTCGAGAGCGGCCAGCCAGGCGGCGCTGGCTCGGCCCAGGAAGGTGCTGGGGTCCTGGCGATGGCAGTGCGCGAAGTGGCGCGAAACCGCCCGGCGCGGTCCGTTGATACAGATCTCCCAGTAGCCCAGGTGATAGTGGGGCACCTGCTCTTCCGGGGCCCAGCGCTGACAGCGCGCGAAATCGCGCCTGCTCTTGTCGAAGTCGCCCCTCAGCCAGGCCAGCTGGCCTTCGTGCCAGGCGTGGTCGGCCGAGTCTTGCTGCAGCCAGTTGGCCTTCCACAGGAGCTTCTCGGCCTCGTGGTAGCGGCCTTGCTCGGCCTGACCCAGGGCCAGGCGGCGCCAGGCCTCTCCCCAGTTGGGCCAGGCCTTCAGACAGCGTTTGAAGCCTTGCTCGGCGCGTGCGAACTGGCCGCGCTCCAGGGCAAGGCATGCCAGGCTGAAGATCGCCTCCTTCGACTCGGGCGACAGACCGTAGCTGACGTGGAGGTCGAAGGCACCGCCCTTGTAGTCCAGAGCGCGCAGCCGAGCTCGGCCCCGGGCCAGCCGGGCGCCCGGGTCGTGGTCAGGATAGCCGGGCAGCTCGCTGTGACCGTGCCGCACCAGCAGCTCGCCCTGCCAGGCGGCCAGCTCGTAGCTCAGGTCCCGGCGGCGCAGCTGGCGCACGCGCTTGAAGCCTTCCTGGGGGCGCTCGTGGCCCAGCGCCAGGCGGGCCAGCCGACCGCGCACCCAGTGATCGAGCGGGTCGCGCCGCAGGATCTCGCGGTACTCGCGCTCGGCCCGGTCGAAGAAGCCCTTGTTCTCCAGCTCCCAGGCCTCCTCGACCCGGTCGGCCCGGCCCGGAAAGGTCATCATGGCGGCCTTCTGGCGAAAGTCCAGATAGCTCAGCTCGAGGGGAGACATCGAGCCCGGGTAACCCATCAGGCAGAAGGCGTCCTCGTAGAATTTCAGCCCGTCGTTGTGCTGTAGACCGAGCAGGGCGTGGCCCAGCTCGTGGGCCACCACCGACTCGAGGTAGAGGTCCTCCGGGTCGGCCTCCACCAGCGCCAGCCGGCTGCCACCGAAGCCGCGGTTGGCCCGCCAGGGGGCCTCGCCCGGCACCACCACCAGGATGCCGTGCTCCTCGGGAACCCGCTTGATGCGCGAGAGTCGTCCCACGGCCAGCTTGTTGGAGCGCAGCACATGCCCGCTCAGCTCCTCGAAATCGAGCAGGCCGTAGACCTTGCCTGGCTTGAAGTCCCAGCGCGTGTAGGGCAGCTCGCGCTCGAACCAGGCCTTCAACCCGGATGGGTCGAGCTCGCCCAGCACGTGCACCGTGAGCTGCACGGCCCGCTCGCGCCCGCTGTACTGGCGCCACTCCATCAGTCCCCCGGCGCGCAGCTCGCGCAGCCTCCTCAGCACCAGCGGCGAGGCGTACGGACGGCGCAACCGCTCGGCCTCCTCGTGCCGCTCGAGGCGCTCGAGCCAGGCGGCGCGCAAGAGGTCGGCGCGCTGGAGAAAGTCGGGGTCGATCCGCTCCAACTCGGCCAGAGCGGCGGGGAGATCCCCTTTGAGGGCCAGCGCCTGGGCCTGGCGCCAGCGCGACCAGAGGTAGCCCGGGTCTTCCTGGAGCGCCTTCTTCAGCTCCCGGCGGGCAGCCCCCTGATCGCCCCGGCGTAGAAACACCTCGGCCCGCTGGTGATGGCCGTAGGCGCCGCCAACGCGGGCGTAGAGGTCCAGGGCCTGCTCCATCTTGCCCAGCCGGGCAGCCAGGGATGCCTTCTCCTCGGGGTCTTCGGCCAGCCGGTAGGCCTGGCGGAACTTACCCCGCAGACGGGCCTGGCGCAGCTCCTCGGCCCGCAGCAAGCCTTCCTCGCTCCCCAGGCGGCGGGCTTTCTCCAGACAGCGGTCGGCCAGCTTGAAGGCTCCCACCTGGGCCGCCAGGTGAGCCAGTCGGCAGAGCTGGGGCACGTTCTCGTCCTCGTCGCACAGGCGGTGGATCCACCGCAGCCCCAGCCTGCGCTCCTCGTTGAGGAAGGCCAGGGTGGGCAGCAGTCCCCGGATGGGGCGCTCCTTCGAGCGTGCCAGGGCGGCTTTCAGCGCGTCGCGGGTACGGCTCTGCTCGAGCAGGTCAAGAATTCGGCGCATCCGAGCGTTCCTTGAGCAATCCCACCACGAACCGTCCCACCTCCCGCACCTCGCGGGCGGTCAGATTGGCAAATCCCAGGCTGTGGTACCAATCCTGGTCGTCCTCGTCATAATGCGAGCTGAGGCAGGTTGCCTCCACGGACAGGTGCGGATAGTGCGAGTAAGGTCCGAACAGGCAGAGCACCTCGTTGCCTTCGGCCAGTTGCCGGGGCGAGCGCAGCAGCACCCCACCCAATCCCAGGTTGACCACCCGTCCCTCGGTGAGAAGCTGATTGGAGGAGAGATCGCGCACCTGGGCCCGCAGCGAGGTGGCGATGCGCACGTAGCGGCGCCGCTGCGCTCCTCGCTCTTCGTCCAGGCCCAGCTCGTCGAGGATGACCCGCACCCAGCTGCCGGGCGGCGCTGTCTCGTAGCTCAAGCCAGCGTTGTAGCCGCCGCTGATGCGCTCTCGGCACCAGACGACCTCGCAGGTCAGGCGGTTGTGCTCCAGCCCGGGATAGGCCGAAGCCACCTGCACCAGGCTGCCCTTTTTGAGCCGGCGCACGTCCTCGACGCGCAGCCCATTGAGTCCGATGTCCACCACGTAGGCCCGGTCGGGCGGGCCCTCGCCGCTCTCGATCTGCACGGGATAGCGGCACAGCACCCGGATGCGGCTGCGCAGCTCCTCACCCGGCCGGGTGCGCGGAGCCAGGGCAATCTGGCGCAAGCCCTCCAGGAACTTGTTGAACATTGGCTGGATCGTTTCTCGCCCCGGCGGGGCTTCCTTCTCCCCGCTCGAGGCGGCCGACCCGGTCGCACCACCTGCGCCAGAGCTCAGCGAGCCACCAGCACCTGGTCGTGCCCTTCGTTGTGGGCCTCGATGCGGGCTGCCTGCTCGCGTGGCTGCACGTGCCAGAACTCGCCCAGCGTCACCTCCCAGCGGCGCAGAAGGTCGCCGGCACGCTGGCTGCCTGTGCGCTCGGCGTGCAGCTCGACCAGCTTGCGCAGGCGGTCAGCCGCCGCGCCGGGCGCCAGCCGCACTGCCTCCACCAATTCGCCGTTGATCTTGGCCAGCGAGCTGCCGGTCGGGTCGAACAGGAAGGCCTCCCCGCCCGTCATGGCGGCGCCGAAATTGCGTCCGATGGTGCCCAGCACCACCACCGCGCCGCCGGTCATGTACTCGCAGGCGTGCTCGCCTGCTCCCTCCACCACGGCCGTGGCTCCGCTGTTGCGCACGCACAGGCGCTGGCCGGCCCGACCGGCGGCCAGCAGCATTCCGCCGGTGGCGCCATACAGCACGGTGTTGCCCACGATCCAGTTGCGGTGGGTGTCCAGGTGGAGCAGGCTCTGGGGCGGGCGGATCACGATCGTGCCCCCTCCCAGGCCCTTGCCCACGTAGTCGTTGGCCTCGCCCGTCAGCTCGACGGTGAGACCGCAAACCCCGAAGGCGCCGAAACTCTGGCCGGCGCTGCCCTCGAAGCGCACCGTGAGCGTTTCCTCGGCCAGTTCCGGGTAGCGCGTGCCCAGCCAGCCCGAAAGGCGGGCCGGGACGGTGCGGTCGGTGTTGTAGATGGCAAACGGCCCCAGCCAGGCGCGCATGGCCTCGCCCCCTCGGAAGGCGTCCTCCACCATCTCGAAGAGCTGGCCCTCCAGGTCGCGCCCGCGGGTGTCCTCGCGATTGCGCTCGCCCTGGTGGCTGCGGGGCTGCTCGTCGGTGGGTCGCACGAGCAGCGGGGAGAGATCCAGGTGCCCCGCCTCCTGCCCGAAGACCACCTGATCGAGCAGCTCGCTGCGCCCGATGACCTCCTCCAGACTGCGACAGCCCAGCGAGGCGAGCAATTCGCGCACCTGGTGGGCCACCCCCAGCATGAAGCTGACCACCGCCTCGGGGGTGCCCGGATACTTGGCCCGCAGGTCGGGGCGCTGGCTGGCGATGCCCACCGGGCAGGTGTTGGTGTGGCAGCTGCGGGCCATCAGGCAGCCTTCGGCCACCAGGGCGCTGGTGCCGAAGCTGTACTGGTCCGCTCCCAGCAGGGCCGCCACCAGCACGTCGCGACCGGTCTGAAAGCCGCCGTCCACCCGCAGCACCACCTTCTCGCGCAAACGGTTCTGGACCAGGGTCTGCTGGGCCAGCGACAGGCCCACTTCCCAGGGCATGCCGGCGAACTTGATGGAGCTGAGGGGTGAGGCTCCCGTGCCGCCCTCGGCGCCCGAGATATGGATCACGTCGGCGAAGCCCTTGGCCACGCCCGCGGCCACCGTGCCCACGCCGCTCTCGCTGACCAGCTTGACCGAAACCGCCGCTTTCGGCGAGAGGCGCTTGAGGTCGTAGATGAGCTGGGCCAGGTCCTCGATGGAGTAGATGTCGTGGTGGGGAGGGGGCGAGATCAGAGCCACTCCGGGCGTGGTGTGGCGGATGCGGGCGATCTCGTCCGTCACCTTGTGGCCGGGGATCTGCCCACCCTCGCCCGGCTTGGAACCCTGGGCCATCTTGATCTGGAGCTCTTCGGCCGAGAGCAGGTAGGCGGGGGTCACGCCGAAGCGGCCCGAGGCGATCTGCTTGATCTTGCTGTTGGCCGGGGTGGCGTAGCGGTTGCTCTCCTCGCCTCCCTCGCCGGAGTTGGAGGCGGCCCCCAGTCGGTTCATGGCCTCGGCCAGGGTGCGGTGGGCTTCGGAGGAGAGTGAGCCGTGGCTCATCGCGCCGGTGGAGAAGCGGGCCACGATGGACTCGGCCGGCTCCACCTCGGCAAGCGGCACCGGGGGCCGGTGGCGCACGAAGTCGAGCAGGTCGCGCACTCCCACGGGGGGGAGCGCGGCCGCCAGTCCCAGGTAGTCGGCAAAGAGCGGTGGGCCTTCGGGCAGCACCGCGAAGGGACTCTCCTCAGTGCGCTCCCGAAGCAGCTTCTCACCCTCGGCCACCGAGCGGTGCAGCGCCCTGACCAGCTCGGGGTGGAAACGGTGCGCCTCGCCGTCGCGCTTGAACTTGTAGAACCCGTAGCTGGCCTGGCGGGCCAGCTCGCCGCTGACCTCGCCCTGGAAGGCTACCTGGTGCCATTTGGCCTGGCTGGCGGCCAGCTCGTTCAGCCCCACCCCGCCCAGGAGCGAGTCGGTATGGGGGAAGTAGCGCTTGATCAGCTCGCGGCTCAGGCCCAGGGCCTCGAACACCTGGGCTCCCCGGTAGCTCGAGAGCAGGGCGATTCCCATCTTGGCCATCACCTTGTAGAGCCCGCGCTCGAGCGCCTCGACGAAATTCTGCTGGGCCTCGGCCATCGTCGGCATGCCTTTGCCGCCGCCCTGGACCAGCTCGCCGATGCTCTCGAAGGCAAGATACGGGTAGACGGCGTCGGCCCCGTAGCCGAGCAGGCAGGCGAAGTGGTGCACCTCGCGCGGCTCGCCGCTGGCCACCACCAGCGAGGCGTCCAGCCGCAGCCCGGCCTTGAGCAGGTGGTGGTGCAGGGCGCTGGTGAGCAAGAGCGAGGGCACGGGAGCGCGGAACGGGCTCACGTCGCCGTCGTAGACCACGAGCAGCACGGCTCCCTGGCGCACTGCCTCCTCGGCCTGTCGGCAAAGGTCGGCCAGGGTCGCCTCCAGGGCCTGGGCGCCCGTGTTGACGGGCCACACGGCTCGCAGCACGATACTGGGGAACTTCACCGGATCGAGACTGTTCAGGTTCTGGAAGTCGGCCGGGCTCAGCACGGGTCCACTCAGCTCGAGCAAACGAGCGTCGGGGTAGTCGGTGAGCAGGTTGGGCCGGCGTCCGAGCAGGGTCCGCAGCGACATGACCAGCTTCTCCTTGAGCGGGTCGATGGGCGGATTGGTCACCTGGGCAAAGCGCTGGCGAAAAAAGTGAAAGAGCGGGCGGGGGAATCGGCTCAGGGGAGCGGGCGGGGTGTCGTCGCCCATGCTGCCCACCGGCTCGTTGCCGGTGGTGATCATGGGCCGCAGGACGGCGGTCTCCTCCTCGTGGTTGTAGCCGAAGACCAGCTTGCGGCGCACCAGGTGGTCGGCCGAGAGGGGATCGAAGCGGTCGCTGCGCGGGGCCACGGGCTCGGTGACCATGCGGGGGAGGGGCTGCAGGCGGCTCTCGAGCCAACCCCGGTGGTCGAAGCTCGAGGACAGGTGGTCTTTGAGCTGGTGGTTCTCGAAGATGCGCTTTTGTTTCGTGTCCACCAGCAACACCTCGCCCGGGCCGAGCATCCCGCGCTGGGCGATGCGGCTGTCGTCCAGGCGCAACACCCCGGCCTCGGAGGCCGAGAGCACGATCTCATCGTGGGTGAGCGTGTAGCGCACCGGCCGCAGGCCGTTTCTATCGAGCAGCGTGCCCACCACCTCGCCGTCGAAGAAGCTGAGCGCGGCGGGGCCGTCCCAGGGCTCCATGAAGCAGGCCAGGTACGCGTACATGTCGCGCCAGCCGGGGGGGAAGTCGTCGGCGGGCACGTTCTCCCAGATCTCGGGGATCATCATGAGCAGCGTGGGCAAGAGCTCCTTGCCGCTTCGGAGCAAGAACTCCAGCACGTTGTCGAAGGCCAGCGAGTCGCTCACGCCCTTGCGGATCACACTGGCGCAGCCCAGGGCCGCCTCGCGGGCTCGCATCCAGTTCCAGTTGCCCTGCAGGGTGTTGAACTCGCCGTTGTGGCAGATCAATCGGAAGGGGTGGGCCAGCTCCCAGGCGGGCATGGTGTTGGTGCAGTAGCGCTGGTGGAACATGGCCACGGCCGACTCGTAGGCCGGGTCGCTCAGGTCAGGGAAGAAGTTTCCCAACTGGTCGGCCATGCAGAGACCCTTGTAGACCACGGTGCGGCTCGAAAGCGAGGCCACGAAGAAGCCCGGGAATCTGTCCTCGGCGGCGCGGCGGGCTCGGAAGAGGGCGTTCTCAAAGTCGGGCTTGTCGTTGCGAGCCACGAAGAGCTGCTGGATGTGGGGCCGCGAGCGCCGGGCGATGCTGCCCAGCGAGTCCAGGTCGAGGGGCACGTCGCGCCAGCCCAGGGGCTGGAGGCCTTCTGCCCGCAGGCACTCCTCCAGGGTGGTTCGGGCCCTGGTGCGGGCCCCCGCGTCCTGCAGGGGCAAGAACACCATGCCCAGACCCAGGTCACCCGGCCCGGGCAGCCGTTGCTCGGGGTAGATCCTGGCGAACTCGCGCTGCAGCAGCTGGTGGGGCAGCTGGGTGCTGACCCCGGCCCCATCGCCTGTCTTGCCGTCGCCTCCCAGGGCGCCGCGATGGGCATGGTTTCCCAGCGCTTCCAGCGCCATGGTGACGATGTCGTGGCCAGGTGCGCCGTTGACCCGCGCCACGTAGCCGATTCCGCAGGCATCGTGCTCGGTGGAGAACATTCCGCCCCGGTTCTGCCTGCAGGGCCAGGTTCCTACGTCAGCCCGACCGCAGGAGGAAGATCGCGGGCCCCGTATTCTGGCCAGACCATGAACCATCTCCTCTTGCTCTTGCTTGCTCTCATCTGGTCCACCGGCTGCGGAACGGCGCAATCGGCCGTGGCCAACGGCCCGGTTCCCAACCCGCTCGAGCAACGCCGCCTCGACCACATCATCATCATCTTCCCCGAGAACCACACCTTCGATCTGCTCTTCGGCAAGTTCCCCGGGGCCAACGGGCTCGACAGCCCGGGCGGGATCGTGCCTCAGGTCGACCAGAGCGGCAACGTTCTGGCCACCCTGCCCCCGGTGCCGGGCTCCAAGTTGCCCGCCAATCTGCCCAACGCGCCTTTCTTGATCAACCCCTTTTACAGTGAGACCGACATCTACCCCAGCCCGGTGCACCGCTTCTACCAGAACCTGATGCAGCTCAATGGCGATCCGCTCGGAGAGGGCCGCTTCGGCAACTTCCGCATGAACATGTTTGTGAGCGCCGTGGGCGACGAGGGCACGCTGGCCATGGGCTATTACGATACCGAGAGGCTGCCGCTCTACCCCTACGCTCGCGAGTTCGTGCTCATGGACAACTTTTTCGGCTCCCAGTTCGGGGGCTCGATGCTGGGCCACTTCTGGCTCATCGCGGCCCGGACCCCGGTGTGGCCCAACGCGGCTGCTAGCCTGGTTCTCCAGCCCGTGTTCGACGCCGCCGGGCGGCTGGTCGGGCTGAACAATCCCAATGGCGTGGTGACTCCCGACGGCTTTGCCGTCGAGGATGCCCAGCCTTTCTATCCTCCCTTTGCCGCTGGAACGCCCGACGACCAGCGCGTTCCTCCCCAGACCAACCTCACCATCGGCGACCTGCTCAATCAAAAGGGGGTGACCTGGGCCTGGTATTCCCAGGGCTGGAACGATGCGGCCGCGGGCAATCCCAGCCCGGATTTCATCTACCATCACCAGCCCTTCGTCTACTTCGAGGCCTACAAACCTGGCACGACTCTGCGCGCCAACCATCTCAAGGACGTGGAGGACTTTCGAAAAGCCCTGCGCGACGGCACGCTTCCGGCTGTTTCCTTCATCAAGCCCATGGCCGGCTTCGACGAGCACTCGGGTCAATCGCCCATCTATGGCTCGGAGGAGTATACCGTGGGCCTGATCGAGGAGGTTCGCAACTCGCCTTACTGGGACAGCGCGGCCATCTTCGTGACCTACGACGATTTCGGCGGGTTCTACGACCACGTGCCTCCCGTCATGGAGGACCGTTGGGGTCCGGGCAACCGGGTGCCCTGCCTGCTGATCTCGCCCCTGGCCCGTCGCGGTTACGTGGACCACACGCTCTACAATACCCAGTCCATCCTCAGGCTGATCGAGGACCGCTTTGGGCTGCCTGCTCTGTCGGAGCGCGACCGTCGCGCCACCAGCGTGATCGGGGCCTTCGACCTGGAGCGATTTCCGAATCTCCTGGGTCCCTGAGACGCCTGAGCTGTTGGAACAGTCTGAGTTCGAAGGCAAGCTGACCAGCGTGGGTGATCCAATCACGCATGTGTAGGGCTGGGTGTAGTGCAAGAGCTGTCTTTTTGCACTACGCGAGGTGCTAGTTGTTTCGCTCGCAGACAAGGGTTCGAAGGCAACCTTGAGGACCGGCGTGGGTGATCCAAACATGTAGGGCAAATGGATGTAGTGCAAAGAGGCGTGTTTTGCACTACGCGAAGTGCTAGTTGTTTTGCTTCGCAGACGAGGTGTAGGTTGCGCTCACAGACAGGGGTTCGAGGGCAACCTGAGGACCGGCGTGGGTGGATCCAATCACGCATGCGTAGGGCTGGGTGTAGTGCAAGAGGCGTGTTTTTGCACTACGCGAGGTGCTAGTTGTTTCGCTCGCAGACAAAGGGTTCGAAGGCAACCTGAGAATCGGCGTGGGTGATCCAATCACGCATGCGTAGGGCCGGGTATAGTGCAAGAGGCGTGTTTTTGCACTACGCGAGGTGCAGGTTGTTTCGCTCGCAGACAGACAGGGGGGTCGAAGGCCCCCTGTGCCGTTCGAAGGCAAGCTGTCCATGTGAGTCAGCCTATCATGATGTGTAGTGCAAATTGGAGTAATTGGCACTACACGAGCTCATATGGACTCGTAAGAGAAGTCGTCGTGAGCGGGGCCGTGGGCATGGCCTTGCCCCGCAGCCCTACTCCCACAAAGAACCGAGCCGGTCGTATGGGCCCAGGCGCTAAGTCGCCGACGGGTGCCTGCTGGCGGCCGAGCTGTGGGAGCGCCTCGAGCGGACTCTCGAGCGGCGAGCGGACTCTCGAGCGGCGAGCGGACTCTCGAGCGGCGAGCAGACTCGCGAGCGGCGAGCAGACTCTTGAGCGGACGGACTCTCGATCCTGTGACCCTTAAGCCGTTCGGCTAGAGGTGTCCGACACGACCGGAGTGGCTCCCAATGGCGCCTGCTTCAGCGCAAACAGCTGAACCAGGCCGCAGCTCCCGCAACGGTGAGCTTCCAGCATCCTGGCCTCGCCCACCTCGGTGCTCACCCCGGCGCCCGTGCGCAGGCGGTCGAGGACCGACTTCTGGGTCGTTGCCTCCCCCGGGAGCCAGACTGTCGTCCAGGTCGCGAACATTCCGAAGTCCGGGATGAATCCAAGCTCCATTTCACCACCACAAGAACATTTCATCGATTCCGAGCCCCTTTCGTCGAAGGCAGAAGGGGTTCTCGCTCCGAGCGACTATCCCTTGCAGACATGGTGATTCGCCCCCTCGATCCGAGCTTGTCCGCCGAGCGCGAGCTGGTGGCCCTCAGGATGCGCCTGACTCTCGAGGAGGTGCTCGGACTCGAGCGCGGGCGCGCTATGTACACGCTGGATTGGCTCCGCGAGCGGGTGGATTTCCATCTCGAGCACGGGATGATCTTCCTGGCTCAAGACCAGCAGGGGAGGCTCGCCGGGCACACGATCCTGCGCCTGGAGCCCGAGGAAGGACTGTTCTCGACCACCTACGTGGACCCGGCCTTCCGTCGCCGCTCGGTGGCTCGTCTGCTGGTGGGGCGGGGCGAGGACTGGCTGCGCGGGCAGGGTGCTCGGCTGGCGGCCACCTACACCGACGAGCACAACCACGGGCTTCAGCAGCTCTTCGTGGGCCTGGGCTATGAGTTACAGCCCCGGCCGGACTCCTTTGTTCGGCTCTTCAAACGCCTCCAAACTGGACCAGATTTGTAACGTTTTGGCAACATTGGTTTCAGTTTGTTCACCGTGGAGCTATTTTCTTGTGCTACCATAGTCGTGATAGGAGCATACAATGGCTTACGATCACATCGAGAAAATTGATGACACCCAGTCGGTTTCGGGGTTCGCCGACCGGGGGATGGAGCGGCTGAAGTCGCTTCTTCAGCAGTCCAAGACCCAGACGACCGAGCGCGCCGAGGGTCCACGCGAGGCCACCCAGGCCGCCCCCGCCCGCGAAGTCAGCGAGCCGCGCCAGGACAACGCCGTCAAAGTGACCGCCGCACCGCCGCCGGTGAACGATACCGTGACGCTGGGCCAGCACGACGAGCAGGACGACAACGGAATGGGCTGGCTCTCGAGCCTGACGCAGAACTACGGCGTCTGACAAGAGCTCGCGACCCAGGACGCAGGCGGCACCGGGTGCCGTTTGCTTTCAGGCTTCCAGCTGATGAACCAGCCGTGCGTTTCCGAATCGGAACGCGGCGCCAAAGTAATCGCCGATCTGATCTACGATGTCAGGTTGCTCCTGGCGGACGGGGCTGCACCCGGTTCGGGAGGCTACCTGGCCAGGCAAACCCCGGTCAGAGCCGAGGCAAGCGTTTCAGCCCTTTTTGGGCGTGAGGTGGCAAGATCGATCCCATGCAGGTCACCCAGGCATCCCCACGCCGTCTCGAAGTGGCCGAGGCCATCCGCAAGAAGGCCGAGCCCCTGGAAGCGCATCTGTCGAGCCCGCCCACCCGGGCCGCCTACGACGAGCTCATGGCCGAAGTGCGCACGCTGGAGAGCGCGCCGGGCGAGACTCTGGCTGACGGGCGCGGAATTCTGGCCGAAGAGAGCGCCAGGCTGCGCCGCAAGCGCAACCTGCTCATGGCTACCGGGGGCCTGATGATGGCCGCCGCCGCAGCCACCGCCCTGATGCCCGCCAGCGATCTGGTGGTGGCCGGACGGCTGGCTGGCATGGTGGGCGGGGTGGGCACCTTCGTGTGGGGCGCCACCGTGGGCGATGCGATCGGTCGCAACGACCGCCTCTCGGGATTTCTGGAAGCCTGGGAAGAGCAGTATCCCAGGTTGACTGCGGGAGCACCCGCCGGTGGGGGTAGCCTGGTGCGCTCCACCCTCGAGCTGGCGGCGCCCGAGAACATGAAGTCCGAGCTGGTTCAGGTCATGCAGGCTACCGAAGACTATCTGGCCGCCCAACCGCCGGAACCCTCGGTACAGGCAGCCCTGGGACAGGTGCGCAGCGATCGCGCCGTGATCGAGAAGGCTCCCGGGGAGTCCCTGGAGGGCATGCGCGAGCTGGCCCGCCAGGACACCACGCGCTCCAACCAGCTGAGCAGAAAGTTCCTGGTGGCCTCGCTGGCCGCCTTTGGGGCCAGCCTGGTCAGCGTCGCCTTCCATCTGGCCCCGGCGGTCACGCTGGTCACGACCACTGGAGCCGCCGGGCTGGCCGTTCGGGCCGGCACCCTGACCGACCACGAAGCGCGCAACAACTACCTGATCGGCACGGTCAACCGCTGGGAGCTTCAGCTGGACGGGCTCAAGAACGTGGCCCGCAGCGCCCAGGACGTGCAGGGACTGGCTCAGGGAATGAACGTCCAGGGGTCGGGCGTGGAAGAGCGCGAGTCGCACGTCGTGGTGGGCGGCATTCGTGTGCCCGTGCGGATCAAGAGCGCCGCTCAGACCCCTGGCGAATGGAAGGCGGCCTGAGCTGCCGTTCTTTTCCGGAAGAGGTCCATTGCACGCCATTTCTTGCAGGGAGGGCCCGGCCCCCATCGCGAATCATGCCGATCTGGAGGTGTGGCCATGGCAGATGCGATCAACAGCGTAGGGGTTTCCAAAGCCCACTTGATGCACGGGGTTCACGCCCAGAACCTCAAGTCGGTGGCCACCAACCTGGCCGACAGCGCGGCCGGCGTGACCGACGCCCTGGACAAGGGCGACAAGTCGGCCATGGCCGAGGACCTGGGGGCCCTCAAGCGGGCCGTCTGGGCCCGGGTACCCGATTCGGGCTCGCCCGACGCTCGCAATCTGGCCCAGATGTCCAGCCACACGCTCTTCATGACCGCCGGAGCCATGCTCGGCCCCGTCGTGGGCGCGGCCGTCACCGACGCTCTGCAGCACAAGCTGCACGAGCTGGTCAGCTCGCCCGAGAATCTGGATCAGTTCGCCAGCAAGCTGGTCGACTTCCACAAGGCCGATCAGGGCATCACGGCCGCTCGCTATGACAGCCTGACCACTCAGGTCACCAGCGCGGTGACCTATGGCGACTCCAAGGTGGGCTCGGCCAACGTCCCCACCGCCCTGTTCATGGCCGGCGTGCTGCTCGAGGCCGACCAGCGCAAGGGACTTCTGCCCGGCCAGGAAGGGACCTGAACCCTTTAGATCGGCAGGAACACCCGGTAGCTGGTCTTGAGGTGCATCTGCTTCTTGAGCAGATCGCTGGCCTCGCGGCCGTCGCCCAGTGCGATGGAGATGTGCCCGTAGGGTAGGCCCGGCCCTTTGTCCCACACGATGATGGCGCCCGGGGGGAGTTTGTCGATCTCGTTGGGGGCCACCTTCAGCTCGCGGAAACGGGGATCGCCGGCCAGCACGGCCGCTTTGGTCCAGGCGTCGCCCCGGGCCACCCCTAGACCGACCGCCCGGAGGGCCTCGCCCACGTCGCGGGCGCACCAGCCCCCGTTGCTGTCGCCGTCAGTGGATTCGCGCAGCGCGGCCGCAGCCAGCCGGCGGCTCATCTCGGTGCCACCCTGGAACTGGGAGGGATCAGCCGCAACGCCGCCGGGAGTGTTGAAGGCGCCTCCACCCCCGCCGCCTCCTCCCGAGGAGCCGCCCACGCTGGGGGAGCCGCCCGAGTTGAAGCCCGGGCTTCCTCCGCCTGCATTGAAGCCGGGGCTGCCGCCCGGAGCCAGGTTGGCGAGTCCCCCCGTGCCGGCCATCAGCTGGAGGAGAAGCGTCAAGAGCTGCATCATCATCTGTTGCTGGCCCATCATCATCTGCTGCAGGTTGGCCATGGCGGCCATCCCTCCGGTGGGGTCGGCCATCAGGCGCTGGTTGGCGGCTCCGAGGCACCCGGGGCAGGAGGGCATCCCGAAGCTGGGGGACTGGCTGGCGGGGCCAGCGGCAAAGAGTTGTGCAAGTGGATCCATACACTGACCTTATCCCACCAGTTGGCCTTTCGACACCCCGGACAATGTTGCGAAACTGTAATCTGTGTAAACAGAACGTTGCCTGGTCACACCAGTTTCCTTCTCAATGCAGGTCAGGACCAGGGGGGGGCGGCGCCGCCCGGCATGACCGAGTCGAAGGCCGCGCCCAGAGCCGCAAACATGCGGTACATGGAGACCAGCGTGACCAGCTCCACCGCTCCCTGCAACGTGTAGGCCTCGACCAGCTCGTCGAAGAGGGCCTGAGGCACGCTCTGCTGGGCGGTCACCGTCCGCACTAACTGGCGCAAGCGTTCGTGCTCGGGGTCGAGGGCGCTCCCCGAGCCGATGCGGTGCAGCAGCTCCGGGCTCAATCCGGCCCGCCTGGCGGGCTCCTGGTGGGTGGACCACTCCAACTCGCTCTTCAGCTCCACGCCCGTCATCAGGATGGTCGCCTCGCGCACCGGGTCGCTCAAGCTGGAGTGAAAGCGCACGAAGCTGCCCAGCTCGCTGAGCCTTTCGAACAGCTCCGGATAAACCATCAGCTGATCATAGAAGCCCAGGTTGGGCAGTTGGCGCTGCTCCAGCATCTCCTGGCGCTTCTTCTGGAGTTCCGGGGTGAGGTGGCTTGTCAGGTCGCGAATGCTGGCCACGGGCTACTCCGCGTAGATGTCGGGATGGCTCAGCGCTTCCGTCCAGGGGCCCACCGGAGTGGCCGCCTCGCGGTCGCAGCGCACGTCCACGAGCAGGGGGCCGCCCTGCTCGAGGAAGCGGGCAAAGGCCGGAGCCAGCCCCGAGGGCTCCTCCACCGTGATCCCAGCGACTCCCAGCGAGTTGGCGAAGGCGGTCCAGTCCAGAGTGGGCAGCTCGGTCAGCGAGGCCGGACCGGGCCCGACCTTCTTGGCCCGCAGGTAAACGTTTCCCAGAGCCGAGTTATTGCAGACCACGTAGAGGATGTCCAGCTTGTGGCGGGCGGCCGTGACCAGCTCGAGGCCGTTTTGCAACATGCAGCCGTCGCCGGTGATGACGGCCACCTTCGTGCCGGGCAGGGCGGTGGCCACCCCGATGCTGGCCGCGATGGCCCAGCCCATCGGTCCCAGCCCGGTGGCGCTGAACAGACGGTTGGGCTGATAGATGGGGAAGTAGTGCCCGGCGAAGGCGCGGTGGGCGCCCGAGTCGATCAGCAGGGCCGCGTCGCGGGGCAGAGCCTTCCTCAGCTCGCCGACGATGCGGGCGGGATGGATGGGTGTCTCGTCGCTGGTCAGGTGCTCGGGATTGAGAAAGCGGGGCCGGGAGAGATAGCCGTCGGCCCAGGACCGGCGGGCCGCGGCGCTGTGTCGCAGAGCCTCGGCCCAGGGAGCGTCGGGGCTGATCAGCCGTCTCAGGGCGGTGCGCACGTCGCCCACCACCGGGTGGCTGACCGGGAAGTCGCGCCCGATGGTGGCCGCGTCCAGGTTGACCGAGGCCAGTCCCAGTTTGGGCTGAAGGCGGCGGTTCCAGTCCAGCGTGTCCCGCTGGTTGAGACTGGAGCCGAGCACCAGCAGGGCCTCCAGATCAGGGCTGGTGAGGCACTCCTCGGCCGGAGGATGGCCGGCGTACCCGAACATTCCCAGCGAGAGGGGGTGGTCCTCGCTCAGCGCCCCTTTGGCCCGAAACGTGGTGGCCACGGGAATCTGCAGGGCTTCAGCGGCGGCCAGCAGCTCGGCGCTGGCGTCCGAGGCCAGCGTGCCTCCCCCGGCCAGAATGGCGATGTTGGTGGCTTTGCTCAGGGCCTCCAGCGCGAAGCGGTCGAAGGCGTCCTGGTCGAGCATACGGGGCGGCCCGATCGGTGCAGGGTGCCAGACCGGATGGCCTACCTCGGCCTGTTGCACGTCTTTAGGCACGGCCAGGTGCACCGGACGACGGTGTCCCAGCATGGTGTTGTGGGCCTGGCGCAGGTAGTGGACCAGGGCGGGCGGCGAGGGCACGTGGTGCGAGAATCCGGTCATCGATTCGAACACGGGAAGGTCGCTGACCCCAACTGCCGAGGCATCCTGGAAGGCGCCGCGACCCTGCAGGTTGGTGGCCGTCTCACCCGTGATGACCAGCAGGGGCACGCCGTCGGCGCTGGCCGCCCCCACGCCCCCCACGGCGTTGAAGGCGCCGGGGCCCCCGATCATCAGCACGGCCCCGTAAGTGCGGGTGGCCCGGGCGTAGCCGTCGGCGGCGTAGACGGCGCCGGCCTCATTGGCGGCCACCACCGGCGTCACGGGGCCGTTGGCGACGGCCGGCAGAAACGGGTCCACGAGCCCGCCGACGAACATGAAAAGATGCGGGGGAAGGGTGGAGAGGATGAATTCTGTGCCTTGCATGGGATGCCTCGGGTTCGGCTGCCCGATGCAGGATCCTTTCAGTCGGTTCGGCTACAGTGAGGCCATGATCGCCGTGAACTACAGCCAGGGAGCCTCAGCCGGGCGAGTCTTCAACCGCTCGACGCCCGCCTTCATGCTGGATACCTTTCAGCCCGCAGGGGAGGAGGGTGACTTCATGGCGATGTCCAAAGCGCTCAGCGCTCTTGCTCTGGCGGGAGCGGCCCTGGCTCCCCAGCCCGCCGAGGCGGAGGAGACCAGGACGCGCCTGGGCGATTACACCCTGCGCGTGCGCCCGGCCGATCTGGACGTCAGGCCTCGACTCGAGGACGGAAAGCTCGGCCTCAAGCTCAAGGGCGAGTGGCTGGACAGCGAGCTCTCGCGGGAGATGACCCGGAACGATGGCTCCACGGTCACTCAGGGCCTGCGCGGCCGCGTGCATGGCGAGTACACCACCTTCTCGACCAGCCAGGCCTCGCTGAACCTGGAAGCCTTCCGGCGCTGGGAGGGAACGATCATGACGGACCGTCCTGCCCTCTTCGAGGTCTCGGCCGGAGCTTATCGGGATCTGGCCCACAACACCACCCGGGTGGGCTTTCAGATGCGCCAGGAGCTCAAGGGTGGCTCCTTCAGCGTGCTCGGCCAGCCACTGAGCTGGGCGGCCGAGGGCCGTCAGAGCTACAGCTACCGCGTTCAGGGACACTCGGCCGAGCCGGCCAACCGGTTTGACTATTCGATGCTGGTCGGGGTGCGGCGCGACTTCGAGACCACCCTGGTCGGCAAGAAGGCGGCCGTCAGCGTGATCATCGGGCCCGAGTTGCGGGGTGATTCGGACACTTCGGTGGAGCTTCGACCCAAAGCCAAGGTGCGCGTGCGGCTCTAGATTGCCACGAAACGGGCAGTTTTGAAGTGTTGTGGCACGGGCGATCGGACTGAGAGTTCATTGCACAGGCAGCGATCGTTGCTCTAAGGGCGTAGTGCGAAGAAGAGGACCAACCCCACCATCGCCAGCGGCATGGCCACCAGGGCGATCATCACCGGCCAGCCCATCGGGTGGGCGAAGTTGATGGTGGTGCCCATCCCGGAAAGCTTGGGAACCCAGAGCCGGGGATCGTCCGGGTTGCTGTAGGCCAGTCCCGAGAAGCCTTTCAGGTCGACTCCCTGATCGCGCAGCTCCTTGAGAACCTGCTGGTTTCGCTGCACGATGCGCACGAGCGCCAGAGCGACGCTCAGAAAGCTCACCCCCAGCACCAGGCCGAGCTGCCCCGGGACCAGGGGCAGGATGATGGCAATGGCAGCGCTGCTCAACGCCATCGCCGTCGCCACCGCATCCAGCGACTCGGCGCCCAGATCGGCCAGCCTTCGGGACGCCTCCGGCCCGTGCCCCCAGGGGCTCTGCTGGGTGCGCAGGAGCGGCTTGAGGCCCTGCATCAAGCCCACCAGGAACGCTCCGAAGAGCAGGGGCCCGAAGACTCCCAGCGGGGTGCGCTGGGCCCAGCCGTCCGGCTGTCCGTGCGCGTTCCAGTGCACCACCCAGGTCGGTGGGATCGATCCCCAGGCTGACAGTAGAATCAGCCCACCCAGAAGCAGTATCCCCCATGCGAGCATGAGGACAAGTTCACCGCTCAGCTGCTGTTTCCCGGTGAGGGGAAATCTCTACGACAGGCGACGCAGCAACCGGTCCGCCATGTCGCCGGCCTCCGGACGGGGGCCGCTCAGTCGCAGGGCGCGGGACGCCACCAGGGGCAGCACCCGCATGTTCAGCTCCGGGTTGAGCACGGCCGAGAGCGCGTTGGCCATCAGGCCCATCACGGCGGCCCGGGTCGAGACTGCTCTCGGGGCGAAGCGGCTCTGGTCGCGATAGCGCGTTTGCAGCACCAACCCCACCGGGAGGGGAGGTAGGTCCGGCCCGCCGCCGAGTTGCTCGGGAGCCACCCGACGGGCTGGCTCGCGCAGCGAGAGGGGGCGCGGGTAAGAGTGCACGAGCCCCTCCGGATCGAGCACCGCGTACTCGTCGGAGTAGAAGGTGGCTCCGCGGGACACCAGGGCGCTGACCAGGCTGGATTTTCCTGTCATGGTGCGCCCGGGGAGAACGATCGCCTGGCCCCGCCAGCCCACCACCCCGGCGTGCACGAAGACCCGGTCGCGGGCGGTGGCGCCCACCCACAGGTGGAGTCGGCCCTCGAGAACGCGCAGGACCTCGTCCAGGTCGTGGCTGCGGGCCACGCGCGCCGCGCCGTCGTAGAGCAGGTGGTAATTGCGCACACCTGGGCGCGGGCCCTCTCCGCCCACACGCAGCGAGAACAACTGGTCGACGTTCCCCTGGAAACCGTCGCTGAATTGGCGCTCCCAGTGAGGCAGGAGCAGGCGCTCCACCGCCTGCAGAGCTTCTCCGGAACGGCTCACGCGAACCCCGATGGTCACGCCATAAGGGGCCACCGCCACGCCGCCCGCCCACCCGAGGCGGTCGAGCTTCTCCATTCAGGTGGAGGGGATCTTGAGCTGCACGACCCGGAGTTCTGCTTGCGGGAGGGATGGGCCTGCGTCCAATCGTGCTGGCAGGCGTGCCGTCAAAAGCTGGTCGAGCGCTGGGGCCTGTCTGGCCCTGGCCAGCTCCCGCGCGAGCTGGTCAAACGCGTCCGTAACGCTGCACCCAGCTCCCCAGCGCCGCCTTGTCCCCCGACTTGAAGGACTTGAAGCTCACGCCCAGCATGTGGGTCTTCTGATCCGGCGCCGGGTCGCTCCACAGCACGCGGGCGGAGGCTCGCACCTCGAGCTCCTCCTCCAGTTGCAGGACCAGCTCGAACTCCTCGGAGGCTGCGAAAGCCACCTCAGCGATCAGGCAGGCCCCTTCGGTGCCGAGGTCCAGGGCGCATCCACGCCGGTCTTTTCCTTCGTGGCGATACCACACCGGGACGATCTTGTGGGCCCGTGCATAGACCCGTCGGTCCGCCTGGCGCTCTGCGCTCCGGCGGTCTTTGCTGCGCACCACGCTCATCGATTTGGTCTCCCGCTCTCCCCCCGCGTGTTGAGCGTTCCGTGATGAAGGTTTGCCTATCCTTCGGGGGCGCCTCCATACAAGTCACTCTACACACGAGTACCATAGCACCATGCTCTGAAAGAAGTCTGTAGGAACTTCGTGCCGCAAAAGCCAATCACCGCATGAATGATCCGTCCCACCTCCTTGCCGGCACATTCTCTCCCCCTGTCCGCGGTCAGCCCGCGCCAGGTGGCTTCCGAGCAGCCCCAGGACCTGGCCGAGGTGCAGGGTGGCCAGCCCGGCCGGACCTCCGTCGAGGTGGATCCCCTCCAGCAGGCTCATCATGCGACTTTGAGCGCCCTGCCGGGCCTGGCCAGCCTGCCCCTGGCCGAGCGGCTGGCCCGCATCCCGGTCGAATACCAGGTCCGGCGCCGCTTCCGGCTCTGGTTCATGGCTCCCAACAAGACCGTCAAGCCCGAGAAGGCCGCCAGTTGGATGGGCGACGCGCGCCTCAAGGTGAAGACCAGTCCCGAAGCGACCGCCCTGCCTCTCACCGGGGAGGCCGACCTGGCCAAGCTCGAAGCCCTGCACGGCCAGGGCTCCACCGCTTCCCTGGCCGAGCCTGAGCTGGGCGAGCAGCTGAAGGAGCTGGCCTCCAGGGGCCTGAGCTTCACGGTGGGCGGTTTCCCTACCGATGCCTATGGCGCCTACAACTACCTCACCACCGGCTGGCCCTCCCACGAAGAGCAGCCGGCCCCCGTCACGGTGCGCTTCCAGCAGCTACCCGTGCAGCGGCTCGACCCGGGCCAGGTGGATCTTGGCAAGCTCGAGGAGCGGCTCGGGAAGGCCCGGGCGGCGGCCGGCGACCCGGTGGCGGTGGCGCAGTATCTGTGCGCTTTCTACCCTCGCAAAGAGGAGGTGGCCGCCGACCTGGCGCGCTTCGAGAGCGGTCCTGAGGCGAGCAGCTACGCCTCGCTGCGGCGGGTGCTGGGACAGCACGACCTGAGCAAGCTCGCCAAAGGGTTGGCTCTCACCACCCGGGGCGAGCTGGGCGACCGACTGGGGCTGATGGAAGACATCCACTACTTCCAAGGCTATCACTCTGGCAATCCAGACTTCTCGCTTCTGGGCAAGGCTTTCGACGGCATGATCGAGAGCAGGCTGAGCTCGGGCGAGGCGCGCAAGAACTGCGTCGAGCTGAGCAACGCGCTGGCTCGCAACTACAACGAGGGCTTCAACGAGGTCTTCGGGGCTCTGGGCTCGCTCTGTCCGGCCACCCCGGCTCAGATCGGACTGTTCACGACCCTGGTCTTCCAGGGGAGCGCCTCGGACGCGCTGGAGGTGGCCCGCAAGCTGGCCGAGCCGGCTGGCAAGCTGTCGCAGACCGAGCGCATCGACCTGTTGGGGAAGATTCCCGGCTCGCTGGCGGGCAAGAACCTCGCCTGGGGGCTGGTGCAGGCCGATCTCGCCGCCGGCAGGCCCCCGTCCGAGGTCGTCAAGCGGGCCCAGCGCCTGGTGGAGGCGCTGGGGCAGAGCCCTGAGGCGGCTCCCGCGGCCTATGCCGCCAGCCATCCCGACCGTCTCGACGGGGTGTGCCGCCTGCTCGAGGCCCGCGTCCCTCCGGCTGGCATCGGGCCGCTGCTCGACTCGATCGCCGACCACCCCGAGCGCGTCGGCGTGCTGGCCGCCCTGCGCGAGCGCGCCCCCAAGGTTGGCCCGCAGTTTCTGGCGGTGCTCGAGCGCGACCCCCGGGGACTGGCCCAGCTCGAGAAGCTGGCCGGCTCGGTCTACAAGGCGAAGCTGGCCGAGCCCAGGCCCGTCCTGGACGACTGGAAGAACCACCCCGCGCGCAGCGACCTGGCGGCCGGTCTGGTGGAGCGCGGCACGGGCGAGCAGACGGTGTCGGTTCTGCACACCATCGAAGGCTGGCCGGGCTCCACCACCCTGGACCAGCGGCTGAAAGCGCTGGATGGCCTTCACGCTTTCAACTCCAACTACGGCGGTCTGAGCGCCCAGAAGCAGGGTCTGGCTTCGGCCCTGCAGGCCATGGGCGCGCTCTTGCAGACGGGCGCCAGCCTGGAGACGGTGCAGGGCCGCATGACCGATGTCCAGAGCACCTTGTTGCGTCAGTATCACTACGATCAGGTGCCCGTCGCCTTCAGCTTCATGGCCGAGCAGGCCGGCAACGAGTCGGCCCTGGATTGCTTGCAGCGCATCCTCAAGGTCACCGGCGAGGTGGATCCGTCCATCGAGTGCGCCCGGGCCCTGACCGATCCGCGCCAGGGGCAGTCGCAACGAATCCAGGCCGCCTTCAAGCTCGGCCTGGAGGAGCTGGGAGACCAGGCCGTGCGCCTGGCCCTGATCGGCGCCGTGAAGGGCGCCCTGGAGGGTGGCGAGGACCCGGCCTGCCTGACTCCCCTGGTGAGTCTCGTCAAGGGGCTCGAGTGCGACGCGGGAGCCTGCGCTTTGACCTACACCACGGATAGGCCGCGCGAGCGCGAGCGCTTCGTGAGCTTGCTGAAGGCCGGCTTTCCCGCCCGGGTGGCCGGGTCCACCCTGGATCGGGCCCAGGGCGGCCGGCTTGAGCCCCTGCTGGGGCTGGGCAAGGCCGGGCGCAGCCTGCACGACAAGGAAGTGCAGGCCTTCCAGGCCATCGAGCAGCCCGACCCGGCCACTTTGGGCCGTCTGTGCCAGGCTTTCGGGCAGCGCCCCGTCGTGGCAGCGCCACTGGCCGAGCTGTTCCGTGCGGAGCTGAACGGCAAGCGCGAAGAGGTGGAGGTGCTCTCGCGTCTGCACGAGCAGAGCCGGTTCACCGCTCCTCAGACCGTTGAGCTGTACCGGGCCCTGGCCGTGCCGGCCGGCTCCAGCACGCTGACCGAGCGACTGGAGGCCTTCCTGGGCTCGGGGGGGCTGAACTCGAACTACCAGGGTCCCGGCCAGAAGGTCGAGCTGGCCGTGAAGCACGCCGAGGCCCTGCGGGCCCAGCTTGCGAGCGGGGCCACCGTCAAGGAGGCCACCGCCGCCCTCACCAGCCTGTGGAACGGGCTCTACCACGGCTACCACGGTCAGGACGCCGGTCAGGCTCTCGAGCACCTGGCCGGGTTGGGCAAGAGCCCCCGACGGGAGTTGTATCTGGGCCTGCTGGGCCAGCGCTACGAGGTCGGCTCGGCCGTGCACGCCTCCAACCTGGTGGCCGAGCCGGCCGGCAATACGCGCGTCGAGCAGCGCATCCAGGCCTTCCACGAGCTTGAGCTCGCCTCCCTGAGCCTGCCGGTGCGCGAGAGCCAGTTCCAGGCCTACCGCTCCGAAGTGGGAGCGGGCCAGACCAGCCAGGCGGCGGTGGCCAAGCTCCAGAGCCTGCAGAAGGCGGTGGGGCAATGGGCCGAGGCCGAGGTCTGCAAAGCCTTCGACCACGTGGCCGAGCATCTGGCCGGCCCCCGGCCCGAGTTCACCGCCCTGCTCGAACAGCTGCAGGCCGGTGTGAAGCCGAGCGTGGCCGTGGCTGCCCTGGAGCGGGCCCGCTCCAGCGGCGACCTGGGCCGCCTGCAGGGGCTGAAGGGGCTGGGCAAAGCGGGCCACTTGCTCGATGATCGGGTGGCGGCCGCCTTCCAGGAGGCTCAGGAGAAGGCCCTGTCGGGCGGAGTCTCGAGCCATACCGCCGGGCTGACCCTGGCCCGGGTGGCCGACGCGGTCGGAGCGCGCCAGCTCAGGGGCGACGTGGCCGCCAGAGCGGCCGGCTACTGGGGCGAGAAGCTGGCCGGCAAGGTGGAGGCCAGCGAGATCTTTGCCCGCCTGATCCAAGAGCAGCAGTCTCCCGAGGCGGCCATCTGTTTGCTGGAGCTGATGCAGGAGCCGGCCGGCTCCACCACCCTCACCGAGCGCTACGAAGCCTTTGTCGAGGTGGGCGGGTTGAGCCGCTACTATCAGGGAGATCCGGGCAAGAACCACGATTTTGCGGCCTCGTTCTATCGAGCCCTGGCCGCTCCGCTGCAGAACGGGGCCCGGCTGGCCGAGGTCAAGCAGCAGCTGACCGGCGTGTGGAAGACGCAGAACTGGAATCGGGAAGTTCTCCGGCCGGTCTTCGCCCAGCTCGCCGAGCTCGGGGCTCATCCCGACGAGCGCGCCTTCCTGGCCTCGCTGATCACCGGGCAGTGGGAGCCGGATCAGGCTGTGGCCACCTCCAGGGAGCTGCACCGCGACCTGGGCCGCACCAGCTTCTCCGAGCGCAAGCAAGCCTTCGAGACGTTGGAGCTGGCTTACGAGTATGGCCGCAATGCGGCCGTGCTCGAGGCCCTGCGTAAGGAGGTCGAGCAAGGCGCCCGGATCGACCGGGCGGCGGCTGAGCTCAAGAGCCTGACCGGAGGGCTGAGCGAGCGCCATGCCTGCACGGCCGCCCGAGCCTGGTCCAACGAGCTTCTGGGCAAGCCTGAGCAACGAAAGCACTTTGCCGCCATGGTGGGCGCGGCGGTGCCTCCCGGAGTGGCCCTGGCCACCGTGCAGAATGCTCCGGCCGACCATCTGGCGGCCCACAGCCGGCTGGTTGGCCAGCTGGGCGGGTATGGCGACTCCCTGAGCTCTGACCTGGCCCGGGGCTTCACGGCTGCGCTGGACCAGCACGGCCAGCCAGACGAGCTGGAGCTGCTGGCGAAAACGCTGGCCGATCGCAAGCTGCCAGGCGAGCCGGCCCTGGCCCTCTACAACCAGAAACTGGCCGGTCGTACCGAGGCCGTGCAGGCCTTCGCCCGGCTGCTCGAGCTCTACCCCGCCCACGCGGCCCCCCTGCTCGGCGACCTGGAGGCCACCGGCGGCGACTACAGGAAGCGCATCGAGGCGCTGCAAGAGGTCGGCTCCTTCCAGCAGGCCAGCATCTACCGCCTGACCTGGCTGCCCCAGGTGCACCAGAAGCTGCTCTACGCCGGCGAGCAGGCCGGCCTGCCGAATGCTGAGGTGCGCCAGCTGGTCACCCGCAATCTCGGCCTCACAGGCTGGGGTCTCACGGAGTCAAAGCCCGTGCTCGAATTGCTGCTTGACCCCCCCAAGGATATGCTGCGCTGGAGCGGCGTCTTCGAGGACCTCCTGCGCCACCACGAGTCCGT
Organism: Candidatus Xenobia bacterium; assembly: GCA_045863235.1. GTDB lineage: Bacteria > Vulcanimicrobiota > Xenobia > Xenobiales > QWHO01 > QWHO01. The sequence continues at coordinate 8,096 of BTUM01000029.1, read as the reverse complement.
CGAGGTCTGCCAGACGGCTCACCTGAGCCTCAAAGACCTGCCCTCCGAGGCGCTGGACATGTATCCCCAGTTCCGTGCTTCGGGGGTGGCTCCCCGCGAGGCGCTGGGGCTGCTCGAGGCCCTCAAGCAGCCGGTCGGCCCCACCAGCCTGGAGGACCGTCGCAAGGCCTTCGAGCAGCTCTGCCAGGTCAGCTCCACGGACGGCCGCAGCCTGATGCGGCGAACCTGGGGGATGCTGGTCACCCTGCCCGACGTCTCCTCGGGCCAGCTGCCCACCCTGGCCGAGATCTATCGCAAGCTGATCGAGCTGGGCCAGACCAGCGCCCAGGCGGCCGACCTGGTCAGCAACATCTACGCCGCCGAGCAGGCCAAGGGCGTGACTCCCGAGGAGCTGCAAAAGCGCCTGGACAACATCGCCGAGGTGGCCAAGCTTGAGATCCGCCCCGACACGGGCGCGGCCATCCTGCGCGATGAGGCCGACCGGGTCGTGTTCAGCGGGGTCATGGTCAAGAAGCGGCGCGCCCCCACGTCGTGAAGCGCTTCCTGCTCTGGTTCGCGCTGCTGGCGACGGCGGCGCTGGCCCATCCTTTCGGCGAGTTGGCCGTGGACGTGACCTACCAGATCACCCTGGCCGAGCCTTGCATCGAGGTCGATGCTCACCTGTACCTGCCCGAGGTCTCGGCCCTGAGCCAGGTGCAGCGCCTGGACGCCGACAAGGACGGCGTCTTCAGCGAGGCCGAGAAGGCCGCCTATCTGCCCCAGGCCAGCCGGATGTATGAGAGCGAGCTCTTTTTCACCCTCAACGGCCGCAAGCTGCCGGTGCGGGTGGCCGAGGCCGACCTGAAGGTGGAGGAGGGCCCCTCGGGCGAGCTGCACGTCATGCTCGTGCACTACCGCTTCGAAGTGGACGTGCCCCCCGGCCTGGTGCAAGAGCATGGCAACCGGCTCGAGTTCCTGGACACCAACTTCACCGGGACGCCGGGCTGGAAGGAGGTCATGGTGCGCGGCCAGGGCTTTGCCGTCGACCACGGCCCCCATCTGCCCAAGACCGCCGCCGAGGCGCTGCAGGATCGGGCCAGCATCGAGTTCTCGCGCTCGCAGAGCGGGGTTACGTTGGCGTTCCCCGCCTCCCACCGCCCCTCGCCCGGGGTTTCTACCAACCCCATGGTGGACATGCTCAGTGGCGAGAGCTTCCTGCTGGTGGCCCTGGGCCTGGCTTTCGTGCTGGGAGCCCTGCACGCACTCAGCCCCGGCCACGGCAAGACGGTGGTGGCCGCTTACCTGATCGGCTCGCGGGGCACCATCCCCCAGGCCATCCTGCTGGGGGCGGTGGTCACCGTCACCCATACCTTCAGCGTGATCTTGCTGGGTCTGGTCACGCTTTTTGCCACCCAGTACATCCTGCCCGAGACCCTCTTGCCCTGGATCGGCTTCGTGTCGGGCATGCTGGTGGCCGTGATGGGCGTCTACCTGTTTCGCCTGCGCCGCCGCGAGCAGGCGGTGAAGGGCGAGCAGCGGGGGGGCGGGCACCAGTCGGCCTACCTCGCCCCCGTGCAGGTGGTGGCCGATGGCCAGCTGCTCACCCAGCCCGGCTGGAAGGTGGCCGCGGTCGAGACCGAGGACGCGCCCCTGGTCATGGGACACTCCCACGGCGGCCGCTACCACACCCACCACGTGCCCGAGAAGGTGACCCTCTACAGCCTGATCACGCTGGGCGTGAGCGGAGGGATGGTGCCCTGCCCGGATGCCCTGGTGGTGCTGCTGAGCGCCATCGCTCTGAACAAGATCGTGCTGGGGCTTTTGATTTTGCTGGCCTTTTCAGCGGGCCTGGCCTCGGTGCTGATCGCCATCGGGGTGGTGCTGGTGACCGCCGGTAAGGTGGTGGAGCGCTACTACCCCGGGCAGAGGTTGCTGGATCGGGTCACGCTGGCTTCCTACTGCGTGATCGTGGCGATGGGGCTGGGGATCGCCTACCAGTCGCTTGCTTCGGTGGGGATTTTGCGCTGGTGAGCTGGGAGCTGATCGCCTCGGGGAGATTCGAGGAGGCCGTGGCGGCGCTGCGCGAGTCAGACTGGAGCAAGGGGAGGAACCTGGGCACGGCACTTCTGTGTCTCGGGCGCTATGAGGAGGCTCTGCAGACCTATCTCGGCTGCATCGAGTCCGACCGGCAAAAGTGGTTGCTCTGTGACGGAGATTTCCTGATGGCGGGCCTTTGCCTGTGGTGTCAGGGTCGAGCCGCGCAAGCCGTGGAGACCTGGCGAGAGGGCTGGAAGACGCCCTATACGGATGCAGCCGGGGGGGTGATCGTTCCAGCCGTCCTGTTTTATGCTGCGCTCAAGCTCCACGACCAGGTTCTGCGCAAGGAGGCGATCCAAAAGCTCAAGAAACGCTGGAAGCCCAAGCTCGAGCAGATCTGGCCCGGGCCGATTTCCGGCTTCTTGCTCCGCGCCATCCCGCCAGAAGATTTCGTCTCCAAGCGCACCTTCCAGAACGAGACGCTGGAGAATCGCAGGGCCTGCCAGGCATTCTTTTGGGCAGGCGTGCGCTGTCTCGACGAGCAGGACCCGGAGGGCGCCCGGTCGTTCTTCGTTCGCTCCTCGCAGGTGCGCGATCCGGGTGGGGCCCATTTGCTGGAGCTGGAATTCTTCCTCGCCTGTCACGAGGTGGGGGTGGATCCCGGCCAGAGTCGCCAGGGCTCGTGCAGCGTCACAGAGGTCGGGTAATCCACGGTTTCCCCGCGCGGGCCGAGCACAGGTCAGTTGTTCACCGGGGCGGAGGGCCGGCTCTTGAGTTGTCGCCGAGCTCGCGCAGCTTTTGCTCGAGAGCATCGGCCCGGCGGCGCTCGACTTTGCTCGCCAAAAACGACTCGGCCTGAGTCGGGTAGAGAATTCCGCTGACCGGATCGACCAGGCGCAAGAGCTCGTTCTCCACCACCAGCTCGAGCCCGAGCAACCGGCTGAGGTAGCGCCCCCGGGTCACGACGGGCACGAGGTCTTGATGCTCGCGGCGATAGACCCGCAGTTGACCGGGCAGATACTCTGCCAGAGGGTCGAACAGGAAGTACTCCTCCACACCCATCTCGGCATAGCGGACCCGCTTGGTGGTCTGATCGGTCCGGCGCGAGGATCGTGACGTGACCTCAAAAACCGCCACCGGCGGACCCCCGTCGACCCAGGTGCGGAAGACCCGTCGCGTATGGTGGCCGCAGCCGAAGGCAACGAATACGTCGGGGGACACCTTCCGAGCCCGGTTTCCAGGCTGGTCGTAGACGAACATGTTGGCGAAAGCCCAGTCGGCGGGCCGATCGGCCAGATGCTGGCGCAGTGCGCCCAGCAGGTAGGTGATGGCGGCAAAGTGCGAGTCGGACTCGGTCACCGTGTCTTCGTAATAGGGATAGAAGGCTTCCTGGTCGCTCGCGAGCATGGTCCACCTCTCTTCGACAAAGGAAATGCAGGATCCCCGAAGGGCAAGCACAGGGTCAATTGGAGTAGGCCTTCAGAAGGGGGCTCAGCGCCTCTGGCCAGTCCGAGTGGGCGAGAGGTTCTTGAAACTTCATCATTTTTCCTGCTCTTCAGCTCCCTTTCAGCTCCCTGGCCTAGACTGACTTCATGCCGACCATTCACTACATGCCCCGCGAGGGCGGCGGGTACCAGCCCTACGCCAAGCTTCCCTACACCGGGGAGCCCGCCATCGGCAAGGACAACCTGGCCCTCACCGAGCGCGGCTCGAAGTTTCTCAGCGTGGTGGACGCTCAGGGCAACCAGCAGTTCACCCATCCGGCCGAGGACTACATCCAGAGCGTGCAGTACCAACCCGGGGCCGACCGCTACCTGGTGCAGGACTGGGGAGGCATCCAGGCCATCTCGGCCCGGACCGGCGAGCTGCAGGGCAGCATCCATCCCGAAAACCACAGCCACCAGTCCAGCATGCAGGTGCTCTCGGACGGGCGATTGGCCCTGAACGTGGCTACCTGGTCGGAGCACGGGCAGCTCTTGATGCTGCACCCCGATCTCACGCCCTCCTGGAACCAGCCCACCGCCCTTCTGCGGGCCCGCTTCCTCGAGCTGCCCCAGGGACAGCTGGCCGCCTTCGACGGCTCCAACATCGAGGTCCGCGACAGCGCCGGCAAGGTGTTGCACCAGAGCGACCACGCGGTCAATGACCCGATTTTAAGCGGAAACAAGCTGGTCTACGTCGAGACCACGCGCCGCGAGTACAAGGCCGGGCGCGTGGCCGAGCAGTCCAACAGCCGCCGGCTCTGCCTGCACGACCTGACCACCGGCAAGACCTCCAAGTCCCCCACCAGCAACGGGGTGGAGATGGTCTCGCCCCTCAAGGACGGACGCTTTCTCCTCAGCGAGCGCTCTCCCGGTTGCTTTGCGATCGCCGTTCACGGCACCGACGGCAAGCTGGTGAAGCGCGTCAAGCTGCCCGAGGAGGCCATCCTGGGCCAGGTGGAGCTGTCGACCGACGGTCGCTCGGCCTTCGTGGTGGAGGGGGATCTCCAGTTCAACACGCGCGTCCACCGGCTCGACTTGCAGACCTTCCGTCTCAAGCAGATCTTCGAGACCAAAGGCGACGCCGTGGTCAGCGCCCTTTCCGACGGTCGCACGGCCATCTTCAGCGCCTCCGGGGTGGAGCTGGCGGAGGATGGCTCGAAATTCGGCAGCCTGGGCGAGCTCTTGCAGGCGCTGCCCCGGGGCACCGTGCCCGCCAACGAGCGCATCACCAGCCGCACCACCAACTTCGTCAGCTTCGGTGAGGGCCCGGGCAAGTGGGATCGCCTGATGCTCACCCTGACCCACCGCCTCAAGCTCGACGGCCCGGCCCGCCTGGCGGCCGAGCCCGGCAAGCCCTTTACCACCGGGGACTATTGCCTGAACTTCACTCTGCCCGCCCTGGACGCCCTGCCGGCTGCGGTGGCGGCCGCCGTGCAGGCGCCCACCGTGAGCGACCTGTTCCGCCAGGACGGCGGACTGCCGAGCTGGGCGCGCCACGAGCCTCACTTCGTCGAGGTCACCGATCCCGAGGGCCAGAAGCACTCGCAGACCGGCGACTTCAAGCACGTGCTCCCCCTGATGGCCGAGGGCCGCCCCGTGGTGGCCGCCGCCGGCGAGCACGACACCCGCCTGTGGTGGTGGGACCCCAAGCGCATCAGCTCTTCGGAGAGCTACGAGCTCGAGGACACCATTTCTGCCATCCAGCCCGGCCAGGACGGCCGCTCGGTGGTGGCCACGACCGAGGGCGGAGGCGTGCTGCACCTTTATCCCCAGCAGGTTGGCAACCTGGTTCAGGAGCCCCGCAAGGACCCCGCCACCGAGCCGGGGGGCAACCTGAGCGAGACCTCCGAGGGCATCCGCCTGCCGGGCGTCTTCATCCGGCGCTACCGCGCCAGCTGACGGCGAACCTCCGGGTTGGTGGCGTGGTCCAGCGCCGTCTTGCCCGCCTGATCGCGAGTCTGCGGCGCAGCTCCCGCCTCGAGCAGGCGGGCCACCAGCGCGGGGTGGCCGGCCCGGGCGGCGCTCATCAGGGCGGTGAAGCCCTCGCCGTCGGCCAGATCGTGGCGGGCGCCGGCCTGCAGGAGCGCCTCCAAAATCTCCAGGTTGCCGCTGAAAGCGGCCCCTAGCAGGGCGGTGCCCTGGCCCTGGTCGCGCAGATTGGGATCGGCCCCGGCCGCGAGGAGCTTTCGGACCAGGGAGATGCGCCCCCGATCACAGGCCGGCATGAGGGCCGCGATCCCCCCGCTATCCTGCAAGTTGGGATTGGCCCCGGCCCGAAGCAGAACGTCTACGAGCTCTTCATGGCCCTGCATGGCGGCGAGCATCAGGGCGGTCATCCCGCGCGAGGTTTGCAGGTCGGGCGAGGCTCCGGCCGCCAGCAGTCGACCGACAACCTGGCTGTGCCCCTCGGTCGCCGCCACCATGAGCGGGGTCAGGCCCCACAGATCTCCCAGGTTGGGGTCGGCTCCCGCCTGGAGCAGGCGGTCGATCAACTCGGGACGGTTGGCGTAGGCAGCGTAGCCCAGCGCGGTCCGGCCCTTGGCCGAGCGGGCGTTGACCGGCGCTCCCTCGGACAGCGCCTGCTCGAGCCGGGCCAGGTCGCCCGAACTGGTCGCCTCCAGCACCCGCAGGTCCTGGTCGGTGATGCTCTCGGCAGAGTCCTGCACCTCGACCTCGAAGTCGGCGCACTCCAGCGTTCCCTCCGGCCCGGAGGCCTGAAAGCTTCCTCGGACCCGGTCACCCTCGCGCTCCTCGATGATCAGCTCGCCCTGGTTGGCGCTGAGTAGCACCCGGGACTTCCTCAGCCATTCTGCGCTGGTCACCGGGTGGCTCCCTGGCTGGGGCGCCCCGGCGATGACCACCCGCACCGAGTCCTCCTCGGCGGTGAAAACGAAGGTCGTGCCGTGGACGTCGGCCAGAGCCGTCTTGCGCTCTGCCACCTCCAGCATTTGGGGCCCGCTCTCCTTGCTCTCGATGAAAACCACACAACCACCCGATTCCTCCTCGGCGAGCTCGGCCAGCATGCTGTCCAGCACCATGGCCAGACGCTCTCGCAGGTCGGCATCCGAGGTGGCGCTGTCGACCCGTTTGGCCAGGATGTCGATGCCCAGCTGGAGCATCGGTCCTCCAAGGGCCAGGCAGAGGTCGCGGGGGGGCTCCGGGTTGCCCATGCCCGCAAGCATCCAGCCCCCCACCCGGGTGCGCAGCAGGTAAGGGGAGAAGCCCACCAGCGGGAGAATCGGCTCGATGCCCCGATACAATTCGGAAAGGGCAGGCAGCGAGCGCGCATTCCAGCGCGCCAGCGCCGGCGTGATGGCCTCCATGAAGGCGGCCGCCTCCTTCCCGGTGCCCCCGCTCAGGCCGACCGACTGGTAGAAAAAGCGTCCGTAGACCGCGCCGAGGGTCAGATAGAACTCGAGGTCGGGGTGCTCATAGCGCGGGCGCAGGATGCTGGCATGGACCGTGCCGATGCGCTGAAAGAGCTGCAGGCCTGGCTTTTTCCGGAAGAGTCCCCCCACGGGATGCTCCTTCGGGGAGGCCGGTCCGATCCCCCGTTCAAAGAACGGCAACTTCGCGGCAAGCTCCTGGCAAGAAGTCGGCAGCATCGCGTTCACTTCTGCCTGCCACCATGAAGGCATGGACAGAACGCCCTTTCACCGTCATCTGCGCAAGGAGCGCAAACTGCGAGGCTGGACCCAGTCCGAGCTGGCTCGGACTGCCCGGGTGCCTCGCTCTCAGATCGCGCACTACGAGCTGGGAACCCGCATGCCGCCCGCCGATCACGTCGCCCGCCTGGCTGCAGCGCTGGGAATCGCCATCGAGGCCCCGATTCCCCCGCCTGGAAAGGGGGGCTGGCCAGCCTGGAAGCTGAGCGCCCTGTGGGAGCGATTCACCCCGCATCCCCGCCGCTATCGTCTTGATCGCGAGCGCGACAGCTGGGTGCGCCTGCTGGCCGCCCGCAAAGCCTACCCGCTGCTTTACGGCCTCCATTTCCCCAGGGTGGTGGCCCTGCACGGGCGAGCGGCGCTCACCGAGCTGCTGCATTTCGCCTGCTGTGGCTCAGGCCTGGAGATGATGGCCTGGCTGCGCATCCTGGAGTTCGCGGTCATCTCCTACGTCAGCCTGGCCAGGCTGGGGTGGCGGCGGCTGCCGGTCATCGAGGAGCCCTCGGGGGACGTGGTGGGCGACCGGCTGTGGCCTGTGCTGGCCTTCGAGCAACCCTTCCTGTGCGCGCTGTTCCCCCAGGTGCGGGTACGTACGCCCGGCCAGCCTTATCGAATGGACCTGCTGGCATGCCTGCGAGTCGGAGACCGCCTGGTGTGGTTGAACGTCGAGATCGACGGCCCCCTGCACGACTCGGAGTATGATCGCAAGCGCCAGATCGCCATCGGGTTGCCCCGTGTGCGGTTGACGGAGGACGACGTCTGCGCTCGCAATTTCAAGCAGCGCTTCCTGGAAAAGCTGGCCGCCGCGGCCGGGGTCGAGCTGGCCGCCTGAGGTGGCGCAAGGGCTGTGCTGGGTTGGGCAGGGCAGGTTGCTGGCTTGCGCGGGCAAGTCGGGTGCGCATGCGCGCCCCACTCGGTGGCGCAGCCCCGG
>BTUM01000028.1:0-82116 GCA_045863235.1 Candidatus Xenobia bacterium | reverse complement strand
CGATGCCGCGCATGGTCTGCCGGTCCGGCACCTCGAGGGCGCCAGGCTCGACCGCGGGGGATGGCTCGAGCACGTAGAGCATAATTCAAGTATACCCGGGATAGGCTGGCGTGTCCAATCGAGCAGGGGTGAATAATGGCTTAACCAAGCCAATCAAACGACTCGTTAGAAGTGTGTTTTCCGGGCTTTTGAGGGGTGTGGGAGGGGAAAATCGCTCGATGCCCTCTGGAAGGCCAGGATGGGTGGATTCTGCGTGCAGGGGGTGGGTGCCGGGAGCCGGGTCTCACTGACGAGCGACTGCCGAGGCAGCCAAAAATAATTACGGCGCAATCCGACGCGGAGGCCGCCCTGGGGCCGGCCGGCTTTGCGGAAAGCTGTGGAGAAGAATCAGGGCCGCGAGTGGGAGATCCTGGCGGAGTGACCCGAGTTCAACTCCGAGTTCCGGTCCTGGGAGATCTACTCTTCAAGCTTCGGATTCAGCCGGGTCGGTGCCGCCAGAATCTCCCAGGACCGGAACTCGGAAGGCCTGGATAACGTAGTCGGCTCGCTGGCCCTCGTCGGTCTGCTGGGGCTCTGGTGGTGCGGGGCTCTCCGCACACGGCGCTTCTCTTTTTCCGTTCTGAAGGACTCCCTCAGGGTCGCCAGATTTCGCCACGGAGCCGCCGAGCAAGAGACCAGCTTCAGAGTGAATCGGTGATCGGCTTCGCGTAAAACGAGTGAATCGGTCTCAGTGGAGCCATTCCATCAACTTGACACGTCCAGCTCTGGAGCGTCCAGCCATTCTTGGAGTCGGTCCGGTTGGATTGGAGGAGAGTTCAAACCGATCGCGAGTGTCGGATCGGCCCCATGCCTAATCAGGAGCCGGGCGACGTCGACGTGACCGTTCATTAGAGCCCATGCAACAGCCGTCTCACCAATCTTTTCCTCACAGATCGCATTCACATCAACACCACGTTCGATGAGGTACCCAACAACTTCAGCACGACCTTCTGCAGCTGCGACATGTAAGGGATACCGGCCTATGTAATCAGGGCACTCAAATGCCAATTCACCATCGCCCTCCTCGACCAGGACTCGCAGTCGCTCCAGTTGGCCATTCTCGCACGCCTCGTGAACCGACGTGGAGTGAACCTCGCCACAGCACTCCACCTTCACGAGAGCGCCAGCGCCAATGAGGGTGCGCACCAGAGAGGGGGCCTCCGCCACGGTCAAAGCGGTATAGTTCGGAAAGCAGTCTCCCCAAAAGCCAGGCTGGTTGGGGTTGGCGCCCAGTGCGAGGAGACGTTCAACCAAGCCAGGTTGTTGGTGGAACATTAGACAAAAGAGCAACTCGTCGAGATCACCCTGGGGCAGCTCTGCGTGAATTGATCGCCCAAGTTCCTCCCAGCGCTCGTCCTCCAGAAGCCGCTGAAGCCTTTCGTCCATGAAACGGATGTTGGCACCAGCCCAGGAATCTCCTGGAAAGAGTCGCGCACGATAGTATGCAACGCACCGGTGACCGGAGAAGCAGCCAGTTTCCGGCTCAAGCGAGAAGGCATGCCGCTTTGACGAGGCGCTACTCAACATGCTGAGCGAGGCCATCAGAAGTCACGCAAAGAACGGCGCAAACGCTCAGGCTGGCTCTCTCAGGCAAGCGCCCAAATCTTGCCGATTGCCATCCAGCAAAGGGCTCCTGGAATTTTCTTTACAACCCCCGGCTACACTCGGTTGCATGGAAACCAAGACACCCTGGTGGAAGAGTCGTCACCTGCTCACCCTGGTGGCCATCAAGACGGCGCTCAAGCTCGGTCTTCTGGGCTGGCTGTGGCTCACCTGAGGAACCTGGCAAGATTTCAGCAGGTAGACCCAGAACTGGCCGGCCATGATCGAGCTTGCCCGCCGCCTCTGGACCCACGAGATGGAGATCGAGTCTGCCCCCGACGAACTGCTGGATCGGCTTCACTTCGATCATCCTGAAGTGGGCTTGGAAATCGAGTTCCGAGGACGCTCCGACACCCGGGGAGGGATCAGTGGGGAATGCGCCTTCGAGCACCAGATTCACGAGCAAGGCCGGGCGGTAGGCCGAATCCGCGTCTATGGAGCCACCAGCGAGGTCCTGCGCGAGCGGGTGACGATGGCGGCCATGGTGCTGGGCACCGCGGCGGATTGCGAAGTCATGCGTCGCCAGTTGCTCGAGCAGGCGACCGCGGGACAAACGATCCTGGACATGGCAGTGGACGCCATTCTCACCATCGACGAGAGAGGCATCATCCAATCAGCCAACCTGGCCACCGAAAAGCTCTTTGGCTATTCCAACCCGGAGCTGCTCGGTCAGAACGTCAAGATCCTGATGCCCGACCCTTATCGGGCCGAGCACGACATGTACATGCGACGCTATCTCGAATCCGGCCAGCCACGCATCATCGGGCTCGGGCGCCAGGTAACCGCCAGGCGCAAGGACGGCAGCCTGTTTCCGGCCCACCTGGCCGTCAGCGAGCTCAAGCTGGGTGACCGCCGCCAGTTCACCGGCTTCGTGCGCGACATTTCCGACGTGGTCGAGCTGCGCATCGAGATCCACCGGCGCGAGACCGAATATGCCCAGCGTGAGGAAGAAGTGCGCACGACGGTGATGCAAGAAGAGCGCAAGTTCCTCTCGCGCGAGTTGCACGACTCGGTCTCGCAGGCCCTCTTCGGCATCGTACTGGGCACTCAGGCGGCCCTGAATGCCATCGATCACCCGGCCCGGGCTCGAGAAGCCCTCGACTACGTGCTCTCCCTTGCCGAGTCGGGGCTGGCCGAGATGCGGGCTCTCATCCTGGAGCTTCGACCCGAGTCGCTCGAATCGGAAGGGCTGACGGGTAGCCTGGCTCGCCAGGTGCGCGCCCTGGCCCGGCGCTACCGGCTGCAGCTGACCCTGGACCTGGGCCACGAGCCCCAGATGCGGATCGAGCACAAGCACCAGTGCTACCGGGTGGCCATGGAGGCGATGCACAACGTGATCAAGCACGCCGAGGCCAGCCAGCTGACCCTGCGGGTGATGCCCCGGGGCGAGCGGCTGGTGCTCGAGGTGGAGGACGACGGGAAGGGGTTTACGGAAGACCAGGTGGCCCCCACCCGGGTCGGCTTACAGTCCATGCGCGAGCGGGTGGCGGCCATCGGCGGCGTGTTCCAACTCGACAGCACGCTCGGCAAGGGCACCCGGGTCCGAGCCGAGGTGCCCATCTGCAACGATTAGAGCAATGCGCGAGAAGCCTCTTTCGTCTCCCTGGCGCCGAAGCCCCGGGCCTATGGTGACAGGTCCGGCGAGCTGCGCTAAGGTGCCAGACCACAGTGCGAGCACATTAGCTCAGCTCGCGAATGGCTTTCAGCAAGACTTCGTAAGGAGCCACGCTGTCCACCACCCGATCGATGTGACCGTTGAGACGAAGCTCGGGACGCAGCACCGACACCTGACCCAGGATGCGGCTATTGGGATATTGTCGGCGAAGCCGGGCCGCCTGATCGGGATCGGTGACGGTCACGACGACAACGTCCGGGTCAACCACACCGCCTCTCTCGGAAACCTCCAGGTCCGGCTCTTGCTCGAGCAGGCGGGCCAGGCTGGAGCGCACGGCCAGATCCGGGCTCAGCAGCAACACGCGCGTTTTTGGTTGTAGTCGGGACATGTCAGGCCAGACTGACGTCGGGCTCGAGAACATTCAACCACCCGCCCCTCTCCAGCGTAATCCCCCGACGACGAAACATACTGAGCACCCGGATGGCAGTCTCGGTGGTGGTGCCGATCAACTCGGCGAACTCCTGCCGGTTCAACATCAAGGGCAGCTCAAAACCCCTCTCGAGGCGCGCGCCCAGGCGCTCGCCAAGCATGGTGAGGGCCCGCATCGCGCGCGTCTCCACGCGCTCGAGGGCCATGGCCACCGTCCAGTCGCGCTGGACCCTCAACTCCTGCAGAGCGGCCTTCTCCAAGAAATGAAGCAAATCGGTGCAGCGCAGGGCCAGCTCGCGGGATACCGCGACCACCTCGACCTCGCTCCCGGCCAGGGCCGAAGCCGTCACGCCGTGCGGACTGCCGTCTAGAATGGCCACCACGTCCAGGTACTCTCCCGGACAAACCAGGCCGACGATGATCTCGCGCCCGTTGGTGGAGCAGCGGGTCAACTTGACGACTCCGCGCGCGACCTGGTAGATCGTGCGAGGCTGCTCGCCCTCGAATACCAATGTCTGGCCCGGAGGGCAGGCTCGAGAGTGAGTCCATTCGCACAGTTCCTGGATGTCGCTGAGATTCATGCTGGCCTCCAGTCGTTTCTGACTCCAGAATAGTCGCGCTGCGGCCTGGCGAAGACCCTCGCGAGAGGTCTTTTGGGTCCGACCCGAGACGGATGATCCGTGTCCTCCGAAAGGAGGAGGGAGCTGAAGGGGGACGGGGGAACTCTTGGCCATGGCCGTCCGCGTGCTGCTAACCGATGATCATGCCCTGGTGCGCCAGGGGTTGAGATTGCTCTTGAGCCAGGACCCCGAGCTGGAGGTGGTGGGCGAAGCCGGGAACGGCCAGGAGGCCCTCGAGAAGGCCGAGCAGCTCAAGCCGGACGTCGTGCTAATGGACCTGTTGATGCCCGTCATGGACGGGTTGACCGCCATCGGAGAAATGCGCGAGCGTCTGCCCGAGATCGAGGTGATTGCGCTCACCAGCGTGCTCGAAGACGCTTCCGTGGTGCAGGCCATCAAGTCCGGGGCCATCGGCTACCTGCTCAAGGATACCCAGGCTCTGGACCTGTGCAATTCCATCAAGGCGGCCGCCCAGGGGCGGGTGCAGCTGTCTCCCGAGGCAGCCGCGCGCCTCGTGCGCGAGATCCGCCCCCACCCGAAGGCCAACGATATCGGCCTGACCGAGCGGGAGATGGACGTCCTGAAGCTGGTGGCGGCCGGTCACTCCAACCAGCAGATCGCTGACTCACTCACCATCCAGGAGAGCACGGTCAAGACCCACGTCAGCCGCCTGCTCTCCAAGCTCGGAGTCAAGAGCCGCACACAGATCGCAGTTCACGCCTGGCAGGCCGGCCTGCTCCCCAAGCCTTGAACTCAGAAATGACTGCGCGCTATGGGCAAGACCAGGCGCCGTTTTCAACAGTCGCGCGCCTAGAAGTGTCTTAGCTCCTTGAGCTCGCGGGTCAGCTCGGCTCGAAAATCCGGGTGGGCCAGCCCGATCAGCGCCTCGCCCCGCTCGCGCAGGTTCATGCCGTGGAGGTTGACGGCCCCGAACTCGGTCACCACCCAGTGCACGTGCCCGCGGGTGGTCACCACCCCGGCCCCCGGTTTCAGCACGGGAACGATGCGGGACATCTGTCCCTTCTTGGCCGTGGCCGGCAGGGCGATGATGGGCTTGCCCTCGCGAGCCAGTGCGGCCCCGCGGATGAAGTCCATCTGGCCGCCGATGCCGCTGTAGATCTGGCTTCCGATCGAGTCAGCGCAGACCTGGCCCGTCAGATCGATTTCCAGCGCTCCGTTGACAGCCACCATGCGGTCGTGCTGGCGGATGGTGTGGGTGTCGTTGGTCTTGTCGCAACCATGGAACTCGACGAGCGGGTTGTCATCCAGAAAGTCAAACAGTCGGCGGGTTCCGCTGGCAAAGCTGGTGATGATCCGTCCGGCACCGATCGACTTTTTCCGGTTGGTCACCACCCCCTCCTCCACCAGCTTCACCACCCCCTCGGGCAAGAGCTCGGTGTGGATGCCCAGGTCCGAGTGCCCGGAGAGCTCGGTCAGGACCGACTCGGCGATGGCCCCGATACCCATCTGCAAGGTCGAGCCGTTCTCGATCAGGCCGGCGATCTGGCGAGCGATGGCCTGTTCGGCCTCGCCCGGGACGTCGGGCGGGAACTCGAGCAGAGGGCGGTCGGTGACCGTGAAGCGGGCGACCTTGTCGATGTGCACGAAGCTGTTGCCGTGCGTGCGGGGCATCTTGTTGTTGATCTCGGCCAGCACCAGAGGGGCGGTATCCACGGCCGCCCGGGCGCAGTCCACCGAAGGCCCCAGGGTGCAGAATCCGTGCCGGTCGGGGGGAGACAACTGCACGATGGCGGCGTCCAGGGCCACTTTCCCGCTGAGAAACAGCCAGGGGATATCAGAGAGAAAGATGGGCGTAAAATCGGCCCTGCCCTCGGCGCTCGCCTTCCGCAGATTGTGCCCGGTGAACAGGGAAACGTGGCGGAAACGGCCGGCCATGGCTGGCTCTGCCGTGGGGAGAGAACCGTTGAGGTGAATGTGGTAAAGGCTGACATTCTCAAGGTCGCTACGAGCGGCCAGAGCCTCAATCAGCGGGGTGGAAGTGGCACAGGCGCCATGAAGGAAAACGCGATTGCCACTCTTGAGGGGCGCCACCACCTCCGAGGGCTCGACTGCTCGATCCATCCAACTCATCGTGCTTAGTAGGATACCAGGGCCAGCCAACCCTGCCCTGATTCAGATCAGTTTTCAAGGAAGTTTCAGCGCCCCGCAATACCCTGCAAGGCATGGCGATCTGCGCGATCGCTCGACCAGAGCAAGAAGGGGACGACCATGCAGATTACAGAAGCCACCGTGCGCTACGCTCGACCGCAGGGAGCGAGTACCCCCCCGCCCGCGGCGCCGGAGCCCAAAGACCGCTTCGTGGTGGATACCGGAGGAGGCCTGGCAGCCGGCTTCGTGGGCCTGGTCATGGCTGGCGGAGCCAACAGCTTCACCAGTCTGGGCTACTCGCCGGCGGTGGCCTATGGAATGGACGGATTCATCGGCGCCAGCATCGGGATGCAGATGGCCGAGTCGCTGGGCAAGAGCAAGGTCGCGGGAGCAGCCATCGGAGCCGGCGTAGGGTTGGCGGCTGCGGCCGCCGGGGCCCAGTTTGGCTGGCCCGGAGCCCTGGCTACCGCAGCCACCTTTGCCGTGTTGCGCGGGGTGGTCTTGCCCACCGTGCTCAATCGCTGACAGAAAGAAAATGGCTCCCACGGGAGACGACATCATGGAGCCCGCGGAAGCCATGTCTACTATGCCCGGTCTTGAGGCCTGGAGCATCCAGAAAGTTCAGAACGATGTTAACAGTTTATGAACGAGCCAGCGGGGTCAGCCCTCGATCTTTGTGTGTGCTACACTTTGTCGCAGAGCCAACTTGAGTGAATGGGAACTGGCCTGAGGCGCCCGGGGGGAGGAGGCAAAGCGGTTGCATCGGTTAATCCTGGTCGAAGATGATGCGGTCTGCGGCCGGGCTGTGCAAGAGCTGTTCTCTTGCCACGGTTTCGAGGTCACCTGGATGACCGAGGGGCGCACCCTCAGCGAAGTCTTCCGGCGCACGCGACCGCACCTGGTGGTGCTCGACTTGATGTTGCCGGACGCAGACGGTGCCGAGCTTTGCAGCCGATTGCGGCAGCACAGCGACGTTCCTATTCTGATCTTGTCGGGGCGCACCACCACCCTGGACAAGGTGACCTTGTTCCGGCTGGGAGCCGACGACTACGTGACCAAGCCTTACGAGCCGGCCGAGCTCCTCGTGCGGGTCGAGGCGCTGCTCCGTCGCCCCGACCTGGGGCAGACCGAGTCGGTGCTTCGGGCCGGTTGCCTGACCCTCGATCCGACCGGCTACCGAGTTATTTGCGATGGCAACGACCTCAAGCTGACCCGCATCGAATTCGAGCTGTTGCGCCGATTGATGGCCGCCCGTGGCCAGACCACCTCCCGCGACACCTTGCTTGACGAGATCTGGGGCCGCGACTACTCCGGATCCCTGAAGACACTGGACACCCACGTCTCCAGCCTGCGCCGCAAAATCTCTCAGGCCAAGCCGGGCTGGAGGCCCCTGTGCGCGGTGCGCGGCAACGGCTACCGGTTCGTCGTCTGACCTGACGGGAAGGGCGCGGTCGAGCCGGGTCCGAAATCCGCCCTGGTGACTGAGCAGTCGGCCGAGGACCGGGCCTACCGGATCCGCTTCAAGATCCTGGCCTCGACCGTCAGCCTGGCCTTCCTGCCCTTTGCCGTGCGCAACTCCCTGATGGGCCGACCGATGACCTCGCTGCTCTACTCCACCGCCTGCGCGGTCATGTTCGCCCTCTTCTGGGCCGGATGGAAGGCCCGCGATCTGGGCCAGACGAAAGTGGTGGCCCACTTCATCGTGGCCATCGCCTGCCTGGTCTCTTTGCTCGGGGCGCTCTTGACCGGGCAGGGCCAGGCGGTGGGAGTCTGGGGTCTGGTGCTCTCGCCCCTCTACGCAGCCTACCTGCTGGGTTGGCGTTGGGGGCTGATCTGGGCCGCTCTCTCGATCCTGATGATCGCCGGCATCCACGCCAGCTCGACCCTCTACCCGATCCAACCCGAATTCGTGGCCCGTGGATGGCAGGTGGCCATGTCCCAGATCGTGATCACGCTGATGATCCTCATCTTTGGCGTGGGGCTGAGGCGGGGAATGGACCACCACGTGAGTCTGCTGGCGGCGCAAGCCAGGGTCCTGGAGCAAGCGCGCGACGAGGCAGTGGCAGCCGAGGCGCTCAAGTCTCAGTTCGTGGCCACCATGAGCCACGAGATCCGCACGCCCCTTCAGGGGGTCACCGGGATGGCCGAGCTTCTGGCCCGCACCCGCCTCGACGCCGAGCAGCGCGACATGGTGGATGCCCTGATCAAGAGTGGCAAGCTCCTCAAGTCGGTGCTCGACGACGTGCTCGACTTCTCGCGCCTGGAATCGGAGAACGGGGTGGTGCTCGAGCGGGCACCCTTCTCGCCCGAGACGGCCGCCGAGGAGTGCCTCGAGCTCTTTGCCGCGCCGGCTTACAACAAGGGGCTCGAACTGGCTCTGGTGGTGCACCCGGGGCTGTCCGAGAGCTACCTCGGCGACCCCTTCCGGTTTCGCCAGATCACCTGCAATCTACTCTCCAACGCGGTCAAGTTCACCGGCCAGGGCTCGGTGGTGGTCGAGCTGAGCCCCCTGCCCCTGGGCTTTCGCATGGACGTGAAAGACACTGGGGCGGGAATCCCCCCATCTCGCCAGGCAGAGCTCTTCCAACCCTTTCACCAGCTGGACGCCTCCACCACCCGCAAGTACGGCGGCAGCGGACTCGGGCTGGCCATCTGCTCGCGCCTGGCGCTCTTGATGGAAGGTCAGCTCAAGGTTGAGAGCCAGCAAGGGCAGGGATCCACCTTCACCCTCACCCTTCCCCTCCCGGCCACCAGCCCCCCGCCAGCGGCCCCCGATCCCGACTCCCCGGCCATGCTCTTGCTGGGCCTGGGCCCGGAAACTCGGCGCGGGATGGAGTCAGCCGTCCAGCGAGCGGGCTATCGCCTGACGGGGCCCGATCAGGTCGACCTCCGGTCCGACCTTCTGCTCTTGGGACCGCAAGCCAGCCCACCCGAGAATGGGGCCCTCTGGCTCGATCTCCATCCCATGGGCCAGTCCACCCGCAACGGCGCGGCCGGAAGCCTGATTCTCCCGGCCCACCGGGCCGCCTTGCGCAACGCGGTGGAGCGCCTGAGCCAGCCGGTCCAGAGTCCGGGGCCGGCCGTCCAGCTGGCGGCTCGGGCCACCGCCCTGATCATCGAGGATACCCCCATCAACTACAAAGTGCTTTCCTGCATGCTGCGAGAGCTCGGTCACCCCTCGGTCTGGGCCGAGGATGGCCCTCAGGGCCTGAGCCTGCTGGAGGAAAGGGCCTTCGAGCTGGTCTTCCTGGACCTGAACCTGCCTACCCTGGACGGCCTGGAGGTAGCCCGCTCGATCCGCAAGCTCCCCCCCGAGCGCCAGCCTTACCTGGTGGCCTTCACCGCCAGCGTGGGACAGAGAGGGGCGCTGGTCGAAGCGGGAGTGGACGACGTGTTGACCAAGCCGATCGACTTCGAGGCTTTGAGCCAGGTTCTGGACGCCTGGCACGAGCGGGCCCTCAGGAGTTGACGCGCTTGCGCAGCACCACCCCGTTGAACTGAACGAATCCCAGCGTTTCGCTCACCGCAGTCAGGGCGGGCTCCAGGGCGCTGGTCAGTCGAGCGGCCTCGACAGCGTGCTCCAACTCGGTCTCCGGACCCAGGTGGAGCAACGCTCCCAGGCGCACGGTCGAGGTCAGCTCGGGTCGGGTGATCAACTCGGAGACCTGGGCCACATAGCCGGTGGCATCGCTCATCCGCAGAGCGTGCAGCCGGTCACCCACCAGCTCGAAACCTCGCTGGCGCTCGGTCGGAGCCAGCTCGGCCTGGAAGAGGCCCCTCAGCATGCGGGCGGTCCGCTCGCTGTGGAACAACCCCCTGCTCGACTGAGCAGCCTGGGCGGCGGCCGCCAGCTCGCCGGCGGTAGCGTCCTGCGGGGGGGTGAAGTCGGCACCCAGAGAGCTCTGACAGGCTCGCACCAAACACTCGGCGGGCAGCTGCGAGAGAGCTTCGCGCACTTTGGGGGGCTCTCCCGAGAGCAACTTGTCCGCCTGACAGTACAGCTCTTCACGAGGGGCACCGGTGAGCTGCTCCCAGTGGTTGAGCCAGTATCCCGGAGCGGGAGTGCTCGACCAGCCGGCCAGCACCGAACCGCGGGCCCTGGACGAGAGGCTCGGGTCGGCCACCAGCGCCCGCAGAGTCTGCTGCTGGTCGGCATACTTACGCGCCTCGCGTTCGCTACGCGCCAGCGACTGGTAGCGATCGAGCTGCTCGGCCAGACGCTCCAGCGGCTCGCGCTCCCAGGGCTGGATATGCCCTCCCAGGGCCAGTGGCGCGATCATGGCCCGAGTCTAGCTCGGCAAGCTGACAGATCCCTGAATCAGGGAACCTGACCGGTGGCCTCGGCGATGGGCAACTTCCAGTTGGGGAAGTTGGTCTTCAGGGTGTCGAGCTTGCTGGCCATGGAGTAGAGCCGCAGCGATGCCGGGCCCTGCGAGTCGGTGAACCGGTCCTGGAGGTAGTAAGGCGGGATGGCCTGGTAGAACAGCTCGGCCCGCACCGAGAAGGGGCCCACCGCGCCGGCCGGCAGGGTGACCTGGTAGCTGAGCGTGTCCGAGCCGGTGCCATCGGTGAAGTCGGCGTCATTGGCCGCACCGCCGAAGGGGGCGGTGGCCTCGGCGAACTCAGGCGCAAAGCCGGGTGGACCCGGGAAGGTCCAGCCCAGGGGCATCAGGCGGTTGTCCTTGATGTCGGTGGCCCGGTTGAGGAAACTGGTGGTGAACTTGCCCTGCAGGTCGGCCACGATCTCCTCATAGACCTGCACCTGGTTCTCCGAGGTAATGGTCTGGAAGTGCGGCTGGAAGGCTTGTTGTCCGGTGGCCGGATCGACGTCGTGGAACTCGCTGGGCAGAGGCTGACCGTCGGGGCCGACGATCACGCCGATCGAGTTGGTTCGACCCGAGGCCCAGACGACCTGGCCCGCTCCGTCGCGCACCTCGAAGAGGAGGAAGGCGCGGCGGAAGCCGACTCCACTGGGGAAACGATGGCCGGTCAGGTTGGTGACTTTCACCTGGGCCGAGAGCGCGTTGCCCGCCCTCTGCACACCGGACAGCTCCACCCGGGCGCTCTTCTCGCGGGCCAGCTCCTGGCTGTTTTGAATGGCCCTGGTCAGACCGTCCGTCGTACCGGACATGAAGTTGACCTTGCTGATGCCGAGCAGAGCCGGGAAGTGCTGGAAGAACTCCAGCCCGAACTGGTTGATGCCCAACAGGGTATGGCGGCGGAATCCCGGGCGTTTGAGCACGGTGATGAGGTTCAGGGGCGAGAGGTTCGAGGTGATGGGATAATCCTGGTCCTGGATGTTGGCGATCTTGAAGTTGTTGAGCAACTGGCCGAAGGCAGTATCAGGCATGTGGCACTGCTGGCAACTCTGAGGGCTGGGGCCGCCGTCACGGAAGCTGGAGTTGAGCCACTCGAGGTAAGTGGCCTGCTCGTAACGATTGTCCACCACGTTGTTCTGGGCATCCAGCACGGGCAGGAACACCGTGTGACAGCTCGCGCACAGCCTCGAGTCGGAGATGAAGGAGCTGTGAACGGGCTCGGCGTTGAGACTCTTGCCCATGGGGAAGGTCACGGGATGATCGAAGGGACCGTTGAGAACCAGCTCGCCCTGCGGGTTCCGCGGGTTGAGGCTGAAGCGGCCAGTCTGCACGTCCACCAGCGGGACGTGCCGATTGTCCTGGATCTGGTGGCACAGGGCGCACGAGACCCCGTCGCGGGCCAGTTTGCCGTACGGGTCGTTGGGATCCTGGGTTCGACTCTGGGTGAAATTGGCATGCGGATCGTCAAGTTTGAGCTGACGCTCACCCATGACCCCGTGGCAGGAAAAGCAGAGGTTTTGAATGCTCTCGGGAGTGAGCTGGCCCTGAGCCGGATGGGTGGCCACCTCCCCTTCGAGCTGGGCGTGAAAAATGGGATCGCGTCCGGCCAGGCCCATCATGGACCAGCTCCACTCGGCGAAGGGCGAGACGTCCACCCCGTCCTTGCCCTCGTTGGGGAAGAACATGTTGGGTCCGAACGGAGAGCTGTCTCCGGCGTGGCAGGACATACACTGATCCGAGCTGACGAACTGGCGATGCGCCTGAGCAACCGAGCGATCGGTGGTGACCCCGGGGATGGGTTGGATCGGCCCGTTGGCGGCATCTCCGAAAGTGTTGAACTGGGCCACGAACTCTTCGTTGACATAGCCGGGGTCAGCCGGTGAATCAACCGACCCGTCCAGCGGGGTGTGCACGCGAGCCATGAATTTGAACTGATAATCCTTCATCTGACGCCAGGAGCCGTCATCTTCATAGGTGATGGGCGTACCCGGCTCGCCTGCGACGTTCTCCAGGGCGGCAAAGGTGAACTCCTCGCCGTCAGCCGAGGTGTGGCACTGCACGCAGTAAGAGCCGAAACCGGAGTTGGGGTAGGAGAAGGGAGGGCCGTCCGAGTCCACCGGCTGGGGTGTGGGTGGGGTGGTGCCGTTGGGGTTGGAGTCGAAGTAGACCCAGTACCAACCATCCTTCGAGCCGGCGCTGTCCTTGATCATGCAGGTCCAGGTCGGCATGGGCAGCGAGGTATCCGGATTGAGCCCGGCGTAGCGGGCCGCCGGCGGATTGTACATCTCCTTGATGATCATCGCCCCATCGGGGATCTTCCCGACCCGACCCGCCTTCATCCAGGCAAAGACCTCGGGCGAGTAGTAGGTGCGCACGGCCGGATGGGTGCCGTAGTAGACCCCGTCCAGAAAAGGACCGGTATCCCGCACCCCCTTGTCTTTGCGCCAGCCGGGCAGGTTGCGATAGGTCAGGTCGGTGAGAAACTTGTACAGCCTGGGCTGAAACTCGTCGCGAGACACGGTGCTTGGCAGCGGGAAAGGAAGACCGGGAATGTCGGGGTTGGTGGGCGTGGCGGCCTGAGGCGCGGGCGAACTGCAGGCCGAGAGCAGGCAAGCGGCCAGCAGCAACGTGGTCAGAGTCTTCTTCACAGGGTACCTCCCCAGAGTATGGCTCCCACCAGGACCATCCCTTGCAGGAGGGTCCAGAGCAGGTTGGCGAGCGTCAGCGGCAGGTCGCGATGGACCCAGCCGTAAAGAACCCAAAAGGCGGAGTAAACCGAAAACCCGGCCCAGGCCAGGATGCTGATATCCTCGGCGCTGCGCGTCTGGTAGATCTGGACGATCTGGGGCACGGTGGTCATGGGGCCGAGCAGGGCGGCCAGGTAGGCCGCTTTGTCCACCCCCCGCTTGAAGGGGGTGTCCACCGGCTGATCGACGGGAAAAAGCCTCATCGGAGAGGCACCTGGAGAATGCCGGTGGTGAAGCCGCACAGGGTGTCCGAATCGTAGGCCCCCATCCACAGCTCGAGCGGCCAGTCGCGCTCGAGATCGGGAGTACCTCCCAGTTGCCCGTCCGGGTCCTCCACGAGCGCCCGGCCGTTGAGGGCGAAGCGGTAGGTCATGCAGTAGCCCAGACGCTCGCGGGGAAAGGTATCATCCTCTCGCGACAACTCCTTGATGCGCTTGCTCAGTGCCAGGCAGGCCACCTCGTCGCGGGTTCGAGCCAGCTCCTCCTCCAGGTTGCGGCGACGCTCCAGTCGGTAAGCGGCATAGTCGGTGATCCCGGTGGTCAGTCCCACTTTGACTGAATCCTTGCTCAGCACCCCGAGGCGCCGCTGCATGAGCTCGGGAGGGGCCTCGAAGGCGGTCAGCTCGGGCCGGGACGGGTCCCAGTAGTCGTTGCGCTCCAAGCTCAGCCGCCCCCGCCAAAGCTTGATGTGAAAGGGGTCCATCGGCTCGGTCTCGGAGATGGTGACCACGTTGTTGTGGTTCATGAAGATGGGGTCGTCGAGCATCTCCACCTTTGCCCCCAGCAGCGGATGCTCCGCTTGGAGCTGTCCCTCGAGCGAGACCTGGTGGACGAACACCCCTACCGGCTGGCCGAAGCTGCGCGGGGCGACCGGATCGTGAAAGCGCACGATCCGGTCGAAATCCGGCTCGCCTGCCACGGCGAAGGTTGTGCCGCTGACTCCCCGAGGCTCGTCGGCGGGGTCGGGGTCGGTGGCCAGGCGCACCTGAAACCATCCCTCAAAGCAGACGATCAGCACGCTCCCACTCCCTGACAGAGCATGGACAATCGCCTGAGAACCTGAGCCAACAGCTGCAATCGCTCGAGATCGCTTCGCCGGTCGGCCAGTGCCTGGCAGCTGAGGCTCAGGTCCTGGAAACGCTCGCGGATCATGGTCCAGGCCCCCTGGTGGTGGCTGCTCACCAGGGCCAGACGGGGGCGCTCGAAGGTGGGACCGGCGTTCAGGCCGGGATGGTCGGGGCCCATGGGCAGCTCGGTCAACAGCTCTCCCAGGGGACGGATGACCTGGGTCATCAGAGGGAAGAAGGTCATCCGCTGCAGGAAGGCCATCTCCTGGGGGCTCTCCTCGGACTGGATGGAGAAGCGGTACAGCATGCTCAACATCAGCTCGTAGCAGCCGTCAAAGAGGTCGGCCAGCCGGGCGGTGAAGGGATCCGAAATGACTTGCGCTCCCCCCGCCAGCGCCGCGGGACGCACGCAGGGGTTGTCGGCCACCGGTCGGGCCGGGGCGAAGCCAGCGGGGCGGGACGCCAGATCGCGCAGGATGTCGAGGAAAATCTGGTAATGCCCGGTGGGGCAGACGGCGGTGGCTCCCTCCCCCTCCTCGATGATCTGGGCCACGGCCGCCAGGGCCGAGGCCCGATCGACCACGGGATTGACGTTCACTCCCGCATACCCGCGCCGATCGTTGCCCAGCAGTTCGTTGTCGATCTGGGCCCGACGCGGCCCGACGAAGAGCACCTCGTCGGCGTAGGGACAGCTCTCCAGCCGCCGCAGGATCTGCGCGTAGAGGTCTCCCACCGCCTCGAACTCCATGGGCATGTCGGTGAACCGCTGGGAGGCGCTGGGAGGGTGAGGAAAACGCTCCACCGGGCGCGAGAACTCGTCGCGAACGCCCTGGGGACGCTCGTACTCCACGAACGTGGTCAAGGACTCGACCGAGAAAGGCTTGAGCTCGAAGCGCAGGTGGGTGGGCCAGTAGCCCTGGGCGTAGGGGAAGCTGGCCCGTTCCAGGTAAGGCGTGCCGCCCAGCGCCGTCATCAGGTTGCAGACGTAGCCCAGGTGCTCCATCTCCTGGCGAGCCACCAGCAAGAGCGCCGCGGTCCACTCGCGCACGGTCTCGAGCTCGGCCCAGGAAAGGCCTTCCTGGACACTCCTCTTAAGCGAGAAGGCAGCAAAAAGATACTGGCAGCAAAGGGCATGCTCGAGCTCGGCCCCGACCGTGAGATAGGTCAGCATCTGCTCGCGAAAACGTCCCACCGAGGCCATTCGTGGGCAGTTCGGGGTCAGAGAAGATCAACCTCTCCTGATATGGGTGGTCAAGGCCTGGTCAAGGTTCTCCCCAGTGCGATTCAAGCTCGATGGGGTAACCTGAGCGCGCACAGATATCGCCACTGGAGGACCCCCGAGATGATGATCCCCACCCTCACCACTTTCAGCCCCGGGCTGCCGGGCCGCGCTGCCCCCGACAAACCTGCACAGGCCGCTGCGCCTGATCCGGTGGACCTCAAGGTGACCAGGGAGTACACCACCCCCCTGAAAGACAAGCTGGCCTGCGGGGCCGTGATCGGGTCCGGGCTCTGGCTGGGAGCCAACATCGCGCTTCAGGCCGCCGCCACCGGCAGCGTTCCGGGCGCGGTCGGCGTGGTCGCCGGCTCGCTGGTGGCCATGGCAGCCGGGCACGTGACCGCCGACCTGGCCAGCGGCATGTTCCACCACTGGATCGACAACTACCCGACTTACAAGACCCCCATCGTGGGCGACCTGGCCTACGAATTCCAGGTCCACCATCACAAGATGCAGGAACTGCAGGAGAAGACCGTCTGGACCAACATGTCCGACGCGGGGAAGTACATGTGGGTCCCCATGGCCGCCGTCGCTGCCGCCGGGCCCCATTGGGCGGCGCAGGCCTTCACCCTGGGATTTTCGGCCGCCGGCTTCGTGGCCCAGGGCTCGCATCGCTGGAGCCACCAGAAGAATCCCCCGGCCATCGCCAAGCTCATGCAGAAACTGCACGTCATCCAATCCAAGGAGGACCACGCCATCCATCACCGGATGCCCTGGGCCGACAACTACTGCATCGTGAACGGGATGTGGAACCCCCTGATGACGAAAACCCACTTCTTCCGCAAGTGGGAGAAGCTGATCTATGAGACCACGGGCCGCGAGCCCCATTGCTGGCAGGACCCGGGCGTGAAAGCCTTTGCCCTGGGACAGATCACCGAGGAGCAATTCCTCAAGGACCAGGGGATCAACCGGAAGATCTTCCACGAGATCGTGAAGGGCAAGTTCGACGCCGAATACGAGCGCCGTCAGGCCCTGCGAGCGGAGGAAGCCCGGGCCCGCGAGGCGGCCATCGAGGCCCGCACCGCCAAGCCTTAAGGCGCCGCGCGTTGAACACTCCTGGCGCGGCGGGGGGCGCCGGCATTCTCACACACGTTCTTCGGATGGGGTCTCTCCGCGCCTTCCGCGAGCTCTGCCCTTCACAGGTGGGGATGACTTTGCGGGGGGCTCAGGCGCGCCGGGCCACAGTGGTGCCGGGCAAGATGATCCGGTTGGCTTCTTCCAGGATCTGGCTGCCTGACTCGCGCTCGAGCAGGGTGGCCTGGACCACTGCCGCCAGGTCGCCACCACCCTCCATCAGCATCTTGTTGGCCACCCCCTCTACCAGGCCGTGGAGCGAGCGGGAAGTCTGGCCCTCCCGGCGAGCCTTCTGCAGGGCCTGCAGGGCCTCGAGCAGCTGAGGCGGCTGGACCAGCTTTCCGAGCTGGGTCAGGGCCCGCACCGTCCGGGCCGGGTTGTCGGCCGGCTCGCGCCAGGCGGTGAGCTCGTTCCAAAGTCCAATCCCATCGGCCGCGAAACTCTCCGTCAGGTTCTCGATCAGCTGCTGACGCTGAGCCAGCTCGCACCCGACCACGGGGGGAGCGGCGGCCGACCAGGCCGATTCCGGAGCGATCCCCCGCCCGGCAGCCCGGGCCACGAAGCCCAGGCTGTCGGACTGAGCTCCTTCGGCATCCAGACGCCGACGCAGCTCGAGCAGTTGCTCCACGGAGCGCACGCTGGCGATGCGGGCCAGATCCTCCAGGCGGTCGCCCGGACGAAGGTGCGCCACCAGCTCCTCCAGCCTCTCGGCGGGTTTCTCGCCGCCCATCAGGTATCCGTAGGCGCGACAACGGTCCACGAAATCGGGCTGGTCGGCTTGCGAGCGCAAGCTCTCGAGAGCCGACCAGGCTTTGCCCGAATGGCCCGTACTCTCGACCAGAGCCTGCAAGCCCTGCAGCAGGCGCTCGCGAGTCGATGCCGCCACAGCCGGATCAGCCGCCAGGCGGGCCACGGTCATGGGGTCGAGATGCTCGCGATGGAAGAGATCCTCGTGCAGGGCCCCGGACTGATCCTTCTTCTTGTGGATCAGCTGGGCATCGTAGATGCTCAGGTGGGGCTGCTCGTAACTGGCCGACCCGGTCTTGCTCACGTTCATGCGATAGCGATAACGGATGGTCTGACCGGCATACTTCTCCAGGGAGATGGCTCGAGTGGACGACTCATAGCTGTCGCTGTAGAAGAACGAAGCCTGCTCCCAGGCTCCGCTCGAGCCCTGGATCTGAAGCTCGATGTCGTTGAAGGGCGAGCGATTGTAGGTCATCTGCTGCACCTGAAGCGTGGAATCAGCGCCCTTTGGAATGGTCAGCAGAGGCGAGGTCCAGGTCGCCTCCCCCTTGACGGCTGGCGAGCCGGTCTGGGTGAGCTGACTGGTGCCGATGGTCTCGTGGGAGAGGACCTTGGTCTCATCCAGGCGCAAGCCATCGAGCTTGAATTGAGCTTCAGCGCCCGGTTGCGCGTTCGCGAGCGCGATCTGAAAGCGCACTCTCTTGCCGGCATAGGCGTTCAAGGAATACCCTTGCTCTCCCTTGATGGCGTTGGACTTCTCGGCATAGACCACCGGTTTCCAGGTCACGCCATCGTCGGCGCTGACATCCCAGTTGACGCGAGCTCCTTCGGGCAGAGCCCAACTGGCGAAGAGCCTGGCTTCGAACTGACCGTCGGCGGGCAGGTCGATAGGACCGGAAACCAGCACGTCCCCTCCGGCGCTGGCCCGGCTGAGGACGTAGGAGCCGTCCTGGCGGACCCACGAGCCGGTGGCCTGCCAGCTCAGGCCCGAGAGCTTGCCAACCATCTCTTTGAGGGCTTTGATTCCCTGGGGCCCGAGCGGCGCGCTGAGCTGTCCGGCCGCCAGAGTGGCCCGAGCCCGGGCCGGAAGCGCGCTGAAAGCGGGGTCGTCGAGGGGTGCGGTGCGCTGGCGGGCTTCCTCGGGAGTCAGCTTGCGGATGCCCTCCCACAGGGGCCAGGCTTCGGTCACGCTGCCGGCCGACGCCAGCGCCGTCCGCAGAGCCGGGTACAATGCCGGACCCTGCTCGGGATCGAGCCGGGAGAGCTGCTCATAAGCCAGCCGGGCCTCTCGGCTCGAGCCGGTCGCCGCGATCAGGTCCTGCATGAGGTGGGCCGCCTGAGGCAGCGCCTCGGGATCCTCCAGGCCGGAGGCGATGAACAGGTAGTCCTGCGTGGCCGAGCGGAGATCCCCGCGGTGGGCCCGAGCCAGGGCCAGCAACGCCTGCTGGCGGTCCTCCAGAGGCTGTTGAGCGCAGGGCAGGTCGCGTCGCTCCACGTAGCGAGCCGCCAGCAAGGCTTGCTCGGCCTCGGGAGTCACGCCGAAGAGCTGAGCCGCGAACGAGTTTCCCTGCAGCTTGTCCCAGGCCGCCCGGGCCTGCTCCAGATCCCCTCCCACGGCCGGCAGCAGGGCCAGCAGGTCGCGCACCGAGGCCACCGGGTCCGCCTGGGGCCCCAGCTGGCTCAAGATATGGGTAGCCTGTTCGGACTTGACGGCCTGGTTGAGCTGCGACCAGGCTTGCTGGCGCTCGCACAGACGAGCCGGATCGGAGCTGACGGCCTCCCAGGCCGCCAGCGACTTCTCCAGCGGTCCGCACTGCTCGTGCAACTGCAGAAATGCCTCCTGGTTCTCGGGGAGGATCTGGGCGGCCAGGGTCCGGTAGGCCGGCACCGGTTGCTCCTGGCCGGCGGCCAGCCTCAGCAAAGGCCCGTCGCTGGACAGCCGGCCTGCGGCGGTAGCGGCGGCCAGCAGCTCGGCGTGAGGCAGCTCGGCCGCTCTCTCCTGCAGAGCCTCGGCTTGATCATACTGGCGACGGCCCAGCAGCACCATCAAGAGCTGGGCCCCCTCGGCCGGCTGCAGTCCGGCCCGGGTAAGCCGGTTGAGCTGTCCTTCCAGCCAGGGCCCGGCCTCGACCGCCGCGGGAATCTCGCTGGCGGCTGCCAGCAGCCCCGCCGACTCTCGCTCGGGCAGGGCGCGCAGCCAGCGCTCGGCGATCTCCGGGCCCACGCGCGAGGCCAGGGCGTGCAAGGCCAGAGGGGGAGCGGCACCGGCCTTCAGCAGACTGAGATAGGCGGGTCGCTCCTCTTCCTGCAAGCCGGCCAGATGGGTGAAGGCCTGCTCCAGGCTCTCGAGGGGAGCCTGAGCCCCCAGCGCCGCCAGGGCCTGCTGCACCGGGCGGGCAGTCTCGAGCAAAGGCTGATCGGCTTCGGCGCGAGAGAGTGCCAGGCGATAGTGGTCCGGGTCGGGCAGCTCTTTGAAGAGCTCGAGCCTCTCCTGAAAGGGCCTGGTCGGCTCGAGCTGCAGCAACTGCCACTGCGGGGGGGAAGGCGGCCGGCCCAGCTCGCGAGTGGTGGCGTCCACCTGCTCTCGCAGTTGCGTGAGGGTGGCGCTGGTCTCGGGGCGGGCCCAGTCCTGACGGGCCAGCCGGGCCAGAGACAAGCCGCGGTAGCTCAGCTCCAGGGGAGCGTCCTGATGAAAAGCGGTGAGCAGCGAGGGGAGCTGGTAACCCCCCTTCTTCCAGGCCACCAGCTGGGCGGCCTCGGGTGGCACCCCCTTGCCATCGCCGAAGTCTGCCGCCAGGTAGGCCGTGGTGGCCACCACCTCGGAACTGGCCAGGGAAACCCTGACTCCGCCCTGCTCGAACGTCAAAAGACCGTTCCCGGGATGGTTGGGATCGCCGGTCAACTGGTTGTAGGCCTCGTAGGCGGTGACCGGCTCTTGCTCGCGCAGCAGGCGGCCGGACCGCTCCAAAGCCTGGAGTCCGGCTGCCAGGGCGGGAGAGGGCAGGCTCTGGAGCGGCCCGTTGGCGCACAGGGCGTGGGCTTCGAGCAGGTCCTCTCCGCTGGCGATGGTCAGAGTCTTGCCCTGGTCGGTCTTGAGGCGCACGGGAGACCGGTCGGCCAGCGCCTCGGCGGCCTGCTGGGGGGTGGCCGAGGTCCAGCGCTCGCCTCGCCAGAACGACTTCTCGAAGCGCTCCAGGGTGTGCCCGCGGGCCACCAGCTCGCGGGCCGCCCCCAGATGCTCGGGGCGACTCGAGGCAGAGGAGATCGGTAGGCGCTGAATGTCCACGATGAGAGTCTAGCCCGGCGGAGCTGAAAGGAACGTGAAAGCAGAAGGTCAAAGGCCGCTGACCCATGGTCGCACTCATCACCGGATCCACCAGCGGGATCGGCTGGTCCATCCTCAAGGCCCTGGCCCTTCGGGGTCACGACGTGATGCTGTGCGGGATGATCCACCCCGAAGGGCTGAGTCAGCTGCAAGCCGAGCTCTCCTCCCTGGGCGTGCGCCACGGGTACTCCCAGCACGACCTGCGGCGCCCCGCCGAGGTGGAGGCCATGATCGAGCAGACCTGCCGCGATCTGGGCGAGATCGACATTCTGGTCAATAATGCCGGGGTGCAGCACGTGGCCCCGGTCGAGGACTTTCCGCCCGAAAAGTGGGATGACTTGCTGGCCCTGCACCTGTCGGCCGCCTTCCACGCCATCCGCATGGTGCTGCCCGGCATGAAAGAGAAGGGCTGGGGCCGGATCGTCAACGTGGCCTCGGCCCACGGCAAGGTGGCCTCGGTGAACAAAGCCGCCTACGTGGCCGCCAAGCACGGCCTGGTGGGACTGACCAAAGTGGTGGCCCTGGAGAACGCCCGCACCGGCGTGACCTGCAACGCCATCTGCCCGGGCTGGGTGTTGACCCCGCTGGTGCAGGCCCAGATCGACCGCCGCCAGCTTGAGGAGGGGGTCAGCGAAGAGGTGGCTCGCCACGACCTGCTGGCCGAGAAGCAACCCAGCCTGCGCTTCGTGAGCCCCGAGGAGCTGGCCGAGCTGGTGTTGTTCCTGTGCGGCCCGGGTGGAAACAGCATCACCGGGGCCGCCCTCTCAGTGGACGGAGGCTGGACGGCGCAGTGAGCTCAAGCTCAATCGGTCGGTCGAGCACAACGTGTTGATCGGCACGGCCTTTCCGGCCGCGCCTCCAGAGCAGGAGGTGGCTCCTCTCAAATCAAAGCAAGGGCCACCAAGGACACCAACGGGAGGCCCCATGAAACGTTTAGGACTCAGCATTCTGATCGCACTGTCGGTGCTCATTCTCAGCTCCCAAGGAACGAACGCCCAGGGAGAAAGCGTCAACGTAAAAGTCGACTTTCCCTCTCTGGGCTCCAAGGTGAGCCAGCTCTTCCTCCTGAAGGGGACGGCGACTCCCGGCTCCCAGATTGAGGTCACGGGAACTCTGAGCGCCACCACCACAGCTGACTCCAAGGGGAACTGGCAGGTTCCGCTGCCCAACCAGCTCAAAGAGGGAGCTCCGATCGAGCTGACCGTGCAGGCGAGCTACGGGATGGGCAAGTCCTCGAAAGCAGTGGTCAACTACACGGCTTCCGGCACCATGCCCCCCAAAAAGTCATAGCGCCGGCTTGGCGATTGACTACAGCTTCTCGCTCTTGAGGCTCATGCTCGTGAGGATGCGGACGGTCGGCCCCACCGCCACGGTGGAGCGTAGCACCGACTGATCCGAGGTCGACTGCATCTCCTGCCAGGTCACAAAGCCAGTAGCAGGATCGACCCCCATCGTCCACTTCATGGTCGTCGTCGTCAGGTACGTCAAGGCACCCTCGGCATCGGGCTGCACACCGCGCAGCTCCGAGCCGAGGTCGAAGCTCAGAACGGCCAGGCCGTTCTCAATCTTCTGCAGCGTGCCGGTCCCCTTGACGGCAAAGTCGGCCGGGACGGCCGCCCTCTCGCCCCGCAAGAAAAGCTTGTCGGAGACCTGAATCTCCCAGCTGTCGCCCACGGCCACCGGCTGCAGCGGGAAGAGAGCCGGTTGGGCCATCAAGGCGCCCACCTGGGTCACGGTCTCTTCGCCCACCTTCACGACCCTTTGCTCGAGCCGCGGCGAGATGAGGTACCGGAGCACGGTCGGCTCGGGCTCGACCACGGTGGTCTCCTTCGTGACGCCGCGGATGGAGTCAGACTCCACCACCTTCTCCTGCCAGACGATGTTGCTGCTGGATTCCTTGCTGGCAGTCTGACCCTTTTCACTGACCGAGGTGGTGACCACCATGGTGCCCCGGGTGATCCAGGCCGTGCCCTGAGCCAATCGACAGCGCAGCTGCAATTTCTGAGCCGGCCCCGCGGCCAGCAGGGCGCAGGCGAGCAGACCCAACCAGAAGTGGAGCCTCACGGGCGTGCGGTGCTGGTCGGAGGGCGGTACTGCGCATCGATCCGGGCCCCTGAATAGTGGCCGGGGCCGTGCACGGAGTCGATGTTTCCGCTCTGAGCTCCGTGTGGGTCGAGCACGACTGTCAAGTTCGGGTCGCGATTGTTGACCAGCACGACCATGTTGTGCTCGAAGCTGGTGATGGCCCAACCCGCCCCACCGGCTACAGCTCCGCCGATTCCACCCCATGGCCCCCCTGTGGCCAGGCTGCCGGCCACGGCTGGAACACCAACGGCCACGACAAGACGCCCGAGGTGCCCCGAGACGGTGGCGTCGGGATTGGGCACGTACTCATACTCGTGGACTCGCCAGGAAGAGCCAGGCTGGCCGGTGAGAGGGGCGATCATGTTTCCGGCCGCGGTGGAGACCGGGTCACAGCCCCGCTCGTTTGTGCCAATACCGGTGGTGCTTCGAAAGCTCTCGATGACGTTCATGATCGTCCCATTGACACCGATGGCGTCGGAGGCCCGAGGATGACTCGCGATGTAGGCGTTCATGTCGTTCTGGTAGCTCTGAAGAATCTGCTCGAGCTGCTGGCGCTCGTTGGGATTGAGCTGAGAGAGCACCTGACCCAGCGTTGCATCCTCAGCGCCCCGCTGGTCGAGTGGATTGACCGGGGGACCCTCGGGAGCCGGACCCCGATAGCCAGGCCGGTCAGGGTCAGAGGAATCGTCGAGCATTCCGCGGTCCATCGGACCATCCGGATTCACGATGATGGTCTGAGGTCCCATGGGGCCAGCCGGGGCCGGACCGCAGGGGGCGCAGGGCCCGCACGGTCCGCCGGGCATCTGAGCTGTGGCCAACTGAACTGAGGCGGCCAGGGTGAGCGTGAGAACCGACAGGCGCATGAAACCCCCTCGAGCGAAAAGTCGCTTCCAGTAGATACGACAACCCGCGCCCGGGGGCCTCTACCAGGCTCAGGCCCTGGCCGACGCTTCTTCGCGCACCTCGAACTCGAGCTTCCAGCGCCCCTCGCCCTCGCGCTCGTGGCACCACAGCTCCAACGTGCCGATCTCGGTGGCCACCGTCTCAAGGCTCACTGGCACCACGCCGGGGGTGTGCTCGTCGGCCTTGAGGCTGGCGCTGACCTTGGAGATCTCCTCCACGCCTTCGTCCTCCCAGTCCTCGAGCTGAGCGCCCACCTCGTCCTCGCGGGCCGAGGCCAGGAAGGGGAACTCCACCGTCTGACCCACGACCAGCCCGAAGCGGGCTACGGGCACCTCGACCCGGGTGCCCTCCTCCATGCCCTTACGGGCCACGCACACGGCCTTGATGGGCGGCGGCACTCCCGGCACGGCCGGCCGGGGGATCTCCACGCCGATGTAGTACGCGCGCGAAAGTCCACCCCGGATGCGGATGCCCTGGCCGCGACGGGTCAGGGCGAATCGGGCCGCGCCCCGGGCCACCGAAAGCTCCAGGTCGCCCCCCTCGAGCTCGCGCACCGGCTCTTTGAGCCAGGAGTTGAGCACGGTCAGGATGCGCTGGCGGATACTGTCGGCCTTGAGCACGCCTCCGTTGAAGAGCACCGCGGTAGGCTTCTGGCCATCCAGGAAACGGGCCAGCTGACGGGTGATGGCCGGGTCGGACTCGTAAGGCAGGCCCAGCTCGGTCAGACCCAGCGAGCGCCGCCGCTCGGCGTGATCGTTGGCCTTCACCTTGGGGAAGAAGCCGTCGAGCAGCGTCTTGACGTCGGAGAGCTTGAGGGCGGTCTGCACCGAGCCCCCGATCAGCTTGCTGCCGCGCCCGGGAATGGTGATGGCCACCTCATCGGGGGGATCGGCTCCGAGCAGGGCTTCCTTGGCCGCGCGACAGGCGTGAGTCAGCACCTGGAACTGCCAGGTATCGATCTTCGTGCCTTCCGCCTTCAGGCGGGCCTGCACGGCCACAGCCAGGGCCAGGTCGAGGTTGTCGCCCCCGAGCAGCAGGTGGTCGCCCACCGCCACGCGCTCCAGGCCCAGGTCGCCCTCGGCGTCCACCACCGTGATGAGCGAGAAGTCGGTGGTGCCGCCCCCGATGTCGCACACCAGGATCAGGTCGCCCACCCCCACCTGCGAGCGCCACTCGTCGCCGGTAGCCTCCAGCCAGGCGTAAAACGCGGCCTGCGGCTCCTCGAGCAACGTCAGGTTGACCAGGTCAGCGATGCGGGCCGCCTCAGCGGTCAATTCGCGGGCCACCGCATCGAAGGAGGCGGGCACCGTGAGCACCACCTCCTGCTCCTTGAGCGGCTCGCCGGGATGATAGAAGCGCCAGGCGTCGCGCAGGTGCTTGAGGTAGCTCGCCGAGGCCTGCACCGGGGACATCAGGGGCACGTCCTCAGGAGCCTTCCAGGGCAGGATGGCAGCCCGGCGGTCGGTGCCCTCTTGCGAGAGCCACGACTTGGCGCTGGAGATCAGGCGGTGGGGCACCTTGCCGCCCTCGTCGCGGGCGAAGACGCCCACTGCGAAGGTGGCCACCTCATCCCAGGGCAGCTCGAGCTGATCGAGAGGAAACTCGTGCTCGCTGGGCAGGTAGAGGAAGCTGGGCAGAGTGGGCCGCTCCTCCAGTTGCCCGGGCCCCACCAACTGCTGCACGGGAAAGTCGCCCTTCTCGGGCGGATCGCCGGCCTTGATGAAGGCCACCGCCGAGTTGGTGGTGCCCAGGTCGATCCCGACCATGTACGTGGATTCGGTCATGAAAGCTCTACCTCCGCGGGAACCAGCACGGTGCGCTCGGGCGTGGCGGCAGCTTCAGGCAGCTCGGCCCGGGTGAGCTTCCAGCCGTGGTGGCGCAGGGTCCCGTTGAAGGGAGGGTCGCCCACCACGTTGCCCACCAGCCGCACCTCGGCCGGGTCGAAGCCCGGCTCGACCGTGACGGCGGCGCCTTCTTCCTCGGAGCGCACGGGTTCCAAAGTCAGATACTGGGTGGCCACCTTGCGGCAGCCTTCATGCAGAGTGCGGGCCACCGCGCCGATCTGAGCGTCGCCGATGCCCTTGAGGTCTTCCTGCAAGAAGTCCACGAAACGGCCCTCGCGCTGCAGCACGGCCAGCAGTTGCCCGGCGGTGGGGGGTGGAGGGACCTTCTCGGTCTTGCCCCCGGCCAAAAGCTCGCCCACCCGGGCCGCGAACTCCTTGTCCTGCAGCGCTTTGAAGAAACTCTTGAAAGCAATTCCCAGACTCATGCCGGGCCCGTTACGCGCTCTCGGGGCAGTCCCCTGCTTTTGCGGTACGAATTGAGACTTCAGGGGCCTTTCAGAGCCAGGGCGTAATCTGAGCCATGATGGCCTTGATCCGTCCTGATATGCCTTCCCGGGCTGCCACTTACGGCGAGCTCGGCCCCTGGTATGGCAGCGGCAAGACAAGGCCGGTGGAAGCCGAGGAGGCCCACGAGCTCTTGTCGCGGGGCAAGAGCGTCGAGGCTCGCACGCGGGAGGGCTACCAGACTCTGTTCCGTCCCGAGGAGCTGACCGCCCTGGAGGCCCTCGAGGCGGACCCGCCCGGCGAGCTTGCGGCCACGGTCCTGCAGCTGAAAGGCCAGTTGGGCAACAAGCTGCCCGAGACTTACGCCCGCCTCAGCCAGGGCCAACGCGTGTCCTTTCGCGCGCGGCCCGACCAGAGCGTGCTGGTGGTGAGCAACCTGGACGAGCTCAAGCTGGCCTCCTACCTCAACGGCCTCGGTGCCAAAGACCAGGAGCTGGCCCAACCCGCCCTGGCCCGCTCGCTCAAGGCCCTGTGCGACACCGGTCGGACCCTCACCCGAGGCTTGCCCGAATCGAGCCAGACGGTGGCCATGGCCCTCTACCGAGGGGCAAGCGACGAGGTGCGCCTGGCCGGTCTCACCTTCAAGCCCTCGGAGCTCGTTGACGACCAGGCCGTCATGGCCCGGCTCGAGCCGCTCAACCGGCTGACGCGCGAGCTGAAGGACCCGGCCCTGGCTGACGCCGCTCACCGGGCCGTGCAGCGCGACTGCGAGCATCCGATGAGTGCTCGCCTGGAGGCGGCGGTGCAGGCCTTCGAATTTGCCCCCGGGCGCTTTGGGCACTTCGAGCTCTACCAGCAGCTACTCGACCACGGCGACTCCGAGCTCGAGGCGATCAAGCAGGCTCTGGGGCCTGGTGCCGAGCCCTTCGGCTGCCGGGACGCCCTCGTTCGCCTGCGCGAGGGCGGTCCAAGAGAAGACTTCCTGCGTCTGCTGGCCCTCTCGGGCGATCCCGACTGGTCAGCCCGCCAGCTCCAGGAAAATCCAGCGGTCGACAGACTTCGGTCCGAGGAAGTCCAGCTCCGGGCCGGCTGGCAGCGCATCAAGTGGCGTCACCTCACCAGCCACCTCCTGGCCCGATCGGCCTGCGGCAGCGAAACGCGCGAGGAACGCGAGCTGGCCCTGGCCCGCATCTACTCGGACTGCCAGCGCGACATGGCGGCCACCCGCGCCGTCTGGAGCGAGTTGCGGGCAACCGGCGACCTGCCCGTCGCCCGGCAGGCCCACGACCGTCTGCAGGCCAGCCTGCGTCGCCTCAATCCGCGCGGCCGGGGCTGGCAGGAAGTGGAGTGTCTGCAGCGCCTACGACTCGAGCGCCAGACCGGCGGAGCGCTGGCAGGCAAGAGCTTGTTGGAAGCGGTCGACATCCTGTGCCAGAACCTGAATCGCCAGGCCGAGTCCAGGCTCTTTGATCAGAGCCAGCCCGAGCGGGCCGTGGCCTCGGCCCTGGAGCAGGTGGGGCGAAGTAGCCGCGGGGGCGTGGAAGAACGCCAGGGTCAGGTGGTGGTCGGAAGTGTTCGCCTGCCTACCAGGCAGCACCAAACCACAGGAGTCCCATCACCGGCGCAGAATTTCAAATGACCAAGCTCGGAGGTCACACGATGAACGGAATGCCCGGGATCCAAGCGAACGCTCAGGTTGCCCTCGCCAAGACCCCCACGCGGGCTTCGGGGGCATTGAGTGGCGAAGGTTCCGGCATCCCGCAGCAAACCGAAGCCTGGACCCCGTCCGCTGCCGACCCGGGTGTTGCCACGCCCCGTCCGAGCATCAACGGGGATTTGCTGGTCAGGCTCACCGCGCACGCCCTCGAAACGACCATGGTGGCCTCTGCGTGTGGGTTAGCGATGATGCCCCAACTGGGGGGACAAATGTCGATCAACCAGGAGTCCGGCGTCTTTTCGTCTCAAACCCCTGGCTTCATGGGCGGCTCCATCACCAAGTTCTCTTTGCCCGGCGGCACCGAAGTCTGGAGAGACGTGAGTCCAACCAGCTTCAAGTCGGGCTCGCCCCTGCAGGAGACTTTTCGCGCCTATGCCGCGACCCCCCTGATGATGATGATGGACCCGAAGACTGTCACGACGAGAGTGCCGCTCCCCGTCACGGTCAACCCGGACAAGACGGTGCAGGTGACCAACCCGGACGGAACGCTTACCATCCTTGACCCTGAGGCGATGACGGTCCAACAGCGCCCTGCCCAGTAAGGCCCCCCACCAGCGGAACCACGACCATCTATGGCCTCGGAGCCCAGGACAATCTGGCCCCAACGCTCCGAGCGGTCTCAACAACCACATTTACGGCTGCACTTCGTCGGGCAGCTACGGAGTGCTCATCGATGGCGTGAGCTACGTGGTGCCCGGGGAAGGCCTGGGCTTCTAGAGGAAATCCTCCCTGGGCGGGCCCTCCCCCGCTGAGACAGCCAGCCGACCCACCGCCACCGAGACCAGCACCGTGGAGAGGGCGACGCATCCGATCGTCAGCAACAGCAAGGCGGTGGTGAGTCCTGCCAGCCATCCGACGGAGAGAGGAAGGGCGATCAGGGTCTGGATCAAGGCCAGCCCGGCCCCAACGAAGAAACTCCCGAGAAGATCGCGCCGACGGTAATACACGGCCAGGCGACATAAAGCCAGCAGCAGGGCCAGATCGACCGCCAGGTTCAGGGGCGGGATGAGCCAGCCCAGCGGACCCATCCGAACCGATGGAATGGCCACGAACCGCAGTGCGACCAGAGTCGCCCCGGCAAACAGCAGCAGGTTCCGCGAGTCCGACTCGGGAGGTGCTTTGAGGCACTGATAAAGTCCCCCCACCAGCAGGGCAAAGCCGGCCATTCCCGCCCAGGGCAAGAGCTGGAGAATGGTGCCCGACCCGACCAAAGCATAGGGAAGAAAGTCGACCCCGAGAACGAGGAGGTAGCTGACGTAGGGCAGGCAGCTCAGGAGCATCCCCACCATCACCATCTGAAGCCCCCGCCGCAACCGAAGGTGCACGTCCACGAGGAGACCTTCTTGCGCCCGGCCCGACCTCCTGGCAGGAGGAAGCTGACTCCCGCTTCGAAAGCGGCCCCACCAACTTCCCAAGCAGGGGGCTCCAATGCGCAGGATTTTCTCCATTCTCATCCTCCTTCTGACCGTCTTGCCGGCGCTGGCCAAAGACGAGATCATCCCCACCCCGCCCGACTTCGTGCTCGACAAGCAGCTGCCGGGCTCGGATCCTTACTGGATCGAGCGCCCCACCTTCTCGCCCGACGGCAAGGTGCTGGCCGGCTTCTTCAACGGCAGCAAGATGCTCACCGTGTGGGACGTGACCAGCGGGCAGGTGCTCAAAGAGATCGGCCCCGACGTGCACCAGCTCGACTCCATCGACGGGCTCGAGTTCAGCCACGACGGCACGCACCTGATCTTGCTGCGCAACATCCAGCCGCTGCGCTGGCTGGACTGGAAGAACGCCAAAGTGACCCGCGAGCTGGCCATCGCGGCCGATCCCAAGAAAATCCTCGACTACAGCTTCAGCCCCGACCAGAATCTGGTGGCCGTGGCCACCTACAAGGGCATCCACCTGTGGGACCTCAAGGCGAATAAGAAACTGAAGAGCTTCGTGCCGGACGTGCCGGTGTGCTCGGTGGACTGGCTGGAATACACCCCTCCCAAGCAGCCCAAGGTGCGCCTGCTGGCCTACGCCAAGCCCCTGATGGGGGCCGACACGAAGTGGAAAGACGTGGCCGGCATCATCAACATCGACAGTGGCAAGGTCACGCCACTCCTCAACGATGTTCCGGCCGACAAGAAGGTCGAAGGCAAGATGACGTTCTTCCGGGTGCGCTGGGAGTGGGGCGGCGACTACCTGTTGGTGTGCTACTGGAACCTGCCCCCGGCCTCCAGGGCGGGCGTGATGCTGGTGGACAGCGTCACCGGCAAGTACTCGGCCAACCACGAGCTCGAGCAACTGGCCGTGGGCTGGGAGCCGCGCTATCTGGGCAAGCCCTTCTGGGGTTTCGAGGTGCTGACCTGGGACATCACCGGGAACCCCTACAAGACCGCCGCCCAGTTCCTGGTGCCGACCCGCAAGGAAGGCCTGAAGATCCTGGACACGGTCAACGAGACCGTGTTGCCGATGCAGTCGATGTCCATCAACCGCACTCGCACCATGGCGGCCATCACCACCAAGAAAGATCCGATGTCCCCCAGCGAGCTCTTTCTCTACAAGCTCGTGCCCAAGAAGTAGCAGGCAAAAAAGAAGGCTTCCTCGGGGTCGAGGAAGCCTTCTTTTTTTGCCGCCGCGGACTCGCGAACGTATCGAAGAAGAGAACGAAAAAGCGCGATCGAAACGACGGCTTTAAGCTTTACTTCTTGATCGCTGCCCGGGTCAGCTCGCCCTGACGTTGGATTTCCAGCACCATTCGACGCAAGCAGACGCTGAACAGCACGGCCATACCGGGCTGGTCGCCGAAGCTGATCGTGGCGCCGGCGGGCAGCTCCAGGTTCAGCAAGGGACCCATGGTTTCTTCAAGTGATTTGATCTTGGCGTCGAGCGCCTCAAGGTTATCTGCCACTGTTCCCTCCCAGTGTTCGATGGAATTGCCAGACGTTCGACGGCCATGCCAAAGCGCCTTTCGCCGTGAAGAGTTTTCTTCCCGAACAAGTGGGGATAACATTTTGGCAACCACGTTCCGGCCGAATTCAGCTACACTGCGGGGCATGAAACGCTTGAATGTGATCCTTTGCCTGCTGGTTGCTCTGCTGGCCATCGCCTGCTCGGGAGGTGGCCCGGGCACGGTGGATGCCGGGCCGGTGCCGGGCTTGAATCCTGCCCCTCCCGCCCCCGGTCCTCCTGCCCCCGACCCCAACGCCGGGGCCGACCCGGGCAACTCGCTGCAAGCCGCCCTCAACAGCGCCACCCCTCCCGGCCTGCCGGCCAATCCTCCCCCGCTGGTGAGCGGCTCTCCCCGCGGCCAGCAGCGCGTCGTGGGCGCCCAGTACAACCTGAGCGCGGGCTGGAACGTGCTCTCGTTCCCGATGGGCCGCCTGACGGCCGCCTCTGGCTTTCGTTATCAGCTCTACGGCTATTCGCAAGGAAACTTCTTTGCCGTCGATCCGGTGAACAGTCCCCAGGCGGTGGACACGCGCCTGAGCTACTTCGCCTACGCTGACGCCGCCAGCACCGTGACCGTGCAGGGCGATTCCAACGACGGTCAGGTCAACGTCCTCCCCCTCAACCAGGGCTGGAACCTGATCGGGTGCCCCAGCGAGAGCCAGCTCCTGTTCTCCAACATGAGCGTGAGCCAGTTGGGGGTCACCCGGACTCTGGCCGAGGTGGCTGGCTTCAGCCAGACCAGCGGAGACGTGTGGCTCTCCAACGCCATCTACGGTCTTTCGCCGGACGGACAGCTGATCAGTGAGGACATCACTTCCCCGGGCGCCCTGCCCCCCTTCAGCGCCCGCTGGGTGTTCGCGTTCGCCGACTGCGAGCTCAACTTGAACGTGGTGGCCCCGGTGCCGCCCCCGCTGCTGACCGGGCTCTCGGCCAGCGCGGCCAATGCCGGCCAGACTCTGATCTTGAGCGGCAGCGGGTTCTCCACGCTCGAGCAGGGCTATCTCACCGTGGGCGGCATCCCGATCGCGCCCACCTCGATCGTGAGCTGGAGCGATACGCGCATCGAGCTGATCGTGC
This sequence comes from Candidatus Xenobia bacterium, assembly GCA_045863235.1. Taxonomy (GTDB): domain Bacteria; phylum Vulcanimicrobiota; class Xenobia; order Xenobiales; family QWHO01; genus QWHO01. The sequence goes on along the minus strand of BTUM01000028.1, from coordinate 50,146 downwards.
CCAACAACGCCCGCACCGGTCCGGTGGTGGTGTTCGTCAACCGCTATCCGTCCAATCCGGTGGTCCTCAACGTCGGTGGAACCGGCACCGGCACCGCTCAGATGACAGGGCTGGTGCGCTCGGTGGCGGGCGTGCCGCTGGCCGGGGCCCAGGTAGCCGTAGACACGGGCCAGGCCACCCTGACCGCCGCCGATGGAACCTTCTCGCTGAGCGGAATTCCCGCCGGCGAGCACCTGATCTTTGCTCAAGCCCTGGGCTTCAAGCGCGGCGTGGGACTGATCACCTTCGCCGCGGGCGACAGCCGCTCGCTGCTCGTCGAGCTCTCCCCCCTCCAGGGCGGGGGCTCCTCGGGAGGGAGCGGCTCGGAACAGGCGCGCGGCGTGCTCTTCGTGACCGGCAAGCCCTGGTTCACCGGAGGAGACCGCTACTACGTCTCGCGCATCGATGTGCAGGAGTATGGCAACTACTCCAACCGCTGGAACAACACGTGGTTTCAGGACAACGGCGACACCGAGTATACCTTGCGCTGCGACGGAGCTTACATCGGGCGCAGCTATACCATAAGGATTACCTGGAAGTCAGCCGCCACGGGGGATGAAGAGGTGGGACTGTTCTACCGCACCCTCTACCAGGACGGTCAGATCGAGCGCTTCTTCAATCCCTAGTCAGTATTCCAGCCAGGTGACCACGCGCACCTTGTCCTGCTGGTTGAGAAACCGGTTGGGATCGAGCGAGAAGTTGACCTGCACCGGGTCTCCCGGGGGGGGCGGGTTGAAGTTCCAGCTGGCGAAGAGCTGGGGGTAGAAGGTGTCGCGACGGAACTCGGTTGACTCGCGCGGGTTCGGGCCGCTGGGATCGACGCCGTCGTTGTAGTCGGGGCACATGGTGGCGCAGATGTCAGCCAGACGAGCGCTCAGCGACTGCAGGTCGGTAAAGCGCTCGGGGTAGCTGGCCGCGCCCGGGATCGGGTTGGGTTGATAGCGCAGCTCGTAAACGTAGGCGTTGTTCTCCTTGCGCACTTCGAGCAGGACGGTATCGTACCAGTGCCAGGGCCCGCCATCGGCCCCCTCCCAGCCATTGTAGGGCTGGCCGTTCACGTGGGCGGCCGCCTGGGCGGGAGTCTTCCAGGGAATGTCATACTGCTGGGCCACGTCCGAGCCCGGGAACATCCCGTAGGGAATCGTGTTGCCGTCGGGCAGGTTGATGACTTTCTGCGTGGGATCGTTGGCGCTCGCGATCTGCAGCACCAGCTGGCGCGGGTAGTAGATGGGAACCTTGTTGGACAGCGAGGTGAAGTAGGCCTGCGAGTCGTACAGGTTGACGTTGCCTGTGCCCGGCCCGGTCCCGTTGGCGATGAAGGCTCCGATGACGGTGAAGTTGCGGGCCACGAAGTTGCCACGGGTGTAGATCAGCCCCTGGAACTGGTAGGTGTTGGGCCGATCGCCGATCATGCTCACATCTCCATCGCACAACAGGGCGATGGAGTCGTCGCTGGTCAGGTTGCCGCCCCCTTTGACGGTGGCCGAGCCCTTGACCATGATGGCTCCCGTGCCCCGCACTCCCCCTTCCACCACGAGGTCGCCGTCCACGTAGACCATGGCGTTGTCGAGCACCATGTCGCCCTGAATGGCGGCGTCTCCGTCGCAGCGGACCAGTCCCACCAGGCTCTGCGAGCTCAGGATGCCGGTGGGCAGGCTCTGAAAGTTCAACGTGTCGCCGGTGGCCGGGTCGTAGTCGTCGAGATCGAAGTCGGGCAGGTCGGCCGGCGTCCAGGGAGCGCGCAGTTCGCCTCCAAAGCTCGAGTCGGCCGAGATGTCGACCGAGCCACAGGCTTGCACGTTGCCGGTCACGCGGCTGCGACGTTGCAGGCTGATGGCGTTGGGAACGGCCGAGTTGGTGGCCAGGTCGGCCGGGCCGAGCAACTCGGGCTCGGCCGCCAGGCGGCTCACGTCAGCCGCCTCCTCCAGCGAGCCCACCAGGCTGTTCTCGAGACGGACCTGCCCGTTGGAGGCGATGGACACGGTAAAATCGGGCACATAGAGCACCGCCTCGACGGTGCGGGTCACGTTGCGACAGCGGCCTACCCCCACCAGGTGCACGCGTTTGGGGGGAACGGCACCTCCGGGCAGACAGCGCGAGCCGGCCCACCCGTTGGGGCGGGTACTGCCGGCATTGTTCGTGGAGAAGGGGACAGCGCCAGGGGTGAAGGTGAGCCGCCCGGTGGACTGGGGAACCGGCCCGTTCAGGTTGATGTCGCCCACCCAGCCGGCGTTGCCCATCACCCGGGCCATGGCCCGCTGCACGGCCGACTCGGCCAGCTGCGAGGCGATCTGGGTGTTCTCGACCCTCTGGGCCACCTGCAGGTTGGCCGAGGCGCTGGCCGCCACCGTGAAGGCGGCCACCAGGGCCAGGCTGATGACCATCAGTGCGGTCGCCAGGGTGGCTCCCCGGGGTCTGGATCTCATGGCTTAGAGTTTAGCAGACAAAACGGAGGAATGGCTCGGGCGCAACCGAAACCCGCCGGCGTGACGCGCGTCGTGATCGTGGGGGCCGGGTTCGCGGGACTGTCGGCCGCCCGGGCCCTGAAGAACGAGAACCTCGAGGTGGTGGTGGTGGACCGCACCAATCATCACCTGTTCCAGGCCCTGCTCTACCAGGTGGCCTCGGCCGGCCTCAGCCCGGCCGAGGTGGCCACGCCCGTTCGGGCCCTGCTGGGCAAGCAGAAGAACGCGAGCGTGCGCATGGGCGAGGTCACCGCTGTCTTGAGTGACGAGCGCGCCCTGATGCTGGACGGTCACACCCGGCTCGAGTACGACTACCTGATCCTGGCCGTGGGGGTCAAGAGCTCGTACTTTGGCCATCCCGAGTGGGCGGTCCACGCCCCGGGCCTCAAGTCGGCGGCCGAGGCGGTGACCATTCGCGAGAGCGTGCTGCTCGGCTTTGAGAAGGCCGAGGGGGAGAAGGATCCAGCCATGCGCGAGAAGCTCATGACCACGGTGGTGGTAGGAGGCGGCCCCACCGGGGTGGAGCTGGCCGGCGCCTTCGCCGAGCTTCGTCGCCACGTGCTGCGCTGGGATTTTCGCCAGATTCGCCCGGAGCAGGCCCGGGTGGTGCTGATCGAGGCCGGGGAGCGCATTCTCTCGGGCTATTCGAGCAAGCTCTCGGCCAGCGCCCGCAAGCACCTCGAGAGGCTGGGGGTAGAGGTGTGGCTGGGGGAGCGGGTGGAGTCGGTGGAGGAAGGCCGGGTGGCCACCCGGAGCCGCTCGGTGGAGGCCCGGACGGTGGTCTGGACGGCCGGCGTGCAGGCCACCGAGCTGACCCGCACGCTGCCGAGCGAGCACGACCGGGTGGGTAGGGTGCAGATCGCTCCCGACCTGCGCCTTTCGGACCGAGTCTACTGCGCCGGCGACATGACCTCGCTCAACGGACTGCCCGGGATGGCCCCGGTGGCCATGGCCCAGGGCGCCCACGCGGCCCGCAACGTGCTGCGAGAGATCAAAGGACAAGAGCCAATTCCCTTCCGCTACCGCGAGCGCGAGCACATCGCCACGCTGGGCCGCTCGGCCGCCGTCTTCCAGTGGGGATGGCTGCAGCTGACCGGCCTCCCAGCCTGGCTGGCCTGGCTCTGGCTGCACCTTTTCCGCATCGCCGATCTGCAGAATCGGGCCCTGGTCTTTGCCCGCTGGACATGGTCGTATCTGACCTGGAAGTGGGGGGTGCGCCTGATCATCGGACGCCAGAAGAGCAAGCCATGAAGCGCGTGCTGCTGATGGTGCTGGCTCTCACTCTGGTGGCCTGGGCCGCCCGAGCCGACCCGATCGTGATCGGGGCTGTCTACAACCTGACCGGCTCGCAGGCCGGTCTGGACGTGCCCTCGGCCCGGGGAGCCCGCCTGGCCGTGTCCGACCTCAACGCCGGAGGCGGCATCCGCGGCCACAGGCTGCGCCTGCGCCTGGAGGACGGGCAGTCCGACCCGGCCGTGATCGCCCGCAAGACCCGGGACATCTTGCATGACGACGGCCACACCCGGGCCCTGATCGGCCTGTCGGATACGGACATGGTGCTGGCCGCCGCTCCCGAGGCGGCTGCCTTCAAGCGGTTGTTTGTGACCTCGGGGGCCACCTCGCCCCGGCTGCCCGAGCAGGTGCCCACCTACCTCTACCTGGCCTGTTTCGGCGACAACGTGCAGGCCGCCGCGGCGGCCGAGTGGGCTTACGAGCAGGGCCACCGCAAGGTGCGCCTGGTGGTGGATGAAGAGATGGAGTACACGCGCCTCCTCTCAGGCTATTTCAAAGCGCGTTTTGTCGAGCTGGGAGGCCAGCTGACCGAGGATGGGGCCGACCTGGTCTTTCTGGCCGTTGGGCCCGAGGCGGCCCAGAGCAAGGCCGCCGAGCTGCGCTCCGCCGGCTTCAGCGGACCCATCCTGGGCGGGGACAGCCTGGACCTGGCAGGCTGGCAGGTCGACCAGGTCTACTTCACCACCCATGCCTTCCTCGATCGGCATCCGGAGTTCGTGCAGCGCTATACCGAGGTCTACGGCGAGCCGCCGGATGCTTTCTCGGCCCTGGGCTACGACACGATGATGCTGCTGGCCAGCGCCATGGTGCGGGCCGGATCGTTCGAGCCCGAGCGCATCCGCAAGGCGATGGCCGATACGCGCGAGTTCAGCGGGCTGACCGGCCGGCTTGCGTATGACGAAGGCCAGCGCATCCCGCGCAAGAGCGTCTTCCTGGTCGAGATAAGCGGGGGGAAGCGCAAGCTGGTGCGCGAGGTGGTTCCGCAGAAGGTGCCGGCTCCTCAGCCGCGATAGGGCACCGAACTCTCGTCGCGTCAAGCTTTGTGGGGAAGAGTTCGAGCCTGTGAGTCGAACGACACTCGAATGCGCAACCTGCCCCACTGTATTCTCTTGCTCGGGTCGATCCTTGTCCTGGGAGGGTGCGGTGGGTCACAGGTCAGCACCACGGCCGAGCCTCCCCCTCCCGCTCCGCGGATAACGGCTCGCTTCGGCAGCCCGGTCGAGTATGCTCCTCCGGGCCCGGTGACGGGATTCCCGGAGTCGCAGGAGACCCTTTACGGCTACCTGGCCCGCGGCGATGAGGCGTCGATCCGACGCCATGCCTGGAGTGCCTGGGCCGCTCTGACCGCCCAGAGCAATTCCGGGCTCCCGGTCTTCTTGACCTGGTACCAGAATGCCGAGATCTTCGGGGAAGGCACGCTCCAGAATCCGCGGGTCCTCACTCCCCGCATCCTGGTAGGCGGTCCGGATTCGTTTGGGGACGGCAATCCGCCCACCGAGTGCAACGTGTACAACCAGGCCTACCGCGACCACGTGCGAGCCCATGGTTACCAGTGGCGGGACACCTTGCAGGCCCTGGTGGGCAAAGCCTCCAATGTGGTCGACTTCCCGCCCGAGGCGATGGCCGTCAAGACCGTGTGGTGGCCTGTGCGACACGACGGACTGACCGCTTTCCCGGTCTGGGACAACGAGCCCACCCGACCGCTCGATTGGGGGACCGGGGTGGGCCAGCTGGTGGACCGCGGATTCTTTGGAACGCTCTCCCCGGAACAGGCGGCCGAGCTGAAGAGCCACGAGAAGCACGGCAACGAGTGGGGCGTGTTTCGCCGGGTGGTGGCCATCGATCCCACTTCCAGCTTGCCCCCCGGTCTCACCACCGAGGTCGCCTTCTTCGACCCCGAGGACCTGAGCTATCAGCGCCTTGTCACCCGCCAGGCCCGCGTAGTGCCCCTCGACCGGTTCTTCCTGCTGCAGCTCAACGATGCGAACACGGTGGAGCGGCTGAACCAGGGGCTTATGGGGCAGGTGGCAAGGAGCTTCTGGGGTCGGCCGCTCACCCAGGAGGACTCCCTGGCGCTGGTGGCGGTCCACGTCACCACCCGGGAAGCGTCCGACTGGGTGTGGGCCACTTTCTGGTGGCACGACGAGCCCCGAGGGCCGTACGGAGTAGACGTTCCGGCCTCGGTTGCCCCTCCGTTCGACCAGTTCCGCATGAACACGACCTTGAGCGCCGACCTGCCCAGGGAGAGCGACCAGAGCCCACGGGTGACCTTCAACCCCTACCTGGAGGCCGGCTTTGCCCTCGGCCCCCTGAGCAACTGCATGGGTTGCCACCAGCAAGCCGGCTGGACCGCCAGCGGGCCACAGGATTCCTTTCCCGTGCACCGGGGGACGATTCCAGACGACGATCCCGAGTTTGAGAACGAGCTGAGGACACACTTCCTCTGGTCGCTGGTCTTCCGTCCCCGGCCTCAGGGCCGAGAGCTCAACCCGACCGGCCAGCGCGGATTTCTGCCTGATCCGTGAGCTTCAGCGCAGGATGCTGGAGATGTCCAGCTCGCGCACCACGACCGGTCGGCTGGTCTTCTCCTTCCAGGTCAGCGTGATGCGCACGTGGGCCAGGCTGGTGCGGGCGATTCCAGGGACGCCGGATACCTCCAGCGTGGGCTCGAAGACCGTGCCGTCGTCGAGCCGAAGCTGCTGTCGCTGCAGCATCTGACCCAGAGGCCCGGGAGAGGAGGGCAGGTAGGTCCGGTCCACCTCCAGATCGGCGAAGGGACCCGAGGCGCACTCGTCCAGAATGGCCTGGGCCAGCGCGTTGGCGTGCAGGCGGTGCTCGCCCTGGCGCACGCTCATCAGGCTGCTGGGCAGCAGGCTCAGCAGCACCAGGAAGACCAGCGACAACAAGGTGGCCGTGAAGATCAGCTCGACCAGCGAGACGCCCCGTCGGCTCACGTCTTCTGGTTCCTCAAGAAGACCGAGCGGGTATAGATAAAGCGCTCCTGGCTCTGGTGCCCGGTGTTGCCTCGCCGCTCGAGCACCAGGCGGAACCGAATGGGCTGCTTCACCTCGCCATCGCTGCCTCCGGGAGCATGCTCGATCTCAAAGCGCGTCACCTCGGTGGCCAGCACCATCTCATTGCTCCCGGGCTGGGCCACAATCTGGGCCAGCCGGGCCGGGGAGAGCCGGCGCGGCTTGACGATGGTCGTCTCCTCGGTGGTGGCGGCCGGAGGACCGGGGGGCCACTCGCGGCGCATGAGCTTGCGGCTGGTCTCGTCCAGGTAGTAGAGGATGAAAAAGTCGCTCCAGACCACCGTTCCGTCCGGCTGCAGGGGGCCGGCCTGCCCGAGCCGCAGGTCGGGTCCGCTGACCGGGCAAGCGGCCACGGCGATGGGAGGAGTGCCGCTTCGCAGGCTCAAGCCCGCCACCGAGGTGCGGCGCACGTCGCCGCACAGCCGGTTGAGGGCCGTGACCGCCTGCTGCTGCATCTCCACCCGCAGCGTGCCCCGCACCGAAGCGCGCAAGGCCGGGAACAGAAAGCCCAGGCTGAGCCCCGCGACCAGCCCGATCAGGGCCAGAGAGAAGATGATCTCGATCAGCGAGTAGGCTCGACGGGTCATCGGAGCACCTTCTCGAGCGCGGCCAGGGCCTGCTCGACATCGGGGTAGCGATCGTCGGGCGACTTGGCCAGCATGCGCTGCACCACCGGGGCCACCCCCTCGAATTCGGGTCGGATCTCGGCCAGCGAGGGGGGCTCCTCGCCCAGGTGCTTGAGCACGATATTGACGGGGTTATCGTCCAAAAAGGGTGGCTTGCCGGTGAGCATCTCGTACACCATGATGCCCAGCGCGTACTGGTCCGAGCGCGGATCCAGCTGCCCCTGAGCCTGCTCGGGGGCCATATAGACCGGGGTGCCCAGCAGCGAGCCGGTCACCGTGACGGCCGAATATGCCTGCCCGGCGGCCATGCCGAAGTCCATGACCTTGATGCGCCCGCCGTCGGTCACCATGATGTTCTCAGGCTTGAGGTCACGGTGCACGATTCCTCGCGAGTGGGCGTAGGCCACGGCCTGGAAGACCGGGCGCAGGTAGCGCAGGACCTTGTCCGGGGGAATCCCCTGCCCGGTGATGTGCTTGCGCAGAGTTGTGCCGCGAATCAGCTCCATCACCAGGTAATAGTGCTCCTGGAAGGTTCCAAAACCCAACACGCGCACGATGTTGGGGTGGTTGAGGTCGGCGTAGACGTCCTTCTCGCGGTTGAAACGGCGCACGAACTGCTCCTCGGTGGCCAGCTCGGCGTCCAGGATCTTGATGGCCACCGCCTCGTGCTCGCTCCCGCCCTCAGGCTGCCCTTTGTAGACGCGAGCCATGCCGCCCTGGCCCAGCTTCTCGGTGAGCCGGTAGACGTCCAGCCGCGCCCCCACCATCGGGTCACCGGCGGCGGGCACGATGAGGTTGAGGATCTCGCCGGCCCGGGCCGAATCGAGGGCGGCCTGACGGCGCATCCGGTCCGCCTGACGCCACTGGCGCACGTACAGCCCCACGGCCACCAGCACCAGGGCCAGCAGGGCGGTCACCCAGGACTGCAGCTTGTCGAGCAGAGCGTGGGCCCAGGAGCGGTACTGCAGCTTCTCGGGCCCGTAGGTATCTTTGAGGTTGGCCCGGTAGGGGTCGAGCTCCAGGGTGACGATGCGCGGCTCGCACAGCCAGTGCTCCAGGTGCAGGGTCACGGTCTTCTGCTCGCGGGGCACTCGCAGGATCAGAGGCCTGGTGCCGCTCGTTCCCACCGAGGTGCGGTCGTTGGGGTCGAGCGCCCCGCGACGCTCGAGAATGACTTCGGCCCCGGGGGGATCGGTGAGGATCTTGATCTGCACCGGGTCGAGCTGGGACTCGGCTCGGGCGATGGAGACGAGCAGGACCAGCAGGATGAAAAGGCGCGCCATGGACAGCAAGCTTCGACGCCGTAAGGGATGGTCACTCCTGGCGTGAAGAGGTTTCTGCCTCCGAAGGGCTGAGAGGTCGGTCTACCCACTTGCCAGAGCGGCCCGGGCCAGGTGGTTCCCAGGCTCGAGGCTACTCCTCGAAGAACTCCCCCACCGCCACCGACCAGTCGGGCAGCAACTCGGGCAGCTCGAGACGCTCGTTGGCTTGCAGAACAAGCCTGGTAGAATTGGGGCGAGCCAGCGTTGCGCACAGGTTCTGTGGATCGAGCAGCAGAACGACCTGGACCCCGGCCTGCAGGTATTCCTGGACCTTGCCCTCGACCTCACTGGCGCGGTCATTGGGAGACAGCACTTCGACCACCAGGGCCGGAGGAGTCAGAAGATAGCCTTCCGGGCTGGTTGCGACCGGTCCCTGGTCGCGGTGAACGAAAGCCACGTCGGCTCCTCGAACGGTCAGAGGGTCTTGCTCGATGACCACCCCGACTTCCCCGACATAGAGCCTGCCCAATCTCTGCGCCTTGACCGGGCCAGCAAGAACCAGCAGGGCATTGCATTCTACCTGACCATGGGTGCCTCCAGTGGGGCTCAAAGCAACGACTTCTCCTCGCACGATCTCAAAGCGGTCAACTCCGGTGGGCAGGGCCAGACTCATGGGAGTAGATTTCCCTGTGCGGTGGTGTGACCCCTACGCGGGCGCCCAATACCAACACCAAAGAGAGCCAGCATTCACACCTGCGACCAGGTCGCCTACGAGCAGCCGGGAGCCCAGCCCAGGAGCAGCCCACCGCTTCAGGAATGCTTTCAACTTGGGCCGAGTGAAAACACTTTTGCATTGAGTAGCACTTTATGCAATACTGATTACATGAAGATCCGCTCGTTCTGGCTCCAAGCCCTCGAGCGGGCCCTGGAGAGACGGTCGGTGGTCTGGCTGCATGGCGTGCGGCGCTCAGGCAAGACCGTGCTCTGCCAGAGCCTGCCCGAGGTCGAGTACTTTGATTGCGAGCTTGCTCGAGTCCGACGCATGCTGGAGGACCCGGAGTCGTTTCTTGGCTCGCTGCGAGGCAAAAAGGTCGTCCTGGACGAGATCCAGCGCCTGCAGAACCCTTCGGAAATGCTGAAGATTGCCGCCGATCACTACCCCGATACCCGGGTCATCGCCACCGGGTCATCCACCCTGCAGGCATCCACCAGGTTCCGCGACACGCTCACAGGACGCAAGAGCGATGTCTGGCTCACTCCGATGATGAGCGCGGACCTGGTCGACTTTGGCGAGACGGACCTGAAGCGGAGGCTTGGTCGGGGCGGGTTGCCGCCCTTCTTTCTGAGCTCGGGACGGGCCGAGCACGATTTTGAGGAATGGCTGGAATCCTTCTGGGCGCGCGACATTCAGGAGCTTTTTCGGCTGGAGCGGCGGTGGGGCTTTCAACGCTTGATGGAGCTCTTGCTCACTCAAAGTGGAGGGGTGTTCGAGGCCACTCGCTTCGCCGCTCCCTGCGAGATCAGCCGTCCTACCGTGACCAACTACCTGGATGTCCTGGATGCGACGAACGTCGTTCATCTGGTGCGACCGTTCTCGACGCGGCGCAGTACGGAGATCGTCTCGGCCCCGAAAGTCTACGGATTCGACACGGGATTCGTTTGCCACTATAGGGGCTGGGGCGAGCTACGCCCGGAGGATCTCGGCAACCTCTGGGAGCACTACGTATTTAACGAGATCCACGCGCGTTCCCGGCGCACTCGGGTTCACTACTGGCGCGATAAGCGCGGGCATGAGGTCGACTTCGTCTTGCCCGGCCGCCACAACCAGGTGACGGCCCTGGAGTGCAAGTGGTCGAGCCGGGGTTACGATGTCAGGAATCTGCGTGCTTTTCGCCAGCAGTATCCTGAGGGCGAGAACCTGGTGGTAGCCTCGGATGTCGACCCTGCCTTCCAGCACACCATGGGTGGCCTGCCGATTCGTTTCATCGGGTTGGGCGACCTGGCTGCCCGTCTGGAGAGTTAGCACCAGCGCACGGGATTTCCGGTTTCGCCGGATCCGACTCGCATCCACGGGAGGCGTAGAGCAAAGACCAAGCCGGAAGCACTGGCACATGACCGAGGCGCCGAGTCCCATGCGGCATGAGTATAGCAGTCGCCCCTTTTGCAGCCAAAAATATTATTAAATTTGACGAACAACCAGGAAAACTGCTATGCTCACGACAATGAGAAACTTAACGTATTGTTCCGGCTGACCGGGTGGTCCACCTGCATGCCCGTAGCTGGTTCTCGTTCCTGGCCGGGGGCTCGTCGCCCGAGGCCCTGGTGCGCCAGGCCCGGCGCCTGGGCCAGACGGCGCTGGCCCTGACCGACCTCTTCGGGGTCTACGGGCTGGTGCGCTTTGCGGCCGCCTGCCGCAAGCACGAGGTGCAGCCGATCTTCGGGGCCAGCCTGCGGGTGGAGGAGGCTCTGCTGGTGCTGCTGGTGACCGACCGCCAGGGCTACCAGCAGCTCTGCCAGTTGTGCAGCCTGGCGCACGGGTTCACGGCCGAGCAGTTGGAAAGGCCCGGCGAGCGGCTGGCCCGGGCTCCCGAGCTGGTGCCCCCGGGCAAGCAAGAGCCCCGCTCGCTGAGCCTGGAGGAGCTGGCCGGGCGCACGGGCTCGATGCTGTGCCTGACGGGCGGACCCGAAGGCAAGCTCGACCGCCTGCTGCGCCAGCGCCAGAGCGAGCAGGCCGACCGCTGGCTCTCCCGACTGCGCGAGCACTTTCCCGACCGGCTCTACGTCGAGCTGGTCCACCGCCAGCAGCCGGGCGATGGCGAGGCGGCCGCCCGGCTGCACCGCCTGGCCGCCCGGCTGGGCCTCCCCACCGTGGCCAGCAACGCGGTGCGCTACGCCGAGGCCGACGACTATGCCGTCTACGACGCCCTCACCTGCGTGCGGCTGGGGCTGAGCGTGGGCGATCCCCACCGCGAGCGCCCGGTGAACGACAGCGCCTGGTTGTGCCCCGCCTCCGAGCTGGCCCGGCTCCTGCCATACCCCGAGGCCCTCGAGCACACCCTGGAGGTGGCCGAGCGCTGTCAGATGGAGCTTCTGGCCGAGGAGATCACGCCTCCCACCGCCCTCCTGCCCCCGGGCCGCAAGCCGGACGAGTACCTGCGCGAGCTCTGCCTGCAGGGCTGGCAACGGCTCTACGCCAGACAGACAGAGGGCGAAGCGATCTCCCGCAGCGAGGCGGCCCGCCGCCAGCTCGAGCACGAGTTGGAGGTGGTGGGGGCCCTGGAGCTGGAGGAGTTCTTCCTGGTGGTGCGCGAGGTGGTCGACTTTGCCCGCGCGCAGGGCATCCGTTGCGCCGGTCGAGGCTCGGCGGCCAACTCCATCATCGCCTACCTGCTGGGCATCACGGCCGTGGATCCGCTGGCCCACAACCTGCTCTTCGAGCGCTTCCTGCACCGCGGTCGCAAGGGCATGCCCGACATCGACGTGGACTTCGACTCGGAACGGCGCGAGGAGGTGATCGCCTGGATGGAGCGCCGCTTCGGGGTCGAGCACAGCGCCATGACCGCCAATGTCATCACCTACCGGCTCAAGCTGGCCATGCGCGACATGCTCAAGGTGCTCGGCTACACCCCCGAGCAGGTGGACCGGGCCGGACGGCTGGTAGGGCACTGGGATGACCTCGACGACCTGCGCGGCCGGCGCGCCGAACTGGCCGCCGTGCTGGGGGGCGAAGCGATGATCGCGGTGCTGTTTCGCCTCGTCGAGAAGCTGCAGGGCTGCCCACGCCACCTGGGCCTGCACAGCGGCGGGGTGGTACTGGCCCGCGAGCCCCTGAGCCGCTTCTCGCCCGTGCAGACCTCCTCGGGCGGGGTGCGCCAGCTGCAGTTCGACAAGGACGACATCGAGGCGCTGGGGCTGATCAAGTTCGACGTGCTGGGCCTGCGCATGCTGGCGGTGCTCTCCGAGGCGCTCGAGCTGCAGCGCGCCTGCGACGGCACCGAGATCCCCTTAGACGAGCTGAGCCTCGACGACGAGCCCACCTTCGAGCTGATCCGCTCGGGCAAGACGCTGAGCCTGTTTCAGATCGAGAGCCCCGGCCAGGTCAGCCTGATCTCGCGCACCCAGCCGGGCAAGTTCCGCGACCTGGTGGCCCAGGTGGCCCTGTTTCGCCCCGGGCCGCTCCAGGGCAAGATGGTCAACCCTTACGTCGAGCGGCTCTGCGGCAACCAGCCGGTGAGCTATCCCCATCCCAGCCTGGAACCGATCCTGGCCGACACCTTCGGGGTGATCCTGTTCCAGGAGCAGGTGCTGGAGATCTCCCACCAGTTCGCGGGCATGTCGCTCGATCAGGCGGACGAGTTCCGCCGCCTGATGAGCAAGTTCCGCGACCCGGGCAGCATGCAAGAGATGCGGGCAGCCTTCGTGGAGGGGGCCCGCAAGACGCAGGGCGTCTCGCTCGAGCTGGCCGAGGAAGTATTCCGCCAGGTTTCGGCCTTCGTGGGCTACGGCTTCTGCCGTTCGCACGCGGCTGCTTTCGCCCGCACCGTCTACCACTCGGCCTACCTCAAGCGCCACCATCCGGCCGCCTACATGGCCGCCTTCTTGCAGCACCTGCCGGGCTTTTTCCCGCGCAGCACGGTGCTCGAGGAGATCCGCCCCATGGGGGTACCCATCCTGCCGGTGGACGCCTGGCGCTCGGGGGTGCGCTACTCGCTGGAGCCCTGGCAGGGGAAAACGGCCATCCGCCTGCCCCTGACCGCGGTCACGGGCTTCTCGCCCGAGCTGGCCACCCGCTTCGTGCGCCGCCGGGCGGGCACGCTGGACGAGCTGCTGGCCCGGGTGGAGCTGCCCGTCGACCTGTGGGAGAGCCTGGCCCGGGCCGGCGCCTTCGACGCGCGCCACGAGCGGCGCGAGGCGCTGTGGCGGGTGGGCCTGTTCCGGGCCCGGGCCTCGGGCCGCTTCGTGGAGGCCCCCCGGCTGCAACCGGGAGGGCCCTTCGGAGGCCCCCGCGCGGCCCGCAGCCGGCGCCTGCGCGCCCGCGCCGAGCGCCCCGAGCAGCTGCCGCTGGTGGTGGAGCTGGTCGATCCCGCCCTGCTGCCCGCCCTGGAGCCACTCCCGACCGAGCTGGCCCTGACCTGGGACTACTCCACCCAGGGCTTCAGCCCCCGCGAGCATCCCCTGGCCCGCCACCGCCCCTGGCTCCAGGAGCGGGGCATCTCCCCCATCGCCGCCCTGCACAGCGCCGAGGACAAAGCCCGCATCACCCTGGCCGGCCTGGTGGTGCTGCGCCAGCGCCCGCCCACGGCCAACGGGGTGATGTTCCTGCTCCTGGAGGACGAGACCGAGCGGGTCCAGTGCGTGCTGCCGCCGCCCGTCTACGAGCGCTTCAAGACCATCGTGGGGCGCGAGGGCGCGGTGATCGTGAGCGGGCTGGTGGAGCGGGCCGGGCGCTATCACCGCTGCCTTCTCTTGCAGGATGCAAGGCCGCTGGGAAGAGAGGTCTTTGCGTTGGTGTGATCTCAGGGTGTCCGGGCCGAACGAGAAAAGCTCGCCAGCTGGTTCTTTGAAGTCTTTCACGAAGGCGAAACTCCTGCCGAAACCCCAGTTGAGGGCCGGAACAGCAACCATTCCCGACCGCCCGACCAAGGGTCCCGGGCCGGAAGCCTCGAAAGGCTTGCTCTGATGGACGTGGACGATCTGCGCAAGAGCGCCAAGAAGGCCAAAGACCAGCTGATGCACGAGAAGATCGACCTGGTGCGCAACGCGGCCAGGCGTCGTGAGCTGATGGCCGAGGACGCCCTGGCGTCCTGGATCGCCGAGGCCGAGGAGGCCCTCCAGGGGAAGGTGCGTGACGCCTCCCAGCGAGGCTACGACTCGGTCCTGGTGCTGCAGGTGGTGGGCTGCTCGTATGACCTGCGCCAGGCCATCCTCGAGGATTTGCGGCAGATCATGAGCGACCCCGCCAACGACCGCTATCCGGCTCTGCGCGGCCTGGGGCCGCTCAACTTCGGCCAGGTGCACGACATCCTGGCCGAGCTGGGGGTGACCGACATCGCTCCTCGCCCGGCCCTCAAGTGGGTGCGCACGGTGCGCGAGCAGCTGGCCCAGCGCACGGGCCTGTCGCGCTGGCTCAACCGCGGCCTGAAGCTGCCCGGGGAGATGAACCACTTTCTGGGGGTGTGCAGCAAGGCCGGACTGAAGACCCGCCTGCTCACCTTCGAGGACCTGGGCGAGATCGGGCTGGCGGTCGAAGCGAGCTGGTGAGGCTGGTTCTCGTCAGCGATACCCACTGCCGTCATCGTTTCGAGGTTCCCGACGGAGATTTTTTGCTGCACGCGGGCGACCTGACGGTGCATGGCTCGCTCGCCGACGTGCGGCACTTCAACCGCTGGCTCCAAGAGCTTCCCCACCGCCACAAGGTGGTCATCGCGGGCAATCACGATTTCTGCTTCGAGCGGGAGCTGGAGGCGGCCCGCGCTTTGATCACCGCCGCCCACTACCTGCAGGACGAGGCCCTGGAGCTGGAAGGGATCAAGCTCTATGGCAGCCCCTGGCAGCCGCGCTTTTGCGACTGGGCCTTCAACCTCGACCGGGGTCCTGCCCTGGCCCGCGTGTGGGCGAAAATCCCCGAGGACACGGACGTCTTGATCACCCACGGCCCTCCCCTGGGCCACGGCGACCGCACCTTCGACGGCCGCCCGGTGGGCTGCGCCGACCTCAAGGAGCGCCTGAAAATCGTGCGCCCTCGCCTGCACCTCTTCGGGCACATCCACGAGGGCTACGGGGTCACCAGAGACGAGCACACCACCTATGTCAACGCCAGCATCTGCGATCTACGCTACCAGCCGGTTCACGAGCCAGTCGTGTTCGACTGGTAGAAGCTCAGTCGAAGAACTTGATGGCCGAGAGCGGGGTGGCCCCGCTCGAGTCGGTCTGGGGCGCGGCCGAGTCGGTCTCGGGGGGGCGGGTAGCGCGCATCTGCTCGAGCGCCTGGGCCCCCTCCCAGGTGATGCACACCCAGCCTTCCTTCTGGCCCGAGGGGGCTTCCGTCCAGCCGCGCTTCTCGAACTCCTTGAAGACCGGCGCGCACTCGAAGCGGTTGAGCCGGGTCTCGTTCATCACCCGACCGGTCTGGGCCCGGCTCTGATCGCTGCTCTGGGCCTGAAGGGTCTGGATGGTGGAGAGCAGCCGGAAACGCCGATCCCGGATGGTCTTCACCATGTCGGCCTCCACGAGCTGGTCCTCCTCGCAGCGGTCGATCCCCAGCGGCAGGATGACCGCCTCGCTGCCGACGCGCTTTTCGATCAGGCTGGCGTTGGACATGGAGTCGATCAGGTTGCGCCCGTTCGGCCCGATGTCGAGCTCGAGCTTGTCGCGCGAGGTCGCAAAGGCGCTCTGGCCCATGTCGTTCTTGCGCAACCAGAGTGTGATGTCAAAGCGGGCCTCATCGGCATAAAAGCTTCGATACATTGCAGCCAACAATTGATCTCGAACGTCGTTCACGTCGTTCACGCGCGCCTCCGGCGATGAAAATGCTCACAAGGGGATTCGCCTGCCGCCAGACGCCTTCCTGTAAAGAGGTTCACAGATATACCACCACTTCGGCCTTCTTGAGCAGTTTGCCGGCGTGGCGAAATCCCCGGCTGACGCAGCGGTCCACTCGATCGCGCTGGGCGGGGTCGCTGCTGCGCACTACTTTGAGCGCATTCTGCTCGGAAGGGTCGTAAGCGCTGCCGGGCCCGGGGCGGATCTCCTCCAGGCCGGCCGCCCGGGAGAGCTCCTCCAGGCGGGCATCCAGGGTAGCGAAGAAGGGCAGGTCGGGATCCTCGCTACGGCGGGCGGCCTCGCACAGCTCCACCAGCTCGGGCACCAACAGGGTGACCAGGTTGAGCAAAGCCATGCGCAGCTCCTCGGGTGGCCCCTGGCCCATGGCCACCCGCTGGGCTTCACCGCGCAGCGTCTCAAGCGGGCTCAGGAGCGATTCGGGGGCTTCCTCCAACAGAGCCAGGGTGGCTTGCTCGATGCGGCAGGCCGAGTCCCACAACTGCCGCTGCTCGGGATCGGTCGGCGGAGCCGCCTCCCCGGCTCCCAGCCGACGCTCGAGCACCTCCAGCCGCTCGCGCAGGGCGCGATTCTCAGCGTGCAAGCGCTCCACCAGCTCACGCTGGAACTCCTCTTGCAGGTGGAACAGCTCCTCACGCATCCGCCACAGCTCTTCACGAACCTCTTCGTCCATCTCAGTAACCCCTTCCATAGTCGGTGGCGGCGATGGGCTCGAGCTCCATGGGGTCGTGCCCCTCCAGGGCCAGGCTGAGGCGCAGCGAGAGGTCGGGCAGAACCCGGAAGGTCAGCTCCACCTCCTCGAGGTCAAAGGGATCCATGTCCTCGGGCACCTCGATCTCGAACTGCCGGATGCTCTGGATGTCGGGATTGGACTTGCCCAGCTCATCGAGCATGCGATCCACCAGCCCGGTGTTCTCGAGCACGGGCAGCACGTTCATGCCCGGGTGCAGCACCAGGCCCGACACCGTGACCGTCTTGCCCTCAGGAGGGATAGCCACGCCCGCTCCCACCAGCTCGTGAAAGTAGGCCTGGCCAGCCTCGAACACCTTGATGCCCAACCGGCTGGTGGTGGCCGTCAGGCTCTGCTGGTGGCGGGCCAGGCGCACGCGCACGCTGGGGCGTTGCGTGCCGGCAGCGATCTGCACCCCCGTGCCCACCCGGCCGGGCAGGTGGGTGGTGCTGGCGCCCTTGACGACGCACTCCTTGGCCTCTTCGGGAGTCACGTAGCGCGAGGTCGGGAAGGCCTGGCGCAGCACCTCGTCCACCACCGGCAGCTTGGAGGCCTTGCCAACCCGCAACAGCACCTCCGGCTGCTCCAGGGCATGAGAAGAGAGCAAGCGCCGGATCACCTCCACCGTCTCTTGCAGGCGGGGACGAATGGGCTCCTGCACCTCGTCCAGCGAGGGGGCCCCGGCCTGCTTGAAGAGCAGGCTGCCCGGCAGCATGCGCTCCTGGCCGTCGAAGGCGAAGGTGAGGTTCTGGAAGGTAGTGCGCAGCTCGTCCTCGGGCGCGCCCGAGGCCAGGGCCACCTTCAAACGCTCGGCCCAGAGCCGCAGCGAGTTGCGATTGGTGCGGGCAGCCAGGCTGCTGTCCTCGGTGGGCAGCTCGATCTTGCCGGCGCTCTCGCTCAGGCGCACGGCCCGCAGCAGCCGCTGCACGAGTAGCTCGCGCACCACCGCGGTCACGTCCTCGCCGCCCATCCAGCGCTGGCCGGTGGCCCCCAGCACGGTGGGCGTCACCACGTAGCTGTAGGCGTGCTCGCCCGACTCCTTGCCGCTGAGCCCCGAGAGCAGCTCGGCGCGCGAGAAGATTCGCTCGCGGGGCGTGCCGTTGAGCCGGTAGCAGAGCATCACCTTCTCGTTGACCTGGGCGCTCTGGGCCAACGCCTTCCAGTCGGGAGGCTCGCCGGAGGGGACCGCCCGCAGGCAGCTGTCCACGAACTGGCCCAGCACGAAGCTGTTGCCGGCGGCCAGCTCCTCGTCCTCGCCGGGCAGGGCCACCAGCACGCCGGTCTCGCGCCGCAACACCGCCTGGCAGCGCTCCCAGCAATGGCGCGTCAGCCGCTCCTGGAGTGTCTCGGTTCCCCCCCCGCCTCGCAGCCGTCGCTGTGACACGATGCGCAGCAACGTCACGTCCAGGGTGCCGCCGCCGTAGTCGAACACCAGCAGGTGATAGCTCAGCTCGTCCTGGTCGGCCGCTTCGTGCAGGGGAGCGTGGCTTCGCCAGTCGTTGAGGTAGTGCAGAGCGGCTCCCACCGGCTCGTGCAGGGTGGCCGGCTCCTCGCAGGGCTCGAAGTGGGGCGCAAAGCGCTGGCGCTGGGCCTCCATGGCCTCGCGCACGGCCGACTTCAGCTCTTCGATCTGGTGCACGGAAAAGCGCGAGGGGTGAGTGATCAGGCAGCGGCGCAGCACCAGGTCGGAGCGCCCCTGGGCGGCCAGGTGCTCCATCGCCTTCTCCACCACGTGGGCGTAGAGATCGCGCATGGCCTGGGCGGGGGTGAGCAGCACCGTCTCGGCCGGCTCGTCCACCGGCACCACCTCGAAGCGGAACTCGCTGTCGCCCAGGCGCCGCTTGGCCCCCGACACCACCGCCCGGGCAGCGGCGGCGTGGCCGGCCTGCTCCCAGGCCCAGGTGCCGGCCCGGTAGCGATGGGCGGCGGCAAGCTCCAGGTAGCAGAGCACCGAGGGCATCGTCTCGGGGCCTCGGGGCTCGCTCTCGGCCCCCAGGGGCTGCTCGTCGAGCAGGCGGGCTTCGGCGTCCAGAGCCAGCATCTCCACGCGGCGGTTCTCGTCCACCAGCGCGGCGCAGGTGTTGGTGGTGCCCAGGTCGATCACCAGCCAGCCTGGATACTCGGCCGCCTCGCGGGTGCGCACGCGCAGATAGCACGGGCGAGCCAGCGGATCGTTGCACACGAAGCTCAACGTGGCCGTCTCATCCTGCACCGCGCCCACCTGCAGCAAGAGCTCGAGCGACTCGCCGGTGGGGATGCGCCAGGGCAAAGGGGGAGCCTGGGGGCAGCTCAGCCAGGGGACGTCGATCTCGAGCTGGTGGACCACCAGCTCGAGCCGTCCCCGGGCCCGAGGCGGGCCGTTGGAGAGGAGCAAGCGCACCGGCCGATGGTCCGAGACCCGGCGCAGCAGGTCGTAGTCGAGCCGGCGGCTCTCGGGGAAGGGGGCCACCATGAGCTCGGGGCCAAGCACGAAGCCGACCTCCAGCGGCACATCCAGGGGGAGAGCCTCGGCGCTGCGATTGCGGGTGCCCCGGTCGGTGCAGCGCAAGCGCAGGCTGGCCCGGCGCTTCAGCCCCTCGGCCGCGGCGCTGGCCGACTCGCGCAGATCCTGAGCTGTCTCGGGGCGCACTTTGAGGCGGATGGGAATGCGGGCCAGGCGGCGAGCGTCCAGCTCGAGCGGAAAGCTGAGCGTTTCGGCCAGCTCCAGGTCGGCCCAGGTGCCTGTGAACTCGGGCGGCCCCTCCAGCCAGACGTGCCCGCGCACGAGCAACAGCACCCCGTCGATGACCGGTTGGCTGTCGGGCAGAAGCAGGACTTCCTGGGTGGCCAGATCCAGGCTGAACTGGGGCGGGGGCGAGAACTCGAGCACCCGCGAGGCCGCCAGCGGGGCGACCCCGGGCGAGCCGGGCACCTCCACCTGTATGCGCGCCTCCTGCACCGAGTCTTCCTTGCCCGGCACCTTGAGGCGCGAGATGCCCACGCTGACCGACTCGCCCGGGCCCAGGGTGGTGGGCTTCAAGGAGAGCGTGTCCAGACCCAGCCAGGGAGCTTCCGAGCGCACGTCGTCGGAGCGAACCAGGGCCGAGCCCGCATCGCCCGTGTGGCGCACCAGCACCCGCAGGGCGGGCCGTCGCTCGCGGTTGAGCACGGGGGGATCGAGCGCCATCCACTCCTCGCCGTGCTTGAACTCGAAGCTCACCTCGAGCTCGACCAGCCTGCCGCCGCACCAGGAGCAAAACGAGTCCGTGGGCAAGAGCGTCCAGCCCAGGCAGGCCGGATCCTGGCAGGTCAGCACTTGTTGGACTTCTTGATGTGGTAGTTGAGGGCCACAGCCGAGATGACCAGGATGGGCACGATCAAGAGCCCAAAGCTGTCATAGCCCAGAATGGTCATGGCCGTCAGCATCAGGCCCGCTTCGGCCGCAGCCAGGGGGCGGCGAAACTGGCGCTGGCTGAGAACCAGGCCCCCCAGACCGCCCAGGTCGGCCCCCAGGGCCGCCACCCAGGCCGGCCAGCCGAGCGCGTGGCAAAGCTGAGTGAACACGGTGCCCAGCACCACTGTGCCCCCGATGACAGTCAGCAGGAAGCGGCCAAGCTCGCGCTGGTTCGCCTTGAGGCGGCGCACCATGCCGAGCATGCCGCCCACCATCAGGCCGAACACGCCCGGGATGAGAAAGCCCACCGCCAGCTGCTGGGCGGGCGCCTGCTGGCCCAACAGGGCCAGCGCCCCCAGAAGGCCAAAGATGAGCCAGCCCGCCAGGGCCCAGAGAAAAACGCGCGTGTCCACAGCCTGGAGCGTATTCTGTCGAAGGCCAGTGGCTCCTCCGGCTCCGACAGGTCTGGTGGTTCAGCCCGGCGACTTCGCGATGAGGCACGAGTGCGTGGATTGCGATAGAAGTGCGGCCTGGCAATCACAGCTTCCCCCCTGAAGGCATCTCCCCGGCAATTCCGAATCGCCGACCCGATGCGCTACCTCGACCTCATCACGGCCAGCTTCGTGGCCGTGCTCTTGATCAGCAACATCGCCGCCATCAAGGTCTTCGAGGTGGGGGGCCTGGTCTTCGACGGGGGGGCCTTCATCTTCCCCATCAGCTACGTCTTTGGCGACATCCTGACCGAGGTCTACGGCTACCAAAAGAGCCGGCGGGTCATCTGGACGGGGTTCTTCTGGCTGCTGGTGATGAACCTGGTGCTGGCCCTGAGCGTGGCCATGCCGCCCGACCCGGAATGGAACCAGAACGTGGGCCAGGAGGCCTTCCGCAAGGTGCTGGGCGTCTCCCCGCGCATCGCCCTGGCCGGGCTGCTCGGCTACTTCTGGGGCGAGTTCGCCAACTCGTACGTGCTGGCCCGCATGAAGGTGGCGGCGTCGGGCCGCAACCTGTGGCAGCGGACCATCGGCTCCACCCTGGTGGGCGAGCTGGTGGACACGATGCTCTTTTGCACCATCGCTTTCTGGGGCATCCTCTCGCCGGCCCGCATCCTGAGCTACACGCTGACCGGATACCTCTACAAGTGCCTGGTCGAGATCGCCATGACTCCGGTCACCTACAAGGTGGTGGCCTTCCTCAAGCGGGCCGAGGACCAGGACGTCTACGATCGCGACACCGACTTCAACCCCTTCCGCTGGCATTGACCCGACGGGTCGATCCGTGATACGTCCGACCGGATGAATCCCCACCGCGTCATCAAGCTGTTCTACGGCTTCCAGTTCTTCTTCTCGCTCTTACTGTGGGCGCCAGTGTTCTACGAGTACCAGAAGAAGATGGGGCTGAGCGATGCGCAGATTTTCGAGATCCAGAGCCTGTATTACATCGCCTTCTGCCTGATGGAGCTGCCCACCGGGTATCTCGCCGACCGCTGGAGCCAGCGCAAGTGCATGATCTCGGGGGCCCTCTTGCTGGTGGTGTCCAACCTGCTGGTGGTCTTCGTGCCCACCTTCGGGGGCTTTCTGGGTCACTGGATGCTGGTCGCCCTCTCCCGCTCTCTCATCTCGGGGGCTTCCAGCGCCTATCTCTACAACTACCTGCAAGAGTCGGGCGCGGAAGGCTACTACAAGAGCACCGAGGGCCTGGCCCGTTCCTACTCGCTGGTCGGCAAGGTGGTGGGCTGGGCCGGCATCGGCTACCTGATGGAGTGGAAGCTCGAGCTTCCCTACTGGCTCACCGCGCTCTCGGCCCTGATCGCCTTTGCGATCGCCCTGCGCCTGCCCGAATTCAGCCTGCCGGTGCACCCGCGCGATCGGGTCAAACCCGCCATCGTGCTCAAGTTGCTCTTCTCGAGCCCCTACCTGCTGCTGGTGATCGCCCAGGGCACGGGCATCTTCGTGCTCTCCCGCATCGTGCAGGTCAACTTGTTCAACCCCATCCTGGAGGACAAGAAGTTCGCCCTGGGCGCCTACGGCGTGATCATGTCCCTCAACACCATCTTCGAGGCTCTCGGTTCAGCCTACCCTGGATGGTTGCGACGCTTCATGAGCGACCTCAACGCGGTCTTCCTGATGACCCTGATCATGGCCGTCAGCTGCTCGTTGATGGCCTGGTCGGGTCCGGCCGGAGCGGTTGCCTGGTTGAGCGTCTTCGCACTGGCCGTTGGCTTCAGCTACCCGATTCAGCGCCAGGTGCTCAACGACGCCATTCCCGATTCGCGCTACCGGGCCAGCCTGCTCTCGGTAGAATCTCTACTCGACCGGGCGGTGTGCGCCTGGGTGGCCACCCGGATGGCCGTTTACGTCAAGCAGGGCAAAGTGGACGAGTTTTTGCACCTGTGCGACGGCATCACCCTGCTGGGGACCCTGATTCTGATCGTGCTCTTCGCGCTGGTGAAGAGGCGACGCCCGGCTACATCTTGACCGTTTTGGCGGTGCGGTTGTGCTTGACTGTGCGCTCGAGTCGATTGAGAATGTCGTCGTGTTCTGGCCAGAAGAAGCGCTGAATGCGGATACTGCTCTGGCCGTCGGAGATCAGGCTGGAGGAAGTCATGTTCCCGGTCTGAGCCCGGTTGACCACCATCGAGGCCCAGCCTACCGTGGTAGACTTGTTCCCGGCCGTCAGGGTGACCCCGATCGACCCGATGTCAAGTCGGCGGCCGGCCTGAGTAGCCAGCATGTACAGATACATCCCAAGCAGAACAGTGGCCAGGATGAAGGGGCAATAAACGACCACGAATCGCATCAAGTCCTCTTTCATCTGAGGCGGGACGATGCGATTTCCCTCCAGGCCGATCTTGACGAGAAAACCAGCCATCGGCAGGAACACCAGCGCCAGTGCCCCCAGTTTCTTGGACGAGCTATGATATGTGTAGGTCAAAAGGACTCCCCGCTAGAATAAATTTATCACCGTAAGGATGAGTTCCTCCAGGGAAGGCGAATTTTCCACTCAGGTCAGGCTGGCTGGCCGAAGAGGTTTACGTCATTTTCCATCCGTACATGCTCGTTCCGGCCAGTCCAGACCGCAATATCAGTCTGCTGGAGGGAACAAGATGAGCTACAAAGCCTGGGCTCCGCGTCGAGCGGGCCCTAGGACCCGTTCCGGCGGGTTTACCCTGCTGGAGATTATGATCGTCGTCTTTATCATCGCGATCCTGTTCGCAATCATGACGCCGAACTGGATCAAAGCCAAGTACCGTGCTCACCTGAGCAGCTGCATGAACAATGAGCGTGCCATCGTGGGCGCCCTGGAAACCTATCGGACCGAGAACGATACCTACCCGTTGCCGGGAGTCATCAACCCCGGCCACGTGATCTTCACGGGCCGATACATTCAGCCAGGCGAAGTGCGTTGTCCTTCCAGCCAGAACTTCTACACGCTGGAGACCAATGCGGAAGCCTACACCGTGTCGTGCGACGGGGTCCATCACCTTCTGTTGCAGGGCGTAGCGGCAGGCTATCCTCAATACACCCCCGGACGAGGTCTGGTTCTGCAGCCTTAGACGTTACAAAGATGGTCCGGCGCCGTTCGTCAGTACGGCTAAAGACCAAAGTGTAACGGCCTCGAGGGCCGGCCCGATGGGCCGGCCCTTCTCCGTTCAGGCCACTTCCCGTCGACCGGTCAACAGAAAGCGCACGGCCTGATCCAGACCGTGCAGGGTGAGCGGATACATGGGAAAGACCGTGCGGATGACGGCCAGGGTACTGGTGGGGTCGTTCCAGTAGATCTGGCGCTCGGGATTGAGCCAGACGCTGCGCGGGTAGTGTTGGGCCAGGACCGTGAGCCAGTCGAGCCCGGTCTTGCCCTCGGAGCGGTTGATGGTGTAGCCCCCTCGGGCCGACAGCAATTCGTAAGGTGCCATCAGCGCGTCGCCGACCACGATCAGCTTGTAGTGGCGCCCGGTGGTGCGAAACAGCTCGTCCAGACTGACCCGCTTGCGCAGCCCTTCGGTGCTGTAGACGTGACCATAGATGCAGTTGTGAAAGAAGTAGGAACGCAGCTCCTTGAAGTGGGTGGCCCGGGCAGCCGCCGAAAAGAGCTGTTCGACGGTGTGGGCGTAAGGATCCATCGAGCCGCCCACGTCCATCATCAAGATGACCCGCACGTTGGTGCGTCGAGGAGGTCGGACCACGACCTCCAGCTCACCGGCGTTCCGAGCAGTGGCATCGATCGTACCTTCCAGGTCGAGCTCCAGGTCGTTGCCCTCGCGACTGAAGCTGCGCAGTCTGCGCAGGGCCATGGCAAACTGACGAACGTCTAGCACGAGGTCGTCACGGTAGGCCCGGTAGTTGCGAGCATCGGCCACCCGAATGGCCGAGCGCGCCCCACCCTGGCCCCCGATGCGGAAGCCCTGTCGCCCTACCCCGCTGTGGCCGAAGGGAGAGCTACCCCCGGTGCCGATCCAGTGACTGCCCAGGTCGTGTCGCTCGGTCTGCTCGCGCAGGCGCTGCTCGTAGAGCTTCTCCAGCTCTTCCAGGGTGAGCTCGTCGAAAAGCTGCTGCTCTTCGGGGGTGCGCTCTCGCCGAGCCGCCTCGCGCAACCAGTCGAGCAGCTCCTTGTGCAGCTTCAAAGACTCGCCCTCGACCCCCTTGAAGTGAGCCAGAAAGGCCTCGTCAAAGGCGTCCAGGTGGTTCTCGGAGTGCACCAGCAGAGCCCTGGCCACGTGGTAGAACCCGTTCAGCGAGTTCCCGTGCAGGCCCTTGGAGAGGGCCGAGGCCAGCGCCACCGCCTCCTGGGTTCCCACCGGCACTCCGCGCTGGCGCAGCTGGTACAGAAAGGGAACGAACACGGTCAGTTCCTCCACCCGGGCCGTCGAGCGAGATGCTCGGCCAGAGCCTCGAGGTCTTGCTCCTTCTTCAGCAGCGTGCCCACGAAAGGCATGCCCGCCTCCAGGGCCACATGGGTGACCCCGGCGGCCTTGAGGGCGGCGATCCAGTCGATCAGCTCGCTGGTCGAGGGTCGCTTCCTGAGGCGCTGCATCCCACGCAGATTGAAGAACGCCTCGATGGCCTGGTTGGCCAGCTCTTGCTCGAGCCCGGGATGGTGCACCTCAACGATGCGGCGCATGAACTCGGGCTCGGGGAAGTCAATGAAGTGAAAGACGCAGCGGCGCAAGAAAGCGTCCGGCAGCTCCTTCTCGTTGTTGGAGGTGATCACCACCACCGGGCGCCGGTCAGCAGTGACCTCGTCTCCCGTCTCGGGGATCACAAAGCGCATCTGGTCAAGCTCGTGCAACAGATCGTTGGGGAACTCGAGATCGGCTTTGTCCACTTCGTCGATCAGCAGCACCACCGGCTCGGGAGAGCTGAAGGCCTGGCCCAGGGGGCCGAGCTTGATGTAGCTGCGAATGTCCTTGACGTTGCCCTCGCCAAAGCGAGAATCGTAGAGGCGCTGTACCGTGTCATAGACGTAAAGGCCGTCCTGGGCCCGGGTGGTGCTCTTGACGTGCCAGGACAGCATCTTCAGGCCCAGCCCTTCAGCGATGGCGCGAGCCAGCAGGGTCTTGCCGGTGCCCGGCTCGCCCCGCACCAGCAGCGGACGCTCCAGCGCCAGGGCACAGTTGACGGCCGCCTCCAGGGCCTCGCCGGTCAGATAGCTGTCGGTCCCCTGAAAACGACGGAACTCGGACAAACTGCTCACTCCAAACTCCCCCGCCAGAAGAGGTTCTGGACCCGGACCCGCCTTCCCCTGCAACAAAGAAGCCCGCCGTTGGGGCGGGCTTCTCGTCAGGCCTCTTCGTTCTCTTCGCCGAAGTCCTCGGCGTCGGGCGCAGCTTCCAGAGCCTCGGCCGACTCGGCCGGAACGTTGGCGGCCAGAGCCGCTTCCTCGGCGGCCGCCGCTTCGGCGGCAGCGGAAGCGGCCAACTCTTCGGCCGCCTTCTTACTCAGGGGCTTGACGTAGCCTTCGCGGTACTCTTTGGGAATGAACTTGCCAGCTTTCTCCGCATCTTCGCGCAGCCAGCGAGCTCCGCCGACGCGCACCCAGGCGCGGCCCTCGAGCGGAGTTCCCGACCCGCGGCTCTTGGCGGGCTTGGGCTTCTTGGCGGATCCCTTGGACATGACTCGACCTCCTGAACTGGACTGTGAATGCCCGCCACTTTAGCACATCCGGCCGCAGGGAGTCAAATCCTCCCGGACGTATGATATGATAGGGAAAACTTTCCCGGGAGAGAGAGCCTTTGTGGTCTGCCAGTGAGCTGATCGCCTATTTTCAGCCCGTCGATCATCCCCTGCAAACGATCCGCGACAATGCCGCCGAGGTCGATGCACCGCAGTTCTCGCTGCACAGCTTCACGCCGGGCGACGACCGGATCTTGCTCAACTTCGAGGTCTGGCAGCTTCCTGGCGAACGAAAGCAGAACAAGAAGTTCGCCCTGGGCGCGGCCGTGACCGCCGGCGCCATGCTGGCCGGAGCCCTCATCTCCCGACGTCCTGACATGGCCGTAAGGGCCATCAGCGCCGGTGGCGCCGCCGGGGCCCTGGTGCTCGATCTGTGCAACTCGATGAGCGAGCGTATCAATCGCTGGATGAACCCGCGTCAGTCGCGCTGGCTGGCCTGGTCGATCGGCTCGCAAGATGCCGTGTTCACTTTCGGCGACCAGCAGATCCACCTGAGCATCCCGGCCGTCTTGCGGGTTGCCGTGCGCAGCATCCACGAGGGCGAGAGCGCCCGAGGCTCGATCTTCTCGGTGCAGCTCGACCTGGAGGACGGCCGACTTCTTCCCCTCTACCCCTTCTCGAGCTCCGAGGCGGCCATGGGCATGGCCCGCCAAGTGGCCCGGGCCCTCAAGATCCCCATGGTGATGCAGCCCGTGGCGCTGTTCGACCAGCCGGGCCATTCCGGGCTACAGTTCGGGCCCATGCTGGTCGAGCCGGGATTGAACTAAACCTGTTGGGAATTCATCGCACAGTCTATGCGAGGGAGTTTAGAACAGTACCCCTTTGCTGTTGCCGTCGGTGTCCATCAGCCCGAAGTGGTAGTTGAACAGCGAGCTGGTGTTGACCGCGTTGGTGTCGTCATACATTCCGTAGATGAAGACATTCTTCTTGTTGTTGATGGCCCAGTTCTGCACCAGGGTCAGGTAGGCTTTGGCGTTGGCAATCCCGGTCTTGGGCTGAGGCGGCGCCGGACTTGGCGCGCCGTAGGTGGTGGGCCAGCCGGTTTCGGTCACCACGATGGGCAGCCCCGGGTATTTGGCCACCAGCTTGCCATAGATGATCTTGAACGAGTTGAAGGAGTCGGCCGGTGTGGCTGGCTTGCCCCCGATAACCGGCTGCAGGTTCATCTGGGTCCAGGGGACGCCGTCCCAGCCCGGATAGATGTTCACTGCAATGAAGTCGACTTTGTCGGCCAGCTGAGCGGCCCGCGAGTCGGTGAGCCAGAAAGTGGTGGTCTGGGCGCTGGAGGCCGGTAGCTTGGGGAAGTCAGTGTGGGCTTTGTCCAGATAGCTGAGGATCAGGGCCAGGTCCTGCGGGTCCTCGTTGCCGACGATCAGCGCCGAGACGTTGCCCCGTGCGACGGCTGGCTTGACATAGTTGGCGTAGTTCTCGGCCGTCCAGTCGTTGTGCCCCGGGAAGAGGAACAATCCCAGATAGACCTTCAGCCCGAGCTGGTTGGTGATCTTGCCCAGGTCGACCGTGCCCCCGCCGTACTGCGGGTAGTAAGTACGCAGGCTGGCAAAGTGCTGCTTGACGACCCCCAGCTCGGAGGTGACCTGGGCCGCGGTGGGGTTGCTCACCTTGTGCAGTCCATTGTAGGTGACCGCGGGAGGCTGATAGGCCACCGGACGTGCCCCAACCGAGGTCAACTGGCCCTGACCGTCGTACTGGGCCACGTAGCCATCGGTTCCCCCGGTGCTCGCTACCGTGCGGGCCTGCTGAAAGCTGGCCTGGCCCTGAAAGGCTCCCGTCACGGTGGGATGATCGCCGCGCACCAGGACCAGCCCCTGCGCGGGACCTCCCAGCACGACCTCCCAGAGCCTGTTTCCGTCCAGGTCGAAGCGCTCGAGCCGGCTGCCGGCCAGGTAGATGGCCCCCTCCCCCACCGTCAGCCAGCCTTCACCCGACACGCTGACACTCCACAGCTGCTCCAGGGCCGGCCCGAAGCGAGCCAGAAATCCAGTCCCAACCGCGACATGTCCCCCCAGACCATCACCGGCGATCGAGTGGGCCTGGCCGGGCAGGGCCACCTCCGGCCCCGGATCGCCCGCGGCACTCCAGCGCGTCACCTGTGACCCCTCGCAAACCAGGACGGTGTCGGCCACCGCTGCCAGGGCCCGACCCGAGTCCGAACCCGGTCCCCCGAAACGGCGCAGCCATTCCGGCTGCCCGGCCAGGTCGAAGCGAGCCAGCAGGCCATCGGTGTCGCCGGCGGAGACCAGGCCCTGGACGGTCCCGGTGAAGTCGCCGGTCAGGTAGAGCGCGCCCCGCTCTCCCAGAGCCAGGTCGTGGGCCCGGGTGGTCTGCCCTGCCGCCCCCAGCGTGCGGGCCCAGCGCAGTTTGCCGTCCGAGTCGTAGCTGGCCAGGAAGGCGTCACTCATACCGGCTGCCACCACGTCGGTCGCGGGATCGAAGGCGAGCGTGCCTTCGAAAGTGCCGCCCAGATAGAGGTTGCCCTCCTCGTCCATGAGCAGGTTTGCCAGTTGCTCGTGGCCCGCGCTGCCCAGACCCAGCGACCAGACCAGGTTCCCCTGGCCGTCGTAGCGGGCCAGAAAGACGTCCTGTCCGCCCTGGCTGGTGGCCAGCTCGTTCTGGTGGGTGAAGTGGCCGGCCACGAAGAGGTTGCCGGCAGCATCAGCGACCACCGCCTGTCCCGAGTCCTCACCCGGGCCACCCAGACGGAAGACCAGTGCCTCGGCGGGAGGCGGGGGCGCCAGGTTACCCGGTGGAGCGGTCGCCGCCACGGGCGTGGCACCTTCCTGACCGCAACTCGCCAGAAGGCAGACCAGCAGCATCAGCAGAACGGATCTCATCATGTGTTTCCCTCCAGGATGGCCGCCACTTCGGGGGCCAGGTCTCCTTCTCCGGCCATGTCCTCCAGGCTTTCAGGTCGCTCTCCCGCCGGGCGCAGAGCGTCGAGCAGGATGGCCACCAGCATGTCGCTCATCACGTTGACCCCCGACCGGCAACGGGCGATGATCCAGTCCACCGTCATGATCAGAGGCAGGGCCGTCAGCACCACCGACTCGGGCAGTCCGGCCGCCCCCAGCACCAGGGGAAGCACGATCAGCCCTGCCTCGGGGATGCCGGCGATGCCGATCCCGGCCATCAGAGCCGCCAGAACCACTCCGAACTGCTGGCCCAGGCCCAGGTCGTAGCCCACCGCCTGGGCCAGGAAGAGCGCAGCCATGGCCTCGTACAGTGTGATTCCGTCGTTGTTCAGATTGGTTCCCACGCAGGCAGCCAGCCGGGCCGACTGCTGCGATACCCCCATGCGCTCGGTGAGCACCCGCAGGGTCACCGGCACGGTGGCCAGGCTGGAGTTGGTCGAAAGGCCGGTCACGATCGCGTCGGCCCCTTTCCCCACATACTCGCGGGGGCTCTTCTTGCCCACCACCCAGGCCACCAGCGGGTAATAGATCAGCGAGTGGATGGCCAGGCCGAGCAGCATGACCGCCAGGAAGACCCAGAGCTTCTGAAAGACCCCCAGCCCCGAGCGGGCCACCACCGCCGCCACGACGCCGAAAACGGCGATGGGAACGGCCTGGATCACCCACTCCAGCATCTGGATGAGGATCTGCAGCACGGCCGCGATCATCTGCTCGAGCACGTGCACCCCGCCCCCGGGTTGGCGCTCTTTGAGGCTGCGAAGGGCGGCCCCGGCCAGGATGGCGCAGAGCACGATGGTGATCACGTTGTTGTCCAGGAAGGGAGACACCAGACTCTGGGGCACGTAGCCGGAGAGGTTCTCGAGCGGGCTCAAGGTCACGTTCTCGTGCTGGGGCAGGCTCTTGAGCGTGGTCTCGCTTGCCACGCCCGCGGTCAACTCGCTCAGGTGCCCGCGCCAGGCCAGGCCGGGCTGAAGGGTGTTCATCAAGGTCAAACCCAGGATCATCGCCATGCTGACGTTGACCAGGCAGATACCGATCATCCGCAGGCCCTGCTTGCCGCTGATGCGGGTGCGCGCGAAGGCGTCCAGGATTGCGAACAGGATGAGCGGGGTGGCCAGGGCCTTCAGGAGGCGGATGACCAGGGCTCCCAGCTTCTCAAGGTCTTCCAGTTTGCCCAGGTGCAGCGGCCCCAGCGAGAGGGGCTGCGTGCCCACGGCGGCGCCCAGCGCGGCTCCACTGACCACTCCGATCAGGACCCGCACGTAAAGCGGAATGGGCCGGCGTGGCGCCGGCCCGGGTTTGACAATCGTGTCGTTCATGCAGGACGATACTCCATCGCATGGACTGTGCGATGAATCGCTTCGTCTCCTCGCCCGGGCCACGACACGTTCGGTGGCCCGGTCAACGCGACGAAGTTCAAGCGCTGGGCGAGCGCTCCATCCAGTTCGAAATGCAGCGCAGAGCGCCCCAGTATGCGCTCAAGGCTCCCAGCTCCATGGGGATCACCTCGAAGCCTTTGGACTGCCAGGTCGTGATGGCATAGTTATCCAGCTTCTCCACCCCGTAGACCGGGAGGAACACGCGCCGCACTTCCTGGCCATCCTTCTCGAAGCGCTCCATCAGGCAGTTGTTGTAAGAGATGTAGGGCAACCCGCCGCCGGGCTCGAGGTGGGGCATGCGGGTGACCGACAGGTTCTTCTCCTCAGCGATGCGCTTGTAGGCCTCGAAGTCCTCCTGGTTGTCGCGATTGCGAAGGCCGGGACCGAAGTAATCCTCCAGCCTGACCGGCTTGCCGGCTACTTCGGAGAGCTTCTCCTCGGCCTGCTTCTTCTCGGCCGGGGTCATCGAGTCGAGCAACTGGCGAGCCAGGCCCGGATCGCCGAGCAACACCTCGTTGTCGGAGATAGGCGTGAAGCCCATGTCCATGTGGTCGCAGGCCGGCTCTTCGCGGTGGTCGGGAGTGCTGGGGTCGTCGGCTCCCAGCACGGTGACCGGCTTGCCGAACTCGCGCTCGAACATGCGGGCGGCCAGGTACTCGTACATCTCGCCCTCGGTGGCCTGGCCTTCCTTCAGGTCGGGCTTGCGATAGGTGGGATTCTCGACGATCTGAATCGGCATGCGGTGCAGGTCGCCCGTGTCCACCGGCTGCAGCTTGTAAGGAAGAGCGCCGGGGACCACCGTCTTGCCGGTGGTGGTCTCGAAGTAACGGATCCCCGCCATCCGCACGCTCTCGTCGCTGAACGCCTGCTGCAGGCGCTCGGCAGTAGCCGCGATGGAATAGTGTCCCACGAAGCTATCGCTGCGATTGGAAGTGGTATCGCCCCCATCGGTGACCAGCCGCTTGGCCATGTTCAGGTGCACCCCCGGCGCGGCATGAGAAAGGAAGATGGGCACCTCGCGGTCATTTCCGTGCCAGTCATGCAGGGGCTTTTGGGCGAGCAGAGCGGTGCGATCGGGGCTGCCGGGGAACTCCAGGCCCACCATCATGTCGCGGGCCCACACGGTCAGGTCGCCGACCCCCGGCTGGACCAGTTGGATGCGCTCCGGGTTGGGGCAGCCGCTCTCGGCAATGGCGCGTTGCACGTCCGCCTTGTCACGGTTCGAGTCCACGATGATGGAGAACTTGGTGTCCGGCTCCATACGGTTGAAGAGGGTTTTGTAGGCGTCCAGAACCTGCTCGCGCATCCGGCCCGAGCGGGCGTAGCTCGAGAGCATCAGGGCCAGATGCTTGACCCGCCCGTCGTAGTCGGCCATCTGACGGCTCCCGCCCGGCTGAGGCGAAAGCGAGCCCGGGTCCTGGAACAGGCGCAGCAGGGCAGTCTTCTCGATGCTCGTGGGGCGGGAGGCCGGATCCTCGGAGGCGGCCGTGTAGCCGTCCCCGGTGCCCGCGGGCGCGCTGCGGACCGAGGCCACCGAGCTGAAGTTGGGCAGGCGGAGCGGGGACGCGAGTTGAGAAACGACCATGAAGTCCTCCGAGTCTTAAGGCGCCGAGCGTTGAACGCTTCAGGAATTGGCGCGGCGCCGTTCAACAGATTGTCTACACTCCCGTTCTCATTTTGAACAGGTCAGCGTAGCTGGGAGGACTTTAACACCGCCTTCAGGCCAGACGGTTTCAGGCAGGTTAACAAAACGCTCACGTCCCCGCCCCGGTCAGGCAGCCTGGCGAGGCAGAACCGCCTGGATGCGCTGCAGCAGGTTTGCCATGAAGTCAGGGTGGAGAATGTCCTGATCTGTCAGTCGCACGCATGGCATGTCGAGGGCCAGCTCTCGCATGCGACTGGCCGGGGTTACCGCACCCTTTTCTCCGATCTCGAGAATGAACCACTGGGGGTCCTGCGCGCCGATGCGCGCCAGAGCGTCCACGGTTAATTGCTCACCCCTCACCTCCATCGTCACCATGGGCCAGATGGAGAGCCTGGGCGGGCCCTCGTGGATCAAGCAGGGCATAGCGGGAGTCTTCATTCGGGTTTCCTCCTTCGGGTGTTGGGATACCCTCAGGATAGCCCCTTCTGAGCTGAGCCTTCAGTGACGGCAGGTACCGATGGACAGCGGGGAAACGCACAGATCGCCCAGGGTCACCGCGTAACTGCGCTTCTCTCCGCCCTTCAAGAAGGCCTTGACCACCTCCGTGGCCACCGAGACCACGAACACGGCCAGGTTGCGATCCACCTCGCGGCAGGCCGGCAGGCCGTCCTGATCGGGAGGCACCTGGTAGTGCTCATCCCAGACGACCTCGCCATAGTCGTCCCGGCTCAGACCCACGTGCAGGCAGGGCAGGCCAAGCTTGCGGCAGGCCAGTTGCACAGCCCGGCGCGAGGCCGCGTTGTCGAAACCGTCCACCACCAGGGTGCTCCCCCTCAGAAGGCTGCCGGCGTTGTCCTCGCGCAGGGTCTTTTCCACCGTATCGAGCTGCACCCCGGCGGCGTAGTAGAGTAGCTCGGAAAGTGCCGCTGGCTTGCTAAGGCCGATTTGCAGCGAGGTGTAGGGCTGGTTGCGCAGGTTGCGGGCCTCCACCCTGTCCTGATCCACCACGCGCAGGGGTCCGAGGCCCGTTCGAGCCAGGTTCTCGAGCAGATTGGCACCCACGGTTCCGGCTCCGCACACGGTGATCATCAACTCCATCCTCCACCGTAGTAGTAGTGGTATTCCTCGGCCGACATCCCCCGCTCGCTGATGAGCGAGACCAGCGAGGTCAGGTCATGCTGGCGGTCGGTATTGGCCAGGCAGATCCCGGCATGCTGCAAGTTGAGCTGGCGGTCCACGAGGGAGGTGATCCGCTGGCCCTGGCGCTCCCAGGTGACCTGGTAGCCGTTGGCCACGCTCACCCAGCCGAGCAGCCGTCCCCCGGCCATCTCCACGGCCCGGGCAAGCACCAGGCTGGGGTCGTTTTGCGAGCGGGCGCGGGCCAGGCCGGGTTTGAGGTTGGCGACCGGCTGACCCTGCTCGAGCGCCTCTCGCCAGCGTCGAGCCTTGCCTGTCCGGCCGCTGGCCAGTCCCAGGCTCCACCAGCGCAGTCCCCCGTCCACCACGCGCAGGGCGTCGAAGACGGCCCCCTGGTCGACCAGCGTCACCAGCAACTCCTTGCGCCCCGGGCCAGCCGCCTTCCAGAGGCCGCTCTTGAGCTCTTCCAGCAGGTGGACCACCTGGCGGGGCCGCCCTGGAAACGCTCGTTCGCGCTCCCAGGCGGCCGCCGGCCTCACAAAACTGGCCTGCTCGTCCTCCAGTCGCCAGAGGCCCCAGCCCTGGGAGGGGCCGGAGAGCACCGGTACCTCCCAGAGAAGGCCGTCCTGCCAGACGGGAATCTTGCCCCCTCCGAAGCGGGGTGCCACCAGCTCACAAGATCTCATAGGTCTCGGGGTCGAACTGGGGCGGCAGGCTGTCGATGTCTGAGCGCTGGTAGAGGGGACAGGCGAGCACCTCCTCCACCAGCTGGCGGTGCTCTCCCGCGCACAGCATGGGCACCACGCTGGGCAGGTTGTAGTAGTCGCCCGTGAAGTTGATCACGGTGAGGTTCACGCCGGCCCGCACCAGCTCGTCCCAGAAGGGCTTGCCGGCCCCGCCCACGCGGATCCAGATCACCTTAACCGAGCGGCCCTGGCGCTTCTCGAGCGCCTTCAGCTCCTGGAGAAACAGGGGATTGGTGTTCTCCTCGCCGTCGGAGACCAGCACCACCTGCTCGATGGGGCGGTCCTTCAGCTTGGCCAGTGAGACGCCGATCGAGGTCGCGCCTGCGGCCCGGATGCGCCGGAAGGCCTCCTCCCAGGCTTTGAACCCGGTGCCGTTGGGCTTGACCGTGAACGAGTGCGAGTCGAAGGCCTCCACATCGAGCTCGGCGTCACAGATGGTGGAGCAAAGCGCCGCCAACAAGCGCCCGATCTCGATGCACTCCTGCATGCTGCCCGACTTGTCCACCAGCAGGGCCGTGTGGGCCGTGATGCGTCCCCGACCGCGCAGGCGCTGGCTGATCATCTCCATCATCTTGTCGGCCAGGTGCGGATCGGGCGACACTTTCTGCAGGGCCACCAGGGCTTTGAACTCGGCCACCCGCGACTCGGTCACGGCGTGCTCGAGCTTGCCCAGCACGGTCCTGCGGATGCGCTCGTGGGCCAGCCCGCCGCGCTTCTCGATGAAACTCAGGTTGGTGATCAGCTGGGGAGGCGTCATCACCTCCACCAGCGCCTCCAGCACGCCGGGAGTGTAATTGCTGATGGCTCCCCGGGCGGTGGTGAACTGGATGTGGTGCTCGCGGATCATCCGGGCCTGGTAGGCCGGCTCGTGACGCCAACGATACAGGTTACGGGCCACGGCCACCCTGCTGTCCTGGGGCGGCTTTTGCTGAAACAGAGTCTGCTCGGCCCGAGGGCCGGGCTTGATGCGCAGGGTGGCGTAGAGATACTTCATCGACTTCTGGTCGCGGATGACGCACTCGTCGAACCACTCGGGCACTTCTTCGCGACGCTGCAGATAGATCTTGACCGCCGTGCGGGCGATGCGAGTCAGGTTCTTGACGGTCTCCTTGAGATAGCGCACCACCCGGGCCACCTGGTAGGGGCGCAGGCGCTGCAACAGCACCAGCCCATTCTCGCGAAGCTCCGGGTAAGGGCTCACCAGCGAGTGAGCCACGAACAGCTCGTTGTGGTCTCGAATGGCGCCGTGGTCTTGGTACCAGCGAGCCAGGGGTCCATAGAGGAGCGGGTCCTCGGTCATGGCCCGGTCGTGGATGGCGCCCAGCGACTTGAGGTCGCCGTGGCTGGCCACCATGAAAGCGTCGATCAGTGCGGTTCTTGCCGAAAGCTCGAGCATGGCGGGCCTACCCGAACACGGCCGGAGGGCGCACGACCACTCCGTCGGGATGGCGGTCGACCACCAGGGCCCTGAGTTGCTCCTTGCTCAGCTCGTAGTAGCGAGCGAGCTGCTGGCGGATCTCCTGATCGGAGCTTCGGGCCGACAGGCCCAGGTCTTCGGCGTCGCGGGTGCGGCTCTGGCCGCCTACGCGCAGGTGAAGTTTCATCTTGGTAGCACCTCCGTTGCAGCCAGCATAGCGCGGGAGGCGCCGGGGACTCAGTGAGCTTTTCCCCCTGAGCTCAGCGCAAGAGGTAGACCTTGCGCACCGTCTCGTGCACCTGACACGTGCCCTTCCAGCCCTTGGGGAAGAACGCCGCCGTGTCCGCAACCACCTCGATCACCTCGCCCGACTCGTGGGTGTAGGTGCAGCGTCCGGCCAGAAAATGGCAATATTCGTCGCGGCCGACCTCCAGAGCCCACTTGCCGGGGGTACAGATCCAGATCCCGCTCTCGACCTGCCCGTCCTTGGAGAGCACGATGCCGCTGGTGCGGGGCTCACCCTCCAGCGGATTGGGAACCGGCCCCCAGTCTTCCGCGGCCGGCACCCGGGCTGCGTCGGCCAGCACCGGGGTCACCCCTATCCCCGAGCCGCCCGAGCAGGCCCCGTAGACCTGGCGAATGGGCTGGTGGACCACCAGCTCACCCGTCCAGTCACGCCGGAAGTGCACCAGCATCCCCGGCTCGACGTTGATTACCTCGCCCCCGATGCCCGTGTAGGTGGCCTTGCCAGCCGTGAAGAGGCTCAGTTGGTCGCGCTCGAAAATGATGGGCATGCGACAGGGCCGGGAGGTCAGGACACCAGCCTTGAAGCCGTTGGGTCGGGGCATGGTGAAGGGGAGCACCCGGTGGGTGTCGTCGATGGCCAGCAGCTCGGCCTCGACGGTGGAAGCACCCGCCACGTGGGGGGCGCTGGATTGCTTGATTTTCTTGACAGGCATAGGGGCAAAACCGTCCGATCTCTACAGTCCGCGGGAGGTTCGCGGAAAGCCGCCCGGGGCCTGCCTCCAGGGCCTGCTCTCGGATGATTTCGTTGTGATCGTCCAGTTCCCAGGAGCGCGGCCGGCCCCCTGGACCTGGTATTCCGGACCGCGCCAGGTTCAAACGGGCACCTCAGCACGAGGCGGCTGCGCCATCAATAGGGGAACTTGCCGAAACGCCAGGGATTACAGAGGTTCTCCTGCTGCTTCTCGGGCTGGCTGAGCAAACTGCCCACGAAATCGCGCAGCGCTCGCCAGTTCTCCTCGGCCAGCTCGAGAAACTCCAGACCCACCTCGTGGTTCTCGCTGACCGGCAAGAAGCGTTGCCAGCGCACCTTGAGCTGACCCTGCACCGAGGGTCGCTTGTCCGGAAGGCTCAAGACAAAGGCCAGGGCATCGTCCTCGGGCAGTTGCTGCGGAGAGGATACCCTCAGGCCGGTCCCGCTGATGTCCAGCACCAGGACACGAAGATCGGCGCGGAAATCCTCGCGAGCAATCTGCAAGCCCAGCATCTTGTTCAATCGGTAGCGGGGTTCCTTACGCCGCTCCGAGGAGACCGGCTCGAGCTCATCCATGCGGGGGAGTTCGTGGCGGCTCAGGAAAATGCCTTGAAGGGTGAATCAAGAGATGATCCCCTGGTAGAAGGTGGGTATCCCCTGGGACAATAACAGAGCAGCCCCGGTAGAACGGTGGAGGTCTTCCCTGGCGCGGGGTGCTGATCTTCCCCGCGCCAGGGAGTTCCAACCGTGCGGTCCTCGGGGAAGCAGCCGCACTATCTCAAGCACCCTCAGTCTACTCGAGCGAGCTTGAGCACGCCTGGAGAATTCCTTGAAGAATTCTTTGACGGTCAGGCCAGGCCCGACGAGAACCGAAGAAGGGACCCCGGCCCGACCGGATGAAGGACCCAAGGGTGGTAGAAGAAGAGGGACTCGAGCTCGAGGGCGAGCAGGACCAACCGGTCAAGGGCATCGTGGGCGAGCGGCTGACGCTCCACGCCTTCGCCCAGATGGCCGGCAACCTGGCCGGCTATCCCTTCGTCAAGGTGGTGGTGGATCGGGCCAACCAGGCCCATCCGGTAGTGCACTTCATCAACTACAACGCCTACCAGTTTCACTCCGACTACATCGCCGAAGCCATCATGGGCATTCCCCGCACCGAGCTCGACAAGCGCATCGACGAGTTCAACCAGAGCGTCTACCTCTCGCCAGACCGACAATACTTGCTGGGCATCGTGGCTCTGCACAAAAAGGAAGAGCGGTTCTTCACCCTGGAAACGGTGGAGATCGATACCATGGACGAGGCCATGGTGCGCTACTTCCGCAAGTGGGTGCGAGCCTACCTCGACCGCGAGCTGCCCCTCCTCTTCAAGCCAGCCAACCACAACCAGGAAGCCATCATGGGCCGCATCCACCCGTCCGAGATGCCGCGCATCTTCCATCACGAGCTGTTTGCCTCGTCCGACTTCCTGGCCCTCAACGCTGGAAAGGCAAGCGGGAGGCTGCGAGTCTTTCAGAGCGAGAAAGAGTATGCGCGCGAACGGCCCACCCTGGAGTGGTTCGACATCATCGCCATGCGCCGCGTTCCCGATGATATCCCTCGTCTGTCGGGCATCCTCAACGCCGAGCACACAACTCCCCTGTCCCACACCAACGTGCTGGCCTCCGGGTGGGGCATCCCCAACTGTGTCCAGATCGGCATACTGGAAAAGATTGCTGAGCGCGGGTTGGATGGCCAGTGGGTCGAGATGACGGTGGAGATCACCGCGCAAGAAGTGGTTCTCGAGCCCATCGAGGAGCCGCCCGCCAGCGAGCAGGTGCGCCCGGCCTGGGCCACCCAGCGCATCGTGCTGGAGGAGCCCGAGACCGACCACGTGCCCATCGTGGAGCTGGACAAGCTGCGGCTGACCGACCGCTTCCGCTACGGCACCAAGGCTGCCCACCTCGGCGAGCTGAGCCACCTGCTCGAGCACGGCTCGGAGAGGGTGCTGGGGTTCTACAAGATCCGCCGCCCCCCGCGAGCCAACCTGATCCCCTACCTGGGCAAGTTCATCGGCATGAGCGAGACCGAAGTTCAAGACAACGCCCTGGTGGCCGCCAAGGCAGCCGAGTTCCTGCGCCACACGATCCGGGTTCCCCGGGGCATCGCTTTGCCATTCTCGCTCAATCAGCAGTTCTTGCAGTCGAGCCCCGGCCTGCAGCAGGGCATCGGCAAGCTCAAAATGGCCCTGCAGCTCAATGCGCGCGAGCTCGAGCCGCTCTGTCTCGACCTGGTCACCCGGATCCGGGCCATGCGATTGCCCGACGCCATGCGCGAGGTGATCGATTCGGCCATCGCCAATCACCTGGCCGGGGTGGGCAGCTTCGTGGTGCGCAGCTCCTCCAATGCCGAGGACCTGGAGAACTTCTCCGCCGCCGGCATCTATGAGTCGTTCAACCATGTGACCACGGCCGAGAAGGTCTTCGCGAGCATCCGGGAAGTCTGGGCCTCGCTCTTTTCGCCCCGCAGCGTGCGACTGCGCCAGGAGGTTGGCATCTCGCTGGACGACTGCTGGATGGGCGTGATCATCCAGGAGGAGATGCCAGCCGAGATCGGGGGCGTGTTGGTCACCTCCAACCCCCTCAACAAAGCCGATTTTCGCAATGTCTACATCAACGTCTCCACGCATTCGGTGGACAGCGTGGTGCATGGCGTCGAGCTGCCCCTGCAGTTCGTCTACAACACCGTCGAGGGGGGCGGACGCACGCTCTCTCTGGGGGCGGCCAAGGAGGACCTGTCCGAGGAGCGCAAGCAGCAGTTACAACAACTGGCCTTCGCCGGACGGCTGCTGCAGTCGCATTTCTCGCCAAACTACACCTTCTCCGACCCGGTCGACATCGAGTGGCTGATCGACCAGGAGGGCATCGTCGTCCTCCAGCTTCGCCCCTACACCACGTAGAGGCCCGGGAACTCGGGCGGGCCCTCGTGCATTGTAGTCTCCGAAGGAGGGTTTTGCCGATGGAGAAGTCTGCCTACCAGAAAGACGAGGAAGAACGGGCCCTGCAGATGGGCACCTTCCTGTTTGGGATTCCCGCGCTCTTGCTCTTCATGATCGCGTTCATGGCCCTCGTGCTGGATTACTGACAGGCTGAAGAATTTTCTTCAGATTTCTTTCAGCCCGCCGAGGTATGCCTCGGGTATGAGAAAACGAACGCGTGTGCTGGGTCGGGTGGTCATCCCGGCTATGCTGGGAAGCCTGGGCGGTCCCGGAGGGGTGCTGCTGGGCATGCTGGTGGCGGCCCTGGTCGGGGCCGTCCGGGGCTGGCACAAGCCGCGCGGATTTGCCCGACACGAGGCGGCCTGCTGTCTTGCCCTGGCCTCGGCCATCGGGGCCGGTCTGGTGGCCTCTATGTGCTGGTTGGCCGGCTGGCCGCTGGCCCTCACGTGGGGCGGGGCGTCCCTGGCCCTGGCCCGCGAGCCGGGGCGGCGCCCAGCGGGAAGGCAGACCCCGGTGGAAGCTTTCGAGCAGGCGGCCTGAGGCCGTCAGCCGGACCGCTGAGCCGGGCGGCGGTGCGATGTCCAGTAGTGGAAAGTCTTGGCCATGACCGTGACCACGTTCTTGATCTCCTTTTCGAGCCGGAAGGCAGGCCCGGCCGGAAGGTAGAGCAACTCGCCCTGGCGCCGGCACATCACGTTCTCCACCACGATGGCCCTCAGCATCCAGACGGCCATCTCCTCCGAATCGCATTGCACTCCCACCCAGCCGGGCACGGTGCTCTGCACCACGGGCAGGGCGGTGACCAGGCGGATACCCCGCTCGATCTCAGCGACCACCTCGAGGTAGCGCGGCCAGTCGGCCCGCGCCTCCTCGGCCGTGACCGCCTCCAGCAGCGTGCCCCGATGGCTCGGACCGCCCGCCAGGGCCAGATCGCAGAAGCTGGTCCAGATTTTGTCCCAGGCCACTCTGCCGTCGGGTTCGACCAGAAGCGAAGCCGAGCCCATCGAGCGGGGGACCACCTCCTCATAGCGGCCCTGATAGGCCGGGGGGAGCATCTCGTTGATCCGCCGGTCGAGCTCGAGCAGAGCCTTCTCCTCGTCCTCCGGGCCCAGAGCCACCCGGGCGGCAACCTCCGACCAGACCGGCCGCACCAGCGAATCGTCTTGCAGGGCGGACCGATGGCGCTCGACCAGGAGCTCGACCAGACCGGGGCCCAGCGCATCCTCGGGCCAGCGCAGGTTACCCCGCATGAAGTCGCAGCCTGTCTCGGGGCCCACCAGCCAGGCCAGCCGGGCCAGGTTGGAGTCGGCCAGGGCGTCCCCGGTGGGCTGAGCGGTGAGCACCGCCGGGGAGGGCGCCCCGGCTCGCAGCAGGTCGGCCCACTCCAGCCAACCGGGCGGCTCGGCCAGGTGAAAGGCCAGGAAGGGCCAGCGCTGACTGGCCAGCTTGATCATCGACCGGAGCGAGCTCTGCTCTTGATCCAGGCTCAACAGGAGGGGGAGCACCACGATGCGGTTGACTCCCCGGCCCACCAGGCTGCGAATGCCGGACACCGGATCGCGGCTGACCAGCACCGGCTGCCCCAGTGCCTGGGCCAGCAAACCCCCCACAGTGGGGTCGGGCTCACAGCCGCTCAGGGCCAGCAGCGTGCCTTCCATCAGAAAAACCTTACCGCGATTGACATCGAGGCCGGTTCGCAGCCCGGCAAACGGCCTCCTTCCCGAGCCGGCGGCTCCGATCGGAAGCTTGTCGTGAACTCACGTGACCGCGGATGTTGAAGGCGCCTTAAAGCCGCTCGATGGTCTGTCGAAACGGCATGTCCGAGAGCTCACCCTCGATGAAGAGCGTGCCGTTGGCGGCCGGGGTCACGCTGGCCCGCAGCCGATCGGGTCCAAGGTTGCCCGAGACCCGGTAGTTGCCGTTCGAGACGAGAGACACGCTCTCGTGAAGAGCTTTTCAATCAAATTTTCCATTGATGATGGCTATCTTGCCGGTGCTCGGGTCGCGACGCTCGAGCTCGTGGCGGAAGCCCATCCGGCCGGCGTGGCCCTCCACCACGGCTTTGTTTCCGGGCTGCTCGCGCAGGCTGACCTGAATCTCGCCGGCCGGGGTGTCGCCCCCCACCGTGAATCCCTCGGCGATCAGGGTGCGAGTCATCGTGAAGGGCTTGCCGTCGATGGTGCCCTCGACCCCTTCGCGATCCTGAACGTACTCGATCTGGTGGCCCAGAGCCTCAAAGGAGACGCGCACATGGGCCTCGTCGCCCACCAGGGCGCGCACGAGCATGTCGGCGCCGGGAGCGAACATGGCCTCCTCGCACGTGTCGATGGGAGCAAAGTCGAAACGAGCCGGCAGGCGCTCGGAGCAGGGCGGTTGGATGGCGAGCATAGTCAGGTTATGCCACGGGCGGGGGATCAGAGTTGTAACCGGGCTCTGAACATTCTGCCAGGCTCCAACCCTCAGCTGCGTCGAAGAGACCGCCATGAGCAGGGGCCGAGCTACGCGGGCGCTCCACGGGGCCAGAGCTCAGCTTCGGCCAGAGTCAGCGGTAACATAGGCTTCGATGTGGCGGCTGAATTCGGTGAAGTCGTCCAGCCGAGAAAGGTAGTCGTAGACCAGATCCCGGTTGATTCCGAGATAGGCGTGCACCAGCACGTTCCGGAAGTTTGCCATGCCCTGGATGCGCTGAGCGAACTCGGGCGGGAGAACCCCCTGGCGACCCATGGTCAGGATCGCCTCCCGGCTGTCGTCTGGCCGTTGCCAGCCCTTTTGCGCGGCCAAGTAGAAGCCAATATCCAGGACGCACTGAATGGCCAGCTGGAAACAGCGCTCGGCGAGGAGATAGTGGCGGGGGTCTCCGGTAAACTCCTCCCTGGACTGACTGGCAAGCTGCGAGAGGAGCACGACGTTTCTCTCCAACTCGCTCAGAAGCTCGCGGACCAGAGTCATCCCATCAAGCCCAGCCGTTGACGGCGTGCCTCAGTAAAGAACCGCTGGGAAGACTCCAAATCCTCATAACGCGCACGAATGCGCTGCTCGAGACGAAAGGCATCCTCGGGGTCACCGAACAACAGCCGGCCGCGAATCGTTGCCTCTCTGGCGAGCAGCGGTCCCGCATCGTTCAGGATGACGAGATCGAGAGGGCTGCCCACGAAGCTGCGCAAACCTGGCTCGAGGGCTGTCAGGCGGTCGAGTCTCTCGAGCGCTGGCATTGGCTCGAAATAGAGCGCCAGATCGTAGTCGCTGTCTTCTCTCGCCTCGTTCCGGGCGCGCGAACCGAAGAGATAAGCGAGCCGAACGCCGTTCTGTCTGAGAAGCTCTGCGGGCAAGCTCATTTGAATCAAATTCTCGGCGTAGTCAGAAAGACCCTCGTTGTGGCATCGAAAATACTGTCCTGCTCGTTCCCCTTTACCCTGGTTGTTACGCGGCCTGGGAAAACGACCGCGACGAGCCGGCCTATCTCTTCCGCAAAGGCCAGACGCCCGACTGGTCGAGGCTCGGGGTGCGACCGGGCTCAGGCCCCAGGTAGCACCGACCAGCGCCGCAGCTCGCCCGCGCCCGATGCGGCGGTCAGCTCGAGGCCCATGTCGGTCTTGCGGGCGGCCACCGCGCCCACCGCGAAGTCGAGCGGCAGCTCCAGACCCGGCGTGCCCTCTGCGGCCGACGCGAGCTGCAGGCCTCCGCTGGAGGAGCGAAAGATCAGGTGGCGCCCGTCGGGTGCAAAGCGCACCTCCTCGGGCTGCCAGTCCAGCTGACGCTGCCAGAGCGGCTCTCCCGTCTCGAGGTTCCACATGGAGAGCCTGCGATCAGCCGTGGCCACGGCCACCTGGCTCTGGTCGGGGCTGACCGACAGGCTCAGCACCCCGGCGCCGCAGTCGAGAATACGCCGGGTCTTGCCCCGGGCGTCCCACTGGCGCACGGTTCCGTCCTGGCTGCCAGAGAGGACCTCTCGCCCGCGGTAGGCGACCGCCCGCACCCAGTGACCGTGTCCTTCGAGCTTGCGCTGCTGGCCGGACTTGAGATCGAAGATGTGCAGGGCGTGGTCGCTGGAGCCGACCGCGAGCTCTTTCTCGTCGGGGGAGAAGGCCAGCGCGTTGACCAGCCCATCCACCTGGAAGCTTTGCGCCCCCCCCTCCTTGCGTTGCAGGCGAACCTCCCCGTCCGCCGAGCCCGAGGCCAGCTGGTGGCCGGTCAGGGCCAGCGCCCGGACCGGGGTCTTATGCCCGGGCACCTCTTCCTGGAGCTGACCGGTCTCGAGGTTGAAGATCCGCACTCCGTGCTGACCGCGCAAATTGACCGCCGCCGCCATGCGCCGCCCCTGGAAAGCGGTGGTGCGCAGCCAGGGTGTGTCCAACTTGTGCTCGCGCTGATTCAGCACCAACCCGCCCGAGGTCGTGCCGGTGGATTCAGGAGCCTCGTTGAGGCGATGAGAGGGGGCATCCAGAGTGAAGCTGCCCGGACGGAGCTCGCGCTCGAGCGTCTCGCGGGTGCGCTCG
This sequence comes from Candidatus Xenobia bacterium, assembly GCA_045863235.1. GTDB lineage: Bacteria > Vulcanimicrobiota > Xenobia > Xenobiales > QWHO01 > QWHO01. The sequence continues at coordinate 5,874 of BTUM01000028.1, read as the reverse complement.
TAGAGCTGCTCGGCCCGTTCGGGGGTGGCCGCGATGCAGGACATCCCGAACTTGCCATACTCGCGCAGAGCGCCCAGCAGGTGGAAGGTAGTGCCTTCCTCCTCCCGGCCGGTGTAATGCAGGCCGTGACGAGAGGCCACGTCCAGCACGTCGCCCGGCAAGAAGCCCTGGAACTGGGGCTGCTTCTCGTTGTCCGAGGCACGGTAGGCGCGCACCCGGCCGGCATCGGTGAGGAACGTGCCCGAGCCTTCCGTGCGGCCTCTGGTAAGCTGCTGGAGGGTCTCCCAGGGGTGAGTGGTGCCGCCCTTGCGCAGATTGATCTCGATGGCCTGCACCCCCCCGCCGGGCACGGCCATGAAGTCCACCGCGAAGCGCTCGCGGCAGCCCTTGGCGGACAGGTTCTCGCCGATCTTGTGGCAGTGCTCCATCAGCTCGGCGCGATACTCGGGCGCGGCCGGGAACCGGCTGCCCAGGTAGACCTGTCCGTCGGGCCCACCGAGCACCTGCTCATGGGTGGAGACGACCTCAACCGATCCATCGGGCAAGATCTTGGCCTGCGCGCTGGGCGAAGAGGTGGCGCCCTCCACGAAGCATTCGGCCAGCACGCCCAAGTCCTCGAAGCGCCCCGAGAAGGTGATCCACGATTCGTTCGGAGCCTGGTAGCGCATGTGATGGAGGGCATCCTCGATGGCATCCAGGCGTTCCTCGCGGGGAGTGCCGGGGGCGATCTCGGGCAGCTTCAAGATGGCGTTGCCCTCCCCTGAGAAGCCCTCATTCAGCTTCACCACCATCTTGCGAGCCGATGGATTGCGCTCCATGACCAGGTCGATCTGAGCGGCCAGCTCCTGGGCCGAGCGCACCAGAGGGGTGCCGTCCGGGTGGGGCACCCCACACTCGGCGAAGGTCTGGCGGCTGCCCGACTTGGTGCCCCACTCCAGCAGCGAGGGATCGGTGGCGTAGAGGGGGATCCCCAGCTCGGTGGCCACCTGTTTCTCGGCCAGCGAGCTGACGAAGCAGGTCATGCGGGGATAGGGACCCATGGCCTGGCGCACCTTCTCCATGGTGGCGTGGCTGGAAAGAAGCTTCTGGCTCAGGGGGGTGGGACTCTGATCGCCCACCGAGACGAAGTGCACCTGGCGATCCGACCAGCTGCGCTCGGGCAGATACTGCAGGTAGTATTCGGCGATGCTGGGGTGAACCGGGGCCGAGCTGACGAAAACGACCTGGTCAGCCAGGGTCTCGTGCAACTGGCGTTCTTCGTAGAGGGCCGCTCCGGTGACCTTGGCCAGCTCTCGAGGATCGAGGCTTAAGGACGGCACCACCACGTTGGTGCTGAACTGATCGACCGGCCCCTCGTCCCTGGCGCCGGCTGGCCGCGGACGAGCCCAGAGGTGGCCCCCCGCTCCCGAGGACACGACTCCTGGATTCATTGCAGATCACCTTCCTTGCGGGCCCATCAACTCACAAGGGGCGGAAAAAACTCTGAAAGAGCTCTCGGCTTGCGGAGTGGCTCGACGGTCGTGCAGAGTGCTGCCGGAGTTGAGCAGTCACCTTTGACGACGACCATGGCCGGCCGGCCTGGTCTGGCCGTTCCGATCGTCTCGGACTCGAGGGCGGAAAGAGGCGTGCGGCCTGCGAACCCCAGAGCTCATGGACCGCCTGGCGATGAGCGGAGTGTTGGCGACCCTGGGCCCGTTGCTGCTGGCTCAAGGCAAGGCCGTTCGCCGCCAGACCCCGATCTTGCCCGTCTGCGGCGACGCCCAGGGGCTGGAGCCGGGGCCGGGACGACCGCTTCGGCTGGGGCTGCTGGGCGACTCCATCATCGCCGGGGTGGGCGTGGGTTCGCAGGCCGAGGGCCTGTCGGGTCGGCTGGCCTGGCACCTGGCCCGGGCGACCAGCCGTCCGGTGGAATGGCGCTGTGTGGGCCTCAATGGCGCCCGGGCCCGCGAGTTGCTCGAGCTGGAGCTGCCGAGCGACTTTCAACCCGACCTGGTGGTGGTCTCGGCCGGGGTCAACGACGTGCTGCGCCTGACCAGCAAGAACGCCTTCCGGCGCCACCTGGAGACGTTGGGTGAGCGCTGGGGCAGGCAGCCCAAGGTGCTGGCGGGGATCCCCGATTTCACCTGCTTTCCCTCCCTTCCCCGCCCGCTCAAGGACGTGATGGCCTGGCGCAGCCGCACGCTGGTGAACGAGGCGCGCAGGCTGGGCTCTGGCTGGACCGTGCATGGACTGCTCCGTCCGCTGCGGGCCGAGGAGTTCAGCCCCGACCTGTTCCACCCCGGGCCACGCGGCTGCGACGCCTGGGCCCGCGAACTGGCGGAGGTGGTGAGTGCGCGACTATGACGAGGATGCCGAGCTGACGCACTACGTCTTGAGAGCAGGCAGCCACCTGGTAACCGAGCTCGAATTCCGCGTCCGCAGGGTCATCTTGTTTTGGGCCAAGGGCCACGGTCGCCTGCTCGGGCCAGACGAGGAGGTCGAGGAGGCCCTGCGAGAAGGCACTGCAGCCTTCGAGCGACGGCTTCGCGATCGGCTGCTCACCGAGCACGGGCACGAGATCTTCATCAATCGCTGCCCGAGCTGCCGGCGCATCGTGCGCACCCCGCGGGCCAGGTTGTGCCTCTGGTGCGGCCACGACTGGCACCCTTGACGAAGATCATTGTAGCTCTGAGCCCACTGCAGTATGGTCTTCAGGTCAGACAGAGGAGGAACCATGGAGACATCCGAGCAGAACACCCTCTTGTCCGGACTCAGGTCCAGCCTGCGGCCCGCGGCCCTGGGCCTGGTCCTGGCCACGCTCACCATCCTCTACGGTCAGCTCATGGGGATCGTATTCGGGCTCAACGAGGACCTCATCAAGGGCCAGTTGGAGGCATCCGCCGCCCCGGTCCGAGAGTCGGTCTACAAGAGTGACGAAGCTGCCATCAAGGCGGTCCAGGAAAAGTCGTGGAAGTACATGCAGCGCTCTCATCTGCACGCAGGTGGCATGGGCACGACGGCTTTCGCACTGATCGTGCTCGTCTGCCTGCTCGGCCTGCCCGGGCGCGTGAGCGGCGCCATCAGCCTGGCGCTGGGCGCGGGAGGGCTGGGCTACTCGGTTTTCTGGATGTGGGCCGGCTTTCTGGCCCCCGGCCTGGGCAGCACCGGGGCCGCCAAAGAGTCGCTCCGATGGCTCGCCATGCCGTCCTCGGGCGCATTCGTCCTGGGCACCGTGGCCGTGCTGGTCATGCTTGTTCTGGCCATGCTCCAGAGCCGCCCGCGGAATGGATAGGTTCTCTGAACAACTCGAGCCTGTGCCAGCTCTGGAGGGTGGCACAGACTGTGCCAGCTCCGGATGTGCTTCGGCGCACGTTATGAGAAGAGCTTTACGGCCCGATCGGCCTCACGCACTCCACTGACGTAGGCCCCGTTCACGGAGGCAAAGAGCTCTCGATCGGTGGCCTCCCCGGCGAAGAGCAGGCGCCCCACGGGCCTGGCCAGGACGTCGTAGTCGTTCAGGGTGGACCCCACTGGAACGTAGGAATAGCTTCCCCCCGTGAATTTTTCCTGAGACCAGCGACTGACCAGCACCGCATCGGGCTCGGCCAGATTGCTACCCGCGATCTTCCTGAGCACCGCCATGGCGCGATCGGCCTGCTGGCTATCGGAAAGACCTTCCAGCTCGCGGGCATACTTGCCCGCTACAAAGCCGATCAACACTGGTCGCTGCGAAAAACGCTGCCAATTCAAGAACATCGGAAACTCGCCAGGCACGTTGGAGAGATAGCCGAACTCGTCGATCGCCGGCCAGTTGGCTTTGGGGAACTTCAGGATCACCTTGTTGAGCAGCCCCATCTCCAGGCGTCGGATGGCGCTGAGCTTGTCGGCCGGTAGGGCCGGCTCGAAGGTGACCATGCCGGCCTTGAGCACCCCCAGAGGCAGGGTCACGATGGCAAAGTCGGCCTCGAGCGCGCCCTTGTCGGTCACCACGCGCACGCCTTTGGAGCTGTGCGCCACCGAGGTCACCCGGTGCCCCTGGCGAATGTCGAGCCCCCGGGCCAGCCCGGCCACCACCCCCAGATAGCCGTCCGGCATCAAGAGCTGGGGTCCCCCGTAACCGCCATATTCCGAGCCGTGGAGAAACGAGATCCGGTCAGCTGGAGCGCTGGAGGTAAGCTCGGCGTCGGACACGACCATTCTGACCCGGCGCTGATAGAACGGATCGCTGCGCTCTTTCTGGGTCAGAACCCGCTTGACCGCCTCAGCCGAGCTGATGTCGCCGTCCAGTTCCTCGGACAGCTCCTCCAGACGCTTGAGCAGGGAAGCCTTGTACTCTTCCTCCTCGTCGTAGTCGAGCCGACGGCCGTCATAGTCGACGTAGAGCCAGTCGTCCGGGTCGGGGATGGTGCGCACCTTGAGCCTGCGGGCCTGCTCGGCCACAGGGTTGCCCTGCGTGCCTTCGATCCACATCGCCCCCATGTCCAGCGGGAATCCTAGCGAGCCATCCGTCCAGATGCGTCCCCCCAGGCGGTTCCTGGCCTCGAGCACGGTGACCTTGATGCCCTGAGAGTGCAGGCGAGCGGCCGCAGCCACACCGGCCATTCCGGCTCCCACCACCAGACCGGTCGCTTGACTCGAGCGGGCCGAGCGCACCAGGAGCGTGGCGCCCAGCATCTGGAGGAATGTACGCCGGGTGGTGTGCATGGCAACCCCCATTCCTCGTAGTGCAGGACGCGTCCTGGCGAAACTCACCGCCCATTCGGACCCAAAAGAGCCCGGAAGGGGCCCGGCAGGTGAAGGGACAATCAGCAAACTTCAACCAATCAGCTGGAGGCGCACCATGTTCTGTAGCCGTTGCGGTCCCATTCCGACGTGCGCGTAATCACGATTCAGGATTCAAAGCACGGGGAGGCCATGAGCAACCGCCTGGCGGAGCTGCTCAGGCAGCAACTGTCGACGCACAAGAGCGATTGGGTCTTCCCGGCGATTGGGGAAGACGCAATCCAGCGGAGACGGGGCCATTCACGGGCTGAAAGCGCTTGCACCCGCGCTGTCGTGAAGGACCTGACCTGGCACGATCTCAGGCAAACCTTCAGCAGCAGGCTCGCGATGGCCGGCGCCAGCTTGGCCACCATTCACCTGGCTGGCACCATCACCATCACCCAGAGGTATGCGCACCTCTCGCCCGAGCACAACCGGGCTGCAATGGAGCTGCTATCGCGCGGGCCGAAGCCAGCGCCGGAGCTTCCCCTGCCATGGGGCGGTCCAGAGGCTGTCGCCGGCGTGCTGGTGGACCGCCTCAGTGAAACCGACCTGGCCGCTCAGGTGTCCGCCCCGGGACATCGTGGGCGACACCTGCGGGTGGTACGGTGAGGGTTCGCGAAATCATCCGAATGCTCGAAGCCGATGGCTGGCAACAAACCGCCCAACGTGGCAGCCACCGTCAGTTCGAGCACCCGGCAAAGCCCGGCAAGGTGACCGTACCCGGCAAGCCCGGGGATGAACTTGCGAAGGGAACGGAGAACAGCATTCTGAAGCAGGCGGGCCTGAAGTAGGCCCTCTGAAAGGAGTTGATCATGGGATGAAGGTGGCCATCATCATCGAAAGCACGTCAACCGGCTTCTCTGCCTATGCCCCCGAGGTTCCCGGCTGCGTGGCCACGGGAACGACTCAGGAACAGTGTATCCGTGAAATGCAGGAAGCGCTGGCCTTTCATTACGAGTCGATGGTTCGGGACGGTGATGAGTTGCCCGATGTCACCAGCGTGGACTGCGCCATGGTGGACGTGCCCCTCGAGAAGCTCCTGGCGGAGCGGAACGCCGCCTAAGTGGTCCTCGACGGACTTGATTTCGTGAATCATGCGGCGACTGCGGCGAGAGCCCGGTCAGGCTGCGC
>BTUM01000027.1:0-84666 GCA_045863235.1 Candidatus Xenobia bacterium | reverse complement strand
GCCCGCGCGAGCCGGGCCGACCGGGTGGACCGGGAATGGGCCCGCGCGAGCCGGGCCGCCCGGGTGGGCCGGGAATGGGCCCGCGCGAGCCGGGCCGCCCGGGTGGACCGGGGATGGGTCCGCGCGAGCCGGGTCGCCCGGATGGGCCGGGGATGGGTCAGCGCGAGCCGGGTCGCCCGGATGGGCCGGGGATGGGCCCACGCGAGCCGGGTCGCCCGGATGGGCCGGGGATGGGTCAGCGCGAGCCGGGTCGTCCGGGTAGACCGGGAATGGGCCCGGGCGAGCCGGGTCGTCCGGGCGGGCCTGACACGGGACCTGAGCGGGGATACAACCTGCCGGGGCCGGACTATCCCCGCCGGATGCCTCGCAACCATGGTCCCGGTGGGGACGGACCGGCGCCCGCCAGCTCTGGCGGTCAGCCTGGCGACGAGCGTCGGCCCTCCGGAGCGGGCGGAGTCGATCCCGCAGGTGCTGGTGAGCGTTCTCGACCTCAAGGTTGGCCGCCGGGGAGCCCCGAAGGTCCCCCTGGACCCGGGGGCCAGGGCTGGCCGCCCGAACCGAGGGGGGAGGGCAACAGACCTGGTCTGGATGGACCGCCCGGGCGGCCACCCGAGGGTCCTGGCCGGGAAGCACCCAGGCCTGGCCGGCCGGACCCAGACGAGCAGCCTGGTCCTGCAGGTCGAAACAAGCCTGGTGAGCGCCCCGGTTCCGGTCCTGGCCCCGATCGACGGCCCGCGGGGGTGCCCGGCTATGAATCCAGGCGCAATTCAGGCACCCTCGGACCGATGCGATCGTTTCCCCGACGCACACAGCGGCGCTAAAATCAAGAGGCCGCCTGATTCAGGCGGCCTCTTTGCTGGTGCGGAGGGGGGGACTCGAACCCCCACGGTTGCCCACACGCCCCTCAAACGTGCGCGTCTGCCAATTCCGCCACCTCCGCGGAACAACTTCAGCATTATAGCAAACCGGCCCCCGATGTCAAACGCCCTACAGGGTTGAGCCCTCTGTCCCCCGAATCAGGTAGGCCGGTGACTCGGAACGCTCCGCCATTGATTTCCACATCCGCACTGCTGGGGGAGGTGTGGGACGAGCTGGAGCGAGCGCCAATTCTGGCGCTCGACCTGGAGATGGACTCCTATTACTCCTATTTTGGAAAGGTCTGCCTGATCCAGCTCTCCACCCCCGACTCCGACTTCCTGCTCGATCCTCTGGCTGGACTGGAGCTGGCTCCGCTGGGCAAGATCCTGGCCGACCCATCCAAGATCAAGGTTCTCCACGCCGGTGAGAATGATATTCCCTACCTGCGGGGCCCGCTGGGTTTCGAGACGGTACGGAGCGTGTTCGACACCTACCTGGCCGCACGCATTCTCGGCTATGCGCGTTGTGGTCTAGCAGCCTTGCTGGAAGAGCACTTTCGGGTCCAGCTCGACAAGGACATGCAGACGGCCGACTGGCGCCAGCGGCCCCTCAGCCCTGAGCAGGAGGAGTATGCCCGGACGGATACTCGCTATCTGATCCAGCTGCGGGAGGTGCTGCTGACCGAGCTGCGCGACCAGGGCAGGCTCGAGCAGGCCAGCTCGGAGTTCGATCGCATTCTTGACCGGGTGCACGTTCCCCGTCAGTTCGACCCGGCCGGCTGGACGCGAATGCGTGGAGTGCGAGACCTCAACGGGCTGGGGCGGGCCATCTTGAGCGAGCTTTACCGGTGGCGCGATGAAGAGGCCAGGCGGCGCGATCAGGCGGCCTTCCGCGTTTTATCCGATCGTTTCCTGTGCGAGCTGGCCCGGCGGGCCCCGACCGACCCATCCGAGCTACCCGAAGCCCATCGCCAGGAGCTTTTCGAAGCGATCCAGCGAGGGCACAAGCTGGGATTCGTGGGATTTCCGGAGCCGGCCAAGAGCAAGTTCGTGGAGAACCGCCTGTCGCGGACCGAGCAGGAGATCTTCGACCGCTTGCGCCGCTGGCGAAACGAAACGGCCAGCCTGGCCGGGGTGGAGGCAGACCAGGTCGTGCCCAACCGGCTGCTGCGGCAGGTTGCTCGCAGCCAACCGACCACCATGGAGCAACTGGCTGCCGTGCCCGGCTTTGAGAGCTGGCGTCTGGAGCAGCACGGCGATGCCCTTCTGGAGGTCTTGAAGAGCCCTCCGGACTGATAGAGCGTAGCGCCGCATCGAGTCGCCCCTGGTCAGGAGGCAGAGAACCTCATCTCCTGTTGGGATTGAAGGGATCTTTCTTGTCCCCGGGCGCGTCGAAGACGAGGTCTTTCTGGCGCTGCTCGTCGGACAGATCGCCTTCCAGCTTGACCAGCGTGCCACCTTTGGGGATCAGCGTGCGGATGGTGGGAAACTCCCCTTCCGGGTTGGCCAGGTTGGCCGGGCCCGAAATTCGGAAGCCCCTGGACCCCTGCGGCGTGAGGCGGAACCTCACCGGCTCGAGAGCCCCGAAGTCGGAGCGGGTGGGGTTCAGCACGTAGAGCTCCATGTGGGAGACTCCCGGATTGCCCGAGGTGACTCGCAGGGGATAGCTGAGCTGGGGGGTCTTGTAGACCATATGCAGAGGGGCAATGGTGCCTGAGCGCAGCCGCTCGGCTACGGTCTGGTTGTGCTGACTTCCGGGCCGGATGCGCGCGGCCACGAACACGAAATTGCGGGTGACGTAGCTGTCCAGGGCGCCTCTCGAGTTCTTGTTCAGTTTAAAGCCGTTCTTGTTCAACCACTCGTAGAGTCCGCCGGTATTGGAAGCTCGAAGCACCGCCAGGTCGTAGGGCCCGGCCTCCTTGCGCTCCAGCACCTGCACCGAGGCCTCGGGAGCTGCCGCCGTGGGGGCTCGCAACGCCCCGGCCGGGGCCACGGGCTCCTGGATGCGCGTCATTTTGCGCAACTCGGTGAAGGGGGCCCCGGCCAGCACGTCCACCTCGGGCTTGGACTCCACGGGGATGATCCAGGCGAACTCACCGGCCGCTCCGTCATACTGGATGGAGAGCACCAGGTGCTGCTTGTCCTTCTCTCGGAAGATGAAGGCCCGCTGCTCGGCCAGCCGCATGCTGACGGGCGGCTGGTTGGGCCTGTCGATCGGTATGGCGATGCAACCTCTGGACGGAGCGCTCAATCCTGCCACCGTCAGCGCTGTTACGGCCGTCAGGGCCGCTCCGGTCAGCCACTTTCTCATGCCGGCAATTCCCCTTTCGAAGGGGATTCCTTTGACGACCGGACGCCCACTCCTACCCTGCAGGTGAGGAACCGAGCCCTACCGTTACGAAACGAGCGCGGATTCCGACCGTGTCACGCTCGTGTGACCAACCTCAAGCCAGGCTGATTGAGAGACCCTGGCATGCCGTGCCGGCGTGGAACACGTCGCGCAGCCGGAAAAACCCTGTCAAGGGACGGGAAGCAGGTTGCTCTTCAGGGCGTCGGTGCCTTCCACGGCGGCCACGCTGAGGCGGCCCGCCGTAAGGCGGGCGCAAGCGCGGAAGGCCTGGGCGGCTGCCGAGTCGGGTTGGGCGACCACCACCGGAGCGCCCTCGTCGCCGGCCTGACGCACCTGGCTGTTGAGGGGAATCTCGCCCAGGAAGGCCACGCCCAACCTGCTGGCCGTATCGCGCGCTCCGCCGTGCCCGAAGACATCATCGCGCTGGTGGCAGTGTGGGCAAGCGTAGTAGCTCATGTTCTCGACCAGTCCCAGAACGGGCACCTTGAGCTTCTCGAACATGTTGATCGCTTTGGTGGCCACTCCCAAAGCCACGTCCTGCGGGGTGGAGACAACGACCGCTCCTCCCAGGGGCACCAGCTGCGAAAGCGAGAGTTGGACATCTCCGGTCCCGGGGGGGAGATCGACCACCAGGTAGTCGAGCTCGCCCCAGTGGACCTTGCGGAAGAAGAAGTCGATCTGGCCGTGGAGCATGGGGCCGCGCCAGATGACCGACTGCCCGGGTGGCACCAGAAAGCCCATGGACATGATCTTCAGGCCGAACTTTTCCATCGGGGCCACCAGCTGGGTGTCCTCGTAGTAAGCCAGCTCGCCGTGCTTGAGGCCCAGCAGGGCGGGAATGCTCGGTCCATAGACGTCCAGGTCGAGCAGTCCTACTCGGGCCCCCTCAGCGGCCAGGGCGCAGGCCAGGTTGCTGGCCACGGTCGATTTCCCGACGCCACCTTTCCCGCTGGCCACGGCCAGGATGTTCTTGACCTCGCGGGCCAGCTCGCTGCCGAGGGCCGGGCGGGTGGCCCGCTGGCGGGCCGAGAGTTCGACTGTCACGCTCTCTACGCCCGCCAGGGCAGCGACCGCTTGCTGGCAACTGGCCTTGAACTCCTCTTTGACGGGGCAGGCCGGGGTGGTCAACTCGAGTGTGAAGTGAACCTTGCCCCCCTGCACGGTGAGGTCTTTGATCATTCCCAGAGTGACGACGTCGCGCCCCAACTCCGGGTCGTTGACGGCACTCAGTGCCTGAAGAACTTGCTCAGTGGTTACGGACATGGCTGCCGCCGCTTCGTGCCGTCGGCAGCCTACTCCTGGGGGGCCGGAGCCGGCTCTTCGCCCGTTCTTCCCTTGTGCTGCAGTACACAGTTGAGAAAGTCGACCACGACTTCCCGGTAGCGATCATCGGACAGGATGGTGCGGCTGATTTTCTGCTGCATCTGTGGAAAGCCAGGTTTTTGCTGGATCTCTTCCCCGAATTCTTGCTCCAGGGCTGACCCGACCAACTTCTCGGTGGCGTCGGGCAGGAAGTTCTCGTCGTTTTCGTCCATCTCGAGCAAGGAGGGCATCACGTTGGCCAGGAACTTCTCTTGCTGCTCACCTGGGATCTTCTGGGCCGCCTCGCTAGGGCTATAGACATCGCTAGCCTCGTTGGAAGCGGCATTGTATTTCTCCATGCCAGCTTCCTTGAGGGCCTTCTTCTGGGCCCGAAACCACTCTTCGGTTAGCGGTATTTGTACGCCGCCGGGAGTTCCGGGCGGCGGGCCAGGCCTCATCGGATCCAAGGATCCTTCACCAACTTTCCAAGCTTGTAAGCGAACGCGTCGGGAGTTACACTGGACTCTGACGCAACAAGGCCAGAGTTTACCCTCGGTTCGGTTTCTCCCTGCTTATCCCACCTGTTTCCAAAATGTAAAGTGGCTCTCCCCGGGACATCGCTTTCCAGGATATCGACCCCGGTCGAGCGAACTGGAAACGTTACAGAAACATCATTCTCTTGACCCCGGCAGTTCCGTCAGTCTCGTTAACACTCTGTTAACATAGCGCTAATAAGCTGGAAACAGCCTGCCGATACACTGAAAACAGGCGCTTAAGCTCTGCGTGTAGCGCGTTTGAGCAACCAGCGACGACCAGGACGGACCTTACAGACAGAGACGGTCCCCGACAACTCAGGCCAGCCGCTTTTGGCACTACGGGTTCGAAAGCAGGGAGGAGTACCGATTATGGGCAAGCCTTACAGTATAGTTGACACGACTATGCTCGAGAAGGCGCTGAACGCAGCCAGCATGCGTCAGCAGGTCATCTCCAACAACATTGCCAACATCAACACTCCGGGTTATCAGGGCCAGACCGTGGTCTTCGAAACCCACCTCCGCGAGGCGATGGCCAACGAGGATGCGGAGAAGAACGGTGAAGTGGCGGTCGGCGCGGCGGGGGCGGTCGACAAAGAGTTCACTCTGGATGGAACCGGTTGGTCGATGGCCAGCCTGCAGCCTGAGTTGGTCGACCAGGTCGGCAAGGTCGACGTCAACCAAGAAATGGCCAGCCTGGCCAAGAACCAGATCATGTACAACGCGCTCGCTACTAAGATCTCCGGGATCTATGGCGCGCTCAAATGGGTCGTCGAGAATAGCGGTCGCTAAATCCGAAGGAGGCTGACCAGTGAAGTTTTTCCAGACCTTTGACATCGCGGCCAGTGGAATGTCGGCCGAGCAGTTCCGGATGAACGTCATCTCCGAGAACATCGCCAATGCCAACACCTCCAAGACCGAGGCAGGCACTCCCTATCAGCGCCAGGTGGCGATGGTATCCCCTCAGATGAAGGCTGAGTTCGAAAGCGACTTTGCCACTGCGTCCTTCGATATCGACCTCAACAAAGACCCGGTCAAGTTCCACGGTGGCGGGGTCAAAGTGCAGGGGATCGAGAAGGACCAGTCGGACTATCGCTGGGTCTACGACCCCGGCAATCCCAACGCGGAGAAGGACGGCCCCCACAAGGGATACGTGGCCATGCCCAATGTGAATATTATCCAGGAAATGACGACAATGATTCAGGCCAGTCGCGCCTTCGAAGCGAACGCCACCACGGTCGAGTCGGCCAAGGCGATGGCGATGAAGGCTTTGGAAATCGGTAAGGGCTAAGATTTAGGAGGAACAGGCAGTGCAGCAACCCTTCTCCATGACTCCCATCGGTGGTATCGGCGGCATCAAAGGCCTCGACGGTACTTCGGCTCCCTCCCTCGTCAAGCCCACCGAAGAGCAGGCCAACACGTTTGCCTCCCTTCTGGGCAATGCGATCAACACCGTCAACACGGTGCAAGACAACTCCAAGAAGATGACCCAGGCTCTGGCCACCGGCAACATGGACAACATCCACGAGATGACCATCGCCGGCGCCAAAGCCGAGGTAGCGATGAAGATGACCACCACCATCGCTTCCAAACTGGCCACAGCCACGACCACGCTGTTCCAGATGCAGCTGTAGCCTGAAGTCAGGCCTTGCCCGGGGGCCACACAGATAGAGCCGGGTTTTGGGGATCGAGAGGATCGGAAGGAGAGGACCTACGATGGCCACTGGGATCCAGACGGGGATGCGAACCGGCAGCAGGCTCGCAACAGGACGTGGAGCGGCTGCAGGCCCTGGCGGAGGTGGGCCGCTGGGCAAAGTGACCGAGTTGTGGGGCAAGCTCAGCCCTAAGGTCAAGATTTTGTTGTTCGTGGTCATTGGGCTGGCGATGGCTGGCGGCCTGAGCTACAGCGTTATCAGCGCCTCCAATCGGCCGGTGTCGCTTTACTCGACGAAGATGACCGAGAACGACGTCAACGAGGTCGCGTCCAAGCTGACCGAACTGGGAATTTATCACCAGGTGAGCGTGACCGGCGACCAGATCACGGTCCATCCTAAGGATCGCGCTCGGGCTCAGATCAAGCTGGCAGAGTTCGGGCTCCCTCGCCACGAGGTGATGACCAAGCTGCCCGAAGCGGGCATGGGCACGGTGACCGAGTCGCAGCAGCGGGCCATGTCTCAGCGCGTGCTCGAGGGCCAGATTACCGAGACGCTGCGCCAGTTCGACGGCGTTACCGATGCCTACGTCAAGTTGGCCCTCCCCGAAATGACCTACTTCAAAGACGACGAGCGTAAGGTCACCGCGATGGTGATGCTCAAGCTGCAGCCCGGCCTCAAGTTCAACCGGGCCCAGATCTCAGCGGTGATGCGCCTGGTGGCCGCCTCTGTCCCCGACCTCAAGCCCGAGAACGTGCAGGTGGTCGACAAGGAGGGCACCGACCTGACCGCCATGGTCCCCAATGGCGAGAACGGGGCTATCGGGGCGATGAATCCCGACGAGTTGCGCATGAAGGACCAGCAGGAGAAGCAGTCCAAGGTTCAGGCCGCGCTCGACGCGGTGCTGGGCGCGAACCGTTCGGTGGCAACCGTCAACGTGGAATACGACTTCTCTCAGACCGAAACCACTCGCAAGGTGATGGGGCCCACGGTCCTCACCGGCAGCCAGAAGCAGGTGGAGCGTTACGACCGCAGCGGCGGTGACAACTCCGACAACGGGGCCCAGATGTCCTCGGCGAGCGCCACCGGCAAGGGCGGCTACGAGCAGATCAAAGAGGCCACCAAGCACGAAGCCAGCGAGACCGTCGCCAAGGTCGTCGACCGTGCTCCGCGCATCAAGCGTATCACCTGCAGCGTGGCCGTGGACAACATTCCCGAAGACAAGCGCGCCATGATCGCCGGCCTGGTCAAGGATACCGTGGGTCTCGACGAGAGCCGCGGCGACTCTTGCACCGTGATCAGCATGCCCTTCATGGGCGGCATGCCCAGCGCCATCCGCGAGGGCCAGGCGGCCCTCGAGAACCCGGTTCCTCGCCAGGTCTCCGCGGTCCCGGCGATCGACGGCAAGGTTGTGGCCCTGATGATGTTCTTCCCGGCCATGATCCTCCTGGCCGTGGTGGCCGTGTTCCTCCTCAAGCAGCACAAGGTGCAGGTCGACAAGTCGGCCCCCTTGCTCGGTGCCACCGGTGGAGCGACTTCCAGCGACATCTCTGACCTGCTCAACGAGAAGAGCGGCAAGACCACTGCGATGGGCGAGACCCGCGTCAACACGACCGAGCAGCTTGAGAAGCTGGCCAAGGAGCGTCCCACCAAGGTGGCTGAGATGCTCAAGAGCACCTGGCTGTCCCAGGGCGGCTAACCTTTCCGGCTGAATCGCGAGAACGAGAGGGGCAACCCTCTCGTCTTGCTGTGACCACCACGACGACCACGGCTGAAGGGGTGAGGACGATTCCGTACGTCGAGTTGACTCCCTTGCGGCGGCTTGCGCTGACACTTCTGGCCATGGGCCGCGAGGCTCCGCTGGACTGGCTCGAGCAACTCGGAAGCGAGGAGCGCCAGGCACTGTTCACGGAGATGCAGCACCTGGAGGAGATCTTTCACTCGCGTCGCTGGCCCACGCTCTGGGCATGCGAGCCGCTGCTGCAGCATCGACGTGAAGGTCCCTGCGAGTATTTCCGGCTTCCCATCGCTGAGTCTGACCCCACTCGGCACATCCGGCGCTTGGCCAGACGAGACGGGGAGTGGATGAAGGCCCAGTTGCGCTCGCTTTTGATCCAGTCCGACTGCGTCGGGGCCCTTTCCACAGTTTCGACCGGTCTGAGGAGTCGCCAGAAGGTCGCCATTCTGCTGATGTCGCTGCCCCCTGCTGTGTCTGCCGAGCTCTTCAAAGAGCTTGGACCCAAAGAGGTGGAAGCGATCACTCGGGAGATTGCTCACTTGCCGCCAACAACCGCGGAGGATCGCGACCGTGTGCTGAGCGAGTTTCTCGAGTTGCCTGAGTCCAGCACCCGCTCGCCTCTGGCTGGCCTGCTCCAGAGCCTGGACCGCACCCAGCTCTTGCACCTGCTCGAGGGGGAAGACCCTCCCACCATCGCACTCCTGTTGCGCAGCCTCGAGCCCTCCAAGCGCACGGCCGTGCTCGAGCAGATGGCCCCGGACCTGAGGCGCCGTGTCTGTCGACGCCTGGACACGTTCAAGGTCGATCTGGCCAACGAACTGGCCAGCGAAGACCCGGCCGCTTTTGCACGGAAGCTCCGCGAGCGCTGGCTCAAGTAGGAGATCGGGCCCCGAGCGGGCGAAGTGGACCAGGAAAGGAGGCTCTGCCATCTCCACCGTCAACCTGCCCCCCAAGCAAAAGGCCGCCATCCTGCTGATGTCGCTGCCTCCCGAGGTGTCTGCCCAGCTCTTCAAGGAGCTTGGCCCTGAGGAGGTCCAGGCCATCACTCTCGAGATCTCCAAGCTCCCCCAGATTTCCCCTGAGGTGCGGGCGCAGGTCATCGAGGAGTTCTTGCAGTCCACGAACGTGCCCGGCCTGCGCGAAGCGGCCGCCGGAGGCGGGGGTGGGCTGGGCACGGCCATCATGGACTCGCGCCCTTCGGCCACTTTGAGCGTGGGTGGGATGGGGATGACCGGCTCGGGCCAGAAAAGGCCCCTGGGCTTTCTCCGGCGGGTCGACCCGCGTCAGCTCATTCACCTGATTCGTAAAGAGCATCCTCAGACCATCGCCCTGGTCCTGAGCTACCTCGAGCCCAATCAGGCCTCGGCGGTGCTAGGCGAGCTCGGCCCCGGGGTCCAGACGGAAGTGGCCCGAAGACTGGCCGAACTGGGCAAGATCTCCAAGGAGATCCTCGACGAGGTCGAGCGGGTGCTCGAGGGCCGCCTGCAGCAGGCACTGGACGAAGGCTTTCAGACCCACGCCGACGGCAAGGAAGCCTTGCTCGAGATCCTCAATCAGGCAGACCGCAATACCGAGGAGAAGATCCTTTCCGGACTCACCCAGAAGAGCCCGCACCTGGCCAGCGACATCAAGACGAAACTGTGCGACTTCGAGGATCTCAACAACATCGATGACAGCTCGCTGCAACAGGTGCTCCGCCTGACCGATTTTCGTGACCTGGTGCTGGCCCTGAAAGGCGCCAACAAGGAGCTGGGCGAAAGAATCTACCGGTTCCTCTCGCCCGAGGTCGCTCGGGCTCTGCGCGACGACGTGGAGAGCCTGGGCCAGGTTCCCTGGGAAGAGATCAAGTCGGCTCAGCAGCAGATCCGCAACATCTTGCGTGGTCTGGTGACACTGGGCAAGATCAAGTTCAAGTAGGTGGCTGGCCCTGGCGCTCATTAAGAAAAAGCCTGGAGAGACAGCAGCGACTCCTAAGGATGGGGGGCGACACTCCGCCCTTTACCGCTCCAGCGAGTTCGTAGGCCCGGACGAGGCTGGCTTTTCCGAACCCCCTCCTCCCCCACCGCCGGCCCAGGAGGAAGCATCCAGCGAGTTCGTGGAGGCGGCCGAGCCTCCGCGAGTGGAGCCGGTCAGCACCCGCCTCATCGGCCACGGCGTGGCCCAGGCTCCCGGTCCGGCCGGACCGGCTGACCCGCGCCTGCCGCCCATCAAGACCACCGTCCGGGTCGGGGGGGACGAGCCCCCCCCTCCGCCCGCGCCCGCGCCTGCGCCGGCGCCCCCTGCCGGCCCGACCTGGGGGGGGGCGCCGGCGGCGCCCGCCGCGCCGCCCCCGCCGCCTCCACCCCCCATCGACGAGCAGATCCTCGAGGAGGCGCGCCGCAAGGCCCAGCAGATCATCACCGACGCTCAGGAGCAGGCAGCTCGCTTCAAGGAGGAAGCTCAGGCGCAGGTGAAGGAGGCCGAGAAGACGGCCCGCGAGCAGGGCTTCGAGCAGGGCAAGAGCGAGGGTCTCGAGGCCGGCAAGCAGCAGCTGGCGGGCGTCGTGGAAGAGTTCAAGATCCTGTTCCGCCAGTTCGTCTCCGAGCGCGAGCGCGTCCTCAAGGCGGCCGAGCCTGAGCTTGCGCGCCTGTCGGTGAAGATCGCTGAGCGGGTGCTGGGACTTGAGATCAAGAGCAATCCCGAGGTCATCGTCGGGGTGGTGCGCGACGCTCTGTCGGGCATCAAGGACCGAGAGGAGATCACCATTCGTTGCCACCCCGACGACTTCGAGCAGGCCAAGAAGCACCAGCCGGAGTTCGAAAAGATGGTGGAGGGCCTGAAGAAGTTCGAGGTGCAAGCGGACGCCAGTCTCGATCCCGGCAGTTGCGTGCTGGAGACCAACCTGGGCAATGTGGATGCGCGTCTGGCCACCAAGATGGCCGCCATCACCGCTGCCTTCGAGGAGACTGCTGAACTGGTGGAGACGGAGCTGTCCAGTGGAAACTGAGCTGAAATTGAACTTCGACCGCTTTGAGCGCCTGCTGCCCCAGATTCACACCGTCAAGATGCATGGCCGCGTGCAGCAGGTGATCGGTCTGACGATCGAGTCCGAGGGTCCGGCTGTGAAGATGGGCGAGCTGTGCCTGGTCTATGACAAGACGGGCCGCCCGCCTATCCGCACCGAAGTGGTGGGGTTCAAAGCCAACAAGGTCATGCTGATGCCCCTGGGCGACATGGGAGGCATCGGGCCCGGCTGCGAGGTGCGCGGCATGGGCAAGCCCCTGTCGGTCAAGGTGGGCCCCAAGATGCTGGGGCGTGTCTTGGACGGGCTGGGCGAGCCCATCGACGGCAAAGGGCCCCTGGAGTATGAGGTTGAGGTGCCCATTTACAACGATCCGCCCAACCCGATCACGCGACCCCGCATCGAGCACGTGATGCCGTTGGGAGTGCGGGTGCTCGACTCCATGCTGACTTTCGGGAAGGGCCAGCGCGTCGGGATTTTTGCCGGCTCGGGGGTGGGTAAGTCGACCACCCTCTCGATGATCGCGCGCAATGCCGCAGAGGCCGATGTCAACGTGCTGACTCTGGTGGGAGAGCGCGGCCGCGAGCTGCGCGACTTCCTGGAGCGTGACCTGGGCGAGGCCGGCCTGGCTCGCTCCGTAGTGGTGGTGGCCACCTCGGACACGCCCGCCCTGGTGCGCCTGAAAGCTGCTTACACCGGCACGGCTGTGGCCGAGTACTTCCGCGACCAGGGCAAGAACGTCATCTTGATGATGGACTCGGTGACGCGTTTTGCGATGGCCCAGCGCGAGGTGGGCCTGGCGGTGGGAGAGCCTCCCGCCACCAAGGGCTACACCCCCTCGGTGTTTGCTCTTCTGCCCAAGCTGATGGAGCGCGCGGGCACCTCTCCGCGCGGCACCATTACCGCTATCTACACGGTGCTGGTTGAGGGCGACGACATGAACGAGCCTATCGCCGACACGGTGCGCGGCATTCTGGACGGCCATATCGTGCTCAACCGAAAGATCGCCCACAAGAACCAGTACCCGGCCGTGGATGTGCTGCAGTCGGTCTCGCGTCTTTTCACCGAGATCAACCCCAAGGAGCATCAGGCTGCGGCCATGAAGCTGCGCGGCGTGCTGGCCACCTATGGCGAGCAAGAGGACCTGATCAATATTGGCGCCTACCAGCGAGGCTCCAACCCCAAGGTGGACTATGCCATCGCGATGATCGATGAGGTCCGCGCCTTCCTCACGCAGGGAATCTACGATCCGGCTCCGTTTGAGGAAACGCGCAATCGTCTGCTCGAGCTGATGAACCGCTAATGCCCCCCAAACGCTTTCGATATCGTCTCGAGAAAGTGCTCGAGCTGGCCCGTAAGAAGGAAGATGAAGAGAAAGAGAAGCTCGGCAAGCTGATTCAGGAAGAGGCCCACGAGCGCCAGGTCAAAGCCCAGCTCGAGCATCAGCTGCAACAGACACACATCGAGGTGCGCCACAAGCAGGCCGTGGGCCAGGTGAGCATCAACGAGCTGCGGTTCTACCCGCAGCACATCAAGAGCCTCGAGAACAAGATCAAGTATCAGGAGCTTCGCCTGCAAGAACTTGCCATCGCGATCGTCCAACAGCGAGAGAATCTTCTCAAAGCCGCCATGAAGCGAAAAACTTACGAAAAACACAAGGAGCAGAGCCAGGAGGCCTGGCAGGCCGAGATGGACTACGAGGAAGCCAAGATGATCGACGAGCTCGCTACCATCAAGTTCGCTCGCGAGCAGGCGACCGGAGGGAAGTCGGAATGTTGACCCCGGGAGGCTGGACAGCTATACTGAGTATGCGCCCAATCGCCCCCTGGACTTCCTCCGGCCTACCACCCGGCTTAACGTGGTGTTGCCATCGCAGTCCCGGATAGCGAAGGAGGAACCCGGCATGTCCATGGATCGCATCAAGGCGCTGGAGCTGAAGCTTCAGCAGCTGGACGCCCGGATGGGGGGCCAGAAGGGCTATATTACCCAGTCTGGCGCGCCCTCTCACCTGGTTAGCGGTCAGACCCGCTCCAGCGAGGCGGTCACCTTTGAGAACCTGGTCAACTCGCTGGCCCAGGAGAAGAAGCCAGCCACGGCCGCTCGGCCAAGCAGCCCTTCGAGCGGGCGCTGGGCGGGCGAGCCGAGCGACTACGACGGGATGATCAAAGAGGCCTCAGGGAAATACAACGTTGATGAGGCTCTCATCCGCGCCGTCATCAAGCAAGAATCGGCCTATAACCCGAAAGCCGAGTCGCACTGTGGGGCCATGGGGCTCATGCAACTGATGCCCGAGACGGCCGCCGAGCTTGGGGTCACGGACGGCTTCGATCCCTATCAAAACATCATGGGCGGCACCAAGTACCTCCGCCAGATGCTCGATACCTTCCAGGGTAACATGACCAAAGCCATCGCCGCCTACAACGCCGGTCCGGGGGCGGTCATGCAGTCGGGAGGCATTCCTCCCTACGCCGAAACCCAGCACTACGTGTCGGTGGTGCTCGACAACTACCAGCGCTACAAGCAGCAGTCTGGAGGGTCCAGTTTCTAAGCTTTTCTCAGGAGAAAAATCGCAATGAGGGGTGTTTGAATGGAAAATCCGCTGATCGCCACCATAGTCGGTACCTCCGGGGCTTCACCGACCAGCACCAAGACCACCAGAGAGAAAGGCGATGCCGACGCTTTCTCGAGGGAGCTGGACAAAGCCACGGGGGATAGGGAAGAATCCGGCAAGACCCGTACGATCATCTCTGATGAAAAGACGTCCAAGAAGGACGAGCCCAAGGAATCCGCCAGAAAAGCCGAGGCTGAGCGGGCCGAGAACCTCGACCAGAAGCTTCAACAGAAGCACATGAGCAAGCTGAACGGCTACCTTTTCGATCTGGCCTACAAGAATCCCGACACCTTGTCCCTGGGCGAAAAACAGTCGATGCGATTGGCCGAGTTTTCCTCTGTTGGCCTGCACGACCTGCGAGGGATGTTGACCGAGCGAGGACTGCAGTTCCGCGACCTCTCCTTCACCCAACTGGCCATGGTCACGCGCGATGGCGCGCGCAACCAGGTCTCCAGCGCACTCGATCAGTTGGTGCGTGAGCGAGAGCAAGAGCGCGACGGCAAAGAGTTCGAGAAACTGGTGGGTGAGAGCCAGCCCCAGAAAGACCTGGCGCGCGAGCTGCGCTCGGTCCAGTTGTCGACCGAGGTCAGAGCTCAGAATCAGGCTGAAGACGCGCGTCAGAACCGACAGTTGGTCATCGACCAGGTTCTGCAGCACATCGAGGTGCGCAACCTGGCCAACAAGACCGAGCTCAGCTTGAAGCTCAATCCCGAGTATCTTGGCGATTTGCGGATCAAGCTCGTGCACGGCAAGGACGGGATCAAAGCCGAGTTTGAGACCACCTCGCGCACCACCCGCGAAGTGATCGAAGAGAACGAGGAAGAGCTGCGCTCCAAGGTGGCCGACAGGGGCGTTCGGCTCAACGAGGTTACCGTCAAGCTCGTCGAGACGGTCTGAGCACCGAGGTGGGCTTCGGGGGCCCGCGGGTACACGGCAAACCGTGTGCTGTCGCGGGCCTCTTCGTCCTACCCGGCCGGTTTGGGGCGACCATGTTAACATCGTGTTAACACCGCGGTAAACCTGCGGCAACGATACAGGTCTAGAATGAGAACGGGAAGTCAAGGGCGCGCAGTTCTGTAGAAACACACACAGAGGGTTCAACAAGAAGGAGGACGCTTCGCGGGATGTTTGATTTCAATTATCAGGTCAGCTCGATCATGCAGAACCAGGAGATGCTGAACACTTACTCGGAGAACTTGAAGAACCAGTTCACTCCGGGTTACAAGGCGGAAACCGTTCAGTTCTCTGACATCATGAACCAGACGATGTCGGGTGGCGCCCAGACCCGCCACGGCGGCATCGTCTTTAGCCAGGGTCAGATTTTCAAAACCCAGACGCCGACCAACCTGGCGATGAACGGACAGGGTTTCTTCATGGTTTCCGATGGCGTCAAGAATCACTACACCCGAGACGGCCGCTTCACCTGGCAGAACGGGCAGCTCTGTATGCAAGACGGCAAGCGCGTGCAGGGCTTCAAGCTTGACGCGCAGGGCAACATCTCGGGTGACCTCGGGGCCATTGACCTTTCGCTGGATCCCCAGACCAAGCTGTATGCCGGGAAATACACAGGGTTCCACTTCGACGAGACGGGCAAGCTCTACGGCGAGTCCACTCTGACCGACCCGGTGACCAACCAGACCATCACCACCTCAACGCCGCTCTATCAGGTGGGTGTGGCCTCTTTCGCCAATCCCAGCGCCTTGAAGAAGACCGGAACGACGACCTTCGCCGAGTCCGAGCACTCGGGTGGCTCGGTTGTCGGTGTGGCCGGTCAGGGTGCCCTGGGTAGCGTGGCTCCCGGTAGCCTCGAACTGGCCAACGTCGATTTCGCCCAGCAGGCCGCCGCCATCGGTATGGCCAAGCAGAACTACGAAGCGAACATGGCCGCCTTCCGCGCCATGGACAAACTGACCCAGTCCGCGCTGGGTCTCGTCCGCTAACTTCAAGTCCCGCGGTAAGCGTGCCCAGGCCGGAAGGCCTGGGCTGTTTCCGTGAGAGCCGAATGTTTCATCGTGCTGACCTGGCGTCAGTGCTATAATCTTGCCGGGGCGGGAAAGCACTCAACAAGGCTCGAAGCCCCTTGACTCGGTGGGGGGATGGGCTGTGGAGGTCGCTACTTGCGGGAAAGTGTGGGAAGCTTCAACGACGTGATGCGGTCGGCCCAGCGCCGCCGCTACGAAGGCGCGAGCGCGTACGATTTCCGCCAGATGGACAAGTTCTCGGCGGATCAGCAGCGCTTTCTCGAAAAGCTCTTCGTCGGCTTTGCCGAAAGCGTCGTGACGGCCCTGGCCCCCTTGTTGCAGACGCGTTTCCAGATGGAAATGGTGAGCGTCAAGCCGCGCAGCTACCATTCCTACCTCAACATGTTGCCTGACCCCACGCCTATCCTCGTCTTCAAGGCCGAGCCCGATGTGCTGGCCTTCATGGACATCGACTTCGACCTGTCCTTTGCGCTCTTCGACAAACTGATGGGCGGCAAGGGTGCTCCCCCCCGAGAAGAGGTGCGGCCGTTCTTCACGGATCTCGAGAAGGTGATCCTGCAAAAGCCCCTGCTCAAGATGCTGGAAGCCTACGGTGAAGCCTGGAGGGAGATCCGACCCGACACCAAGCCTGCCTTCGTGGGCCTGGAGTTCAACCCGATGGCGGTGCACATCGCCCCCCCTTCGGAGACGATGGTGGTCACTTCGTTCCAGGCCGACGTGGCCCACGCCCAGGGTCTGGTGAACGTGTGCCTGCCCTTCCGCTACCTCAAGAACGCCATTCCGCAGGCTTCCTTCGACCGCTACATCCTCACCCGCACCGATTCCGGCACGGGTGCCACGGCCGCTCCTGGCCCGCCCATTTTCGGACGGAGCCTGGAGATGGCCAAAGTGCCCGTGGCCATCAGCCTCGGGCGGGCTGAGATCCTGTTTCAGGATCTTCTGACCATCGAGGTCGGCGATACCATTCGCCTGGATACCGAGATCAGCGCCCCGTTGCGGATCAAGGTGAACGACAAGACCAAGTTCCTCGGCCAACCCGGCATCAAGGATGGGCGCATGGCGGCCAAGGTGCTCAAAGTGCTGCAAGAGGGAGACGAAGAATACGATGAGTGACCAGGGCCCCCGCGCCGTTCAATTCGGCATGCTGCAGGCAGACGCTCAGGCTCAAGGCTCGCCCAGCAGCATCGACCTCCTCAAGGACGTCCAGTTGATCGTTCAGGCCGAGCTTGGCAAGGCTCGTCGTCAGGTCAAGGACATCCTCAAGCTTACCGTGGGCTCAGTGATCGAGCTCGACAAGGAAGCTGGTGAGCCCATCGACATTCTGGTCAACAGCAAGCGCATCGCCCGTGGCGAGGTGGTCGAGATCGACGGCCAGTACGGAGTGCGCATCACCGAGATCGTCAAGTAAGATGGACGACTTTACGCCGGTCCCCCGCCGACGAAGTAGTGGCCCGCCCTCGGTCTTTCGCGAGCGCGAGGACCTCAACATGCTTTACGACGTTCCCTTCATCGTCGAGGCCGAGATGGGTCGCGGCATGCGCACCGTGCGCGATATCCTCAAAATCGCCGCAGGTAGCGTGATTGAGCTGGACAAGGAGCAGGGCGAGCCGGTCGACCTTCTGGTCAACGGAACTTTGATCGCTCGCGGAGAGGTGGTCGAGATCGACGGAAACTACGCCGTGCGCATAACCGAGTTGATTTCCCCGTGAACCTCAAGCGCCTGCGCCGCTGGGATTCCAGGCACCTGCGACGGGGGCTGGGCTCGTTTTTGCTGTTGGCGGTGCTGTCTTTGTGCTTGCTCTCGCTGAGCCGCGGCGGTCGGGCTCAGCCCCCCCCTCAACGGACCTTGGGCGACCTGGTGGCGCCCTCACCCACGGCCAGTTCGGTCCCTCCGGCTCCACCGTTCGTCGTCTCCCCCGCCCCCTCTCCCGCTCCCCAGGCCCTCCCGACTTCCCAAGCCCCCGCGTGGAGCCCCGACGCTCAGGGGCAAACCTCCAACAGCTCCATCTTCGTGCAAAAGTTGCAGCAGATGGTCATCATTCTCTTCCTGGTCGGCTTTCTGGCTTACGCCAGCCTGCGCATGGTGGCCCGCTGGCTGCCGGGGGTTGGGCCCGGCAAGAAGTTGCGCCAGCTCGAAGTGCTCGAGCGACAGAGCCTGGCTCAGGGAGCCAGCATCAGCCTGGTGCGGGTGGGCAAGAAGTACCTGGTGGTCGGCCAGACCGAGCAGAACGTTAACACCCTGTGCGAGCTTGGTTCCGATCAGCTCGCGATGCCCGAGCCGAAGGCCGAGTCCGAGTCCAATGCCGAGGCGACTGTGCCCCCGGCGATGCCGGCTCCCCACGGAGAGATTTTGCGCCACTACCTGTCCATCATCCCCGGGTTGGGTGCCCGGAAGTAAGGAGAGGCTTATGAGCAGCACCCGCAAAAAGTGGCTCTGGGCTCTGGGAATGGTCGCCCTGGTCGGTGTCCTGACCCGTGAGGCCTGGGCTCAGTTACCCCCCATCCAACTGCCGGACATCACCATCAACGGCAAACCGATGGAGGAGAAGGCCGAGGTATCGACCTTCATCCAGGTGAGCTTGATGCTCACGACGCTGTCCCTGGCGCCCTACCTCCTGGTCATGACGACCGCCTTCATCCGGGTGACGGTGACACTGTCCTTCTTGCGCACTGCTCTGGGCACCCAGCAGGTGCCGCCTACCCAGGTGCTGATGGCTCTCTCGTTGTTCCTGACCATGTTCATCATGGCGCCGGTGGGTGAGAAAATGAACCGGGAAGCAATTCAGCCCTACTACAAAGGGGATATCAAGCAGGCCGAGGCCTTCAAAAAGTTCGTCGCGCCCCTGCAGGAGTTCATGCTGGCCCAAACTCGAGACAAGGACCTGGGTCTTTTTCTGGGCTTGAGCAAGATGAAGGTGGATAACCGCAAGAGCGTCCCCTTCTACGTGTTGCTGCCTTCCTACATCCTCTCCGAGATCAAGACCTCGTTCGAGATTGGCTTCTTACTTTACATACCATTTCTGGTGATCGACATGATCGTGGCCTCGGTGCTGATGTCGATGGGTATGTTCATGCTCAGCCCGATGACCATTTCGCTCCCCTTCAAGCTGTTGATGTTTGTCAGCATCGACGGTTGGCACATCATCATCAACGGCCTGGTTAACAGTTTCAATCGAATCGAACAATGATGCGCCCCGGCAGGGCCGGGGTTTCGAGAGACTGACCGGAAACTGAGGGAAGGAGCGTGGAGCCGCCGTGGTCTTGCTGGCCGTTGAAGAATTCTTCACCAAGCAGTTCATGCTGGGCATGATCACCGAAGCTCTTCGCAACATGTTGGTATTGTCGGCGCCGATGCTGCTGGCAGCCATCCTGGTGGGTATTCTAATCAGCGTGCTGCAGGCGGCCACTCAGGTGCAAGAGCAGACCCTCTCCTTCGTCCCCAAGATCGTGGCCACGTTTTTGTCGGTGCTGATGTATGGGCCCTGGATTGCCGGAACGTGCGTCGAGTTCACGGTGCGCATTCTGGGCTGCATCGAGAGGATGGGACCCAAATGATCCTGGCCGCCGAGATCTTCACCGATACCTTCGTGATGGGCCTGTGCACCCGGGCGCTCTACCTCATTCTGGTCCTGTCGGCGCCGATGCTGATCTCGGCCCTGGCCGTCGGTCTGGTCATCAGCATCCTGCAGGCCACCACCCAGGTGCAGGAGCAGACGCTGGGCTTCGTGCCCAAGATCGTGGTTACGTTCCTTTCCATGGTGCTGTGCGGGAGTTGGCTGATCGGCAACCTGGGCACGTTCATCCGGGAGGTCTTCTCCACCATCGCCAAGGTGGGCCCCCACTGATGGGGGAGCCCAATGGCTACCAGCAGGCTTACGCGCTCCTGATCGTCTGGTGCCTGACCTTTGCTCGCATCGTGCTGATCATGGTGCAGGCCCCCATCTGGGGTTCCAAGCATTTCAACACGCAGATTCGCATCGGGACGGCGGTGGCCATGACTTGCTGCGTCTTCCCTACCGTGCCGGTGCCCGAGAACATCTACGAGGTGATGGAAGCTCGGACTTTTTTCGGAGCCCTTCTCACCCAGGTCGGGGTGGGACTGGCCATCGGGTTCATCTCCTTCATGGTGCTGGCAGCGGCCCAGTTCGGGGGCGAGATGCTGGACATCCAACTGGGCCTCTCGGTGGCCGCCTCGGCCGACCCCTCCAGCCACGGCGCCATCAACCTGATCCGTCGTTTGCACTTCTATCTGGCCATGCAGCTCTATCTGTTGCTCGACGGCCACCACAAGATGGTGATCGCGATCTGGGAGAGCTTCCAGGTCGTGCCGGTTACTCACTTTCAGATGCCCGGGAACATCGTAGAGGGCTTTGTCTCCGCAGCCGGGGACGTCTTCTCTATCGGTATTCAGATTGCCGCGCCCGCTCTGGCAGCCCTCTTCATCGGCCAGATCGCTCTGGGATTGCTGGCCCGCGTGGCTCCTCAGATGAACGTTTTCATGTTAAGCTTTCCAATGAATATAGGTATCGGTTTGAGCTTGTTGACGGTAGGGCTTCCCTACGTTTGCCAGCTGCTGACTCAGCAGTTCGCGGTCAATCAGGATCAGATCATGCAGACCATCCGTTTGATGGCCCCAGATTGAGCCCGAGAGGAGGTGAGGCAGCGTGGGCGGCAGCGACAGTGACAAGACCGAGGAACCGACCGAGCATAAGCTCCAGGAAGCGCGCAAGAAAGGCCAGGTACTGAAGAGCCAGGAGATCATCTCCACGCTGCTTCTGCTGGCCTGCTACGGGGTGCTGCTGACCTGCGGCAAGATGATGCTCGCCCGCATCATCGACTACACCAAGTACATCTGGATGCTGATCCCCACTTTCCAGATGAACGAGCGCAACCTGATGGGCGAATCGATGTTGATGATGGGCACCGTGCTCATCGTGCTGGCCCCACTGCTGGCCTCGGTGTTCATCATGGCCATTCTGGCCAACGTAGCCCAGGTCAAGTTTCTGTTTACGGTCGAGCCCCTCAAGCCGTCCTTGAGCAAGATCAACCCCATCGAGGGGTTCAAGCGGATCTTCTCCATGAAGTCGGTCATGGAACTGGTCAAGCAGATCCTGAAAGTGGTGGTTATCGGCTGGATCTGCTACAAGTGCGTCAAGGGCGAGTTGCCCAAGTTCGCTGCCTCCCCGCAGATGGACCTCAACCAGACCATCGCCCTGGTGAAGACGATTCTGGTGCGCCTCACCTTCCAGGTGCTGATCGGCATGACGGCTCTCTCCATTCTCGACTACTTGTTCCAGTACAAGCAGTTCATGAAGCAGATGCGCATGAGCATGCAAGAGTTGAAAGACGAGTATAAGGATACCGAGGGGAACCCTCAGGTCAAGGCCAAGATGCGCCAGCTCATGCGCCAGGGCGCCCAGGGCCGCATGATGGAGGAGGTGCCCAACTCCTCGGCGGTGGTGACCAACCCTACCCATCTGGCCATTGCCCTGAAGTACGAAACCGGGGTCGATCCGGTTCCCATGGTCGTGGCCAAGGGGGAGAACCTGGTGGCCCAGCAGATCAAGGTCAAGGCTGAGGACCACGACGTACCCATCATCGAGAACGTCGAGCTGGCGCGAACGCTGTTCGGAGCCTGCGAGGTGGGCCAGGCCATCCCCACCGAGCTCTACAAGGCGGTGGCCGAGGTGCTGGCCTACGTGATCAAGTTGAAACGAAAACGCGAGATGAAGCGGCGGCGCGGCAAGACCGGGGCGCGGCGATGACGGAAAGGACGTAATCTATGGCCGGACAACCGAACCCAGCTGACGGCTTACCCGACCATCCATTACTCAAGCTTTTAAAGTTCTCAGACATCGGCATCGCCGTGGTCGTGATCGGCATCGTGATGATGCTGATCGTGCCCATGCCGCCCGACTTCTTGGACCTTCTGCTGGTGGTGAACATCGCCGGCTCCTTGATCACCATCCTGATCTCGATCTACATCGCCGAGCCCCTCGAATTCGCCGTCTTCCCGACCCTGCTGCTGGTGGCCACCCTCTTCCGGCTGGCCCTGGACGTGTCGGCCACGCGTATGATCCTGCTGCACGGCAACGTGCTCGACCCGGTCAGCAAGAAGCCCATCGGCGCCGGCCACCTGATCCCCGCCTTCGGTGAGGTCGTGGTAGGCGGCAACCTGGTCGTCGGCTTCATCATGTTCATCATCTTGATCATCATTCAGCTGATGGTGATCACCAACGGTGCCGAGCGTATCGCCCAGGTGGCCGCCCGCTTCACCCTGGACGCGATGCCCGGTAAACAGATGGCCATCGACGCCGACCTGCACGCTGGCCTGATCGATGCCGAAGGCGCCAAGAACAAACGGCGCCAGATCGAAAAGGAAGCCGACTTCTACGGCGCTATGGACGGTGCCGGCAAGTTCGTCAAAGGCGACGCGATGGCGGCCATCGTCATCATGGTCGTGAACGTGATCGGCGGCATCCTGGTGGGCGTGCTCTACCACAAGATGTCGGCTGGCCACGCCATCAACATCTACGCCATTCTTTCCATCGGAAACGGCCTCATCACCACGCTTCCCGCCTTCTTGATGTCGACCTCGATGGGTATGGTGGTCTCGCGCGCCGCTTCCGACTCCAACCTGGGCTCCGACGTGACCCGCCAGATCACCGCCCAGCCGGGCGCGCTCAAAATGGCTGCCGGCTTTATGATCCTGCTCGGGGGTCTGGGAGTGGTAGGGCTGTTTGCCTTCCCGCCACTTCCCTTCTTCTGCCTGGGCGGCCTGATGTTCTTCGTGGGCACGATTCTGACCAAGAAGTCGGTCCAGGTTGCCGACGTTCAGGCCCAGGAGCAAGACCAGAAGAAGAAGGCCGAGGTCAAGAAGCCAGAGAGCGTCGTGCAGTTGATGCAGGTCGACCCCATCTCGCTGGAAGTGGGACGCGGCCTCCTCTCTCTGGTGGACCCCAACCAGGGCGCCAAGCTACTCGAGCGCGTCACCTCGATTCGTCGTCACATCGCCCTCGAGCTCGGTATCGTGGTTCCCGGTGTGCGCTTCCGCGACAACTTGCAGCTCAAGCCCAATGCCTACGTCATCAAGATCAAGGAGATCGAGGTGGCTCAGGGCGAGGTTCAGATCAATCAGTTCCTGGCCATCGGCCCGGAAGAGAAGCTGAAGAATCTGCGCGGCACCAAGACGGTCGACCCGACCTACGGCATGCCCGGCGTCTGGATCTCGCCCGAGCAGCGTGGCGACGCCGAGCGGCTCGGTTGTATGATCTTCGACCCGGTGAGCGTGGTGGCGACCCAATTGACCGAGGTCGTGCGCGGCCACGCCAACGAGCTGCTCGGCCGCCAGGAGGTTCAGGCCCTCATCGACACCGTCAAGAAGACCCACCCGGCCGTGGTCAAGGAGGTCATCCCCGACGCCCTGACCCTGGGCGAAGTTCAGAAGGTGCTCCAGAATCTGGTCAAAGAACGGGTCTCCATCCGCGACCTGGTCACCATTCTGGAGACACTGGCCGACAACGTGCACATCACCAAAGACCCTGAGATGCTCACCGAGTTCGTGCGGGTGGCTCTCAGCCGGGTGATCTGCAAAGAGTACATGAACAATGAGGGCACGATCAACGTGATCACGCTCGACCCGTCCATCGAGCAGGTCATCCAGTCGGCCATCCAGCGCACTGAGGCGGGCTCGTTCCTGACCCTGGACCCCAATACCGGCCAGGAGATCCTGCAGGCCATCTCGGGCCAGGTGCAGCAGTTGCAGGAGCGCGGCCTCCAGCCGATCTTGTTGTGCTCACCCCCGGTTCGCTCGGCCCTGCGCAAATTGACCGAGCGCTCCTTCCCCAACCTGGTGCTGCTCTCTTGGAACGAAATCGCCCCAAAAGTCAACGTCAACTCGGTGGGAATGGTCCAGGTCTAAGACGAAGCAGCCCGGGCGATGTGGGAAGCGCCCATCACTGCGAAGAAAACGCTGCTGGAAGCCATCAAGACCAGGGTCCTGGTCTGCGATGGGGCCATGGGCACCCGGCTTCAGGGTCTGCGCGGGGCCGGGCACGAATGCCTGGACGGCCTCAACCTCGACCCGCTCTATCGCCAGTTGGTGATGGCCGTGCACCGCTCTTACGTGGAGGTGGGTGCCGACATTCTCCTCACCAATACCTACGGAGCCAACTCCATCAAGCTGGCCCGCCATGGGCTGGCCAACGAGGTCCGCGAGATCAACATCGAGGGGGTCAGGATGGCCCGCGAGTGCGCCGGTCCCGAGCGGTTCGTGGGAGGCTCGGTGGGCCCACTCGAGATTCACCACATTCGCCACGAGTATGAAGAGAGCGAAGTGGCGGCCATCTTCAACGAGCAGATGGAGGCCCTGGTGCAGGCCGGCGTCGACTTCCTGGCTCTGGAAACCTTTCAGTCGCTCTATGAGGCCCAGGCGGCCCTGCGCGAGGCCGTTTCTTTCGGGGTTCCAGTGCTGTTCGAGGTGGGCGGAGTCCAGAACGGGAAAACCGGCACCGGAGCTGACATCAGTGAGTTCGCGTTGCTGGCCACCCGACTGGGCGCCCATCTGATGGGGGCCAACTGCCGAGCACCTTACGATGTTCTGGAAACCATCCAGCGCCTGGCTCAGTTCACCCACCTGCCGCTGGTGGCCATGCCCAATGCCGGCTCGCCCGAGATCGACCGGGGCCGCGTGGTCTACCATGTCAATCCCGAACAGTTCCAGCGGTTCGGCAAGCGCCTGGTCGAAGCGGGTGCCTGTATCGTAGGCGGTTGCTGTGGCACCGAGCCGGCGCACATCGCCATGCTCAAGCAGGCTGTCGAGGGTCTCAAGCCCCCCGCCGAGCGCCATCCCAGTGCGCTACGGGTGCAGGAGGTGGTTGCCCCCGCTCCCGAGGCGGTGCAGGAGCCCAATCCCTTCGAGCAGGTCTTTAAAAGCGTCGATTTCGTCATCTCGGTCGAGATGCGCCCCAACCGCGAGCATTCCCTGACCAGCTTTCTCGAGGCTGGCAAGAAGCTTGCTCAGGAGGGTGCCCACCTTTTTGACGTGCCCGATAATGCTGGGGCCAAGGTGACCGTGGACCCGCTGGTGTCGGCGGCCCAGATGCAGCGCGAGACGCAGATCCCGACCATGATCCATCTTTCGGCCTGCAATCGCAATCTAGTCGCGGTGCAATCCTATCTGCTGGGCGCCTGGCACGCCGGCATCCGGGCGGTGCTGGCCGTGACAGGCGACCATCCCAATGTGGGCGACCACGATAAGTACTCCTCCAGGGTCAACGACCTCAAGAGCTCGGTCAACCTCATGCGCCTGATCAAGAGCATGAATGCGGGTCGCCTTTTCAATCAGGCCCCCTGCTGCCGGTGCGACTTCATGATCGGAGGGGGCTTTAACCCCGGCCGCGGGCACAAGGCTCAGCTCAAATGGCTGGAGCAGAAGGTGGAAGCGGGAGCGCAGTTCATCTATACCCAGCCGGTCTACCGTGAGTTGGAGGTGGACATGATGCTGGAGGCCACCGCCCATCTCCCGATTCCCATCCTGGTTGGCATTTTGCCCATCACCAGTCGACGAAATGCCGAGTTCTTCGCCGCCGGCAAGATCCCCGGAATCGTCATACCCGAGGAGATTCTGGCGCAGTACGAGAAGGTTGAGACACCGGAGGATGGCCAGAAACTGGCGATGGAGCTGACAAACGACCTCCTGGCACGGATTCGCAAGAAGATTCGGGGGGTGTACCTGATCCCTCCGTTCGGAAAAAACCGCTACACCATGGTGAGCGAGCTGATCGCCGCCGTGCGTTGAGGAAGGGCCCACATGCGCGATTGGTTGGACTATCCCGAGGTTCTCGACGAAGCCGAGTACGCCCAGTTGCTGGCCGACCAGCTCGACCTGCAGGAGAGGCACATGAATCCCACCCTGGCTCGCTCTTTGCGGGCTCTGGGCAGCGCCCTGGTCGAGTGGCGGGGGGAAGGCGCCTATCTCATCGATCCTCGGGGTCGTCGTTACTATGACTGCATGGGTGCGGGGGGTACCTTCGGGCTGGGCCATGCGCATCCCAAAGTGATCGAGGCAGTGAAGCGACAGCTCGAGCGCGCCGCGCTCTCGACCCGAGCCGGCATCGTGCCCGGTCAAGCTGTTCTGGCCGCTCGACTTTCGGCGCGAGTGCCGGGGAATCTGCCCTTCTGCGCCTTCCTCAACTCGGGAACGGAGGCGGTGGAGGCGGCGTTGAAGCTGGCGCGCCTGGCGACCGGACGCCCCCGTTTCATCGGCATGCACATGGGCTACCATGGAATGTCGATCGGCACCCTCAGCGTGGGAGGCATCGATTACTGGAAGAGCGGCACGCCCAACTTGAGCGACGCGACCATCGTCCCCTTCCTGGACGTTGCCGCGCTCGAGAAGGCCATGGGACCGGATGTGGCCGCCGTGATTCTCGAGCCGGTCCAGTGGGCTTCCGGTTGCTCGGTAGCCACTCCCGAGTACCTGCGGCGGGTCAGGGCTCTCTGCGATGCTCACGGAGCCCTGCTGATCGCCGATGAGATCCAGTCGGGACTTGGTCGCACCGGCCGCTGGTTCGCGCTGGACGCCTCAGGAGTGGTGCCCGATCTGATCTGTGTCGGCAAAGTTTTGTCGGGCGCGGTCTGCCCGGTTTCAGCCGTGCTCTACTCGGCCCGAGTTCGGGCCGCCGAGGAGGCGCGACCCCTCTTCAATAACTCGACCTTTGCCGGCAATCCGCTGGCCTGCGCGGCCGGTGTGGCCACCCTGGATGCGCTCGAGAGCGAGAAACTGGTCGAGCGCTCAGCCCATCTGGGCAATCTCCTCGAGAAGGGCTTCGACGAGCTGTGCCGCGACTTCCCGGACCTTGCCGTAGGCCATCGGGGCGTGGGATTGATGCGCTGCCTGTGCACGACGGCTCCAGCTGTCGGCCTGACCGTGCAGGAGATGATTCGCGAGGAGCACAGCATCCTGCTCACCTCGATGGTGCACTGCCCTGAGGTGATCCGAGTGTCGCCTCCCTATGTCTCGAGCGACGCCGACCTCAAGCATCTGCTGGAGACCTGGCGTTCTCTCTTCGATCACATGCAAAAGATTGGGCCTCAGGGAATCAACGGTTACTTGATGGATATCGCCAACCGCATCAACTCGGTGGTCAGGAGGTAGCTCGACATGGAAGAAGCCACCGCCAGCGATCTGGAAGGTCAGCTCGGCCTCAGCGCCCCCGCGATGCTCAGCATCTTCAATCGGATGTATCTCGAGAGCTGGGCCCGGGAGATGAAGCGTCCCCAGAACACCGACCTGCTCAAGCGCCTTTCCGAGTCCCCCTCGGTGGATCCCAAGCTCTTTCTGGAAATGATGGAGGTGGTGGTCACGGCCGCCCGCGACGCCACCGTGCTGACCCTCTACGAGAACAACGAGAAGCTGGTGGAAGACCTCAAGGCGGCAGGCGTCAAACTGGTTGTGAACCAGACGCACGTGGATTGAGCACTTCCGTCGCACAAGTTAACAAAATGTTTGCAAACATTGGTCTTTACTTTGTTGAGGTGGGATGGGATAATAGGGGCGAAGTCTAAACGCTGGAAGGGGTTTCACGTATGCTCTTAATCGGTGGTGCAGCCAACGCAGCTTCAATTGCCCAGATGGCCCTGAGTGACCAGATGCAGGCCCAGACCATCCAGACCCAGATGATGGCCGACACGCAGAAGCAACAGGCCGAGCGCTGGAAGATTCTGCGTGAGACCCAGACGAAGATCTTTGAAATTCAGCAGGACGTCACGGTCAACCAGGCCAAGACGCAGGACAAGATGTTCAACAAGTGGAGCGACTACATCAAGAGCTAGGCTCAGGTCCGCTTCAAGCCGGCTCGGCCGCGAGGTCGAGCCGTTTTCGGTTGCAGACCCGGCCTTGCGGCCGGGTCGGCAAGTCACCCGCCGTCCTCAGGAAAACTGCCCGGATACAGAGACAAGCATCTTTACTTTCCGGCCCGGGCGCGTGATAGAAGTCCCAAGACAGAGAAGTCAAAAATAACACACCCGGGAGGACCGAAAACAATGCTACTCATTGGTGGAGCAGCCAACGCCGCCTCGATCGCCCAGATGGCCCTGAGCGACCAGATGCAGGCCCAGACCATTCAGACCCAGATGATGGCCGATACGCAGAAGCAGCAGGCCGAGCGCTGGAAGATTCTGCGCGAGACGCAGACCAAGATCTTCGAAATTCAGCAGGACGTCACGGTCAACCAGGCCAAGACGCAGGACAAGATGTTCAACAAGTGGAGCGACTATATCAAGAGCTAAGTCCCTGTATCGGGTGGGGCTTTCTCTGCGGGGTCGGTCGCAAGGCCGGCCCCTCAGCTTTTTTTCAGAGCTTTCGTCTACTTTTGAGGGATAGAGAGAGAATCAGGAGGGACCGACCATGTTACTCATCGGTGGAGCCGCCAACGCCGCCTCGATCGCCCAGATGGCCCTGAGCGACCAGATGCAGGCCCAGACCATTCAGACCCAGATGATGGCCGATACGCAAAAGCAGCAGGCCGAGCGCTGGAAGATTCTGCGCGAGACACAGACGAAGATTTTCGAGATTCAGCAGGACGTGACCGTCAACCAGGCCAAGACGCAGGACAAGATGTTCAACAAATGGAGCGACTACATCAAGAGCTAGGCCGATGCCGCCGGGCTTTCTGGGCTCGGTGGATGGGTGGTCGTCGCGCCCCGGAGGCAATTTCCGGCTGCGCGACGCCCGACCACGCTCCAGGCGCCCGGGGCTTTAACATTTATCGGATTGGCCATCTGTTTACAGTTTGGAAACAAACTCGACGTTTACGCCTTCAGCGCAGGCTGGTATACTCCACACACCTGGGATAAAGGAGCGAGCTTCGTGGCTACAAGTGGAAGTCCCATCAATCCGGCGGTCGGGAATCAGCAGGCCCTCGTCAAGCGCACCGAGCACGTGGGCCAGACTGCGGTCACCGGAACCACTCGCAAGACGGACGGAACCTCCGTCGAGCAGCGAAACGACGAGGTGACCCTCAGCCACCAGGAGCGTCACGCTGAGCACCTGGAGAACGCGACCCACCTGGGCCTCACCGGCCAGGCCGGCGCCAAGCAGACGCGCCAGGGCGAAGAGTCCCAGTCGCGCGAGCTGGTCAGGCGCGAGAACACCCCTCGGGCCGAATCGGGGAGCCAGGCCGAAGTTCTTGATCCTGAGCAACTTGGCAAACAGCTTGTGGAGCTGGTCTCGGTGGCGCCGGATGGCTTCAAGTCAGCCTTCGCGAACGAGGGGAAGGCTCTGATGGGTCAGGGGTTGCCCGGTGGCGCGGCCGCTGGTCAGGCGGCCATCAATGTGGCCTCTGCGCAACTGAACCAGCTGGAAGGCGACATCAGCACCAACGTTCCCCCGCAACTGGCTAAGAATCCTGCCTTCGGAGATGCTTTGAACCAGGCGTTCGAAGCCGATCGGGCAGCCGGCAAGCAGACGCCCGCGATCGATATCTTCCGTCAGGCAGCCAGCAAAGAAGTCGCGGCTCAACTGGCCAGTGATCCTGGCAACGCCGAGCTCAAAGCCTACGGAGACAAGCTCAGTCAGTACGGCCTGATGGAGCAGATCGCCAATACGGGCAGGGGCCTGGTCTACAGCCTGGGCGGCACTCCCGCCGGGACGAACCTGGTGACTCTGGCCGGCAACGGCGGCGGTCCCGTGGCTCCGGGCGGAAACCAGCTGGTCGGCCAGCAGTCCGGTCTGGCCCTGCAAGGCCCACCCGCGCAGCAGCTGCTCGGCTCCACCAATGCTCCGGGCCTGCTCTCCTCGCCGGTGGCCGAGGCGCCCGGTAATGGAGGCGGAGCAACTCCTCCTGGAGGCGGCTCGGGCCTTCCCCCTGGAGGCGGCGGCGGTGTGCCTCCTGGGGGCAGCGCATTCGTACCCGGAGGGAGCGGAATTCCCCCTGGGGGGACCGGCGTTCCGCCCGGTGGGAGCGGCATCCCGCCCGGTGGTGGCGGTGTTCCGCCCGGCGGGAGCGGGATTCCCCCGTCCGGCCCGGGAGGCCCCGGTGGTCCTGGCGGCCCGACCATGTCCGCGGCTGACCAGGCTCGCCGAATGCAGCAGATCCTTCAGGACCAGGAAGGGGCTCGCGACATCTGGATGCAGATCTGGGCCGAGCGGCAAAAGCATGAGGCCGAGCGCTGGAAGATCATGAAAGAAACCATGGACTACTGGATGAAGACCTTCCAGGAGTCGACCGTCAACCAGGCGATGACCATGCAACGCGTCAACGAGATGTGGCACCAGTATTTCCGAAGCTGAATCTCGGACCACGAAAAAGCCCGGGCCTCGAAGCCCGGGCTTTTTTCATGGTCCTTCGGCGGGCTCCATTACATCATGGTGGAGGCGTCGATGTACATTTCTTCGAGCTTGCGGCGATTCTCGCGGTTGATGCGCATGGCCTCGTTGATGTGGTCATTGCCCTGGCGCGCCAGCTCGAGCCCTTCCTCCAGGTGCGCCGGGTTGGGGTCTTCCACGAACAGCAGCATGCGCTGGACGCCCTCGGTGTAGAGCTGGATACCGGAGAAGCCGACCTCGAGCTCCTCACGAAAGTCCTCCACGGCCTCAGGGGGAATCTCGATCTCGCGGATCTGCTGCTCGCGCTCGTTGAGAATGCGAATGATGCCGTCCAGGAACTCGCCAAGCTCTTCAGCCGACCACTCACCCTCGGCTGTCTTGCGAGCAGCATCCTCCAGCTGAATCAGGCGCTCATTCACCCGCTCGGGCTCAGGCGCCTGAGCAGTTTCTTGCGGCAGTTGTGCCTTCAGCTTGCTCATGGACGGATCTTGAAGTGTCTGGTCGCCCGCCTGCTCGCTCACGAAGTTCCTCCCAAAGGTGATTGCTCTGCTCGCAGCCTGGCTGCGTGCTTCGCTTACAATCCGGCTGTGCGGCGGGCTTCGGCGAGCTTTTTCCAGACTCCTCCAAGGAAGGGAGCCCCTGACGCCTGTCTAATACAGGTCTTGCTGTGTACTCCAGGTCGATGGTCCTGTGTCTCGCCCTGCTTTTGTGTCTGGCCGGCTGGCCAGCTCTGGCTCAAAACTACCCCAGCGGTCGTGTGACCGGCCCATCCAATCCCGCCGCCTCCCCAACTGCGACAGGCTCTCCAGTCCCCGGCCCGGTCCCCGGAGTCTCTTCCAGCGAAGCCCGTCAGCTGGTTGACAATCTCTACACGCCAGCTCAGGGATTGCCCATTCGCGACCTGATTCTGGAGATCGAGTGCAGCGAACTGGTCGAGCAGGATGGGGTGGGAAACCTCCTTCCTTCCGGCACCGACCGGGTTTACTACAAGTTTCCCAATCGACTTCGAGTGGATACCGTGTTCCACGAGCCCGGCACTCAACTCGATGGTAAGCAAGCCGTCATCATTCGCGATGGCAGCAACATGTGGATGTTCATCTCCATGGGCCAGTACCCCGTCAAGAAGGGGGCCGATACTCAGCAGCCGAGCTTGCAGCTCCCCTTCAGTCTGCAGAAGTATCCCCACGACGCCAATGACGACTACAAGCTGGTGGGCTCGGAGTCTTTCGAGGGCATTCCCGTAAAAGTGGTGGAGATCTCCAATCCTGAGCACCCCGACCTGCCGACGCGGGTCTGGATCGACCCGGCTCGGCGTGTGCCCCTGCAACTCGTCGTGAAGGTCAAGGGCGAAGGCTCCAGCGGGCCCGGTGAAAAGAAGGTCGTCTACCGCGACATCAAGCAACTCGAAGACGGTCGCTATCTTCCCATGCGGCTGGAGATTTACGTCGACCAGGTTCTGCGTCAGGCACGGGTCTATCGCGGGGTCAAGGTGAATGCCGGGCTTCAGGACAGCCTGTTCGAGCCCATGAAGGGGCTGCTCAAGTAAGGCCTGGCCTGCGAATCAGCTCTATTGTGGCCCCTGGTAGCCTGCCTGGTGGAGAAACTCCCCCATGCTCTCCAGGTAAGTGCGATAGTTGTTAAAGTTCATTGCTACCGCATCGTTCATGAGACTGTCGGCCTGAGCGGCCAGGGCCAGGACCCGTTTGAGCTCGCCGGAGTCAA
Organism: Candidatus Xenobia bacterium; assembly: GCA_045863235.1. Classification (GTDB taxonomy): domain Bacteria; phylum Vulcanimicrobiota; class Xenobia; order Xenobiales; family QWHO01; genus QWHO01. Next base: position 52,589 of record BTUM01000027.1, on the reverse strand, counting down.
CCGTGTCGAGCCAGGTCCGAAACCCGGCCAGGGCCTCGAGGTAGGCTTGCAGGCCCTGGCGTCCGGTGCGGAGCTCTTCCTCGACCATCGGCAGGGATTCGGAGTCGAACTGCTCGTCGGCTGCCTGGCCAAGAATCGTTCGGATAGTCCGCTCCTCTTCGGCCAACCGGGTTTCGAGCTCGGGGCGCTCGATGTCTCGGGTTCGATACTCGAGCGACCAGCGGTTCAGCAGGGCCGTCTTTGTCTGGATGCGCGGAGGGGCTTTGCGGGCCGGTAGGTCAGCTCCACAGTGTTCGCACTGATCCTGGGGCTTGCTCAGGTTCAGGCAGTGATAGCAGAGCAACATCGGAGCGGCCTTTCTACATTTTCGCGAGCAGTTCCCCCGGGGAGAATGTCCGCGAAGGCAGGAGCGGTCGAAGACTTGTTCCTTTGAAGTTGATTCGAGACCAGGTAATCTTCCATCGGGGGAGGGAAGGCCGTGCCTCAAAGCAGTCCTTCGCTGTCGACAATGAGAAGGAACGGCTTCAAATCAAGCACTTGAGAGGCTGTGGCGAGAGAGAGGACTCTTCTCGCAGAAAGCGAAGGAAGACCATAACGAGGGGGAATCTTTTTCAATCACGAGCCGAACGCTGGTGATTGGGATTCAAGAAAGGCAGGTGTTTCTTTGAGGATCAATGTCCGCCTCAAGAATGCCGTCATGGTGCTGGGATTGCTGGCCCTGATGGCCCCGGCCCGAGCCGAAATACTCTACTCGGTTCGCGCCACCGACACTCTGACCAAAATTGCCAAGGCTCACAGCCTCAATGTCAATGCAATTTTGCAGGCCAACCCTGGCCTGAAGAAGTCTGATGCTCTGACGGCCGGCACGGTGCTCGTGCTGCCGACGGCCGACGAAGTCGGCTCGGGAACCGAGCAAGTGCAGGATCCGCTTGTGATCGCAGGTCTCGATGCCGAGCCGCCGGCTGCGCACCTGATCAAGATCGACGCCAAGCCCGAGCAACTCCGGCGCATCATCGGCCCGGATGGTCGAGTGGTCGAGATGGCCTACGAGCCTGGACTCGACCGCAGCGGCGACCGGCATTCCCTGGCGGGCTCGCGGCGTGGCCGCCTGGTTTCCAGCGTGATTCGTAGCGCCAACGGCTTCATGGGCACTCCTTACGTAATGGGGGGCACGACCGCTCGAGGGATCGACTGTTCGGGATTCACCCAGCGCGTCTTTGCCATGAACGGAATCCGGTTGCCCCGCACCGCCGACGTCCAGTTCAACGCTGGCGTGGGCGTAGCCCGTGGCCAGGAGCAGCCGGGCGACCTGGTCTTCTTCGAGACCTACCTCCCCGGTCCGTCCCATGTAGGCATCTACCTCGGCGATGGAAAGTTCATTCACGCCTCATCCTCCCGTGGGGTCTGCGTCAGCAGCCTGCGCGAGGATTACTATCGGCGTACATACATCGGCTCTCGCCGCGTCCTGCGCTAACGCGCCGCGCGTTGAAACACTTCAGATGTTAGCGCTGCGCCGTTCAACAGATTGCCGCGCATTCTGCTAGTTCTGAACAGCTCTATGCGCGGGAGTGGAGGAAGTCCGGGCGCCTTTCGCGCTTGGCCCCAACTCTGGTTGGCAGGTTTCGCCTTCGTCTTGCGCGTAAATAGCGCCAGCGGAGGCGTTTTCTTTTGAGCAAGGACCTGAGCGTGTCGCGCGACGACCGACTGTTGGCCGGGTTGGCCTATCCCTTCTGGCCGCTGGTCTTCCTTCTGGTTTACCTGACCCCGGAGAAGCGAGCGATCCGGTTTCTGCGTTATCACAGCTATCAGGGGTTCTTCATGGGCCTGGCCCTCTGGGGGGGCGGGGTTCTGGTTCGCACTCTTGCCGCCTTCCTGGGCCGCAACCCGCTTTTTGGCTTGATGCTCTACCCTCTCGTCAAGCTTCTGGGCTGGCTTTCCCTGCTGGCCGTCCTCTACGCCATGTTGATGGCGTGGCGCGGTCAGTATGTCAAGATTCCCTTTGTGACGGACTTTGCCTTGCCGTTTATCGATGAAGAGAAGTCGATGGGTGAGGAAGACAGCGCCATGCAGGCCACCGGGAGGCCCCAGTAGCCAATCAGCCTGAAGTCATCGTTTATACCGATGGCGCCTGCAAGGGGAACCCGGGTCCCGGAGGGTGGGCTGCCCGTCTGATCCACGTGCCCACGGGGAAAGTGCGTGACATCTGCGGAGGCGAAGCGCACACCACCAACAATCGCATGGAAATGACGGCGGCCCTGGAGGCATTGCGAAGTCTGACCCGCTCCAAGGTTCGAGTGGCCATCTACAGCGATTCGAGTTATCTGGTGCAAGCTTTCAACCAGAACTGGCTGGACCGCTGGCAAAGAAACGGGTGGCGCACTTCTGCCAGGAAGGACGTGGAGAATCAGGACCTGTGGCAGAGCTTGCTGGAGGCCGCTCGTAAGCACTATGTGACCTGGGAGCACGTCAAAGGCCATGCCGGCCACGAGCACAACGAAGCGTGCGATCAGATGGCTCGGGAGCAGTCGGAGTTGCAGGCCATTGACGGAGGCGCCAGCCCTGTGCTAGGATAACGCCCGACCTGCGGAAGTGGTGGAATTGGCAGACGCGCTGGGTTCAGGGTCCAGTGGGCTTACGCCCGTGGGAGTTCGAGTCTCCCCTTCCGCACCAAAAAAAGCCTCGGAGCAACTCCGAGGCTTTTTTGTTGGACCTGAAGAGGCCGACGATCGACCTGCCCTCACTCAGGGGGGCTGACTTATAAAGCGGAGTGCGAACTCCCCGCCCAGCGACCATAAGCTTTGGCATTGCCTTACAGGCAGAGGTCGGCGGCCCGCAACCTGGGATTGGCCAGCTCGACCATCGGCTGCTCCAGGGGTACTTCGACCATGAGCGGGTCGTTCGATTCGATGGGAATGATCTGGATGTTCACGGCTGGCCTCCTGAGCGGTCTTGTCCTGCACGATAAGCCGGCGACCTTCGGTGCTTTGTTATCCCTGTATTTCCAGTTTGTTGCCAACCGGACAAATCGGCCCTGATGGGCGGCCTGGGCGAGGAGAGGGCCTGACCGGCGAGAAAAGTATGGCCTTATGGCTCGGCGCCGAATTCGCAACGTGCTTCCGCTGCCTGAGCCGGTCTCCGACGAGCCGGCTCAGCGCGAGGTTGAGCTCATGGCCCTGAAGGAAGTGGTCTTGTTCCCGCATCTCATCATGCCTTTGCTGGTGGGGCGCGAGCCCAGCGTGCGGGCGCTGGAGAGAGCACTGGAGCACGAGCGCGGCCTCTTCGTGGTCACCCAGCGAGACCCGGGGCTGGATCAACCGGGCCGGCGGGACCTCTACACGGTGGGAACTTACTGCAGCATCCTGCAGGCGCTGCGACTTCCCGAAGGGGGCTACCGCGTCGTGGTGCAGGGGCTTGAGCGGGCCCGCATCCTGCGCACGCGGCAGAGCAAACCCTTCTTTCGGGTCAGCATCCGCATGCTGGCCGAGCGGGGGGGCAGCGAGGAAGCGGCCCGCACCGGGATGCAGGTGGTGCTCAACCAGTTTCGTCAGGCGGTCGACCTGGGCAAGGACGTTCCACCCGAGTTGCTCGTCGCTCTCATCAACATTACCGACCCCGGTCACCTGGCCGATGTCATCGGTTTTCACCTGGACACCGGACTGGCCGAGAAGCAGGTCCTGCTCGAGTGTGCTCACGCCGGAGAGAGGCTCAGGCTGGTGTCGGTGCATCTGTCGCGCGAGCTCGAGGTGCTCAAGATCGAGAACCGACTCCAGTCGCGGGCCGAGCGCGAGATGGAGAAGGGGCAACGGGAGTACTTCCTGCGCCAGCAGCTGCGGGCGATCCAGGAAGAGCTCGGGAGCGGGGACGAGGATGAGGAGGAGGTTCGCCAACTGGCCGACACGATCGCCCGAGCCGAGCTTCCCAGCGACGTTCGCGAGCATGCCGAGAAAGAGCTCAAGAAGCTCGAGCGCACCCCTCCTGCGGCCGCCGAGCGGACGGTTCTGAGCACTTACCTCGACTGGCTGCTCCAGGTACCGTGGAGCTCTCGCACCGAGGACCAGCTCGACCTCAAGCGAGCGGCAGCCTGCCTGGACGAGGACCACTTTGGGCTCAAAGACGTCAAGGAGCGCATCCTGGAGTTCCTGGCCGTGCGTCAGCTGGCGGGGGCCCACAAGGGCCCCATCCTCTGCTTTGTGGGCCCTCCTGGGGTGGGGAAGACCTCCCTGGGGCGCTCGATCGCTCGGGCCTTGAGTCGGAAGTTCCATCGCACCTCGCTGGGAGGGGTGCGGGACGAGGCGGAGATCCGCGGGCATCGGCGCACCTATGTGGGCGCCTTCCCCGGACGCATCGTGCAGTCTTTGTGTCAGGCCAAGAGTAAGAACCCGGTGCTCGTGCTCGATGAGATCGACAAGCTCGGCCTGGATTTTCGTGGCGACCCCTCGGCCGCGCTGCTCGAGGCGCTCGATCCCGAGCAGAACAAGGAGTTCAAGGACCACTATCTGGGAGTCACAGTGGACCTCTCCGAGGTCATGTTCTTGCTGACCGCCAACCTGCTCGACCCGGTTCCTCCAGCTTTGCGTGACCGCATGGAAGTGATTCGAATTCCCGGCTACACGGAAGAGGAGAAGATACACATCGCACTGGGCTTCCTGGTACCCCGGCAGTTGGAGGCCCACGGACTGAGCTCTCGCCAGCTCGGCCTGCCCGAGGAGACCGTTCGGGCCATTATCCGCAATTACACTCGGGAAGCCGGGGTTCGCAATCTCGACCGCCAGATCGCCAGGCTGTGCCGTAAACGGGCCCGGCAGGTGGTCGAGAAGGTGCTCGGACGAAGGCCCGGGCCAGTTTTGCCACGTCACCTGGAGAAAGCGCTGGGGGTGCCCATCTTCGAGTGGGGGTGCGATGAGCGCGAGCCCCGCGACCTCCTGGGAGCGGCTCGAGGCCTCTCCTGGACCTCGGTGGGGGGGGAGGTCTTGCTGATCGAGGCTAACCTGACCGAGGGGAAAGGGCGGCTGGTTCTGACCGGATCCCTGGGCCAGGTCATGAAGGAATCGGCTCGAGCGGCCGCCACCTGGGTCCGCAGCTACTGTGGTCGTCAGGGAATCCCGTTCGATTATTATGCCCACGACTTGCATCTGCACGTACCCTCGGGGGCCATCCCCAAGGACGGTCCCTCGGCCGGAATTACCATGGCCACGGCTCTGGTTTCGGCCGTCACCCGGCTGCCGGTCGATTGGAGCGTGGTGATGACAGGAGAAATCACGCTGCGGGGGCGGGTCATGCCGGTGGGAGGGATCAAGGAGAAGGTTCTGGCCGCCTACAACGCCGGCGTTCAGCGCGTGGTGCTGCCCCGGGCCAACCAGAAGAACCTGCAGGATGTGCCCGAGAACGTCAAGTCCAAGCTGGACTTCGTTTTCGTGGAAGGGATGGAAGAAGTGCTGGAGGTGGCCCTTCCCCCTTTGACCTCGAGTTAACAGGCTGTTTACGTTCCGTCTTTATTTGTTAACATCGGCAAACTTCATGTTACAAGTGCTCTATGCATGACCGAGGAGCCGGTGGTAAGATGTGCCTAACCTGTCTTGAGCAAAGGAGAAATGAAGAATGGCTGGTGGAGTGAGTAAGACTAGCGGTAGTGGTGGTTCTCAGCGGACGCAGCCTCAGCGGCAACAGCCTCAGGCGAACAAAGGTGCGACCCAGAACAAGGCTGCCGGCGCAGCCGATGCGAAAAAGGCTGCTGAAGCCAAAAAGCCTGGCGAAGCCAAGAAAGCGGACGACGCCAAAAAGCCAGAGGATCCTAAGGACAAAGTCGACATCAAGGGTGATGGCGAGAAGCCAGGCGAAGGCAAGAAGCCCGGGGAGGGCAAAGAGGGCGAAAAGCCTGGTAAGGGCAAAGAGATCGAGGATCTCAACAAAGAGATCGAGGATCTCAAGAAGAAGCTGGCCGAGATGGGCGGCAACAAGCCCGGTGAAGGCGCTGGCGGCGGCGGCGACAAAGGCGGCGGCGGCGGCGGCGAGCAGGGCGGTGGCGGCGGCGCTCCCCCGGCTGGCGGCGGCGGCGGGCCTCAGCAGGCTGGCGGACCGCAGCAGGCCCAGCAGCCCGGCCAGGGCCAGGGCGACATCAACTCCCAGCTTCAGGGCATGGCGGCTCAGGTCCTCATGCAGAGTGGCGGTCTCGGTGGGCAGCAGCCCTTCGGACAGCAGCAGTTCGGCCAGCAGGGAGGAATCCCCGGTGTGGGCGCTCCCGGTGCCGCTGGTGGTGGCAACCCGCTTATGGCCGGTTTCCAGGCCGGACTCGGTGCGGGCCAGCCCGGTGGACAGCAGCCCTTCGGCGGCCAGCAGCCGTTCGGAGCCAACCCGCTCCAGCAGGGTGGCGGCAACCCGCTCAAAGCCCAGCTCGCCCAGTCCTACGCCCAGGCTATCCAGAACCCGCAGTCTGCCCAGCAGATCAAGCCGGAGACTCACGCTCTGGTGCAGGCTGCCCTGGGTGGCGGCGGCGGTGCCCAGCAGCTCGGCCAGTTCGGCCAGCAGAACCCCCTGGCTCAGGGCCTCGGCCTCGGGCAGAACGTCCCGGGTCTGGGTGGCATCCAGCAGCCCAACTTCGGCGGAATGGCCATCTAGCTCTCCGTCGCTCGACCAGCAGAAAGCCCCCCGCTGCAACCGGGGGGCTTTTTTCATGGGCCGCGGTTCTATACTCCTCGCACGGCACTGTGGTGAATAGGCTGAACTTCGCCGCTTCGGTTCGAAACAAGTTCTCAGGGCACGTCTCGGGCGCCTTAGAGCAGCAAGTAGCGGCGCAGCTCCCACTCCGACACCTGGCTGCGGAACTCGCGCTCCTCCCACTCGCGAGTGGCGGCGAAGTGGTCCACGAAGACCTCGCCCAGGGTCTGGCGAGCAAACTCGGACTCGCGCAGAGCCCGGGCCGCCTGGCCCAGGGTTGCCGGCAGCAGGTAGTCGGGGTCCATGGCCCGGTCGTAGGAGTGGCACTCCATCGGCTCGGTCGGGGTCTCCCCGGTCAGGATGCCCTCCAGCCCGCAGGCGAGAATGGCGGCCAGGGTGAGGTAAGGGTTGGCGTCCGCCCCGGGCAGCCGAATCTCGAGCCGGGCCGATGAGCCAGGGATGACCCGCACCGCGCAGGTGCGGTTCTCGATGCCCCAACTCATCTGGTTGGCGGTCACGTAGTGCGGCCAGAAGCGGGCATAGGAGTTGACCCAGGGAGCCAGCAGGGCGGTCAGCTGGGGCAAGCGTCGTTGGAGTCCGGCCAGAAAGCCGGCCATGGGAGTCGAGAGCTCTCCCTCCTCGCAGCGGAACACGTTCTCCCCCTCGCCGTCGCGAAGGGAGAGGTGCACGTGCCCACCGTTGGGGGCCACCTTCTCGGTCCAGCGGGCCATGAAGCTGGCCAGCTTGCCGTGGCGGCGGGCCACCGCTCTGGCCAGCATCTTGAAGAGCGCCGCCCGGTCGGCCAGATCCAGAGCCGGGGCCGGGGCCAGGGCGGCCTCCAGGGACTCGGTCTCGTGGTGCAGAGCTTCGATTTGCAGGCCCATGGTGGCGGCGGCGTCCATCAGCTCGCGGTGGAACTCCGACTCGGCCAGGGTGCCCACGACCGAGAAGCCTCCCGGCACCGGTCCGGCCTGGATCAGGTCGCGAAACGCCTTCTGGCGGCAGCTGTGCTCGGACTCGTTGAAGACGGTGAACTCATACTCGATGCCCGCCATGCTCTCGTAACCCTCATCCTGGAGCCGGCGGGTGACCCGGCGCAGCAGCGAGCGGCAGCAGAAATCGCGTCCCGGACCTGACTCAGCGTACTCGGCCAGGAACAAGGGAATGTTGCCCTCGACGGGCAGCACTCGCAGCGAGGCGGGGAGCAGTCGGGCCGGAAAGTCGGGAAAGCCCGGGTGGTCCTCATAGAGCTGGAGATAGTCGATCAGGTTGTCGGCGGCGTCCCAACAAAGCGGGATGGATCCGAAGCGGAAGCCGTCTTTCAAAGCGGAGAGAAAGCGGGGGGTCGAAAGCCGCTTGCCGCGCAGCGTGCCGTTGAGATCGAAAAGGCCCACCAGCACGTGGGCGATCTCCTGGGCGGCCATCAGCTGGCCGATCTGCTCGACGGCTTCCCTCACCTCGCAAGGTCAGTCGCTTTTTCGCAGGCGCACGCTGTGCTCGTCAAGGGTGCGGCGCTCTTCGGGGGTGAGGGCGCCGATGCCATCCACCCGGATCTTGTCCAGGATTCGGTCGATGTCTCTTTCGAGGGTTGTGCTCACCTCGGGCACCGGGGCCAGGATGTTGCTGGCGGGCGGCTTCTCGACCAGCTTCAGGCGAGCTTTGGACTTTGAGCTGCGGGCTTTGCGGGGCTTGCCGGGCCAGAGTTGGCGGGCCGGGCTCACGGCGGTCCAGTAGCCGGCTGCCAGGCCCACCAGCACGGCCCCCACGCCCGACAGAGGATTGCCCGACAGGCCCGACCAGAGGAACATGCCCATCAGGGTGATGTAGCGGAAGATCACTCCGCTCACGGGAATGATCAGCATCAGCATGATCTGGGCCCGCGGGTTCAACACCGTCCAGGCCACGCAGAGCGAGCCCAGAGGCAGCGTCATGCCGACTTCGGGGCGGCCGGTACAGAGCAGCGTGACCAGGTCATGCAGACAGCTGACCGTGAGCCAGGCCACCAGCAGCTTGCGCGAGCCCCAGAAAGACTCCATCTGGCCGCCCACCCACCACAGCACGGCCATCATGAAGGCCCAGCCCAGCGGGTTCATGACCGTGAGGAAGGGGTAGGTGAATAGCGTCCAGGGGTACTGGCGAGGATCGCCGGCCACAAAGGCGAGAACGTGGCGCGGACTGATCACAAAGGCCACAATGACAGCCAGGCTCAGCGCGATCAGCCACATGGTGACCGGCATGGTGCGGAACATCGAGCGCAAAGAGGGGCTCACGCGAATAGATTCACCAGCTTTGGTCTGCCTCCCTGGTCACCGGTCACTCTTCCTGGGGCTCGGGGGCCGGTTCGTTCTCCATCTGCTCGGCCAACTGGCCCATCCGCTGCACCTGGTAGATCTTCTGCGAGCCCTCCCAGACGATGCGGATGCCGGTCACCAGGGTATCGCGCTGGCGCTTGTCGAGATAAGAGCGCATGACCTCCAGCCCGTTGCGAAACTCCTGGATGCCCTGCTGCAAGAGGTCGACCGTCTCGTCCACCAGGCCGAGCTGGTCTTGCAGGGACTCTTCTTCTTCCTCGGTGAGGTCGGTGGGGATGCCGGGACGGGAAACGTTCTCCAGTTGGGACTCGCCCTGCTCGAGCAGCCCCTCGGCCCAGTCGAGCACCTCCAGAAATTCCTCGGCTGTGATCTGCTTCTGGTCGATGGCCTCGCAGGCGTCGAAGAGGCGCTTGAGGTGAGTGGTCATCACCATCTCCTCGCGCTGAGGACGCGGCTCGTCGGTCTCGCGCACCTCGAAGGTCGAGGCGGCGCCCTGGCTGAACTGGGGGTCGGCCACCCGGGGCAGCGGACCCGCGCACTGGGTGCAAACCCTGACATCGGGCATATTGGGCTGGCCGCAGCGAGGACAGAGCACCTTGCCCTCACGGTCGGCCACGTTCTGATAGACGTCGGCCGAGCCCTTGAGCGAGCTGACGGCGTTGGTGAGGGCAGCGATGCCAGCGTCGATCTGCTCGGGGGTGGGATTGGGCAGGGTGGCCCGCATCTGGGCAATGGCTTCGTCGTGCAGGTCGAAGGCCTCCAGGGTGCGGGGGATCTCGTCTTGCAGCACGGCCGACGAAACCGGCACCTGGGCCGAGCTCTCGAACTGACGGCGCGCCTCGCGCACGTTGCTCTCGAGGAAGTCGAGGGCTTCCTTGAGGATCTGGGGTGGGTACTGGCCCGCCTTGACGCCCTCGGCGGCATGGATGACCCAGTTGACGTAGGGAGACTCCGTGGGGGTCTCCATGAAGGCGCCCTGCTGGTAGAGCTTGAGGGCCGCCTCCATCTTGGCAAAGCCTTCCTCGAGCAGCCGCAGATCGAGCTCGAGCAGGTCGCTCTCGCCCAGGTTGCGCTCCATCTGCTGAAAGGCCTGAATGATACGAAGGCACGCCTCGCGACGCTCGGGGACCCCCTTCTCGTCCTTCTTCGAGCTCTGGTCGATCTCTTCGACGGCCTTCTCGAAGAACTGGCGGCCCCCGTCGACGGCCACCCGGAAGTCGTCGGCGCTCATCTCGCCGGCCTTGAGCGAGGCCACGGCTTTGGTAAAGAAGTTCAGGACGGGAAACTGGCTGGGGCCGGTTTGGGCATAACGGCTCTCGTAGTGGGTGACAGCCACGTACATGTTGTTGGTGGCCCCGATCAGCTGGTCGATCCCCCGCTCGAGGTGCACCATCTGGCGGTCTTTCAAGAACATGGCCAGGGTGCCCTGAGCCTCGGCCACCTGCTCGAAGGTCTCGAGCACCGCGTCGATGGACTCGCGGAAGGCGGTCGCGAAGGCTTCCCCCTCGGCGCCCACGGCCTCCAGAAAGCTGGCCCGGGCCTGATCCAGGGCCATCACCCGCTCCTGCAAATACAGATTGAGGTCGTTGAGCTTGCCCGGCTCACCCGAGAGTACCGCTCGGCAAAGCTCGAGCAGCTTGTTGGTCTGGGTCGAAGGCGTGGGCTGCTGGGTGGCAGTGGGTTCGGCCATGGTTCAAAGCTCCCCCGGAGGAAGTTCTCCCCTCACCCTTCGCGGTCGAATTTCGAAGAATCCTCTTGGGCCTTTGCGCGCCTGCGGCTGGGCTGGACTCGGGGCGGCTCGGCTTTCTGCTTGCGAAAGTGGGGCGGCCAGGGGGCATCCTCCTGTCCTTTAGCCAGCTCGAGCACGCTTTCCAGGCTGCCCGCTCGCTCGTCGATCGCCTGGTGGGGATCGCCAATCTCGGCGTAACGTCGGGGTACAGTCTCCATCGTGAAGGCGGCCGGGTCGACCGTGGGCACCTCTGCCCAGGTGACCGGGCAGGAGACGCGCGCGTCGCTCGTGGGGCGCACCGAGTAGGCCGAGGCCACGGTGCGGTCGCGGGCGTTCTGGTTGTAGTCCACAAAGACGCCGTGGCGCTCTTCCTTCCACCATTTGGAGGTAGCCAGGGCCGGCACTCGCCGCTCGATTTCGCGGGCCAGCGCCAGGGCCGCCTGGCGAACCTGGGAGAACTCCCAGCGGGGCGCGATGCGCACCAGGACGTGCATGCCGCGCGAGCCACTGGTCTTGGGGAAGCCTTCCAGATCGTGCTCGCGCAGCACCTCGCGAGCCACCAGGGCCACCTCGCGCACCTGGGCGAACTCCACTCCGGGCGTGGGATCCAGGTCGATGCGCAGTTCATCGGGCCGGTCCACATCCTCGGTGCGTACGGGCCAGGGGTTGAGGTCGAGGCACCCCAGGTTGGCCACCCAGGCCAGGCCGGCCACTTCGTCGAGCACCACCTCGTCGGCCGAGCGGCCGCTCGGGAAGGAGATCGTGCAGGTTCGGATCCATTCGGGACGGCTGGGAGCGCGCTTCTGGTAAAACGGCTCGCCCTCGGCCCCGTCCACGAAGCGCTTGAGCACCATGGGACGGTTGCGCACCCCGCGCAGAGCCCCCTCGCCCACGCTCAGGAAGTAGCGCACCAGATCGAGCTTGGTCTTGCCCGCTTTCGGAAAGTAGACCTTGTCGGGATTGGTGACGGTGACCTCGCGGCCGGCCGCCTCCAGGGTCAGGCTGCTCTTCAACTGGCCGTCTGGTTGAGCAGGTAGACCACGTACTTGCCCAGCAACTCGACCTGCTGGGGGTTGAGCTCGCCAAAGCGCAGACCCGAGAGCACCATGCCGGTCTCGGCGTCGCGGCGCGAATCCACCACCAGCCCCGGCAGGCTCAGGGTGGGCAGGATGCGCCACAGGCTCATGTCCAGTTGCAGCCGGGTATCGCGGGGGAACTCCTCGTTCAGCTCCACCAGGGCGCCCCCCACGCCCAGGTTGACCACGCGACAGTTGAGCTGGCTCTTGTCGGGCGCTTCCAGGCGGGCCGGGATGGAGGCGTTGGCCCGGATGAACTTGCGTTTCTGGTAGACCCGGCTCTCGTCAAAGCCCAGCTCTTGCAGCACCAGCCTGACCCAGGAGGCGCGCAGATTGTCGCTCGAGTCGTCATAGCGAAGCCCGCTGACGCTCTCGACGTAGCGAGCGTGAGGCTGGCTCCAGATCACCTGGCAGCGCACTCCGCCTGCATCGGCCGCGCCGTTGTAATGAATGCTCACCTGGGAGCCTTCGGCCAGCTTGCTGGGGCACTTGAGCCGCAGGCCGTCCACGCCCAGGTCGGTCACCACGCCCTTGAGCTTCTCCTCGCCCTGCTGCACCTCGACGTGGCAGTAGCAGCGCACCCGGATCATCCGCCGGCGCTCTTCCAGAGTGACCCCACCGGCCGATTGCAGTCCCTGAATCTGGTTTTTGAACATGGGCGCCTCGCTGAGCGCGGCCAGCATCCCCGGCACGGCTTGGGGCCGCGCGAATTTATTGTGCCGGAGGTCCGGGCCGCCTGCCGGCAGCCGGACCGGTAGGTTCAGCGAGCCCGGGACGGTTCCTGCCCTGAGCCGAGGCGTCCATAGAGCAGCATGAGGCTGAACGTGGTCAGCAGCATCAGCGTCGAGACCGCGTTGATCTCCGGTGTGATACCAGTTTTGACCATGCTGTAGATGCGGATCGGCAGAGTTCCCGAGCCGATCCCCTGGGTGAAGAAGGTGACCACGAAGTCGTCGATGCTGATGGTCAGGCAGAGCAGAGCGCCCGAGATGACGCCGGGCAGGATGCGGGGCAGCGTGACCAGGCGGAAGGTGTCCCAGGGCCCGGCGCCCAGGTCGGCGGCCGCCTCCTCCAGGCGAAAGTCCATCCCGGCCAGGCGGGCCCGCACGGTGATGGTCACGTAGGAGACGCAGAAGGCGATGTGGGCCACGATGATGGTGGAGAGCGAGAGCTTCCAACCGATAGCGGCCAGGAAAGCCAGCAGCGAGGTGCCCATGACCACCTCGGGCACCACCATGGGCAGGAAAACCAGACCGCTCAACGCTCCCTGCATCCGGAATCGGTAGCGGGTCAGGGCCAGGGCGGCCATCGTGCCCAGCACGGTGGCCGCCAGGGTGGCGATGAGGCCGACCTGGAGGCTGTTGAGCAGGGCCCGCTGGATCTCGCTGTCTTGCAGCAGTCTGGCGTACCACTCCAGGGTGAAGCCCTTCCAGACGGCGTTGCGCGGGTCCTGATTGAAGCTGTAGAGGGCCATGACCAGCACCGGGGCATACAAAAAGAGATACACCAGCACGGTATAGGCCAGCAGAAAGGGGGAGCGCTTCACGCCAGCACCCGCTCCGAGCCGGACAATCGCACATAGAGGGCGATGCCGATGAGCATCAGCACCATCAAGAGCAGCGCCAGGGCGGCCCCGAAAGGCCAGTCGAAGAGCTGCAAATACTGCTCCTGGATGGCCTGGCCGATGGTGATGGTGCTCGGACCGCCTAAGAGCTCGGGGGTCACGAAGTCGCCCATGGCTGGCACGAAGGTGAGCAGGGTGGCCGCGATGACGCCCGGGCGCGACAGCGGCACAACGACCTTGAGCAAGGTGGAGGTAGGGGAGCCGCCCAGGTCGGCCGAGGCCTCCAGCAGGCTGCGGTCGATGCGCTCCAGGGCCACGTAGATGGGCAGAGTCGCAAAGGGCAAAAAGCCGTAGGTCAGGCCCAGGATAACCGAGCCGTCGGTGGCCAGCATGTCCAGCGGGCGACCCAGCCAGGGCTCAAAGAGCACCGTGTTGAGCAGGCCCTCGGTCTGCAGCAAGGTCATCCAGCAGTAAGTGCGCACCAGGTACGAGGTCCAGAACGGCAGCATCAAGAGCAGCAGGAACAGGCTCTTGTGTCTTCCGCCGTGGAGGGCGATGAAGTAGGCCAGAGGGTAGCCCAGCACCAGGCAGGCCAGCGTGGTGGCGGCGGCATAGCCGGCCGACCGGAGCACCACCGGGTAATAGTCCGGGTTCAGCGCCCGGCGGTAGTTCTCCAGCGTCCATTCCTGGCCGATCTCGTAGTCGGGAGTGACCAGGTGGAAGCTCTGCAGGGCCACCGCCCCCAGCGGCAAGAGATAGAAGAACACCAGCCAACCCACCATCGGAAGCACCAGGAGCCAGGCCGTGCGCTGCTTCATGCGCTGTGCAGCTTCACTTTCTCCCAGACCCGGTCCCACAGGCGCTCGCCCGGGCCCAGGTCTTCCTGGAAGATGGTTTGCTCGAGCATCTGCTCGGGGGCGTAACCGAGGGGATTGTCCAGCAGCTTGGGATCGACCAGCTCGCGCGCCCGGGCCACGGCATTGGGGTAGCCCACGGTGTTGGTGATGGCAGCGGCCACCTCGGGCTCGAGCACGAAGTTGACGAAGGCGATGGCGGCTTCATAGTGGGGCGCGTCGTGGGGGATGCACAGGTTGTCGGCCCAGAGATAGCCACCTTCCCGCGGGATGACGTAGCCCACCTCCGGCAGCGAGTCGTGGGCCTGGCCCACGTCGCCCGAGTAGCCCAGGGCTACGTGGAACTCCTGGCGCACCAGGTCGTCGATCATGTCGGTGCTGTACTTGCGCACCAGCGGCTTTTGCGCGAGCAGGGCGGCCTGGGCGCGCTCGAGGTCTTCGGGGCGCACCGAGTTGCCGTCCAGCCCCAGCTTGAGCAGGGCGGCCCCGATAGTGTCGCGCTTTTCGTTGAGCATGCCGATGCGGTTCTTGTAGCGCGGCTCCCAAAGAACGTTGAGCGAGTCGGGGACGGGGCGGGCGTAGTTGCTGTTGAAGGCGACCCCGGTGGTTCCCCAGAGGTAGGGCACGCTGAAGCGGTGCTCCGGGTCCCAGGGCTTGTGCTGAAAGCGCGGCAGCAGGCCCTCGAGGCCCTGTACGCCTCGCATAGGGGCCAGCAGTTGGTGCTTGATCAGGCGGCGCACCATGTAATCGGTGGCCACCACCAGATCGTAGCCTTCCAGGCCGATCTTGAGCTTGGCAAAGAGCACGTCCTGCGAGCTGAACGTATCCTGGTTGACCCGGATGCCGGTAGCTTTCTGAAAGTCGGGAACGGTGGTCTCACCGATGTAGTTGGCCCAGTTGTAGAAGTTCAGCGTCTTGTGCGAGCTCGAGCAAGAGCTGAGCAGGGCCCCGGCCGCCAGGCAACCCAGGAACGAGCGCCGCGACATTCGGGACAGGTCGAGAACGGCAAGAGGGGCGCGAGCCCTCGTCAACGAGCCTCGACGGGCAGCAGGGTGCCGCTGGTGGGCTGCCACTGCAGAAAAACCGACTCGCCAGCCTGATAGCCGTCCACCAGCTCCTGGTTCTGTTGCTCGGTGGTCAGTCGCACGCCCTCGGCCACCTCGACGGTGTAGCGGGTGACCGGGCCCATGTAGGTGCACTCGGTGACCCGGGCGGGCAGGCAATTGGAGCCGTTGGTGCCGGGCTCGCGGGTGAGCCAGAGTCGCTCGGGACGCACCGACAGCTCAACGGCCGCGCCCACGGGCGCTTTCTCGGCCGATGGGGCCACCAGGGTGACGCCGTCGGCCAGCACCACCGTGGAGCGACCGTTGCTGACGGCGCGGACGGTGGCGGGCAGGAAGTTGGCGGTGCCGATGAAGTCGGCCACAAAGCGGGTAGAGGGGCGCTCGTAGATGGCCCGGGGCGCATCCACCTGCTCCACCCTGCCCGCGTTCATGACGGCCACCCGGTCGGAGGTGCTGAGGGCCTCCTCCTGGTCGTGGGTGACCAGTACGAACGTGATGCCCAGGTCTTTCTGCAGGCGCTTGAGCTCGGTGCGCATGTCGCGACGCAGCTTGGGATCCAGGGCCGACATGGGCTCGTCCAGCAGCAGCACCTGGGGCTCGTTGACCAGGGCCCGGGCCAGAGCCACCCGCTGTTGCTGGCCGCCGGAGAGCTCGGTGGTGCGCCGGGTGAGATGGTCGGGCAGGCGCACCAGCTCGAGGGCCTGACCCACCCGGGTCTTGATCTCCGGCTCGGCGACCCCGCTGCGGCGCAGGCCGAAGGCCACATTGTCGAACACGTTCAGGTGCGGGAACAGGGCGTAGTTCTGGAACACGGTGTTGACCCGCCGACGGTAGGGAGGCAGCGACTGCACCGGCTTGCCGTCAAGACGGATCTCGCCCTGGTCGGGCTCTTCAAAGCCTGCCACCAGGCGCAGGCTGGTGGTCTTCCCGCAGCCCGAAGGCCCCAGTAAAGAGAAAAATTCGCCACGGCGAATCTGCAGGGTCACGTTGTCCACTGCGGTTACACGGTCGAAGCGCTTGGTGACGCCCACCAGCTCGACGACGAGCTCTTCCAATAAACGGGCCCTCCGGTCGTTCGTCAGCCTGCCCCGGGAACTCGCCACGACGCGGCCCGGAGAGCGAAAACTGCAGCCTTCATCTTAGCCGAAAAGTGGGGGTTTGAACAGATTCTTTTGGACTTGAATCAGATTCAATTATCGGCCAGAGAGCCTGGGTGTCAGCCTTGAGAAGTTCCCAGGGGCCGACGGTGCTCGCAGGACTCTGGTATGCGACCTCCACGCGTTCGGGCGCAGTGCCAGCCGAGCCCTGAAGGTGCCGGGCCGGGGCGGTCAAAGAGGGCACCCCATGAGGGGAATGTGCGTGGTGACCTCCGGGATGTGCGGGCTGTGGGACAGCACCCATTTTCCTATGGTCTACGACGAGGAGAGCTGGTACGACACGCTCGGGGACGATTCAGAGGTCGTGCGTCACACGGTTGGTGGCTACTTCGTGCCCGTGCGCCTGAACACGCCAGGGGTCTTCGAATACGAGGTGCGTCTGGGCAGCGCGGCCGAGCCGGCCGACCTGACCGAACGCGAGCGGGGCCTGCTGGCTGTGAGTTCGCGCAAGTATCTCTTCCGCTCTTCCGGCGGGCTCTGTTTCGGCGATTACCGCCACCTCGAGGCGGTGGCCAGCGACAAAGTTGGGTACATGGAGCTGGCGGCCGGCGAGTACGTTGCCCAGATTCACATCCTGGCCTGGAACGACGAGCCGGGCGCGGTGGACGAGCGGGGCCACCGCAACGAGGGCACGCTGCCCGACCTGTTGATCGTGCTGAACCCGGCCTCCCTGGACTTCAGGGCGCCGGGCTCGCTTCAGACCTTTACTCGATAAGACTTAGCGGTCGTCGCGATCGCCGCTGGCGCTGCCGCCGCTGGCTTCGGGGACCACTTCGCCGCAGGCGATGGCTGCCAGCTCATGGCCGTGGGGCGACTGGGCGGCCGCCTCCATCAGCTCGCTGCGCCGGGTTGGCTTCGTGACAGCATTCTCGATGGCTTTCTGTGAGGCCATGGGCGAGAGCTGCAACCAGTCCGCCCGGCGATGGCCTGGAGGAGCCACGGAGGGCTCGACTTCGGTCGGCCGGGCCGTGGTGGCCGGGGCCTGAACTGTAACCTGCCGCTGCGGGATCTGGATGTTGTTGGCGGCGTTGGCGCTGGCTGCGTGGTTGTTGCCGATGGCTTCGATTCCGTCGGAGCGTTTGTGCGGGTGGGCCACCTGGACACCTCCATGAACTGGCTCTAGGCCTCTATTCTGCGGCATGATGACAAAAATGTAAACTTCCGACATGTTAACAACTTTGACCGAGCCGGTTGGACCGACGATCTTGAGCCGGTCTGACGGGTTGGTTTGGCCGACGAGCGAGTCCAGGTCAGCGGTCCAGTGGATCGTTCACGCCGCCACCGAAGTCGCGGTGGCCTCTGCCGCCTTTCCTGTGTTGCCCTTGGAGAAGGAGGGTAACGCATGCAAGGAAAAGGTGGCGTCGTCCTGGTGACAGTGATGTTGCTCGTGCTCGTGCTGGGGATGCTGGCTCGGGCGGCTTTCGTATTGGGCCCGGCGGCGCTGGCTCTCTCCGAGAGCACTCGCGAGGACGAGGCGGCGCAACACGCGGCTGACGCCGGCCTGGCCTACGCCCGGAGCAAGCTGCTCGAGCGGCAGGGGTGGAAGGGCGACGACAATCGGGTGACGGTTTCTCTGCCCGACTTCACCGTGGTGGAGGACAACGGCAACGTCATCGGCCTCTTGCCCACGCCTGACGGCTCTCTCTCTCAGTTCCGCATCCGCTTCAACTTCCAGGATGGCGCCGCCGGCGGCGACGGTCCCTGCGCAGGCTTCGAGCGCAAGGACTGCGCGGGAGTTGGCCTGCGAACTGCCCAACGGGTCAGTCGTCGTCGTCGCCCCTGCCCTCAGGGGCGCCGGATTCAGGAGCCGTTACGGTCGCTGCGTTGGAGCGCACTTCGGTGTGCCGGATCTGCCCGCCCAGGTAGCCGACCCAGCCCATCGACAGGGTCGCTACCAGCCCCAGGCCGAGTAGCGGCGCGGCAATCACTTTGTTGACGTCGTTCATGCGTGACAGGATGAGCCCTCCAAGGGCTCCGACAGCAAGGATCTCTACGAAGATGAGCGCGAGTTTGGCGGCATCTTCATGTTGCTCGGTCAGGCTCTCGGAGACGCCAGGAAGGTTCTCGACGGTCTCTTCGGCGGGCTCGCCAGTGAGGTAGACGGGCCAGATGACCAGGCCCGCCAGGACGAACAACACCAGGGCAGCCTTCTTGAGGTCCCGAGAGCTGACCAGGATTCCCGCCGCGAGAAGCCCCACGGCCAGGGGAACGACCAGGATCGGAACGTGGTTGAGCATCAGATGCAGATGAGTCGGATTCATGGGCTACCTCCAAATGATCCTGGTCATGGACACCAGGTCTTCTCAAGTCTATCGTTTTCAGTGTGAGAATAAGATGAGAAGGTCGTGAAGCTCCTGGTTGTCGACGATGAGCTCGAGACGCTCGCGTTTCTGAAGCAGGGCCTGGAAGAGGAAGGTTTCGTAGTGGATACGGCGTCGACCGCCCCGGCCGCGGATGAGGCCCTGGCGGTGAATCGCTACGATGCGATCGTGCTCGATGCCATGCTTCCTGGCGGAGACGGATTCGAGCTGTGCCGCCAGTGGCGCGGCCAGGGGGTGGAGGCGCCGATCGTCTTCCTCACCGCCCGCGATCGCGTCAGCGATCGGGTGCGCGGCCTCGACCTCGGGGCCGACGACTACGTCGTGAAGCCCTTCGCCTTCGAGGAACTGGTGGCGCGCCTGCGGGCCCACCTGCGCCGGCCCGCGGTAGCCCCCCGGGAAACGCTCGAGGTGGGCCCGCTCCGGCTCGATCCCGCCTCTCGCCAGGTCCTCCTGGACGGCCGCCCGCTGTCGCTGACCGCGCGAGAATACCTGATCCTGGAGCTTCTCTGCCGCCGCGCCGGAAGAATCGTTTCGCGCACGGAGCTCTGGGAGAACGTGTGGGAGAGCGGCCTCGAGCCGAACTCGAACGTCGTCGACGTCTACGTCGGATACCTTCGAAGCAAGCTTGGCGCCCATCGAGACCTGGTTAAGACGGTGCGCGGCTCCGGCTATTGTCTGGTGGCACCTTGAGCCTGCGCCACCGACTGGCTGCGAGCGTCACACTGCTCTGTTTGATGCTGCTGTCCCTGAGTGGCCTGGCGGTCTACCTGGGTGCGCGTCGCACCATGAGTTCTCAGTTGGACGCGGCCCTGATGGCGGTGACCAGCACGGAAGTCGCTTCGGCCGTGGACGGACCGCGCATCCACCTGCACGACACCGTCGGCCTTCGCGGCGGATACCAGCGCTATGCCCAAATTGTACGTCCGGGTGGGGAGGTGCTGGCCCTGAGCGACAACCTCACACAGCCCCTGCCGCGTCACGCCGACCTCGAGTCGACCACCCGGCCGATGCTGGCCGACCTCGAGTGGCAGGGGCAACCTGTCCGAGCGCTGTTCTTCCCGCTCGAGCAGCAGCGGGCGGTGGCGGTGGTGGCGCTGCCGCTCGCTCCGGTGCGACACGCCCTGAGTCGACTCGTGACGGTGCTGGTCGCCGTCCTGCTCTGCGGCAGTGCCCTGGCGGCAGGATTCAGCTGGTGGCTCGCATGCCGCATCACACATCCCCTCGAAGGGGTGGCGCTGGCTGCCCAGAGGATCGGTCCGGACCAACTCGCCAGGCGCCTGGAGCCCGAGCCCGGAGAAGATCGCGAGGTGACCGTGCTGCGTGAGGCGCTCAATGCCATGCTGGCCCAGCTCGAGGAGGCGTTCCGCTTGCAGCAACAGTTTCTCTCCGACGCCTCCCACGAGCTCCGTACCCCTCTGACGAACCTCATCGGACACCTGGAGGTGACTCTGCGCCGCCCGCGCGACGCAGAGCAGTATCGCTCCTGCCTCGAGAGGTCGCTCGAGGAGGCGCGTCGCCTGGCCAGGTTGGTGCGCGACTTGCTGACGCTGAGCCAGGTCGACCAGGGCGGTCTGCGCTTGTGCCTGGCGACAGTGGGTGTGCGGGAGCTGCTCGAGGCCTGCCGAGGCAGCTTCGAGCCGAAGGCTCGCGAGCGCTCTGTGAATCTCGAGCTGGAGGCCGATAGCGATCTGACGGTTCAGGGCGATGCCGATCGGCTTCGCCAGGTGCTCGACAACCTGGTTGACAATGCGCTCCGCTATGCGCCCGAGGGCAGTACCGTGGCCCTGCGTGCCACGGCGGTGGAAGATGGGGTGGAGCTGGTTGTCAGCGACCAGGGACCAGGGCTGCCGGCAAGTGGACTGTTCGAGCGCTTTGCGCGTCCAGATCCGTCACGCAGCCGGGACACCGGCGGCACCGGGCTTGGTCTGGCCATCGTCCGGAGCCTGGTGCAAGCGCATGGCGGTCAGGTGACGGCGGAGTCCGGGCCGGACCGGGGAGCAAGCTTTCGAATCCGGCTGACTTCGTCGGTTCGGGGCAGGACACCGTGTTCCGGGACCTGACTCCGCTGGAGCTCCAGGAGAATCACCGCGTGCCGGGTCGATGATCACCGAGCCCCAATCGGTTTGGAGTCCTCGTAGAAGACGAGCTGGTAGCGCTTGACCGCCTGGACGTCGGGCATGAACACGTCGGCCTGGTGCTCGATCGCTTTACCGGGGTTCTCGCCGCTTCCCTGGTTGTAGCTGCAGGCTCCCACGAGGTTGTTGCTGGCGTCGAGGAGGCAGACGTGGATGGCCCAATAAGCTTTGGTTTTACTGACGTTCTTCAGATTGAGGATGAGGCGGAACTGGCGGGAGTCCCGAAGGTCCGTCACGGCTTCGAGACGGGCGTCGCCGCGGAAATAGGCCCCCTCGATGCCGATGGACTGGGGTTGGGACGCGCTCAGGGAGCCGGCCACTGCATTGGACTGAGGGCTGGACAGTGCGACGCTCGCGAGCACAAGCATGAGGATGAGCTGTCTCATGGGGTTCGTTCGAACAAGACCGCCTGGTAGGCGGCAACGCGCTTTTGCTCGGCGCGAGGGATGGCGAGGTCGAACTGCACGAGGGCGTCCTTGCCCGGCTCCAGACCGACGATCTCCTGGACGCCGTCCGCGCCCAGCAACTCGCCCCGCTTGTCGAGAACAGCCCCGTGCAGAGCGTAGCGAACCTTCTGACGGGAAACGTTCTTTAGCCGGAGCTTGAGCCGTACTCCGCGGGCCTCGCCCATGCCGACGTAGCCAAAGATCTGCCCACGGCAGTGGAGCAGCTTGCCGTTCAGGGAGAAAGCGACCGGCCTGGCCTCGGCCGGAACGCCCGTGAGCTTGCCCTTCGCGCGCCATTCCCCGGGCCCGGCGGCCACCGCCAGGCAGCTCAGAGCCAGCAGCAGGATGAGCGTTCTCATGTCCGCTGCCGACCGACTTCTGGTGCGAGCCTCGTCCAAACCTGGTACGTGCCGCATCGACTTGAGCACGCCAACATGCTCCGCATGGCGTTGAGTTTCGTGCGCTCGATCACGGGCCCATCTTGCCCGGATGAATGGTTCCAGGCTTTGCCTGTGCGTTAACTTCGAGCTAAGTTCCCGACGCTGCTCTGTTGAATCTGGAAGTCCGACCTGGCCCCGCCTACCGCCCGCAATTTATGGATCGGCACGGGCCTCTCTAGAAGATCCCCCAGCGACGCTTGCGGGTCGGTGAGGGGCTCGAGCACCACAGAGACTGCCACAGACCGGGCACGTGGTGCTTGCCGCCGGCTGTCTCGCCGTCGGCCGCGTCGTACTTGCCCCCCGGCGTGGAGACCACCCAGCCTCCGGAGGGCCTTGTCTCGAGCCGCGCGCACAGCTCCCACTTCGGCCCGGCGTGGAGATGCCAACGGCCGTCATCGGTCAGGAACAGGAGTTTGCCGTCGGGCAGGAGTCTGGCGGCCCCCCGGCAGACCCCGGTTGGGAGGGTCAGGCTTCGCTGCTCCAGCGTCTGGCCGTGGATGGCCCAGCACCAGACTTCACGCGACATCATGCTGAAGCGCGCGAGCAGGAACCAGTCCCCGGCGTGGCTGCTGAAGATGCAAGGCTCGAACCGGGTATCATCCGGATCGGTGATCGGCTTGTCCAGCAGCCGCTTGCCCTGAGGCACCGACCAGAGGCTGGCCCCGGTCTGGGTGCGAACCAGCAGGCGATCCCCCGCGGCGCAGAGGTCCCAAACCAGCCCCGTCTTCAGCCGGGCCCGGACCTTCAGCTCGAGGTCCCAGATGCACGCCTGCTCCCCTCCGGTAAAGAAGTAGCCGGGACAGTGGGCCAGTTGGCGCAACTCGTCCAGGTTCCCCTCGCCGATCTTTCTCGACTCGCTGGTGGGGCCGCAGACACAGAGGTGTCCGCGCTCGTCGCCGAAAGCCCAGAGTTCCTCGGCGATCGGCTTCGACCCGGATGGTCCCGTAGAGAACGTTCGGCCCGTCGAGGGGAACCACAGCCGGCAGTGTTCGGGCCGGAATCGGTAGGCCCAGGCGCCCTCGATTTGGACGGCGCGATGGTCGGGCACCCAGCGGGCCGCGGGCGCTTCGTCCGACTGAGGGAACGGCGTCCCGCTCAGCCTGGTCCAGCCGTTCTCGTCAAAGTGAAACAGCCACAGGCCCCGATAGCCCATCTTTTCCAGGAGCACGGTCACCTGGGGCGGCATCTCGGTGCCTATGTCCACCCCTTCCAGCGGGCCCGTCAGGAGAGCGTGCGCCCCGTCCGGGCCCAGGCGGAAGAGCTCGTAGCCCTCGGGAACAGCCGGCAAGACGCGCCCTGAGGCCGACTCCCAGCTCCTGTCCTCGCGCGGCTCGAAAAGGGTCTTTGCGACCAGCAGCACCTCACCTGGGCTCTCGACCGGGCGGCGCAGCAGTCCGAAAGGACGTCCGGTCTCGAGGTCCCAGTACGGAGCCGGATCGCTGGCTTCAAGCCAGCGGACCGCGAGATCGGGATAAAGGGTCCACTTCACGCGGGCACGCTCCCCAACCTCGTCTCTGACTCCCATCCCGCCGCCATGGCTGTGAGTCTTCCTCGCGAGGAGAGCGATCCCCGCTGAAGACCTCGGCGATGAAAGAACTCGGCGCTCTCTTCCCGAGTCGTCCTGGAGTTCGGGGCTGTTGCAGCAAACCTGAAGGCAAGCGCGGGGAGGACCCCGAAGAGCCCCGCCCTATGCTCTGTCTCAAGTGTGGCCTGGACAATCAGGGCCCGGGCCCTTCCTGCACTCGCTGCCAGTTTCATCTCGGCCTGGTGGCCGAGCAGCGGGGCTTCATGCCGCAACTGTACGCCATTCAGAGATCCCAGCGCGAGCGGGGCATCAGCCCGGATGAGGTGCGCCAGGTGCTCGGTCGGCTCGACCAGGCCCTCGACACGATGATCCGCCACGTGGACCAGACCGGCAACGTGCTCTCCATGATGAACCTGGAGGAGACCCAGGCCGGTGTGCTGGGTGGCTTTCTGGCACCTTTGCGCGATTCGATGGAGAGCTTTCGCGAGGCGGCTCGCACTCTGGAGGGGCAGATGGTCTTCCCC
Source organism: Candidatus Xenobia bacterium (assembly GCA_045863235.1). GTDB lineage: Bacteria > Vulcanimicrobiota > Xenobia > Xenobiales > QWHO01 > QWHO01. The sequence continues at coordinate 28,788 of BTUM01000027.1, read as the reverse complement.
GACGCCACCCTGAGCCGCATGGATCACATCCAGGTGTCCATCGGACGCGGCTCGGAGGGCGTGGCCTACCTGATCCAGAACCTGCAGAACTTCCTGGTCGAGAAGACCCGGAAGGAATAAGGCGGCCCCGCTCGCCGACCAAACGCGGGACTGGAGGGGCTCAAAGCATGCGCTGGGCACGACTGATCTCGTTCTGCATCCTGGCCGCACTGGTGGTCTGGGGCTGCTCCCCCGGCCCTGGCACGCCCGGACCCCGCTCGCGCGGGCCCCGCTCGGCCGAGACCCCGGAGAGCACGGCATCTCCCGCCAAAGGCCTGGTTTTCAGCCTGTCCGAGGGTACCCCCGGAGGAGGGGGCACGCCCGCTCCTCCTACCGAATCAAAACCCCTGAGCGAGGCCGAGGTCAAGAAGCTGCTCGCCCGCTTGCCGGCTCAAAAGAAGATCCCTGGCCTGAAACAGGAGTTTGCTCTGCGCGAGAGCTCCCTGCCCGCCCCGCGGGCCGGCAAGGTGGAGAAGCAGCCCTTCCCTCCGCCCGTGCCCCCGGAGAAGGCGCCGGAGGTCGAGTCGGGGCCCCTCAAGGTGCTGCGCCACGCGCCCGAAGGCGCTGTGGAGCAGGTTCCCCAGCTCTCGGTCACCTTCTCCCAGCCCATGGTGGCGGTTACCTCCCACGCCGACACCCTGGCCAAAGGCATACCCGTGCGCCTGGCCCCCGAGGTCGACGGCAACTGGCGCTGGGTGGGTAGCAAGACCCTGTTGTTCGAGCCGCGCGGGCTGGTGAGCGAGGGTCACGAGTTGCACCGTTTCCCCATGGCCACGGAGTACACCGTGGAGGTGCCGGCCGGCACCGCCTCGGCCACCGGCAACAAGCTGGCCGCCGTCGAGCGCTGGACCTTCAAGACCCCGCCGCCCACCCTGGCGGGCACTGCGCCCAACGATGGACCCCATCCCCTGGAGCCGCTCTTCTGGCTGCGCTTCAACCAGGACGTGGTTCCCTCCAAGGTGATCGCCACGGTCAAGGTTTCCAACGACATCTCGGTGCGACTGGCCACGGAGGAGGAGGTCAAAGCCGCCAACCTGGGGATCTCCGAGGAGGAGAAGAGGCGCTGGGTGGTCTTCAAGGCCACGGCACCCCTCAAGCCGGCCACCGGCTACACGGTCAGCGTCGGCCCTGGTACCCCCTCGGCGGAGGGGCCGCTGCGCACTGAGGCCGCTCAGAACTACTCCTTCCGCACCTACGACAAGCTCGAGGTGGAGGAGTCCCGCTGCGGCTGGGGGGATGATTGCCGCCCGCTCCAGCCCTTCTACATTCGTTTCAACAACCCGATCGACGAGGAGAAGTTCGACCCCGAGACCATGGTGAAGGTCGAGCCGAAGCTCCCCGGCCTCAAGGTGGAGGCCAACGGCTCGGTGCTCTGGGTGCGAGGCCAGACCAAAGGCCGCACGACCTACACCGTGCGCCTGGACGGCTCCCTGCCGGACACTTTCGGCCAGACGCTCGGCGAGAGCGAGTCGCTCACTTTCAAGGTGGGCTCGGCCCAGCCCCAGATCATGGCTCCCGGGGGCCAACTGGTGACCCTGCAGGCCAAGGACAAGCCGGGTTTCCCCCTCTACCTGATCAACTATCAGAAACTGAAGGTCAAGGTTTACGCCGTGGGGCCCGAGCAGTGGCCGGACTTTCTCAAGGCTCTCACTGACCAGAGCTACGATCGTCCCTTCCAGGCCCCCGGCGAGAAGGTGGTGGACATCACCCAGGATACCGGAGTGCAGCCTGACGAGCTGACCGAGGTCAAGGTGGCTCTGGAGCCGGCTCTCAAGGCTGGCAAGGGCATGGCCATCGTCGTGGTGGAGCCCGTAACCAAGGAGAAGTATCCCCAGCGCGTCATCACCTGGGTGCAGGTCACCGACCTGGGCCTGGACGCCGCCAACGACGCCACTTCGCTGGTGGCCTACGTGAGCAAGCTGGCCGACGGCTCGCCCGTAAGCGAGGCCGAGGTCAGCCTTCTGGGTGGCCCCCGCGGCCGCACCGCCGCCGATGGCAGCCTGAAGCTGGAGCTGCCATCGCACAGCTGCGAGATCCTGGTGGCCCGCTCGGGCCAGGACGCCACGTTCCTGCCTCGCAACGTCTACGCCTGGGACCGCTCGGGTTGGTCGAGAATGGCCGAGAACGACCGGCTCAGCTGGTTCGTGTTCGACGACCGCAAGATGTATCGACCCGACGAGGAGGTGCTCGTCAAAGGCTGGATGCGGCGCTGGCAGGCCGGCCCGAAGGGCGACATCGCCGCCGTCGGCCCCGGCGGGGAGGCCCAGGTTTACTGGACCCTCTATGACTCGCGCGGCAATGAGGTCAAGAAGGGCCAGACCCCGGTCAGCCCGCTGGGCGGCTTCGACCTCAAGCTGAAGCTTCCCCGGACCATGAACCTGGGCACCTCGCGGTTGGACCTCTCCACCGGCCTGGCGCCCGGAGGCAGCACGGCTCACACCTTCGAGGTGCAGGAGTTCCGCCGGCCCGAGTTCGAGGTCAGCGCCAGCGCCGAGCCCGAGACCTCCTCCATCGGTCAGAGCGCTCTGGCCACGGTCAGGGCCAGCTACTACGCCGGGGGCGGCCTGCCCAACGCCCAGGTCGACTGGGCCGTGAGCGCCTCCCAGGGCTCCTTCCAGCCCCCCGGACGCGACGAATACACCTTCGGCACCTGGACCCCCTGGTGGGACATGGACTTCTACGTGCGCCCCACCGCCGACGCCACCCAGACCTTCGAGGGGCGCACCGATTCGAGTGGCGTGCACCGCCTCAAGCTGGATTTTGCGAGCGTGGAGCCGCCCCGGCCCATGGTGGTGCAGGCCGAAGCCAGTGTGCAAGACGTCAACCGGCAGGCCTGGAACGCCTCCACCAGCGTCCTGGTGCATCCCTCCGACGCCTACGTGGGGCTCAAGACAGCCAGTACCTTCGTCGAGCAGGGCAAACCCATCGAGTTGGACGTGCTGGTCTGCGACACCGCCGGCAAGGCCCTGGCCGGCAGGCCCATCGAGCTGCGCTCGGCCCGCATCGATTACGAGTATCGCAAGGGCCGCTACCAGACGGTCTACGCCGACCGCCAGAGCTTCGACGAGGCCTCCAAAGGCGATACTCCTTCCCATTTCAGCCTCAAGACGCCGGCCGGGGGCACCTACCAGATCACCGTGCGTACTTACGATGAGAAGGACCGGCCCAACGAGAGCCAGCTCACGGTCTGGGTGCCGGGCGGCAAGCAGGTACCCGAGCGCGGGGTGGCCCAGGAGAAAGTGGTGCTGATTCCCGACCGCAAAGACTACCAGCCGGGCGAGACGGCCCAGATCCTGGTGCAGGCGCCCTTCTATCCGGCCGAGGGGGTGCTCACCCTGCGCCGCTCGGGCCTGCTCGAGACGCGCCGCTTCAGCCTGACCGGGCCTTCCACAGTGCTCAAGGTGACCCTGGAGTCGGCCCACATTCCCAATTTGTATGCCCAGGTTGACCTGGTGGGCAGGAACAAGCGCGAGGACGATGCTTCCGGCAAATCCGAGCGGCCCGCCTACGCCACCGGTATGCTCAACTTGTCGGTGCCGCCCCGTGAGCGCACGCTCAAGGTAGAGGTGCTGCCGGCTCAGAAGGGGCTCGAGCCGGGGGCCGAGACCCACGTGGACGTGCGGGTGACCGACGCCAAAGGCCAGAACGTGCCCGACAGCGAGGTGGCCCTGGTGATGGTGGACGAGGCGGTGCTGGCTCTCACCGGGTACCAGATCGCCAATCCGCTGGACCTGTTCTATGCCCAGCGCGATTCCGGAGTGAGCGACTGGCACAGTCGTCAGTATGTGTTGCTGGTCGACCTGGCCTCGCTCTCCGAGCAAGCCGAGCAACGCACTGCGAATGGCTACGCGGAAGGGGCCGTCATGGATGCCGCTGCTCCCATGCCCAGCGCGGCTGCCGCTCCCGCTCCCGAAGAGGAGATGGGTAAGGCCCCGGTGGCTCGCCGCGCCAAGCTCGAGGCCGGCGGAGGCGGGGCCAGCCAGCAGCCTCCCGTCAAGATGCGCACGAACTTTTCAGCCCTGGCGCTGTTTGCGCCCCGAGTCAGGACGAAGGCCGATGGCACCGCCCGGGTCAGCGTCAAGCTGCCCGACAACCTCACTCGCTACCGCATCGTGGCCGTGGCCGTGGCCGGTGCCAACCAGTTCGGCAAAGGTGAGTCCAGCGTGGTGGCCCGGCTGCCCCTCATGGTGCGCCCCTCGCCTCCGCGCTTCCTGAACTTCGGCGACCGGGCCGAGCTGCCGGTGGTGGTGCAGAACCAGACCGACCAGCCGCTCGAGGTGCAGGTGGTCGTGCGGGCCCAGAACGCTGTCCTGGCCGAGGGCCAGGGCCGGACCTTCCAGGTCAGGGCCAACGACCGGGCCGAGGTGCGCTTTCCGGTCAGCACCGACTCGGCCGGCACCGCCTCGTTCCAGGTAGGCGCTTTCAGCGGAAAGAACTCCGATGCCAGCGAGTTCAGCTTCCCCGTCTGGACGCCGGCCACCACCGAGGCCTTCGCTACCTATGGCCAGCTCGACGAGGGGGCCACGGCCCAGCCGGTGCAGGCGCCCGGCGAGGTCTGGAAGCAGTTCGGAGGCCTGGAGTTGACCACCACCTCGACCGCCCTGGCCGAGCTGACCGATGCCATGATCTACCTGGTTACCTATTCCTACGGTTGCGCCGAGCAGGTCTCCTCGCGCGTGCTTGGAATCGTGGCCCTGCAGGACGTGCTCGCCGCCTTCCGCAGCGAAGAGATGCCTGATCCGGAGGCGGTCAAGAAGTCGGTGCAGCTCGATCTCGAGCGTCTGCGCGGCATGCAGCGCCCCGACGGGGGCTTTGGCTTCTGGCGTGCCGACGAGGAAGACTGGCCCTACCTCAGTGTGCACGTAGCCCACACCCTGGTGCGGGCCAAACTGAAGGGGCATGCCATTCCCGGTGATATGCTCGAGCGTAGCCTGGCCTACGTGCGGGACGTGGAGAACCACATCCATCACTGGTATGGCCTGGATTGCCGGCGCACCATCATCGCCTACGCTCTCTGGGTTCGTTTCCTCAACGGCGACAAGGACGTGAGCCGGGCCAAGAAGCTGGTGGCCGAGGCGGGGGTGGACAAGCTCTCGCTGGAGGCGCTGGGCTTCATCCTGCCCATTCTGAGCAAGGAGCCCGAGGCGGCCGCTATCCGGCGTCACCTTGACAACCGGGTCACTGAGACGGCCGAGGCGGCCAACTTCGTCCAGGACTACGGCGAGAGCGGCCCGCACCTGTTGCTCTACTCGGATCGTCGGGTGGACGCCATCTTGCTGGAAGCGCTGATCCTGGATTCACCCAAAAGCGACCTGATCCCCAAGCTGGTGCGGGGCTTGCTGGGCCACCGCACCAAAGGGCGCTGGCTCAACACCCAGGAGAACGTCTTCGTGCTGCTGGCCATGGACCGCTACTTCAACACCTACGAGAAGGTCACGCCCGACTTCGTGGCCCGGGTCTGGCTGGGCAAGCAGTACGCCGGCGAGCAGCGCTTTCGGGGCCGCAGCCCCGACCGCAAAGGCCTGGAGGTCCCCATGAGCTGGCTGGCAGGCAAGGGCAAGCAGGACCTGGTGCTCAGCAAGGAGGGTCCCGGCCGCCTCTACTATCGCATCGGGATGCGCTATGCGCCGAAGGACCTCAAGCTCGAGCCGGCCGACCACGGCTTCACCGTGCAGCGCCGCTACGAGGCCGTGGACGACAAGGGCGACGTGGCTCAAGATGCCGAAGGGGTGTGGACCGTCAAGGCCGGCGCCCGGGTGCGGGTGCGCCTGACGATGGTGGCACCCAACCGACGCTACCATGTGGCCCTGGTGGACCCGCTGCCGGCCGGGCTCGAGCCTCTGAACCCGGCTCTCAAGGTGACCGGCACCGTGCCTCAGGATCCGAAGCAGCGCGATGCCATCGGGCCCTACTGGTACTGGATGGGCACCTGGTACGAGCACCAGAACATGCGCGACGAGCGGGTGGAAGCCTTCACCTCGATGCTCTGGGAAGGGGTCTACGACTACACCTACGTGGCCCGGGCCACCACGCCCGGGAGCTACGTGGTGCCGCCCTCCAAGGCCGAGGAGATGTACAACCCCGAGACCTTCGGGCGCAGCGGCTCGGACCGACTGGTGGTGCGCTGACCTCTCTTACGAGAAGGTGCGGCGGGGAGCGAGTGGCTCAGTCGGCCAGCCAGATGACGTCTAGCTGGGGAACGTTCTCGGGCGGGGTCACCTTGTGCACCACCGACTCCTGGGTCGTCGCATGCTGGTCCTCGGCGCGGGCCTGAGCGCCCAGGGTCTGGGCCGCCGTCGAGGCCACCACGCCGACCGTGCTCTCGGTGACAGCCTGCAGGGTGCCTTCGCCGGTGGTCGTGCCCTCCACCACCAGGTTCTGCCCCGAGCCGCCCTGGAGTCTCACCAGCGTGGGCGCAAAGGCAACAACCGTGAGATTGCTCGGACTGGACGGGGGGTTGAGCACCGTGGAGGGTTGGAGACCGGGCAGTGAAACGGCTCCTAGCTCGTTGATGTTAAAGGAGCCCTGCGTGCTGAAGCCCGAGGGGAAGCGGCCTTCGGGCGGGACCGAGCCGGTGAACCCCGAGGTCAGCAGGGCCAACGAGAAGCGGCGGAACAGCTCGGCCTGGCTCAGCCCGGCCACCGAGGCCATGTTGCTGAAGCCGATGCCGGTGTTGGTATTGAAAGTGACAAAGGCAGTCTGGCCAAACTGCTCGCGGAAGTATTTGACCAGCAGGTAGCCGCCGCCATAGAACCGGAGGGCGCCGTTGAATCCATCGAAGAGATTGCTGTCAGCCGCTTGCTCGAGGTAGGACTGGCAACCCTGGAACATGAACCGGTTCCCGCCGCCGGCCGCATCGAGGCTGTAGCCGCAAAGCTCCTCGGCGTTCATCGAGGCACCCTCATCGATCGTATCGTTCTCAGCTGTGCCGGCGAACGTGCCCTGCTGGATGAGCTTTTGATTGAAGCGGACCATGTGCTGGAACTCATGGGCCATGGTGGCCAGCGTGTCGAAATCGGACTTGTCAGCATTCAGGTAGAGGATCTCGCCCTCGTTCGAGGTGCCGATCTCGGCCTTGCTGAACTCGTCGGACGGACGGAAGAAACCGAACAGGCTCGAGCCGATGCTGGCTCCGCTGCAGAAGACCAGGACGATCTTGCTGTCGCCGTCACGCCCCCCGTTGGTGGTCCACTCCGAGCCGAACGCGGCCCGGACCTGAGCATAGATGCCCGCGCCGGGGCGGGCCGGGTTGTTTGTGTCCCAGGCCTGGGCGATGGCCAGGGCGCGCTCGGTGCTGAGCACCGGCTGCCCGTTGCGGACCTCGGCGAAGATCACGCAGTTCGTGGTCTGAGTCTCGTCCAGGATCTTGCGGCAGTTCAGGTTGCCCGGGCCCACCACGAAGAAGGTGATGTCGCTACCCTGGGCCACTTGCTCGAAGCGGGGCTGCACGCCCGCGCCGCCGCCATTGGCCCGCTGTTTGATGGCACGCGCGATTTCGCTGCGCTCGGCCGCGCACACATCGGGCGGCAGGTCTTTGGAGGCCACCTCTTCCCCTTCCCCACCCGAGTCGTTGCAGGTCTCTTCCCCGGTGCGAGTCGAGACCGGCTCGCGGTTCTGGTTGTCGAGATTGACCTGCAAGCTGGCGTTGCCATTCGCGGGCGTGGTGAAAAAGAGCAGATCGGCGACGTTCCCTGGCCCGAAGGCTCCCAGGTCGAGTCGGAAGCTGCCGCCGAGGGGGAGTGGATCGGGGACGTCGTTGCCGCCTGTGTTGGTGGCGGCAGAATCGCCGCCGCATCCGAAGGTCAGGGAGGCGAAGAGCGCGGCGGCGCACCAGGCATGCTTTTTCATGGACACTCCTTCAGGCCAAACAGTCAAAACGGTTTCGCAGCCGGGTCCGTTTTACCTCTCCCAAGACCGGCCCCGTGCCTTCAGGAGTTCCCTGCAGTTTCGGTGGCGAAGTCCCCCGGGGGACGCCGCTGGTTGTAGCAAACCCGTCACTGCAACCTGGTGGCAATTCCCTGGCCGGCCACCCAACCGCTGGCCCAGGCGCTCTGGAAGTTGAACCCGCCGGTCAACCCGTCTACGTTCAGGATCTCTCCGGCCAGGAACAGGCCCGGCGAGGCCCGCGACTCCAGAGTCTTGAGATGGACCTGATCGAGCGGGACTCCTCCGGCGGTCACGAACTCTTCCTTGAAGACGCCTCGGCCCGCGATCTCGAACCGCCAGGCCTTCAAGTGCTCGGCCAGGCGGCCCAGGTCACGGTTGGAGGTTTCGGCCCAGACCCGCTGGGGATGAAGCTCGGCCCCTTGCAGCACGGCTCGCCACAGGCTGCGGGGCAGGTCGACGGGTGGGTTGCCGAGCTGGCGTCGTCCGCCCTCCTTCAGGCTTACGAGCAGCTCGCGCAGCTCTGCTCCGGTGTGATCGGGGACGAGGTCGACAGATAGAGGGCATCGCCAGTTGCGCTCGGCCAGAACTCGGGCTCCCCAGGCCGAGAGCTTCAGGATAGCCGGCCCCGACAGGCCCCAGTGGGTGACCAGCAAGGGTCCCTCCTGGGTGATGGGAGGGTCGAGCAGTAAGGTGGCCCGAGATCGGCTCAGGCTGACCCCGGCCAGGCCCTGGAGCAGCGGGCTGTTCACTTTGAAGGTGAAGAGAGAAGGTACTGGTGCCACCAGCTCGTGGCCCAGGGCGGTGGCCCAGCGATATCCCGCTGGCGAGCTACCGCTGGCCAGCAGCACGGCCCGGCACGGGAAGCGGCCGCTCTTGGATTGGACCAGATAGCCCTCGGGGCTGCAAGCGACGGACCTGACCGGGTCGCCTGAACGAACTTCGATTCTCGACCGGGCTGCTTCTTTGAGCAGGCAGTCGACGATGCTCTGAGAGCGGTCCGTGACCGGGAACATGCGTCCGTCGGCCTCGGTTTTGAGCTTGACCCCGCGCGACTCGAACCATTTGACCGTGTCGGCCGGCATGAATCGGCGCAGGATCGAGGCCAGAGCCGGTCCGCCGCGAGGATAGAACTCCAGCAGTCGGTCCAGGTCGTTGAGGTCGTGGGTGACGTTGCAGCGTCCTCCTCCCGAGATGAGCACTTTGCCCAGGGGCCGGGCGGCCGACTCGAGGATCAGAATTGAGGCTCGAGGTGCCAGCGCACGAACTCGCAGGCCCCCAAAAAAACCCGCGGCACCGCCACCCACGATGACTGTCTCGAACGGTTTTTCCACTTTTCAGACATTCGGAAGGGGAAAACAGTTCCTGCGAGAATACTGCGGAAAACTCAAGAATAGAATGGTATTCAAATAAGAACCCGGGCGTACTGAAGTTTCTTCGTGCCTACCGGGGCGAATCTGGATAAGGGGGCATCGATCGGTGCAACGGTTGTGGAACTTTGTCGGTGGGCTCTCGCTCGTGTCGATTTTGGCGGCTCAGAGCGTGGCGGCTCCGCTATTCCCGGACGCTCCTGAGAACCACTGGGCTTCGGACGCCCTGAGGGCTCTGGCGGCGAAAGGCCTGGTCGAAGGCTACCCGGACGGGACATTTAAAGGTGACCGGGCGGCAACGCGCTATGAGGTCGCCATGGTCATCGCCCGCTTACTGGCCAAGATGGAGCAAGAGCACGCCACGTTCGCCACCAAAGCCGAGCTCAACGACCTGCGCAAGCTGGTGGAGGCCTATCGCGAGGAGCTTCAAGCCCTGGGCGTTCGGGTCACGAACCTTGAGGAGAACGTGGGTCGCCTCGACAAGCGCGTAGCCGACCTCGAGCGCATCCGATTCTACGGGCGTCTGCATACCATCGCTGTCTCGAACAGCCTGGTGGGCCCCACCACCATCGGCACGGCCGCCAACCCGGGGATCGACTGGTCCACCGGTCGCCTGCTCCTGGAAGGAGCAGGTTTCACCTCCGCGGCAACGTTGGGCTTGAATGCCGACGTCTCGGATGACATCCTGGCCGGGGCTGAGTTCGTGGCCTTCACCTCTCAGGGTGACCAGGGCGTAGATGCCTACTGGGGTATCACTCCTCCCTTCCTGCTCAACCAGTGGACCGCTCGCGGCGGCGTGATCCCCGGCCAGCAGCCCGACAACAATCAGCCTTTTACCCGCATGGTGCTCGACAACTTCTGGGTCAAGCATCGTCCCAGCGACACCAAGCTCACCATCGGCTCGTTCTTCCCCCGGTATGTGGAGGGCTTCGTGCTCCAGGGGCCGCGCAACCCTGGTTACCAGAAGCCGCGCTGGCTGTCCATGAACGGCTTCAATGTCAACGGCTCGATCGCCGGGACCGACTCGGGTTGGAAGTATGAGGCCCTCTACACCATCCTGCCCGACCTGACGGCCTACAACACTCAGTCGATGGCGGGCAATATCCGCTACGAGTTCAAACAGGGCATGGTCGACCTGAACGTGGCCCGCACCGTCAATGACTCCCATAATGACGGCGTGCGCTTCGGCTCGGGCCTGGTGCCTTTGCCGGCCGTGCCTTTCACCGGGCCGGGCGCTCCGCCGGTCTCCACTTCCTCGTGGCTCGACACGCGCACCAATACGGCGCGCACCTTTGTCGGTCCCCAGGAAGAGGTCACATTCGGTCTGCACGCCGATGGTCAGGTGGTGGAAGACATCGACCTTCGCCTGTTTGGTGAGTATGCCCACTCGACTTATGACCCGGATCGTCAGGGGAACCTGTTCTCGACAACGGCGACGGGAAGTCTTTACCGGTTGGGTATCAGCGCTGCTCCCATGGAGCGGCTCTACCTGAGCTTGCAGTATCAGCATACGGACCCGACTTACGACCCGTTCATGATCGCTTATCCGACCTCGCCGGCGATTCCGGTCTTCCTGCCCTACGGAACTTACTACTCGGCTTACTACCAGCTGCATGACTACCTGAACTATCCGAACAATCGTAAGGGCTTCCAGTTCAACGGTAGCTATGCCTGGAACGAGGACCAGTGGAACAAGAACGGTAAGACCTCGGTCTTCGTCAACTACCAGAATTTGCAGCAGGTCAAGGCCACCACTCCGGCCCAGGTGCAGACGGTGGGCAACATCGAGCCCCTCTTCCCGATGCTCCAGGCTGGCGGGGCCGAGCGCGGCACGGTGGAATCCTACGGTGCTGGTTTCCGGCACGAGTTCGACAACCAGTTGCAGCTCGGAGCTGATTACTTCCGCTACAACCTGCGGCGCGGCGGCCCGGCCATCGACGCGATGAGCCTGACCGAAGATGTCTACAAGTTGTCTCTGGCCTACCCGATGTTCGAGGACATCGACATTCGCGGTGGTATCTGGTATCTCGACTACCGCGGATTCAGCGGGGTGCTGAACACCAGCTTCACCCAGACCATCCCCAACATCGGCCTGGACTTCGAGCTCTCGCGCGACACCCGACTGTCGCTCGACTACCGCTACCTCGACTTCCAGCAGCGGGCCTTTGCTGGTGGCAACTATCGCGCCCACCAGTTCATGGCCGAGATGAAGGTCGACTTCTAACGTGCAAGGCAGCTGACTTGCTGACAATGAAAATGGGCCGTCCGAAAGGGCGGCCCATTTTCATTGCATCTGAAGAGCAGTGCTTAGGACTTCATCGAGCGTAGACTCGAAGAAGCTTAGAGTACGAAGCTCGAGTTGCCGTTTTTTTGCATCTCGGCCAGCGACATAGGCTGCTCGAGCCAGGCCAGGCTGTTCAGCCCGCTGTCGATCAGCAGCTCACCATGCTCGGGCGCCGTCAGGCAGGCCGAGTTACGGCCCGAGGCGCTGCTCATCAGATACTGATTGGATGAGCTGACACGAAGGTTATTGTTGTCGATCATCGCACGCCTCCCTGGTCGCAGATTGCTGTAGTTGTAAACTACCAGTCGACCCTGAAAAAATGCTGAAAGACTTACTGGCTGTGCTCGAGTAAGAACTCGTAGCTGTAGATTCCGGTGGAGTGCCGATCGTTCCAGTCAAAGCGCAAGGCGTAGCGCCCTACTGGATGAACCTTCAGGATGACAGCCTGCTGTACGGTCGGGGCGGGCCCGCTCAGGACGCGCAGCCCCGTCGGGTTTTTCATCTTCTCGCGCTCGGCGCGACAGGAAGCGCAGGGGCACTGACGGCGGAGGTCGGCCATGGAGTGCAGGGTGGCCCGCCCGTCACTCCACATCAAACGAAGCAAATCCTGGGAGGGCTCGATATCGTAGTCCACTGGCTCCATGAGCGGCCGTTCGCGCCCGGCCGGGCGCAGGTCCTCCCCGGCCGAGCAGTGCCCGAAAGAACTTGTTCTGAGCGGCTCCCTGAGGACGGGTCCCCGGCGATGACAAGGCTCAGAACTTCTGGAAAGACTTTTCGCGTTGCTCAAGAAGCCGCCCCCGTGAGGCTTTCGCTGGACCATTTGCCCCTGGCCGATCATCCAGCTCTCTTCGGCTCCGATCGCACCCACGGGTTGGTGGGGGCGGCCGAGGAGGCGGTCGGCGTGACCACGTGGTGGCGCACCGAGCGGGGGGTCGAGCAGCGGTCGGAAGACTTTCAGCCTTTCCTCTGGCTGAGCCAGAGCGAGCTGCTTGAGGGCTGCAGCGCCCGGTTCGAGCTCGAGCCCCTGGCCGGGGAGGGCTTTTTCCGCTTCCTGGTTCGCTGCCCCGACATGAGCGAGCTGCGCAAGGTGAGCCGTCACGTCGCCAAAGCTTGCGGCAACTCGCCCGGGCACCAGGAGTCTGCGCAGATCTTCAGCCCCGACGTGATCCATCAGTACCTGCTCTGGACCGGGCGAACCTTCTACCGCGGCATCGCCTTCGAGGAGCTGCAGCGTCTGGCCATCACCATCGAGACCGACCTGACCGAGGGCTTTGAGTTCTCCTCGCCCGAGCGTGACCCGATCCTGGCCATCGTTTTGCGAGAGCCGAGCGGCTGGGAGACCGTGCTCAGCCTGGACGAGTTGACCGAAGAGGAGATGCTGGAGCGTTTCGTGGCCCTGGTGCGAGAGCGCGACCCGGATGTCATCGAGGGCCACGACCTCTTCAAGACCACGCTGCGCTACCTTTACCGTCGGGCCAGGTCGCTGGAGATTTCGCTCGATCTGGGCCGGGACGGCAGCCCCGCTCGCTATCAGATCTCGCGCATGTTCATTGCCGAGCGCACCCTGGACTATCCGCGCTGGGAGATTCGCGGCCGCGATCTGCTCGATCTCTGGATCCTCACCCAGCTCTACGACGTCTCCGAGCGCGACCTGCCCTCCTACGAGCTGCGCGAGGTGGCCGACCACCTGGGAGTTGGCCTGTCCCGGTCCGCCTGGCTCTCGCCGCTCGAGCGGGCCGGCCTGTTCCACAACCGCCCCGACCGGGTGCTGGCTCAAACTCGCCAGGATGCCGAGCTGATTCTCGAGGTGGCCCGGGTTCTGGCCTATCCTTATTTCCTGCAGACCCAGATCTTCCCTTACGGCTACGAGCACGTCATCTTGCGGGGCAATGCCACCCGCATCAACTCGCTCTTCTTGCGTGAGTATTTGCGTCGGCGCACAAGCCTGCCGGCCCGGCCCGGCGTGCAAGAGTTCGCCGGCGGACTGACGGCCCAGGAGCACGCCGGGGTGGCCCGCGGGGTGCTGCACTGTGACGTTGCCTCGCTCTATCCGTCCCTGATGGTTGAGCACGAGCTGTGGCCCCGGGGCGACACGCTGGGAGTGTTTCGAGGGCTGCTCACCGACCTTCGCAGCTTTCGCCTGGAGGCTCGCCGCCTGCACCGCGCCAGTCAGGCCCCGGAAGAGCGCCAATTCTACAACGCTCTGCAGACCATCTTCAAGATCCTGATCAACTCGTTCTACGGCTACCTGGGCTTTGCTCAGGGCAACTTCAGCGACTTCGAGCAGGCCGCCCGGGTCACGTCTGAAGGCCGCCAACTGCTCACCCGCATGATCGAGTGGCTGAAGGGCCGCGGGGCCACCATCCTGGAGGTGGACACCGATGGGGTCTACTTCGTACCCCCTCCCGAAGTGCAGGGCGAGTCGGCCGAGGAGGCCCTGGTCCAGGCTCTGAACGCCGAGTTCCCGGCCGGCCTGCAAGTTGAGCTGGACGGTCGTTATGTGGCCATGTACTGCCACAAAATGAAGAACTACGCCCTGCTCGATGAGGCCGGCCAGTTGACGGTCAAGGGCTCGGGCCTGCGCTCTCGTAGCCTGGAGCCCTATCTTCGCAAGTTTGTCGAGCAGATGCTACGGTTGGTGCTTTCCGGCCATGGGGAGCAGGTGGAGCAGCTCTACCGAGAGACCCTCGAGGCCCTGCAGCAGCGCCGGGTTCCCGTGCGCGACCTGGCCCGCACCGAGACCCTGTCCGAGTCGCCCGAGGCTTACCGCAAGAAGACCGGAGCCGGCTCGCGCAACCGGGCCGCCGCCTACGAACTGGCCCTGGCCGCCGAGCGGGGCTACGTCGCTGGCGACTCGGTCAGCTACTACATCACCGGCCAGAAAGCCAGCGTGACCGCCTACAATCACTGCAAGCGCGTGGTGGAGCACGATCCTGCCAGCCCGGACGAGAACGTGGCCTACTACCAGAAAAAGCTCAGCGAGCTTTATCAGAAATTCGTGCCTCAGCTGGTCGACCGCCGCTGAATTCTTGGACCTGAAACGTGACGCATGATCACTGAAGTCTGAGCCCACCTGCCTTACGCTTGGTCTATGAGACAGAAGATCAAAGACCAGGTGGACATCGACTTCAAAGCCATCCCTCGCAGGGTGGCCCAGATCGAGCGGATGACCACACCCGCTTCCCTGCCGCCCCACCTCAGGGTTGGACTCGAGCGCTATGCGCGGCTCTACTTGGCCTTGAACTCCAGCACGCCCTCCCAGCCTTCGGGAGCGCCCTCGTCCATCAGCTGGTAAGCCCGGCGGGTGAGAAAGCTCCCCACCGGGTCCTCCAGGGGCACCTGGCGCAGTGAGCTCAGGGCGTCCATGAAACGGCCCTCGGTGAAGAGCGCCTCACCCGCCTCGTAGGCGGCCACCTCCTCGGCCGAGAGGCCGCTGCCGCCCAGTTCGACCGGCACCACCAGCTCGTGCAAGAGCAGGGCCTCGGACATTCCGGCCGGACGGATGCGGCCCACGCGCCGACACAACACCTCTTCGTCCAGCGAGGCGCGCACGTCAGCGGTCATGAGCACCGGCACGCCGATGTACTTGGTCAGCCCTTCCAGGCGCGAGGCCTGGTTGACCACCCGGCCCATCACGCCATACTTGATCTGATGGCGGGCTCCGATCTGTCCGGCCACCACCTCGCCGCAGCCGATACCCATTCCGCAGCGCATGATCTGACGTCGCCCGCCGGGGGCCTGGGTGCCGAAGGGCACATCCAGCCCGTGCAACTTCTCCAGAATGGTGCGAGCCGTGCGCACCGCCCGCGGGGAATGGTCCTCGCAGGCCATCGGCGCCCCCCAGCAGGCCAGCATGGCGTCTCCCTGATAGTCCACCACAATGCCCTCTTCGTCGAATACGGCGCCGGTCACCATGGTCATCACCTCGGTCAGCGCATCGTGGTGCTCGAGCATCTTGTCCAGGTCCTGGGCCCCGTCGTCGGCCTTCTCGGTGGCCCGTGAAAAGCCGCGCAGGTCGAAGAAGAGCACGGTCACATGGCGGCGGGCCGGGTGCAGGATGGCCTCCGACCCGCGCTGGAGCATCAGCTTGCGCAGGGCGGGCGAGAAGAACTGACCCACCTGCCCTTCGAGCTGGTGCATCTGGCGTAGCACCAGGTAGTGAGCCAGGGTCTCGGCCACCAGGTCGACCAGCACGCGCTCCTGCTGGCCAGGTTGGTCCTCGGTGCCCAGGGTGAGGGTGCTACCCATCTCTCCCCCCCAGGCGTAGAGAGCATAGTCGGTGTCGGGCACGGGGGCGGCCAGGGCCCAGGTCATCTGGGACTGCACCGTCAGTCCCTCCCCCCCGCCGGCGTCCTCCCAGAGGTGCAGCGAGGTTTCCCGGCCCTTGAAGGCGGAGCGGAGCAGGCGCCGGCTGGGCGGCAGCGGACGGCTCATGGCAAAGGGCTGATAGGAGTGGATCACCTCGTAGAAGTCGCCCTGGTCGTGCTCGAGGCGCTCGGGGTCGATCTTCAGGGCCATCACCGTGCTGGCCCGGGGCAGCACCCCGGCCAGCACCTCCAGCGCCCCCTCCCACTGGCCCTGCTCGTCGGTGGCCCGCTTGAGACGGGGTAGTAGGCGGGTCATGGCGTGCAGGCACTCGCGCGCCTGACGCTCGCGCGCCCCCTCCCGACTGGAGTGGGCCAGAGTCATCTCGCGGGCCGGGGTGGGGGGCTCGGAGGAGCGGTCGCTCGTGGCGAACTGGAAGTGGGTGCTGCCCACCACGAAGTGCTGGCCGGCCGAAAGCTCGAAGTCTTCCCTGTCCTGGCCCTGGAAGAAGATTGGGTTGCGGGCCTCGGGACAGCGGCGGATGCGCAGCCCCGTCAGCGTGCGGGCTACCCAGAAGTGGCGCCGGCTGAGGGTCGGGTCGCCGGCTACCGTGAGCTTGCCTTCCGGCTCCTGAGCCTCGGGCCGGCCCACCAGGACTTCCGTCTCGGGGATGACCCAGCGTTGCACCTGCTTGTCGGGCGCGACGGCCGTCAGCCAGGCTCCTGTGGCCACGGGAGCCTCAGCGGAAGTGCGGGAGGACATGGTCGCCGTATTCGGCCACGATGCGCTCTTCCTCTTCACACATGAGGTAGATGTTGAACTGGGTGACGCCCGCTCGCTTGAGCTCTTCCAGCTTGTGGATATGAGCCGCCGGATCGCCCAGAATACTGAAGCTATCGATGATGTCGGAGCTGATGAAGTCGAGGTGGTCGGCGTTCTTGTCGGCGTGGTGCTTGTAGTCGTAGCCCTTGCGTCCTTCGATGTACTGCACCAGGCGCTCGGGCACGTCACCCCCGCCATCCTTGCCGTACTTCTCGACCAGGTCGGCTACGTGGTTGCCCACCATGGCAGGGAACCACTTCGTCTGGGCCCGGCCCCGCTCCAGATCGCCCACCCAGACCGGAGCGGCCGACATGATGCGGAACTTGCTCATATCGCGGCCGGCCTTTTCGCCCGCCTCCAGGGCTTGTTTGCTGAACCACTTGACCAGCCAGGGGTCGGCTAACTGCAAGATGAGCCCGTCGGCATGCTCGCCGGCGCAGGCCAGGGCCTTGGGGCCGTAAGCGGCAAACCAGGCGGGCATCGGGCTGTGGGACCAGACCAGCTCAACCTCGCGCTCGTCAACCTCGATCTTCTTGCCCGCGGCCAGATCCACGCAGGCGCGCGTGAACTCGACCATGGTTTGCAGGTTGAGGGGCTTTTTTCCCAGCACGCGCCGCGAGCTATCGCCCCGCCCCACGCCCAGGTCGTAGCGGTTGCCGCTGAGACGGTTGAGCTGGGCGAAGGTGGAGGCCGCCACGGTCCAGTCGCGCACGCCGGGATTGGTCACGCAAGGTCCGTAGCGCAGCCTTTCGGTCTCGCGCATGCAGACCGCCATCGTGGTATAGCACTCGGGCCACAGCACGTGCGAGTCGAAGAACCAGACGTAATCGAATCCGGCCGCCTCGGCCTGCTTGCAGAGCGCAATCGTGCGCTCGGGGCTGATGTCTCCCTTGAACGTGATGCCAAATTCCACAGCGGGCCCGCCTTCTCTGGTGATGGAGAACAGGCCTTCGAACGAAGGGGAGGGCGTTTCCTGCCTTGCCAGGATTGCCGCGGCGCGGCAGGAAAGAGCCGCCCATGAGCAGCAACCGCCTGAGCCAGGAGACCAGCCCTTACCTATTACAGCACGCCAACAACCCGGTGGACTGGTATCCCTGGGGGGAAGAGGCCCTTGAGCGTGCTCGCCGCGAGGACCGGCCGATCTTTCTGTCCATCGGTTACTCGGCCTGTCACTGGTGCCACGTAATGGAGCACGAGAGCTTCGAGGATCCTGGCATCGCCCGGGTGATGAACGAGCACTACGTGAACATCAAGGTGGACCGGGAGGAGCGGCCTGACCTGGATCGGATCTACATGCAGGCAGTCCAGATTCTGACCGGACACGGGGGCTGGCCCATGAGCGTCTGGCTCACCCCCCAGCTCGAGCCCTACTACGGGGGAACCTACTTCCCGCCCGAGTCGCGCATGGGCATGCCCGGCTTTCCCGACCTGATGCTGCGTCTGGCCGAGGCCTACCGCGAGCGGCGCCAGGACGTCGCCGCCACTGCCAAAGAGCTTGTGGAGGCTCTGGAGAAGACCCGCCGCCTGCCCGAGAAGCCCACCATGCTCGATTCCAGCCTGCTCGACGAGGCCATGCACCGCATGCAGCGCCAGTTCGACCCGCGCAACGGGGGCTTCGGGGGCCGACCCAAGTTCCCCAATCCCCTCAAGCTGAGCGCCCTGCTGCGCTTGGACTCGCCCATCGCCCGGGCCATGGTCGAGACGACGCTCACCAAGATGGCCAGAGGAGGTCTCTACGATCAGCTCGGAGGCGGCTTTCATCGCTACTCGGTGGATGAGAAGTGGCTCGTGCCTCACTTCGAGAAGATGCTCTACGACAATGCCCTGCTCTCCGAGCTCTACCTGGAGGCCTGGCAGGCAACCGGAGAGGAGCTGTTCCAGCGCATCGCGGTGGAGACGCTCGATTACGTCACGGCCGAGATGACCGACCCGCAGGGTGGCTTCTACTCCACCCAGGACGCCGACTCGGAGGGTGAGGAGGGCAAGTTCTTCGTGTGGACCCCCGCTGAACTCGAGCGACTGCTCGGAGCCGAGGATGCGCGGGTGGTGGGCGAAGCCCTCGGCGTCGAACGGGGCGGCAATTTCGAGCACGGCACCAGCATTCTCCACCGGCCCCTGGACGAGGACGTGGTGGCCGTACGCCACGACCTGAAGGTGCACCAGGTGCGCGAGCGGGTCGAGAAGGCTCGCAAGATCCTCTTTGAGGCGCGCAAGAAGCGAGTGGCCCCTGGCCGGGACGACAAGGTGCTGCTGGCCTGGAACGGGCTGATGGCGGCATCCTTCGCCAAAGCCGGGGCCGCCCTGGGATGGGCCGATTACGTGGCCACCGCTCGCCGCAACGTGGACTTCGTGCTCCAGCAGATGAGCCTGAGCGATGGCCGTCTGGCCCACACCTGGATGGCGGGCCGCGCCTCCGGTCTGGGTTACGTGGACGATTACGCAGGACTGATCTGGGCCCTCTTGCACCTGTACCAGGTGGAGTTCGACCCCTCTCGGGTGGATCAGGCGGTGAGGCTGGCCAGGCTCGCTGTGGAGCGCTTCTGGGATGCCGAGGACCGGACGTTCTTCCTCTCCGACCCCGACCAGAAAGATCTCTTGATGCGACCCTCCGAGTTGGAGGATGGGGCCACCCCCTCGGGCAACTCCATGATGCTGCTCTGCCTGCTCTGGCTGGGCCGGCTGACTGGCGAGGCCAGCTTCAGCGAACTGGCCGAGTCCGGCATTCGCCGGCTGGCTCCCCTGGCTCAGGCCATGCCGGCGGCTTTCGGGTTGTTGCTGCGGGCCATCCACTTCTACCTGGGCCCTCCCCAGGAGATCGTCTTCACCGGTCCGGATCCCGACCTCAAGGCCGAGGTGGCCCGGCAGTTCCTGCCCCGCGCCATTCTGGCCCAGACGGGCCCGAGCTGGCCCCTGCTGGAAGGCAAGAAAGGCCCGGGCGTCTACGTCTGCTCGAACTACAGCTGCCAGGCTCCGGTGACCAGGCTGGAAGAGCTCAACTGCCGTGCATGATGCGTCGCAGTTGAGAACGTGTCCCGCGCGCCCTCAGAGCACGAAAAGAGCCCCGCTGCCTCCATGCCCGCCTGATCCGATTCCTCAGGCGTTCAACGCGCAGCGGGGCTCGTTGCTCCAGGTTGGTCAGTCGCGCCGGCCGCCGGCGAACATCATCAGGATGCGCAACACGGCCTGGAAGACCATGAACAGGCCGGCAAACAGCGTCACCGCTCCGTAGACCGGGTTGTCGTACTCGGGGTCGTGCAGCACGCCACTGGTCGAGTAGACCAGGGTCATGGTGCCGAAGATGCCGATGCCGGCAGTGATGAGCGTGCCCACCAGCCCGCTGTGGAGGAACACCCCGTTGATCAGGATGGCCCCGGCGATCGCGAAGAACATCCCCATCATCATGGCTCGAGGGGCAGAGTAGTGCTGGCCGCTCTTGTAGACGGCGAAGGTCACCGCTCCGAAGATTACCGCCGTGATGACCAGCGCCTGCTGCACCAGGTTGGGGCCCAGGCTGCCCACGCTCAAGATCATGGCGATGAAGATCAGGGGAGCCAGCACCATCCCCGACACGAACCCGTCGGCGGCCAGGGCCAGCGAGGCCTTCATCGGGTCGGAGCGCGAGAAGCGCAGGGCCAGATTGGGGAGAACGTTGATGAGGATCATGGCCGTGATCCAGCCCGGCCAGGTGCACATGAAATCAACCCAGGGCTCGAGCTGGTAACCCACCCAGCCGCCGGCCATGGCGGCGGCGCAACTGATGCAGAGGTAGCGATAGGTGGCCCGGATCAGCTCGGCCCGGTCGGGGCTCAAAGAGATGGTGGTCCAGAGCCGCTCCTGGGTGGAAAGGGGTCGATAGCTCGGGGGCTCGGTTTCGGGACGATACGGTTCCGTGGTGGCAGGTTGCACGGCTTGCCTCCTGTCTTTTTCTCGGTAAGAGAGATTTTCGAATCCGGCTCCGGGGTTCCTCCCGGGGCTCAGGCTATCCACGCAGCTCGAGTGCCCAGTTGTAGAGAGAAATGTAGCTGCGGGCCGAGCGGATCCAGGAGAAGTCGATGCTCATGGCCCGGCGCATCGCCTCCTCCCAGGAGGGACGTTGGCGATAGTCGCCCAGGGCCCGCGCCAGAGCTCCCAGCATGTCGCCCGTTTCGTAAGGGCCGAAGAGATAGCCCACTCCCTCCGGATGATGGCGGTCCACAATGGTGTCCACCAGCCCCCCGGTGGCCCGGGCTACCGGTAGAGTGCCGTAGCGCATGGCCAGCATCTGGGAGATGCCGCAGGGCTCGAACCAGGAGGGCATGAGGAAGATGTCGCTGCCGGCATAGACCTGGCGCGCCAGGTCGGCGTTGAAGCCGATGTAGTTGGCCACCCGGTCGGGGTGGTGGACGGTGGCCCAGTGGAAGGCCTGCTCGTAGTCGTGCAGCCCCGAGCCGAGCACCATCAGCTGGGCGTCGGAGAGGTGGATGATGCTTTGCAGGGCCTCCACGATGAGCCGGATCCCTTTCTGCCCGTCGAGTCGAGAGACCACCCCGATCAAGGGGACGTCGGGCCGCTGGGGAAGTCCCACCCGGCGCTGCAGGTCGGCCTTGCAGGCCGCCTTGCCCCGCAGGTCGCCGGCCCGGAAGCGGGCGGCCAGAGCTTTGTCGGTGGCCGGGTCGTAGGATTCCACGTCGATGCCGTTGAGAATGCCGGCCAGTCGGTGGGACTTTTCGCGCAGCCTGCCTTCCAGCCCGAAGCCGTACTCCTGCCGCTGGATCTCCTGGGCATAGGTGGGGCTGACGGTGGTGACCACGTCGGCGGCCCAGATGGCCTGCTCCATCAGGTTGAGCGGTCCGCTGGCGTCGTACACCCCGACCAGGGGCCACTTTTCGGGCACGAAAGCTCCCTGGTGGGCGATGTTGTGGATGGTGAACACCAGTCCGGCTCGCTCGGGAGCAGCCCAGTGCACCCGCAGGGCGGCCGCCGAGTGCCAGTCGTGGGCGTGCACGATGTCCGGCTTCCAGCCCGCGTATCGGCACGCCTCCAGGGCGGCCCGACTGAACAGCACGAAGCGCTCGGCATCGTCGCCGTGACCGTAGATCGAGTCGCGCGAGCCGAAGAAATACTGGTTCTCAATAAAGAGCGTGTTGCCGTCCGGGGTTGCCAGCAGCTGGCACTCCTCGCGCCGCCAGTCCATGTAGACCGGGAAGTTGTCCAGCACTTTGCTCAGCTGCCACTTGCCCGGGTCGACCGTGCCGTAGCGGGGCACCATTAAGCGCACGTCGACGCCCTCGCGCCGCAGGGCCTGGGGCATGGCTCCGGCCACGTCGCCCAGCCCGCCGATTTTGACATAAGGGACCGCCTCGGCGGCCAGAAAGAGAACGTTCATGAGCGGCCGCTTCGGCGGCTCGGGGAGGAACCCCCTCTGCGCGCGTGAAAGGGCCCGCCCCGAAACCAAGCGCAACTCGAGGAGTCTATGTCCAAGATCGCCTTCATCGGAAGCGGAGTCATGGCCGAGGCCATGATCCTGGGTATTCTGGCCCACAAGCTCTACTCGCCTGAGCAGATTCACTGCTCAGACACGCTCCCGGCCCGGGGTGACTTCCTGCGCGAGCGCTACGGGGTGCACACCACCACCGACAACCTGGCCGCTGCCGAGGGAGCGGAAACGGTCGTGTTGTCAGTCAAGCCTCAGGTGCTGGCCGAGGTTCTGGGCGAGATGAAGGGCAAGATCAAGAGCGACCAGCTTGTGCTGAGCATCGTGGCCGGAGCCACCAGCCAGAGCATCCAGCAACTGCTGGCCCATGGCGCCGTGGTGCGGGTGATGCCCAACACCCCGGCCCGCATCGGGGAGGGGATGAGCGTCTGGACGTCCACGCCCGAGGTCTCCCCGGCCGACTCAGCCCGGGCGCGGTCTTTGCTGCAGGCCCTGGGCAAGGAGATCTACGTCGACCACGAGAGCGATCTCGACAAGGCCACCGCCCTGTCGGGCACCGGTCCGGCTTATGTCTTCTTGTTCATGGAGGCGCTGGTGGACGCGGGCGTGCATATGGGCTTTCCCCGGCGCATCGCTCAGGAGCTGGTGTTGCAGACCGTCAAAGGCTCGGTGGAGTTTGCCATCCAGGCCAACTCCACCCACCTCGCCGAGCTGCGCAACCAGGTCACCTCCCCCGGCGGCACCACCGCCGACGCCCTCTACCAGATGGAGAAGGGGGGGCTGCGCACCATCCTCTCCAAGGCGGTATTCTCGGCATACACCAAGTCCAAGCGCCTGAGCGAGGTCTCCAGCCACGCCCAGCACTGACTGTGCTATACTGACGCGCGGAGGGCCGTGGCCATCGAGTTCCTGCGCAACCTGACCCTGGGCCAATACGTCAGCGGCGAGTCCTGGCTGCACCGCCTCGATCCGCGCGTCAAGCTGGCCATTCTGGCCGGCGTGATGGGGGCCGTCTTCTGGCTCGAGCAGGCCCTCAGCCTGGCCCTGCTGATCGCACTGGCGCTGCTCCTGGGCCGCTCGGCCGGGCTGAGCCCTGGTTACCTGTTGCGTGGGCTCCGCCCTGTCTGGCCGCTGCTCTTACTGACCCTGGTCTTCAACGCCTTCTTCGGCCCCGGCCCCCGGCTGGAGGCCTTTCCCATCAGCCTCAACGGCCTCGAGCGGGGCGGTCTGCTGGCCATCCGGTTGATCGGTCTGGTTCTCTGCACCACCCTGCTGACTCTCACGACTTCACCCTTGAGGCTGTGCGATGGTATCGAGAGCATGCTGGCCCCGCTGGGCTGGGTCGGGGGGCGACCTCACGAGGTTGCCCTGGTCTTTACGATCGCTCTGCGATTCGTGCCCACTCTGGCCCTGGAGGCTGAGCGCATCGGGCGGGCCCAGATGGCCCGCGGGGCAGCTTTCGATCGGGGCGGCCTGCTGGCCCGGACGGGCGCGCTGGTGGCCCTGTTGGTGCCCCTCTTCACGCGCGCCTTCCAACACGCCGACCAGCTGGCGGTGGCCATGGAGGCTCGCGGCTATACCGGTGGCAAGGGTCGCAGCCGCTGGCGCGAGCTCCGCCTGCGGCCGGCCGATGGTCTGGCCTTCCTGCTCTCGCTTGCCCTGCTGGCCGGCCTGGTGGCCGGCGAACGTTTCTGGTGACCCGCTATCGTCTGGTGGTCGAGTACAACGGGGCTGGCTTTGCCGGTTTTCAGAAGCTGTCTCGCAAGCGCACCGTGCAGGGAGAGCTGGAGAGGGTCTACGAACGGCTCTGTGGTCATAAGGTGCGGGTGCTGGGTGCGGGGCGCACCGACACCGGGGTCCACGCCACCGGCCAGGTGGTCGCATTCGACTCGACCAACCCGCGCACCGGCGAGCAGGTGGTGCAGGCGGGCAACATCATGCTGCCGCCCGACATCCGGGTGGTCTCGGCCGAGATCGTGGCCCCCGACTTCCACCCTCGCTTCTCGGCTCGCTCGCGCACCTATCGCTACTTGATCGTGAATGGTCCTCCCGACCCGATCCTGTCCGGCCTGGCCTGGGTGGTGCCAGGAAGGCTCGATCTCGAGGCCATGCGAGCGGCTGCCGAGCACCTGCTGGGCAAGCACGACTTCTCAGCCTTCACCTCGAGGCCAGAAGGCCAGCGACGCGAGCGAACTTTGTTGCAGCTCGAGCTGGGGCAGTCCGAGACAGCCCCCGGCCCACCTCCTCTGGATCGGCTGGGGCCTTTTGTCTGGGTGGAGGCTCGGGCCGACTCGTTCATGCGCCGCATGGTGCGATTCATGGTGGGTGCCCTGGTCAGGGTGGGCAGTGGCGAATGGGAGCCCGATCAGGTGCGTCGGGCCCTGCAGGCGCGCCAATCGACTCACATGCCGCTGGCCCCGGCCGCGGGGCTTTACCTGGTCAAGGTGGATTACTGAGCCGGTGGCTTGCGGGCGAACCCGCGCCATGAGTTGCGGTTGTGCCAGCCGATCACGACCTCCTGGAAGCCCTGAAACCAGGCCGAGAACTCCTCCTTACGCAGGTAGTGGGAGTAGGTCGGGTGCAGGTGGTCGAAGACGATGGTCTCCAGCTCGATGAGCGGAAAACCTCCCACGTACATCAGGTAGTCGCGATAAAAGAGCGGAGCGCGGGGCCAGAGCTTGAGCAGCGGCGCGTAGAGCCCGCGCGCGATCAGCTTGACGCTGACGGCACCGAGCCAGGCCAACCCGTGCAACATCGGGGCAGGAACGCGGCGGAAAATGTTGATCCGCAGGGGGTCGAGGAAATACAGGATCCAGCCGTTGTTCTCGCGCCCGTAGACCCAGGCCGACACGTGTCCGCCGGGCTTGACCTGACGGGCCAGAGAGTCGAAGGCGGCCCGGGGGTCGGGCAGATGGTGCAGCACTCCGATGGAGAAGGCGTAGTCGAAAGTGCCGGGGCGGAAGGGAGGGTGCATCAGATCGGCCTGCACGAAGGCCAGGTTGGACGCCTCGCCGGCGTTGGCCCGGGCCACGTCCACCGCCTCGGTGACGTCCAGGGCCACCACCAGTCGCGCCCCGTGCTTGCCCGCAACCACCGTGTGGCGGCCTTTGCCGCAGCCTGCCTCCAGCACGAGTTTATCCCGGAAGAACTCGGGCTCGACCGGGGCCAGCCAGTCGAAAAACTGGCGCTCGTAGAGCGTTGTGTTCAGCTCGCGATAGAACTTCCACTGGTATTCAAAGCCGCTGGAGCGATTCTCGACAAAGCGGGGAATGCCGTCGCGCACCGGATAGGAGTGGCGGCAGGCCGGGCAGTGGAGATAGCCCTCCAGCACCTCCTCGGCCGCTGGCTCGCTGTGAAGTTGGCCGTGACACGTTGGGCAGACCAGGAGCTCGAGCAGGCTGCGCTTCAACCCGTGGCGACCTCCTGGGAGACGACCCGGCGCACGTTGTAAATGCGCTTTTGTTGCGACTCGTGATAGGTACGCGTGATCAGCTCGGCCAGGAGGCCCATACCCAGGAACTGGACCCCCAGAATGATCAGCATGGCTGAGAGCATCGGTAGAGGGGTGAGAATCATGCTGACCCCGCGGACCAGCTTGAGGTAGATCATGTAGCTGGCCGCGCTCAGGCCCAGAAACGAGCTGATGAACCCGGCCCCGCCGAAGACGTAAATGGGTTTGGTGGAGTAGCTGCCCAGGAACTTGACCGTCATCAGGTCGAGCAGCACCTTGAGCGTGCGACCCAGCCCGTACTTCGAGGTGCCGTGCAGGCGGGGATGATGGTTGACAGGCACCTCGGTCACCCGGGCCCCCTGCTGGGCCAGCAGGGCGGGCAGGAAGCGGTGCATTTCGCCATACAGGCGCAGGTGTTGGGTCAGCTCGCGCCGGTAGGCCTTCAGGGTGCAGCCGTAGTCGTGCAGATAGACCCCGGTGGCCCAGGAGATGAGGCTGTTGGCGATTTTGGAGGGCAGGGTGCGAGAGGCGAACGCGTCTTGCCGGTTCTTGCGCCAGCCGCTGACCACGTCGTAGCCCTCGTTGAGTTTGTCGAGCAGCTTGCCGATGTCGGCCGGGTCGTTTTGCAGGTCAGCGTCCAGGGTGATGATCACGCTGGCCCGGGCGTGGTCGAACCCGGCCATCATGGCGGCGGTCTGACCGTAGTTGCGGCGCAGACCCACCACCACGACGCGCCGGTCGTCTCCTGCCAGGGCTTCGAGCCTGGCCAGGCTCTGATCGCGGCTGCCATCATCGACGAAGACCACCTCCCAGCTTCGCCCCAACCCCTCCATCGCGCTGGCGATCTTGGAGAAGAGCGGCTGGATGTTGTCCTCCTCGTTGTAGACCGGGACGACCAACGAGAGCTCCGGCAGGGCCATGGGCGTTACTTCTTCTCGCGCAGAGTCTGGCAGAACAGGTAGTCTTTGTCGATGTAGCTCTTGGCCGCCTTGATCAGGTTCTCGTCCTTGATGTCGGGGTGGGAGACGATCACGATGGCGAAGAGGGCTGCCGAGTCGAGCAGCTTACCCTCGGCGTGCTTTTCCTTGATGAAGGCGTCGAGTTGCTCGTGCGCCACCGAAAGCACCTGCTTGTGGTGCTCGTCGGCCTCGGCCATCAGTTTGCCCAGGTGCTCTCCGGCTTCCAGCATGTCCTTCTCGAGCTCGCTCGTCATGGTTGTCTCCTTCTCGCTGCGTCTGGTCAGCACATCAGTTGAGGTAACCGGCCCTGCGTCCGCCAGACCGGTGACGGACGGCTTCGGGAGGGGGGTTCTATGTCCTTTTGAAGAAAATTCGCAGGGTGTAGGAGGAATATTCCTCAAGCCACGGAAACCATGCCGAAACCGGCCGCGCTGGCCGTACGTCACCCACGAGGAGAGTTTCCATGCAGGGGGCGCTTGACCCGATCGTCATCAAAGGCACCCGCTTCGGGCTATTGATCAGCATCCGCGAGGACGCCGACTTCGCCCAGGCGATGCATTCCCTGAGTGAACGCCTGGCTCAGGAACAAGCCTTTCTGGGTGGGGCCTCGGTATCGGTCGACCTGGGTTGGCGAGAGACCAGCTCCGAGCAATTCGCCTCGCTGGAAGCCACGCTGGCAGCCACCGGAGTGAAGATGCAAGGTGTGCTGAGCACCTCCCTGGCCACTCGGACTCTGGCCGAATCGCACGGCTACAAAGCCATTATCGGCCGGTTAGGCCTGGCTGAGCATCAGGGTCGGGCCATCCGACGCCAGGCCCGGCCAGCTCAGGTGGAGGAGACCGCCGCCCCCGAGCCCGAGCCCGCTGTCGCCCTCGCTGAGCCCGAGACACCTCCCGCGCCGGCCCCGCGCGACGAAGAGCCCACCCTGCTGTTGCGCAAGACTCTGCGCTCGGGTCAGAAGGTGATCTTCGCCGGCAACGTGGTGGTGATGGGAGATGTCAACCCGGGAGCTGAGATTGAGGCCGAAGGCGACGTGGTGGTGCTGGGCACCTTGCGGGGGCTGGCCCACGCCGGTTGCTCGGGCAAGAGCGATGCCAGCGTCATGGCGCTGGTCATGCAGCCCACCCAACTGCGCGTGGGCGAAGAGCTCTGGGTGCCCGAGACGAGCGCCAAGAAGGCGCGCACCGGCCCCATGAAAGCCTGGGTGCGCCAGGGAAAACTGTTCACGGAAGCCATGTAGGAAGAAGGTGGGAGCAAAGTGGGTAAAGTCATCGTAATCACCTCCGGCAAAGGGGGCGTCGGCAAAACGACCTGCACGGCCAACCTGGGCTCGGGGCTGGCTCTGGCCGGTAAATCGGTCATCCTGGTGGATGCCGACATTGGCCTGAGAAACCTCGACCTGGTGATGGGTCTTGAGAACCGCATCGTGTTTGACCTGGTGGACGTGGTAGAAGGCAAGTGCCGCTCCTATCGCCAGGCCCTCATCAAGGACAAGCGCTTTGACAACCTGTTCATGATGCCGTCGGCCCAGTCCAAGGACAAGGACGCCGTCAAGCCCGAGCAGATGCGCGAGCTGTGTCAGGAGATGAAGGAGTCTTTCGACTTCGTGCTCGTCGACTGCCCGGCCGGTATCGAGATGGGCTTCAAGAACGCCATCGCGGGGGCCGATGAGGCCATCGTGGTCACCAACCCGGAGGTCTCGGCCGTGCGCGACGCCGACCGCATCGTGGGCCTGCTCGAGGCCAACGAGATGTCCAGCATCAAGCTCATTCTGAACCGCGTCAAGGCCGACATGGTGCGGCGCGGGCAGATGCTTTCGGTCCAGGACGTGCAGGAGATCCTCAATCTCGACCTGCTCGGAATGATCCCCGAGGATGAGCGCATCATTCACGCCTCCAACCGGGGCGAGCCGGCCGTACTCGACCGCAACTCGCGCGCGGGTGAGGCCTACCGCCAGGTGGTCCGCTGCCTGATCGACCCCTCGACCCCCGGCCCCAGCCTGGTGGAAGATCCCGGATTGATGGGCAAGCTCCGTCGCTTCTTCACCGCCGGCCTGGGCAGCCAGGTGGCGCAGTAGGAGGCAGAAAGAATGGACTTTCTGATGAAGTTTACTTTCCTTCAGCGCCTGTTCGGCCGCCAGCCGGTCGAGAAAGACCAGTCGCGGGGGGCCGCCCCCCAGCGGCCGCCGGGCGCCCGGGGGGGTGGCCCGAGCGCCGGGGGGCCCCCGCGCAGGGAATAGGTGCGCCGCGCCCGGATAGCAG
>BTUM01000026.1:0-85467 GCA_045863235.1 Candidatus Xenobia bacterium | reverse complement strand
CGGCCTCTTCCTCGACGACCTCGGCCTCGGCGGCCTCTTCCTCGACGACCTCGGCTTCGGCGGCCTCTTCCTCGACGACTTCGGCCTCGATGGGCTCCTCGGCGAGCTCGAACTCTGCGACCTCGCCTTCGGAGACCGCGATGGGCTCGATTTCAGCCTCTTGCTCAGCGAGCTCGAACTCCTCGACCCCTGCTTCGCCCTCTTGCTCCTCGACCTCAGCGGCCTCTTCCTCAGCGACCTCGACCTCGGCGAGCTCCACGTCTTCGTCTTCGAGGTCGGTCAGCTCAACCAGGGGACGGCGAGGCGAGCCCCCGATCTCCTCATCCACGTCGCGCAACAGCGCGGCGATCTCGTCTTCTTCCTCGGCGGGAGTCGCCAGCTCAGGGCGCGGTACGCCCTGGCGCTCGGCGCGACGGGCTTCGCGAGCGGCACGCCGAGCGTCGCGGTCGCTGACCGGGGCTTCGGCTTCTTCCTGAGCCGCGCGCCGGGCTGCTCTGCGGGCTTCACGG
This sequence comes from Candidatus Xenobia bacterium, assembly GCA_045863235.1. Lineage (GTDB taxonomy): Bacteria > Vulcanimicrobiota > Xenobia > Xenobiales > QWHO01 > QWHO01. The sequence continues at coordinate 84,958 of BTUM01000026.1, read as the reverse complement.
TCGCTGACCGGCGCCTCTTCGGCCGCCTCCTGACCGGCTCGCCGGGCCGCCCTGCGGGCCTCACGGTCGCCGACCGGAGCCGCCTCGGCTTCCTCCTGGGCAGCGCGCCGGGCTGCTCTGCGGGCCTCACGGTCGTCCACGGGAGGCGCTTCGGCCGCCTCCTGGGCCGCCCGTCTGGCCGCTCTGCGAGCTTCGCGGTCGTCCGCCGGAGCGGCCTCTTCGGCTTGCCGGGCCGCTCTGCGGGTCTCGCGCTCGCTGACCGGCCCGGGCTCCTGGGCGGCTCGCCGGGCAGCTCGACGGGCCTCGCGGTCGTCGACCGCGGCCGGCTCGGCGGCGCGCTTCGCCTCACGTTCGGCTCGGCGCGCTTCGCGCTCGGACAGGGCTTTCTGCTGGGCCTCGGCCTCGCCGGCTCGACGGGCCTCCAGTTCGGCTGCCCGGGCCGCGCGACGCGCCTCACGCTCGGATTTCCTGGCTTCTTCCTGGGCGGCTGCTTCGGAACGCGAGGATTCCAGCTCTTTCAGCTTCTCGGCCCGTTTGGCCAACACGGCGGCCTTGCGAGCGGCCTCTTCCTGGGCGGCCTGCTCGCGCTCGAGCCGGCGTTTCTCCATGCGCTCGCGGGCGCTGCTGCGCTCTTGCTCGACTTTGGCCAGGCGTCTGGCCTTCTCTTCGCGCTCAGCTTCCGCCTGGAGGCGGCGTTTTTCTTCCCGCTCTTGTTTCTGACGCTCGCGCTCGGCCTCGCGCCGGGCCAGAACATCCTTCTCCTTCTCGCGCTGCAAGCGCTCGCGCTCAGCCGCCTTCAGACGCTGCTCCTCGCGTTGCTGCTCGCGGGCCAACCTGGCCGCCTCCGCCCGCTCTTGTTCGGCCGCGCGCCTGGCTTTGGCCTGCTCGAGTCGCTCTCGGTGGCGCTCTTCGAGCTCTTCGCGGCTGGGAGCCTGGACCGCATCCAGGTCATACTCGGTGCGCTCGCTGCGGCGACGTTTGGGCTCGCGACGCTCAGGAGCCCGCTCGGGCGCCCGCTCGCGTTCACGCCGCCGGGGACGCTCGCGCACGATGGGCAGGTCTTCCCGAGTCTCACCAAACAAATGCCGCAGGTAGTCGCTCTCGCGGCGGGTGGAGTCAGGTCGACCATAGTCCTCGAACGACTCGTAGCGGGTCAGCGAGCGCCGTTCACGGCTCACGTCCACCATGCTGGCCCGGGTGGCGTTGACCAGGCGGGCCAGTCGGGCTCGTTCGGCCTCGGCGGCCTGCACCAGCGACTCGAGCAGGTTGGCCGGGCGCCCCCCTTCCTGGCGTTCGGCCAGATCGGCTTTCAGGTCGCGTAAAATGGTGTCGACGTCGGACAGGTGCGCTTGCAGCTTGTGCAGGCGCAAAGCCATGAGTCGGCTCTCGGTCTGGCCGACCAGCTCGTGGAGGTTGTCAGACTCCTCCTCGATCCGGGTTGGTGCCATCCCGCTATATTGCTCATCAGCCAGGGCTTCGAGTCGCTCTGCCCTGCGGCGGAGCCACTCAGCCAGCTCGCTGGTTTCCTCTGCGTCCGACCTCATTTACTTCTCGTTGCTCAAGTCGAGCGGGCCTTGCGGCCCGCGCTCGATAAAACCTAAGATCCCCTTAAAAGTCCTATTCGCTTCAGCATGTCATTGAACCTTTTTCAGTTCGAGACATTCTGAAAAAAACTCAACAGGCCCTCGGACAGAGGCGCCGAACCTGCGCCCACCCCACGAAGGACCCGTACAAGTCGTGTCACTTTCTCGCTTGAGAATTTTGCTCCTCTTCTGGCTGCTGGCCGGCCTGGTGGCCGCCCGGGAGCTGCCCTCCGGCGTGGCCTGGGCCCTGGAGCTGCCCGGTCCCATTCAGGCAGCGGTAGCGATAGAATCGAACGTTCTGGTGCTGGCGGGCGACCAGTTGGTGTGTGTAGCCAGCTCGGACGGCAAGATTGTCTGGCGCTCTCCGAACCTTGACTCGCCCCTCCTGGCTGTTCAAGGAGCGGTCATCGTGAGCCGCGGAAGCGGTGTGGTGGCTCTGAACCTGTCTAACGGTCAGGAGCGCTGGCGACACGCGGGGCAGAATCCTCGCCTGCAGGGGGGTCGGCTCTGGGTGCTGGAGCAACAGATCCCGGTGGCGCTCGATCCGGCCACAGGTGTCGAGCTCGAGCGCCACCCAGAGAAGGTTCTCGCCTGCGAGCCCGAGGGCTCCAGCCTCTGGATCTGCACGCCCACCCAGGTCGGCTTCGGAGAGGTCCGGCTGCCTCTCAAGGATGCCCGGTTGCTGGCTCCGGGAGTGGTGCAGGTCGGTCCGGAGACGCTCTGGCTCAACGCCCGCGGCGAGGTTCTGGTCCGTCGCAAGCTGAATGATCCCAGCGTCTTCCAGGGTCGGGTGGCCGACCGCTCCGACGCGCTCCGTCTCTACAACCGCCAGGGCAAGCTGCTCTGGCAGCACAAAGTCAGCTGGCCACGCCTGTCCCAGGCCGCTCCCGGGCTGTTGCAGGTGGACGATCTGCTCCTCGAGCTCGATTCCGGCCGGGTGGTGCGACGCGGTCTCAGCCCCGAGGCCCGGGTGCTGGGCAAGAGCTTCTACGACTTTCCGATTCCCAAGCTCAAGGTGGATCAGACCACCTACCCGGGGCTTTTCCAGGGCTACGAGGGCGAGACGCTGGCCCTGCGCACGACCCAGCGTGTGGTAGTGGGGGCTCGCTCCACCCTGGTGGGCCTGGGCGATGGCCCGGGGACCGTGCGCTTCAGCGGCGCCAGCCAGCTGTCGGTCACGGCCGAGTCGCCCCAGGTTCCGCCCGAAGTGCGCTTTACCGTCTCGGGGCGCTACCTGAACGGGGTCAACCTGGAGGTCCTCCAGGGCGGGAAAGTGGTGGCTCGCAAGAGCATGCCATGGCGGGTGGGCTATAGCTCCGACTCGATGGGGGTCAAGCTGAAGGTGCCCGGACCCGGGGTCTACCGGGTGGTGGCCCGGGGGGCCGGCCACGAGGCCGGCGCCGAGGTCAGCCTGACCGACCTGGCCCTGCTGGGCAAGCTCAGTCCCGAGCGGCTTTACCTGCAGGTCCAGAGCCTGGCCCGGCGCAAGCCTGCGGCGGGCGTCTCGGTCACCGTCCCCGGTCTGGGCCAGGGAGTGACCGACGCCCTGGGTCAGCTCAGCTTTCCTCTGCCCTCCGGCCAGAGTCGTCCGGCCTACCAGGTCGACGCCCGTCTGGGGGCTCAGCAGCTGCGTTTGACCACCCCCGGGGTTGGTCCCGAGCGTCCGTTGCGCATCTACCTGCAGACCGACCGCCCGCTTTATCGTCCGGGCCACAAGCTGTTCTTTCGGGGCGTGGCCATGAAGCTCGGGCCCGAGGGCCAGCAGGTGGCCACGGGGGAGCCGGTGGCGGTGGTGATCCGCGATCCGGCCGACAGCAAGCTACTCGACACCACGCTGACGACGGACGAGTTCGGGGTGATCCAGGGCCAGCTCACGCTGCCAGCCGAGGTGCCCCTGGGCCGCTGCACGCTGACGGCCGGGCCAGACAGCCTGCCGTTCGAGGTGCAGGAGTTCCGCAAGCCCCCCTTCCAGATCGCCTTGCGGGCCACCAGGCCTCTTTACGTAGGTTCGGAGCCCCTGACCTTCGAGCTTGACGCCAGCTACTTCTTCGCAGGTCCGGTGAAGGGTGCTCAAGTCTCCTGGACGTTGAGCCAGGTCGAGCTCTACGGCGAGCCGGACCCGGCCGAAGGAGAGGAGGACCCGCTGGCCACCGACTACCGCAGCTACCGTTCTTTCGTCACCGAGGGCGAGGCTGTGACCGATGAGCAGGGGAAGGCCGTGATCCGCCTGAGCGCCCCGGAGCGCAAGCGCGATGCGCGCTACTTCCTCTCGGTCAAGGTTGTGGGCGCCGAGGGGCGCGAGGTGGAGCAGACGGCCAGCACGTTGGGCTCGGTGGATCGCTACGGGGTCTATGTCAGGCCTCTGCAGTGGGTGGGCTCGGTGGGACAGCCGGTGGCCCTGAAGGTGCGCACGCTGGACCGGCTGGGGAAACCCCACGCCGCCAGCGGCCAGGTGGAGGTCTGGAGGGGGCGCAAGCTGCTCGAGCGGCTCCCCTTCCGGACCGGGGCCGAGGGGCAGACGACCGTGAGCTTCCGGCCCCGGTCGGCCGGTTCTCTGCGTTTGCGGGCCGTCAGCCAGAAGGTTGAAGGGGAGAGCTGGATCTGGATCAGCGGCACGGCCTCCGAGCAGGACTATCCCGCCCTGCAGCTGGTCCCCGCACGCACCAGCGCCCGACCGGGCGAGAGCTTGCGCTGCTTGATCCTGGCCGATCGCCCCGGCACCGTCTGGCTGACGGTGGAAGGCAGCCGCCTGCTCGATCAACGGGTGGTGGTGATGTCGGGGAAGTCGGCCGTGGTCGACCTGAAAGTCACCCGGGAGTACGCTCCCTCGGTCACGCTCCGGGCCACCTTGCCGCAGCCTCAGTACTCGCTGGAGGACAGTGTTGCGCTGCGGGTGCCCCTGGACCAGAACCACCTCGAGGTCAGCCTGAGCAAGGATCGCGAAGACTTCCGCCCGGCCCAGACGGCCGAGCTGACCCTGGTGACCCGAGAGCAGGGGCAGCCGCGTCGCTCCAGCGTGGCCCTGGCGGTGGTGGATGAGGCCTTGCTGGCACTCAAGGCCGAATACGCGGGCGACATCCATCGTTTCTTTTACGCACAGCGACCCAACCTGGTGCAGAGCTTTGAAGCCATCCCCCGCAAGCCGTGGGTGGCCGGCTTTCAGACGATCGAAGCTCAGGCGCCGGTGCGCGAGAACTTCCAGGACACCGCCTTCTGGCAGGCGGCGGTGCTGACCGGCGCGGACGGCACCGCCCGGGTATCGGTCCCCCTGCCCGACAACCTGACCAGCTGGCGGGCAACCGCCCGGGCCGTGAGCCCCCCCGCTTCGGTGGGTCAGACCAGCGCCCGGTTGCTGGTGCGCCTGCCGATCATGGTGCAGGCTTTCGCGCCCCGCTTCTGGGTGCAGGGCGATGAGAGCGACGTCAAGCTCGTGGCCCACAATCGCACCGAAGAGAGCCAGAAGCTGGCGCTCTCGCTGGAGACGAAGGGGGCCCAGGCCGTTCAACCCGCCGCCGCCGAGAGCGTCGTGGCCGCCGGAGGTCAGAGTGAGCTGCGTACCAGGCTGGCCGTGCAGTCGAGCGAGGAAGTTGAGCTTCTCTCGCGCGCCAGGGCTGGAAATGAGGGGGATGCGGAGCGGGTGCGGGTGCCCGTCAAGCCGTTTGGTCTGCCTCGCGAGCAGTACTTCGCCGGTCTGCTCGACGGGCCGCGCGAGCTCGACTACCGCATTCCCGCCGGGGCGCGCCGGGTGCGCCTGGAGGTGCGCCTGGACGGCTCGCCGGCCGGGGTCGTGGCGGACACGCTGCGCTACCTGGCCGACTACCCCTATGGCTGCGTGGAGCAGACCATGAGCCGCTTCGTGCCCACCCTGGCCGCCTCGCAGGCGCTCCAGAGCTTGAATCTCAAGAGCCCCATTTCCGAGACCGAGCTGCAAGCCATGGTTACGGCCAGTCTGGAGGCGCTCTACGGCTACCAGCACGAAGATGGCGGCTGGGGCTGGTGGAAGGAGGACCGCACCAATCCCTTCCTGACCGGTTACGTCATCTCCGGGCTGGTGCGGGCCCGCCAGGCCAACTGGCCCATCCGCGAGGAGGTTCTCCAGGCGGGCGTCGAGTGCGCTCGCCAGCTCCTGGATGCTGCCAGCTCGCCCGAGGACCGCGCCTACCTGGCCTGGGCCCTGGCCCTGGCGGGACATGCTCCCCTGGAGCAGCTGAAGGCCCTCGAGCTGGAGGCCAGCCTGTCCACCTACAGTCGCGCTCTGGTGGCCCTGGGCCTCCAGCAAGCGGGCCAGAAGCCCGATTTGACGGCTCTGCGCCAGCTGGCCGTGCGGGAAGGCTCGCTGGCTCACTGGAAGGCAGCCAGCCGCACCGCCTACGGCTGGACCGACGACGACCTGGAGGCCACCTGCCTGGTGCTGCAAGCACTGGTTCACGACAACGCGCAGGATCCGCTGCTCTCGCCCGGGGTGGCCTGGGTGCTGTCCCAGCGCTGGAAATCCACCAAAGACTCGGCCCAGGCCGTCTTCTTGCTGTCGAGCTACCTGGTTGCCACCGGCCAGACGGCTACCGCCACGGGCCTCGAGGTTCGGCTCGATGGTCAGAGCGTGGCCCTGACCGAGGGCCGCGCCCGGCTCGAGCCCGGGCCCGGTCAACATCGCCTGGAGCTCGCTCCCAGCGCGGGCTTGCCGGTTGTCTCGGCGCGGCTGACCTACTACGAGGCCTCCGAGCTGGACGTGCTGGCCGCCGAGCAGCACGGGCTGAGGGTGGAGCGGACCTACCGTCGTCCTGGTCAGCGCGCCCCCCTGGCAGCTGCGGTGCACCCTCAGGATGAGCTCGAGGTGGAGCTGGTGCTGGAGGCGCCTCAGGCGATGGAGTATTTGATGCTGGAGGACCCTCGCGCGGCCGGGATGGAGGTGCCCGACGAAGCCGGCTTGCCGTATCGGCGCGAGGTGCGTGACGACCGCACGGTGTTCTTCCTGAGCTCCCTGCCGGCCGGCCGCACCCGGCTGGTCTATCGCCAGCGAGCCGAGACGCCGGGCCGGTTTCAGGCTCTACCGGCGCGAGCCAGCCTGATGTACCGGCCCGAGGTGTGGGGTTGCTCTCAAAGTCAGGTGCTGGAGATCCTGCGCCAGTGAGGTGGATCCTGGTCCTGCTGCTCCTTCGCGTGGTCTGGGCGGCGCCCGTTCCTGGCCAGCCAGCTCCCGATTTCGCCCTGGCCGACCTGCATGGCAATCGCGTCAGCCTGAGCCAGTTCCGAGGCCGGGTCGTGCTGGTCAATTTCTGGGCCTGCTGGTGCGATACGTGGAAGGAGGAAGTGCGCCGCCTCAAGCGCCTGGTGGCCGAGCATCCCGAGCTCGATCCGGTGATCCTCTTCGTCTCGGTGGATACCCGGGGGCGCAGCCAGGTCGAGCCGCTGCTGGCCCGGGAGGGAATCTTCTTCCCGGTGCTGATGGACGCCACTTCGCGCGTCAGCCGCGCCTGGGGGGTGACCACCGTGCCCACCCTGTTCGTGGTGGACCCGGAGGGGGTGGTCCGCTTTGCGCACCAGGGCTACCCGGGCAACCCGCTGCTGGCCCGCGAGCTGGCCGCCTGCCGCTCGGGACAGCCGGTGCCGCTGACCACCGAGGTGCTCGACGACTTCTTGCTGCCGGCCGAAGCCGAGATCCTGCGTCGCCTGAACAGCGAGCGGGCCCGGCGGGGCCTGGTGCCTCTGGTCCTGAACCCCACCATGACCGAAGTGGGACGAGAATACGTGCAGCGCATGCTGGAGACGAACCAGCGCGGCCACTTCGGCCCCGAGCCGCCGGATGCCAGGCTGCGGGCCCGGGGGCTTCGGTTTCTGAAGCTGGGAGAGAACCTGAGCCAGGCCCCCAGCCCGGCTGAGGCCTTGCAGACGATGCTCCAGAGCCCTTCCCACAAAGACAACCTGCTCCACCCCGGCTATCGCCAGGTGGGCGTGGCCGCCTTGCGGGCCGGGGGAGGCTACCTCTTCTGCCTGCTCTTTGGTCAGGGGCAGCGATAGGCGCGTCCCTCCAGGAGTTGCACCGGCTCGCTCTCCCCGTCGACCGCGAAGCGGGTGGGGAAGGACTCGCGATGGTGGCCGTTCACGGCCCGGAAGACCATGAAATGGAGGTGGGGTCCGTCGGCAAAGCCGGTATGGCCCGAGTAGCCCAGCAGGTCGCCCGCCTGGACGACCTGCCCGACCCGCACGGCAACCCCGCCCGGATTGAGGTGGAAGTACTCGGCGATGGTTCCATCCGAGTGGCGGACCAGCACGTAGTTGCCCCCGAGCCTCCGGTCATGGCCACCGAGCTTGTAGCCGTCCTCGGTATCCACCACCACCCCGTCCCGGGCGGCGTGCACGGGGGTGCCGTCGGGCATCGAGAAATCGAGGGCGCAGGCGTTGTCGCCCGAGTGGCTGAAGCGCCCGTCATAGCCCTGGAGCACAGGGAAGGCCTCTCCCGAGGCGTAGGGCAATCGGTAGACGACGGTGTCGTCGTGGACCACCCCGGTGCTGCCCCAGCACCAGTGGGTCTTGTAGTTGTAGCGCCAGGAGAGGGAGGGGTCGTCCTGCTCCAGGCTCATCACCATGACGCGCTTGCGGCCGGGCACCGTGACGGTGAACGGAAGGGGCTCGCTGGGGCGCATGTTCTCGAGCTCGGCGTCGATGGTGACGGTGATCTCCACCCCGTAGCGGTTGGATACGTAGATGTCGCAGCCATCCGATCGCTTGATGGCCTCCACCTCGCACTTGTGGTGGGCCCGCTGGGAAAGACCGGGCAGCGCCAGCAGCAAGATGAGCAGGATGGGAGCGAGCCTCACCTCACTGGCTACTCCGGGATCCCGGATAGATCCTTCGTGGATCGGGAGAAATGGCTCTGTTTTAAGGTTTGTTTCGATTCGATAGGGCTAGATGGAGATGTTATGAATGTTCTGTCTGTAGCCCCCGGCCCGTCCTTCATCGCTCGCGCCTCTTCCCCCACGGAGGAGCCGCCTCAGCCCCAAGACAGCCTGGAGCCTGGCCGGCGCGAGCTGGTGGCCAAAGTGCTGGGGCGCACCTGTCAGGCCGCGGCCCTGGTCACGGCCGCGCGCATCGCTCTGGAAGTGGCCGCTCAACCCGGCCTGGCCGGCAAGATCGCGGCCGGGGCGATGGCCCTGGGAGCCGCCGGGGCAGGCCTGGTGGCGGCCGACTTCGCCAGCGGGGTCTTCCACTGGTCCATCGACAACTATCCTGACGAGAACACTCCGCTGGTGGGCGGCACAGCGAAATCGTTCCAGGATCACCACCGGGCCAGCGGTATGGACGAGGTCAGCGTGTGGGAGAACATCCTGCCCAGCGCCGCTGCCATGACCCTTCCGATGGTGGCCCTGGCCGCCTTCACGCCTCACTACGCCCTGGCCAGCGCCGGGTTGGCCTTTTGCGGAGGCGGCGTGCTGGCCCAGGCTTCCCACCGCTGGTCGCACATGGAGAACCCGCCGGGACTTGCCCGCGTGCTGCAGAAGGCGGGCATCTCGCAGACCAGCGAGAATCACGCCAAGCACCACAATCAGCCATTCGATGAGTATTACTGCATCGTGAACGGCAGTCTCAATCCGCTCCTGGCTCGAACCAATTTCTGGCGTCACCTCGAGCGCGGAGTGCACAAGCTGACCGGGGCCGAGCCGCGCTCGTGGCAGGATCCGGTGGTGAAAGACCTGGCTCTGGGCAAGATCACCCGCGAGCAGGCCCGCGAGCTGAAGTCCTGACTACTCCTTGACCTCGAACTTGACGGGCACCACCTGGCCGCCCCGATCCACCTCGAAGCTGACGGTGGGGCTGTTGCGCATCTCCTGGTAAGCGGTGTACATGTCTTCGCCCGACTTGAGCGGGCGCCCGTTCACGTTGAGCAGGATGTCGCCGTGGCGCAGTCCGATGGCGGCCATCAGGTTGCCGGGCTTGCGAAACTCGAGCATCACCCCGTAGGACTCGCCCTTGCGGTTGATGGGGGTCAGCTTGAAGCCTTCCGAGGCGGTGGCTGGATTGTTGAGCAGCTCCTGCATCTCGGCCATGGTCTCGGGCGGCTTCACCTGGCTGGGGGCGGGAGCAACCGGGGTGTTCACGGCCACCGGCGCGGAGGGGTTGGCGCCCGAGCCTCCGCCCGAGCCCGAGTCGAGCAGGGTCAACACGACCGTTTCCTGGCCGCGTTTGAAGGTCGCACTGTGCTGGGTCACCTCCGTCAGGGTCAGGTCGCCGACCTGCTCGCCGACGCTCAAGAGGCGGGTCTCCCCGCTGCCGTCGTCGAGCACCGCCAGAGAAACCCCGCTGGCCCCGAGGATGGTGCCCTTCAGCTGGACGTTGACCGGGCTGGCCGCGGCAGCCGCTTGCGGGGCATTCGGGTCGTTGAGGTCGCCCGGCTCGATGACCGGCTCGGGCGGCCTGGTATCGAGCACGCTCACCAGCTCGCCGGGGATGGCCGCCGCTGGCTGGGCGGTCGTCGCCGGGGAGGGCGAGGGGGCTCTGGAGGGCGAGGCCGACACGGCCGGGATGGGCAGCTGCAGTCGCTGCTCCAGGGCGGCCGCGGTCAGATCGGCGGCCAGAAAGGCGATCAGGACCACCCAGATCCAGCTCAGGACTTTGCCGAGAGCGGCCTTCACCGCTCGCGGATGGCGATGGCGCGCAGCAGCGGCCACTGCCCCTTGGTATCGATGGCGTAGCGCCGGATCAGCTGAGTCCAGGTCTCTCCCTGGGCGTGGCGGGTCAGGAAGGTCTCCAGGTCGATCTGGGACATTCGGGTCAGAGCCAGGGCGATGGCGCTCTCGGTCAGGTCGAGCTTGGACTTCTTGAGCAGGGCCAGCTCGCCGGGGGTGGCCCGGTAGGTGCGCCACATGAGCGGCTCCAGGGCCGCCCTCTCGCTGACGGTCAGGCGCTCCAGGTCGTACTTCAGGGGCAGGGTGTCCGGAAACCAGGCCCGCTTGCGGCCCGCCAGCACGCCGTTGTAGCTGGTCCCCGACATGACCGGGTAGATGGCCGCCAGGGGACCTTCGGTCAACACGTCCGGGCGCAGGCTGAAGATCAGCGCGATCTCCGGCCAGCCGATCTTGACGCCTCGACGGGTTTCCAGCACCGTTTGCATGGGAAAGGGCTTGAGGAACTGGATGGCTCCGGCCATGACCCAGTCCCCGGTCTGCAGTCCGTAGCCGGCGGGCAGCAAGAGGTCTTCATCGGGCACGCCTAATGGGTCGTTGAGCACGTAACGAATATTCTCGATGTCACGCCCGTTGAGCCGGAACTCCTCCACCATCTCGGGCCCGGGAACGGTGGGAGAGAAGGCCGGTAGCCTGATCTTCTCGGCCAGGCCTGGCCGGACGTCGGGCATGAAGCGAAGCACCGGTGGGGGAGGGAAGTTGCGCCCGAAGGTGAGGATGTTCACGATCGGTTCGGGCAACTGCTTGGGATCCATGTGCAGGTGCTCCGCCACTTCCGGCCAGAGGTGATCCTTGCGCACCTCCAGGATGCGGTTCAGCGAGCCTCCTTCGCTCATGAAGGCCAGCGCCGTCAGCGTGTCGGCGTAGTCGTAGCCCTTGAGCAGGATCTCCTGGGGCACGCGCTCGGGAATGTCATAGGCGGCCGCCATCCACTGGCAGGCCAGCGGCAGATCGGCGGCCGCCACCTGAGAGCGGTAGATCAGGTATTCCTCCGGCTCGGAGGCCCTGGCTCCCAGCGAGACCAGAACCAACAAGACCAGAGTCGCACAGCGTTTCAACAAGACATCCTCCCGCGCGCAAAGCGCGGGGGGGCATTCGGTTCCGAGCACCAGGCTTCCTGGTTCAGCGTCCGGTTACCGAGGTGGCCATGCCTGCCTGGCGAGATCTGCTTGCGCGCCGCAGCGTTACCGGCGGTGAGCGGGTCTTGGACGTGGGCGCGGGTCCGCCTGAGGGTAAAGCCCTGCTGGCCCCGTCACCTGACGCTGATTCAAGAACTTTTAGGCTGGGCAAGCTAGACTTAAAACCAGGATGCAGATCTACCCTGCGCAACCATCGACGAAAACTCACCAACTGAGCCTGATCGACCGGGAGACCGAATTGGCGCTGCTTTCGGCACTGGCAGAGCAGTTGGACGACCAGTCGCGCCAACTCCAAGACTGCGTTTCGATCAGCCAGAAAATGGAAGCCACCCACGCGCAGGCTTCCCCGGTGCCGATGGCCCTGTGCGCGACTTCGTTTACCGTGGCGGCCGTGACTGCCCTGGGGGCCTGGTCGGGCCTGCTCCCCACCGACGCTGTGATGGCCACAGGACCCTGCATCATCGCGGGGATCGCGTTTCTGGCCCGGACTACCTCAGGGAACCTCCGGGAGCGCGAGTGGCGGACCCAGACCGAAGAGATCGCGCAGGCCAGAGCCCGCGAAGCCAGGGAGCTTCGCGGTCAGCAAGGGGAGCTGGAAGAGCGGCTTCAGCCTCTGCGACTTCTGGTCCCGAACGGAGCCGAGAGAATCCGAGAGGGACAGGGTTTCGTCGCCATCGGGGGCACGCGCGTGCGCCGGGCCGGCTCTCAGGCCTGAAAGAGAAACCGGGCCAGGCACGGCTCGAGCGAGTGAGCCGCCTCGCTGGCTGATTGGTTTCCGCTGAGCGAAGGGCCCGGGATGAGCCGAATTCCTCCGCCCGGGCGGGCCGAAGGCCGAATGGATTTAAGGAAATCTCAAGGTGGTGAGGTTAAGCTTGACCTGCATGGAAACTTCGATGAGCGCCCACCCGGTTAACTGGGTTCGAGAGCTGGGAACCATACCACGGCGGGGCGGCGAGTTGGACCAACGCCTGACTGAGCGAGGTGGAGCTACGACTCTGAGTGACCTGCTCTGTCCCACGGAGAGGCCCGGGGAGACGTTCATTCTACGGGGCTACGACGAGCGGGCCGATCGCGAGATAGAAAGCCTGCAGGCTTCCGCCTGGCTCCTGCAGGGGAGCGACCTGGCTCATACTCACCGCCAGAGATTCTCCGATCTGCTTGCGTCCCCAAAAGAGCTGGGTCTTTCCGAGCCGCACAATCAGCGGGTCAACCAGGAGACCCGCAAGTCTGCCTGGTTGATCGGGCTGGCGGGGCTCCTGGCTGGCCTGACCGGGTGTCTCTACGGGCTCCAGGAGGACCCGATCACCGCATTCATTTACACCAGCGGCCTGGGGCTGACGGTAGGCTTGGCCGTCACCATGGCCTGCGACCAGCTCAATCGTCGCAATCCCGAGCTGATCCGCCAGACTCGAGCCGAGGTTATCCAGAGCGAGCAATTCTGGGCCCAGGAAGCCTCTCTTCGCAAGGACGCTGCTGATCGGCTCAAGCAGGTTGCGGCCGTAAAATTGGGGGAGAGTTTTCAGGCACGGACGGCGGCGGTCGAGCAGACGCCCACTCGGGTTACATTCGGCGGGGTGAGCCTCTCGCGCCGAGCCAACCCGGGTCATCCGGAGGCGTAACCGCCTTACGATGCAGCGGGGTAGCTCGGCGCACGGTTTTCAGGCTCCTCAGGACATGGGATAGGGGATGCAGCCGGCCTGGTGCATCTCCTGCAGTCGGTTCAGGTCGCGCACGTAAGATTCAGAAGCCCCATCCACGGGAGCGGGTGATCGCATCTGCATGTTCATCAGCCGTTCGTCGGTGAGGTAGGGCTGGCCGGTGGCGTGGGCCATCTCCTGGTCGAGGTGCACCGCGTCCGTGAAGGTCTCAGCGTCGGTCGGCGTGCGACTTCGGAGCATGTCGGTCATGATCTCGTCGATGGGACGATCACGCAGCGCCCGAGCCGTGGGAGCTTCGCCGCGCATGAGCCGGCGCACCAGCTCGTGCTCGGAGCGGAAGGGTCCGTCGGCCACCGGATCGTTCGGCATCGGGGCCACGCAGGCACCGCCCGGTTGGTAGGCGGCCTCGAAGTTGGGAATGCTCGACCCCTGAGCAGGCTCCCCCGCCTCAGAGGAGATGCTCACCCGATCACCTCGCGTCGTGCCGCCGCCGGCGCCTGACGGCGGAGCGGGCGGAGCGGGCGGAGCGGGCGGAGCGGGGCGGGGAGCCTCAACGCGGGGAGCCGATCCCCCACCCGAACCAGAGCCAACGCTTGCAACCTCAGCCATTCTCGAGCCCTCCATCTTTCCGTGCTCCCTCGCCCGCGTCCAGCAAAGTCCGTGCGACGAAGCTTTGTGTGTTGTGACCTGAGGTTATCTTCTCGGGTTTGGACCAAACTTGAGACAAGTGTGCAAGAAACCTACGCGGCCGTTAACAATTTGCTCCAGATTGTTAACCCGTCTCGTCGAACCTCACTCCGCTCCAGGGAGCCTTGCGCCTTTGGGGGAGGCGTCGGGCAAGGGAGGGAATTCGGGGTGGGCGAAGTTGTTCTAGCAGAAAATGTTTGAGCCCCGTGGGCGCTCCCGAGCTCCTGGTTGGGGCACTCAAGCGCAGCTCAGTCAGCGGCCCGACCCCCGAGAGTCGTCGTCGCGGTTCCTCCCACGGAGAGATGGATGCCCTGAAGCAACCTTGATCGCAAGGCGCCCTTCGGGCTGCTTGACTGTGCGACTCGGCGCTCCTGAGCTCCACGCTTGCGCCGCGAAGGAGAAGCGCACTCGTCGCGGAACCGGGCCGGGTGCGCAGAACCCGGCCTCGCCCTCACTGGTTGAGCCAGAAAGCCTTCACCTTGCTGGAGGTTCTGGTCGCCCTGGGCCTGGCTGCGCTGGTGCTGGGGGTGCTGCTGCGCTCGGTGGCCCTCGAGCTCGCAGGCGTCGCCCGCCTGACTCCTCGCTTTCAGAACCTCTTGCTGGCGTCTTACGAGCTGGAAGCGGCCCTGGGCGAGCGCACCCCCGGCGAGGAGACTCGTGACTTCTATCCTTATCCGCGCGAGCCGGGCGACGGGGAGCCCTGGAAGGTGCAGATCAGCTCCGAGGTGACCACGGCCGACCCGCGCCTGGAAGCGGTGATCCTGGTGCTCACGCCTACCACCCAGTTGCCGGTGACGGTCTCGGCTTATCGTTTGCGAGCCCGGCGGCAGGATGAGCCCCCGGGCGCAGGCCCCTCGCCCTCTCCACGCCCAGGAGCCAGCCCCAGGCCCGGAGGTAGTCCCCGGCCGGGCGGAACCGGAGGCGGGGGCCTGTCGAGTGGGACCAGCGGGGGGGGCTTGTCGGGCGGAACCACCAGCGGAGGCGGCCTGTCGGGCGGAACCACCGGCGGTGGCTCCACGACCGGGGCTCCCTCGTCGGGAGGCTTCTGATGCGCAGTCGACCCAACACCCGCGCCATCACCCTGATCGAGATCGTGGTGGTCGTTGGCCTGGTCGCCCTGCTCTACCTGCTGGTCGGCTACAGCACCGTGCAGCTCAGCCGGGCCAGCCGCTTCGGCACCTCCGCCTGCCTGGCCCGGCAGGAGCGCCTGCGCACCATCGAGCTGCTGCGCTGGCAGATCCGCTGTCTGTTCGTGCCCAACGAAGGCTCCTGCCTCAAAGGAGGGCGCCTGCCGGGCGAAGCCGAGGAGGCCATGAGCCTGATCACGAGCGCCGGCCAGGACAACAGGGGAATGGTCGAGGCCACCTACCGGGTGCTGGAAGATGAGCAGGGCAAGAGCTACCTGGCCTACCGGGAGTTCCGCACCCGCGATCTGCGAGGCTTGCGACCCTGGACCGAGCAGGAGGAAGCCCCTTTCAAGCCCCTGGACAAGAGCGTGAAAGAGATGCGGCTCGATTATTCGCCCGATGGGCGCATCTTCCAGCGCGAGTGGGACGCCCCCGAGCCGCCCAAAGCGGTGCGGGTGCTCTTGACCTACCATGACGAGTCCACCTTCACCACGACCGTGATCCCCGGGCTGGGGAGCGGCCGATGGTGATCGTCATGGTGCTCATCATCTTGATGGTGGCCATCACCCTGGCCACGATCCTGGGGGATGCCTGGATCTCCACTTCGGCGCTTTATCGCCACGCCGAGTTGCGCGAGCGCAACTACCTGGCCGCCCGGTCGGTGGTGGAGATGGCCATGGAGCTCTTGCGAGCCGACGACAACGACTACGACGGCTTCGGGGACTTCTGGGCCCTGGGCAAGCAGACGCTGCCTTTCGACGGGCGCGAGTTCACCCTGGAGATCACCGACGAGGATCGGCGTTTCCCCCTCAACGAGCTGGCCACCCCCTCGGAGGAGAACAACCGCAAGCTGCGCTCGGCCCTGGTCCGCTTTCTCGAGCGGGCCGGCACTCCGCCGCAATTGGCCCTGGATTCGCTGCAAGACTGGATGGACCCGGATTCGCTGCGCCGCCCCCAGGGAGCCGAGCAGGGCGACTACGGCCAGGCTCTGGTCAAGAACGCTCGCCTGGACTCATTGGAAGAGCTGCAGTACTTGCGGGGCTGGGAAAATCCCCCCAATCTGCCACCGCCGCGCGGTTACGAGAAGGATCCGCTGGCCTCGCTCGGGGGCGGCGGGCAGCTCGAGATCGAGGAATTTCGGCGCAAGCTGGGAGTACCCACCCCCTCGCCCTCGGCCTCCCCTTCGTTGGCGCCCCAGGCCAACACCAGCAAATGGTCGGATTGGATGAGCGTCTGGTCGGGCGGACGAATCAACGCCAACACCGCCCCGGGTGAGGTTTTACTGGCCCTGGACGACAGCATGAACGAGGCCGTCGTGCAGGAAATCTTGAGTCAGAGAGAGCAAAGTCCGCTCAAATCCGAGCAGGATCTGCGCAACATTGCGGGCATGAACGCCGACATGGCCTTCCGCGTGGGCAGCCTGGTGGGTTTCGAGAGCTCGTTCTTCCGCATTCGCGTGGCCATCGATCAGATGCCGGGCCGCATGCAGCTCGATGTCGTGGTGCGACGCGAGGGAGGTTCGCTCAAAGTGGTCGAATGGACTCGTCTGTAGTCATGCTCCGCAAAACCGGTCTGGATGTAGGAACCACCGGGACCCGTCAGGTCTCGGTGGGTTTGCTTTGGGGCGCCGCCAGGGAGGTGGAGGGGGATCCACCGGCCCGGGCCAACGCCTCGGTCCCGTCCGACCTGTGCACCTTCCGAAGGCTTTCGGTGCCCCCCGCCGGCCGCGAGGTGCGCCGGCGCGTGCTGCGCGAGGAGCTCTCCTTCTCGCTGCCATTCCCGCTCGAGGAGGCGGCCTGGGACTGGACCGAGCAGGGAGGCCAGGCCTGGGTTGTGGTGGCTCCACTCGACCGGCTCGAGCGGTTGCGCCGCGACGTGGGCGATCAGGCCAGCCTGGACGCCGAGCCGCTCACCTACCTCCGGGCCGCCCTGGCGGCCGGGGTGCAGAGCGCCCTGGTGATCGACCTGGGCGCCTCGCGAACCACATTCTGCGGCATTCAAGACGGCCAGCTGGAGTGGGTGCGCGTGTTGATGCGCGGCGGCATCAGCCTGACCGCCCTGCTGGCCAGCAAGCGCAACCTGACCCACACCGACGCTGAGAAGCAGAAGCGCGAGCGCGGGTTGGAGCTGGCCGAGTGCCGCCAGATGGTGGACGATTTGCTCGAGGAGGCCTTCCTCCCCACCCCTCTGCCCTACGAGCACGTTCTGCTGTGCGGGGGCGGGGCGGCCATGCCGGGGCTCAATTCCCTGCTCAAGGCCAAGCTCGGCGTGGAGCCGCAGCTCTTCCCGCTGCCTGATTCCCTCTCGCCCTACGAGCACGTTCCAGCTTATGGCGCCGCGCTGGCGGTGCGTCCCAACCAGCCGCGGGTCCGCCTGCAGGAGCCCCGGGTCAGCGCTCGATCCTCTCCGGTCACGCTGGGACGAGCCTGGATCGCCGCCTGCGTGCTGCTGGCTCTGCTGGTGGCCGACCTGGAGACGCGCCATCGCCTGCTGCTCGGGCAGCGGACTCAGGCCCGCCAGGCGTTCGCGGCCACCATGCGGGGATTGGGGACCAATCCCAAGGAGCATCCCGAGCAGCAGATCACTCAGCTTCAGGCGCGTCTCACGACCGCGCGCAAGGACCGGCAGCTCTCCCCCGAGGCGCTGGCCGAGGTGGTGGCCTCTCTCAAGGAGCCGCTCGGCTCGGAGGCCCTGCTGCGTCGCATTCAGCTTGACTCGGGCAAGTTCCAGCTCGAGGGCCAGGCCGACTCCATCCAGGCTGCCGACGAAGTGCGCCAGAACCTCTCGAAGGTGTTCGAGGCGGTGGAGATGCCCCGCACCGAGAACCTCTCCAGTGGCAAGGTGCGCTTCATGATCGAGGGGAGGGTGCGCGAGTGAGACAGCGCCTGCCCCTCATTCTCACGGCTTCCATCATTTTGCTGGGCCTGATTTACGGCATCGTCCGGGGGCAGGCCAACGCCCGGTTGGCGCTGGAGATCGACACTCTGGATCTGGCTCGCCAGCGGGCCGAGACGCTGGTGTCGGGGATCGACCCGGCTCTGCTCAAGACCCGCCCGGCCCCCACCCCGGATCTGCCCGGCTGGCTGGCTGCCAACCCGCTCAAGAAATTCCAGGAGAAGGTCGAGAACAACCAGCCCACCAAGACCGGAATCACGATTCGGCTGCGGCGCATGAGCCCGGTCGAGGTCTCGGAGCTTTTCTCCCAGTTCACGCAGGTGGCTCTGCGCATTCCCCACTTGATTTTGTCCGATCCGGACGGGGACGGCAGTTGGACCGTCAACCTGGTGCTCGAGGTGGGCGGCCGCCCGTGAGCGTCCTTGGGAAGATCGTGGTGGGGCTGGTCTTGTTCTTGCTCTTTCTGGTGTTGCGGTTCCCTTACGAGGCGGCCGTCAAGCGTTCGCTCTATCAGATCAGCCAGGCCACCGGGGCCCAGATCGCCTGGGACGGCGAGGACGCCGGTCCGCTTGGGGTGGAGCTTCGCAATGTGCGGGTGCGCATGCCGGGTAACAGCCGCGTGGAGCTGACCCGAGCCACCCTGCGCCCCACCTTTGGAGGCCTTTCGGCCACCGTGCGCCAGAGCGAGGGCAGCGCCAGTCTCACCCTCGACCGCTCGCGCTTGCTCTCGATTACCGCCCGGTCGCTCAAGGTCACCACCGGCAGCGCCGACCTGGGCGATGCTCTGGTGACGGTGAAGAATTTCAGCTACTCCCTGGCCACCTTGGAGGGGAAAGGGGACATCGGGATGGTGCTGCCCAAGCTGAACGTGCCGCTGCCCATCCCGCTCGGTGGAGTCGAACTGGGGGCTCCGGTGCAGATCCGTCCCTCCAAGCCCGGCCCGGGCACCGAGATCCTGGCCGAGGTGCGCCTCTCGGGAGAAAATTTAACGGGCGCGGGCAGCGTGGAGATTCGCTCGGCGCCCGATCAGCCCTCCCCTTTGCTGGCCGGGGTACTTGACATGCAGGCCGGAAATATTAAAGGATCGGTGCGCCTGGGAGGGACCTGGGCCAAGCCGACATGGAGCCTCAACCCCGCAGCAAAATAGCATTCTTGCTGGTCATGGTGAGCATTTTGCTTAGCCTGACGGGCGGCGCTTATGCCCAGCCGCCGCAACCGCCCAAACCGAAAGGGCCGCTGATCTCTCCCGAAATGGCCGATCAGCTCCGCAGCGGTCGGTTGCTCATGAATTACGAGAGCCTCGACATCAAGGACATGGCCAAGATCATGTCGGTGCTCACGGGGCGCAACATCGTGGTGGACGATCGGGTGCAGGGCAAGGTGACGGTCCTCTCCTCGCGCGAGGTGACCCCGGACGAGGCCTGGGACATCTTCAAGACCTCCCTGATCCGCTACGGCTTCACGGTTCGCGACCGGGGCAACTTCGTGCAGGTTCTTCCCCTGGCCGAGGGGCGCCGCGAAGCCCCCCTGATCACCAACCCGGGCTCCACGGTGACCAGCCGGCAAGAGCCGGTGCTGGCCCTGTTGATCCTCAAGCAAGCCAATCCGGATACCCTGCAGAACGTGGTCCGGCCGCTTCTGACCGAGACCGGCTTCATGTCAGCCTACGTGCCGGGCAAGGCCCTGGTGATCGCTGACCGGGCCGACGTGGTCTCCCGTATCGCCCAACTGGCCAAGCACATGGACACGGTCTCGCCCAAGTCTCACCAGTCCATTCTCTTCCCCCGCTACGCCGAGGCGGAGAAGCTGGTGCCCGTGCTGCAGCAGCTCTACGTCAAGTCGGGAACGGACACGGTCATCCAGGCCTTCCCGCCGGCCAACGCGGTCCTGATCCAGGGCCCGGCCGACCAGATCCAGCAGATCAAGAAGCTGATGACCCGCCTGGACATCCCTACGGCCGCCCCCGACGTCATCGAGAAGCCGCGCTTTTTCGTTTACTCGCTGCAGAACGCCAAGGCCGAGGACGTGGCCAAGATCCTCTCCGAGATGCTCCAGGAGCGGAAGGCTCAGAGCGATCAGGAGAACAAGCAGGGAAGCAACGTGCCGGGTACCGCGCCCACCCCCTCGGCGGTGCCCAGCCCGGGAGCGCCCGGCCAGCCCGACGTCAATCAGCCTTACCCGAGCTATTCGGTCAACGCCACCGGCAAGGACGAGCCGGTGCGCTCGCGCACCTTCGTAAGCGCCAAGGTGGCCGCCGATGCCGAGACCAACTCGCTGGTGCTGTTCGTCTCGCCTTCCGAGTATGACGACCTGGTCCCCGTCATCAGCCGGCTGGACCTTGCTCGCAAGCAAGTGCTGGTGACCTGCGTGGTGGCCGAAGTCTCGCTCGGCCGCATCCTGACCCAGAAGTCCAACTTCCAGGTGATCACACCCGGCGGCGTTCTGTCGGCCTTCCAGGGCGGGGTCACCGAGGAGGGCTTGCTCAGCTTCCTGGCCTCGGGCAACTTCCTGGTGGGCGCGGTGGCCTCGGGCACTCGCACCATCAACGTCGGCGGCCGGGACGTCGAGGTGCCGGAAGCCTTCGGCTTGATCTCGGCTCTGCGTGAGAACTCCGACTTCAACTTGATCTCGGCTCCGCGCGTGCTGACTGAAGACCACAAGGAAGCCGAGATCAACGTGGGCCAGGTGGTGCCGTTCGCCACCGGGGCTCGTTTCGACACCTTCGGTCAGCCGCTGGTCACCTACGACTACCGCGAGGTGGGCATCCAGCTCAAGGTCACCCCCAACATCTCCCAGTCCACCCGGGTGCGCCTGGAGATCAAGCAGAAGATCCAGGAAGTCACGGACTTCCTGCAGCAGAACCTGGGCGGCTTCGGCTACGTGGTGCCCATCATCTCCAATCGCAACGTGAACACCACGCTCACGCTGGGCGACGGCGAGACGGTCATGATCGGCGGCCTCATCTCCAAGAAGACCGTGGAGACGATGAAGAAGGTGCCCCTGCTCGGCGACATCCCGCTCATCGGCGCGGTGTTCCGCGACATGCGCAAGGAAGAGGACAAGACCACCCTCTTCATCTCCATCACCCCTCACATCGTCGACTCCAGCAAGGGTCTGGAGGATGTCGATCGGCCCTATCAAAAGTTCCTGCGCGGCAACCAGGAGCCGGGCGAGCAGCAGACCGAGCCCCAGCCGACCATCAAGCCCGACCCCTATGACCCCTATGTGACCCCGGAGACCCAGCCCGGCGCCAGCCGGGGAACGGGGATCTCGCTGGGCGACTTCCGCTTCGACTCGCCCCTGCAGCTCGGGGGCGTGGGCCTGCCGGTGGTCTCGGTGCTGAACTCGCGCGGCGCGGATACCACCGTCACCCTGGTGGGCTACCTGATCACCCCCGACGGGCGCCAGGTGCGCCTGGAAGAGCAAAAGCTCGAGCTGCCCTCGGGCCAGGAGGCGGACATTTCCCTGCCGGCCGTGCGCTTCCCCGAGAAAGCCGGGGTCTACGAGTTCGACGTGCGCGCCTACGTGGGCGATGAGCTGGTGGCGCGCCTGCCGGTTCCGCGCCAGCTTCGGCTGGAGCAAAAGGCGCCTTGATCAAGAGCGAGATTCCGCTCGACTTCTGGCAGCGCCACCGCATCCTTCCCATCGAGGACGCGCTCGATCGGGTCACTGTCGGCATCCACCAGGGCACGCCCCGTGATCTGCTCGAGGACATCCGGCTGGCCCTGCGCAAGGACGTGCGGGCCGTGGTGATGAGCCTGGACGAGATCGAGGACGGCCTGCGCCGGATGCTCGTCGAGGATACCCGCTCTCGCTCCGGCGGCGAGGACGGTACGCCCAACATCGAGGTGCCCACCTCGCAAGACCTCCTCACCGAAGCCGCCGGCGCCCCGGTGGTGCGACTGATCAACGCCATCTTCCTGGAGGCCATGCAAAACGGCGCCTCCGATATTCACGTCGAGCCTTACGAGGAGGAGTCGCTGGTGCGCATGCGCGTGGACGGCGTGCTGCACGAGATCCACCGCGTGCCCCGCTCACGCCACGCCCAGATGGCGGCCCGGCTCAAGGTGATGGCCCGGCTCGACCTGGCCGAGACCCGGCGGCCCCAGGACGGTCGTCTGCACGTGCACTCGGGCGAGCGGCACATCGACGTGCGCGTGTCGTGCGTGCCCACCCTGCACGGCGAGCGGGTGGTGCTGCGACTGCTGGAGAAAGACATCCGGCTCTTCTCGATGGATCAGCTCGGCTTCACGCCCACCGAGCAGAAGGTCATCAGCGACATTCTGAGCCACCCCTACGGCCTGGTGCTGGTGACCGGACCCACCGGCTCGGGCAAGACCACCACCCTCTACGCGTTCCTGCAGACGCTGCGCTCGCCCCACTGCAACATCATCACCATCGAGGACCCGGTCGAGTACCAGGTGGCCGGCGTGGGCCAGATCCAGGTCAACGAGAAGATCGGGGTGACCTTCGCGGCCGGCCTGCGCTCGGTGCTGCGGCAAGACCCCGACATCCTGATGGTGGGCGAGATTCGCGACCCCGAGACGGCTGAGATCGCCATCCACGCCGCGCTCACCGGCCACATGGTGCTGTCCACCCTGCACACCAACGACGCCCCCACGGCCGCTTCGCGACTGCTCGACCTGGGCGTTCCGCCTTATCTTTTGTCCAGCTCGCTTCTAGGGGTGATGGCCCAGCGCCTGGTGCGGCGCCTCTGTCCGCACTGCAAGAAGCCCTACAAGCCGGAGGCCACCGAGCTGCGCCAGCTGGGCTTCGCCAGCATGCCCGAGAATCCTCAGTTTCACCGCCCCGGAGGCTGCGCCGCCTGTCTCAATACCGGCTACAAGGGCCGCATGGGCGTCTTCGAGCTGATGGTGGTCGACTCCGACCTGGCCAGCCGCATCGCTCGCTCGGAAGATGCCCGGGCGCTGCGTCGGGCCGCCCAGGAGCGCGGCATGCGCTCGCTGGTGGAGGATGCCGGGATCAAGGTCTCGCGTGGGCTGACCTCGAGCGAGGAAGCTCTGCGCGTCTCGCGGATGTAGCGAGGATGCCGCTCTACCATTACCAGGCCACCGACCCGGCCGGTCGCGCCCTGCGCGGCCTGGTGGACGCCGGCTCGCGGGCAGGAGCCTACGAGAAGCTGCGCGGACGCGGGCTGTTCCCCACCCAGGTGCAGGAAGACGTGGGCGCTGCCCGGGCTCGTTCCACCGGGGCCAAAGCCGATGACGCCCTGGCCTACGGCATTCTGCAACTGGCTGCCCTGCTGCGCTCGAGCATCCCCATGGACGAGGCCCTGGACTCGCTTTCCCACAACGCCGAGAGCGTCAAGCTCGGGCGCGCCTTCGCTCGCGTGCGGGTGCGCCTGCGCGAGGGCGAGACGCTGGCCGGCTCGATGGCGGAAGAGGGCATCTTTCCGCCCATGCTGGTGCGCATGGTGCAGGCCGGCGAGGAAGCGGGCAAGCCGGCCGAGATCCTCGAGCGTTACGCCGAGTTCCTGGCCCGCGATCTCGAGCACCAGCGAGCCCTGGCGAGCGCCCTCACCTACCCGATCATGCTGGTGGTGCTCTCCAGTTTGCTCTTCTTCGGGCTGCTGGCCTTTTTGACGCCGGTGCTCAACGAGATGTACGGCGCAATCGAAGCGCCCTTGCCCCCGATCACCCGGCTGGTGGTGGCCGTGGGGGGCATCCTGCGCACCTACGGACCCCTGGTGGTGGTCGGGGTGGGCTTGCTGGTCTACCTGGTGCGACGGCTCACACCCCCGGTGACCCTGGACCACCTGCGCTTGCGCTTGCCCCTGCTGGGTCCGCTGGAGCGCTGCGGGCTGATGTCTCGCTGGGCCCGCACGCTGGGCATGCTGCACGGGGCGGGAGTGCCCCTCCTGCGAGCCCTGTCCATGAGCCGCGAGGTGGTGGGCAACCTGGCCATGGACCTCGAGCTGCGCCACGCCGAGACGGCCGTCGAGCGAGGCGAGAGCATCGCCGACGCGATCTCGCGAAGCTACCTGGTGCCCCCGCTCTTGCAGCAATTCCTCAAGACCGGCGTTCGCTCGGGCGAGCTCGAGCCCATGCTCAAGTCGGCCGCCAGCTTCTATGATCGCGAGTTGGAGCGGCGCCGGGCTCTGATGGTGCGCTACCTCGAGCCGGGCCTGATCCTGGTGATGGGCCTGCTGGTGGGCGGGCTGGTGCTGTCGGTGCTCATGCCCCTGGCCGACCTGGCCAGCCGGGTGATGTAACCCGCTATCTTCAGGCCCTGCAGCCGAGACTGCCGGTGGAGTGCCTGGCCGTCTTCGGCTCGCGCGCCCGGGGAGACCACTGGATCGACAGCGACATCGACCTGGTGGTCGTTTCCCCGGCCTTCAAACCCGGGCGCTCATGGTACGCACGAAACCCTGCCAGTTTGGCGGCGCCGCGCTGTCGGCAAAAGGCATGAACTTCTTGTCGAGGCGCGCCAGCGAGCTGGTGGGGAGCTGCACCGAGAGGCCGCAGGCCTCGTCATAGCGCTGCACGGTGTGGCGCGCGACGACCGCTTCGTCCACCAGCTCGCGCACTTTCACGGCCGCCTCCAGGATGGCGGCCGCGCGCGGCGAGGCGGCGGCCTGTGGAAACGAGACGTCGGTTTGTGACTTGAAGGGCCCCAGGCCGCTTTTCCGGGTGATCGACTTCCCCATGTAGACCCGCTGCAGATTGCGACAGAAGTGGCCCAGGTCGCCCATCCCCAGTTTCTCGCCGGTGGAGCGGTGGGGCCAATCCTTGGGATAGAGCTGGGTGGCCTTCACGGCCGCGGTCAGGGCCTCGGCGTTGGAGCCGACCTCGGCCTGCAGCAGAGCCCCCAGCTCGTCCAGGGCTTGCGTGACCGCGGGCAGTTTCCGGGTATCCACCAGGGCCAGCGTCTCGGGCTGGGAGGATCCGCCCATGACCCGGGCTGACTCCACCATGGTCTTGCCCCACTTCTCGGGCGTGAAGGTCGTGCCGGTAGTGCGAGCGGTCGTGCTCAAGAGCAGCTCCCCCACGGCCCCGGCATTGATGGTTTCCTGGCTGACCAGCACGAAGCGTGCCCTGTCCCCGATGCCGGCCACGGCTTCGAGGTTGCCTTCCAGGCACGACTCGAGCAACAGCACGTCGATGGGACGGCCGGCTTTCTGCACCGTCTCGTCCACCACCGTCCGATACTCCTGGTAAGGCAATCCGGCCGTCTGGCGATAGCCCAGCCCGTGACCCATCATGTGCACGACCGTGATGTCTTCCTTGGGATACTTTTTCATTCCGTTGGCCAGAAAGTCGCTGATGGAAGGCAGGTCGCGCCTGGTCTCGAGAGGTTTCTCGGACACCAGTCTGGAGTCGAGCGCCTTGGAGGTGTTGGCCGTCACCTCGTAGGTGCGCACGCCGCTCCAGGCGGGCTCGGCCATCTTTCTGCCCAGCATTGCCGAGTAGACGTGCCCGGCGCCCCGCAGGAAGAGGGAGGTGCCAAATTTGTGGATCACGCCCGCTCCGGCGGCGGCCAGTCCCAGCCCCAGCAGCGGACTCCCGCTTATGGCCAGGCCCGCGCCCAGAGCCACGCTCGCTCCGGCTGCCACCAGCGCTCCCAGTTTGACCACCCCCGTGGCCATCTTTCGACCGAACGGCATGACCTTGCGCTCGAGCATCATCTCCCCGGTGAACTGGTTGCCCGCGATGGCCCGGGCGTCTTCGATGCTGTTGAGGCTATCCACCGCCATCGGCTCGATGACGGCCTCGGTGGCGTCCATCCAGGTGACCAGGTGGACTCGGGTGGGGGGAGTGCGATGAGGGATGTTCACTGTCGGCTAAGATTCGCACCCGAGGCTGAAAGAACCTGGAAAGGGCGCGCCCCGCAGGGGGCGCGCCCTACCTGACTAATGGATATCGTGAAGTGCTGCGGGTTTGTCGTTGCCGAAGGAGAGGCAAAACCTTCAGCACGGAACGCTCAACCCATCAGTTGTTGGAGATGTCGCTCTTGCGGTAGGCCTCGACAGCCAGGCGCTCGGCCTGCTCATGGAAGCGACGGTCGGAGAAGTAGGCCGCCTGGTAGTAGCGGTCCTCCTTCCCCTTGCGCGAGGGCATCGACAGGAAAGGTTGGCCTTTGGGGTCCACAAAGATCCGGCACCAGACCGACAACGGCCCGACGGTCAACAGCACGGCCGCCAGGGCCTTGCTCCCTTCCAGCGGCTCGAAGGGAACGACCCGGGACACACAGATGGGGACGTCGATGGTTTCTTGCATGGAATTGACTCCTTTGGAATAGTGCGGGTCCGGACCCAATTCCAGCCTACGCCTGCGGTGTGAACGGGAGATGAGCAGCTGGTTGCGAGCCTGTTTCGAAAGTGTTTCGAAATCTTTAACACGAGAACGCAGGAAGGCGAGCCAGGTAGCCAAAATTCTAAGGAGGTATGCCAGATCTCGAGCGACCCATATTGGCTCTGATGGGACATGTGCTGGATCAAGAAGATCCGGAGAAGCGTTCGCTTGAGACCGCCCAGCGCTGGTTCGAGAAGAGAGTCGGCCAACCGGGCGGGAGTGATCGCGACGTGGCTCTGGCCCTGATCTGGCTGGCCGCTTGCCGGGTGCAGCTCTACAACATGAAGGGCGCCAGCCACACGCTCGGGCATCTGCGAGCCCGTTTCCGGGGACGGTTCCCCGACCTCGAGCATGTGGCCAGCTTCATGGAGGTTCGCATGCAGGCCGAGCTGCGCGACCTTCGGGGCGGCCCCAACATGCTCGACCGCATTCCCAAGCTCAATCTGCCCGACCAGCGTCTGGTGCACCGCCTGGAAGCGGTCCGACTGCTGCTGCGAGGCGACTTTCTCTGCCTCATGGGCCAGATCAAGGTAGCCCACGACCTTTATCTGAAGTCGTTTGAAGCCCTGCGAGCCGGGCCGGCCCAGACCGAAGACCTGGTGATCACGGCAGAGCTATACAACAGCCAGGGAATGGCCTTCTTCCGCGAGGGCAAGGGGGAAGAGGCCCTGAAAGCTTACGCCAATGCCGAGACGGTCTGCAAGCACATCGGCTTCAAGCTGGCCGAGGCGCGCTGCTACCGGGGCCGGGGTGAGCTGCACATGCACAAGAAGCAGCTCCAGGAGTCGACCCAGGAGCTGCGTCAGGCGCTCGAGATCTACCAGCAGTGCGGGGCTCCCCACGGCATCCTGAGCACCGGTCTGCTGCTCGGCCAGGTTCACTATCGGTTGACCGACTATCGCCAGGCGCTGCTCTACTACGAGGAAGCCAAAGTGCAATGCGGCACCGGCAGTTTCGGCCGCGAGGAGAGCGAGGTCTGCGCCCGCATCGGCGAGATCTTGCTGGCCGAAGGACAGTATGAGAAAGCCGCCGAGTTCTTCGAGCAGGGCCTGCAACTGGCCACCAACAACCAGGACCCCCGCGGCCGCGCCTACGGCCTCATGCATGTGGGCCGCATCCAGCGCCTGCTGGGCAATTACATGCGCTCGGAAGCCTGCCTGGAAGACGCCGGGCAACTCTTCCACAACGCCAACGACAAGGTGGGCCTGTGCCAGACCCTGCTGCAGCAGGTGCAGTGCTTCATCGAGCAGGGCAAGACCACCCAGTCTCGCTCGTGTCTTGAGCAGCTCAAGGAAACGGCCCAGCGGCTGGGTCGGCCCTTCGAGATCGGGCTGGCCGAGATGTTCGAGGGCGTGGTGTTGCGGCACGAAGGCCAGGCCGACGCGGCCCGCCGTCAACTGGAGAAGTCGCTGGTCATGCTGGGGCAGGAGCCCGGCTTCTACACGGTCTGGTGCACCATGGAGCTGGCCCAGGCCTTTGAGGACGCCGGCAATCGGAACTCGGCCGTGAATCGGTTCAAAGAGGCGATCCAGATTGGGCGCCAGCTGCGCCTGCCCGACCTGGAGAAACGTGCCCTGGACATGCTGGCCCGGGTGGACCGCTCCGAGTGGGCCAAAGCGCTGCACGGAGCCGGGGGAGGCTCGGCCCCCGTCAAACGGCGCAACGCCGGTCGGGTGTTCTTGTCGGTGCTCATGGTGGAGCTGCGCAACCTCAGTCAGTACGGCTCCTCTCACGAGCCGGATGAGACAGCCGCCCTGGCCAACCGCTTCTTCGAGGCGATGGCCACCGCCATCGTCGAGCACAAGGGAATCCTCAGCAAGGTGATGGGCGAGCGCATGCTGGCCGTCTTCGGATTAGACAGCCCCTGCGACCCGGCGCAGGCTCTGGCCTGCGCCAACGATTGCTTGAACGAGTTCGCCAAGCTGGCCAAAGATGACCCCTCCGCCGAGCTGGGCGTGGGCATGGCCATCGCCTCCGGGGAGGCCCTCGAGGGCATGCTCGGCCCGCGTGATCGGCTCGAATACACAGTGGTGGGTCGGCCCGTCTCTCTGGTCCAGCGGTTGATCGGCCAGACCGACAACTTCGAGATTCTGGTCTGCAGCGACACCTTCCGCGCCATCGGGCACCAGGTCAGCCATCCCGTGGCCCGCGATCTGGCCGCCCGCGCCAACGAGCAGAAGCTTGTTGCCTATCAGGTGGCCAGCGCCCGCCCCCCGGTCGGACCGGCCCGAAAGGGCTGACTCCTTCGGCCGGGTCAGGCTTGCGCTTCTCCACCTCGCTCCTTGCCAGTTCTGCTTCGATCGATTAGACTCCCCAGGTCCCCTGGAGAAAGGAATCTTGACCGCTGCAGTCAATATTGACAGTTGAGGTCAAGATTACGTAGAATGCCCTCAAGCTTGAGAAGTGGAGGGAACCCACGGCTTTGATGAAGCTGTCGACCAGAAGCAGCTACGGGCTCAGGGCGGCCATCGCCCTGGCTCATCGCTTCGATCAGCCGGCTCAAACCGTGGCCGTCCTGGCTGAAGAGAATGCCATCCCCCGCCGCTACCTCGAGCAGATCCTGAACCGGCTGCGGCGCAAGGGGTTAGTCGAGGCCAATCGGGGTCCCAAGGGAGGCTATCGGTTGGCGCAGCCACCGGCCCGCATCACGGTGGGAGACATCGTGCGCGCGGTCGAGGGCGAGCTCGAGCCGGTGCTCTGCAGCCAGCCCGAGCATCGCTCGAGCGACTGCCGCACCGCCTCGCAGTGCCTTAGCCGGAGGCTCTGCCATCAACTTGAGAATACTCTGCTGACCGTGCTCGATGGCACCACGCTGGAAGACCTGGCGGGGTCGCATCCAGTACTGGTCAGCATTCGACTGGAGAGGTGACCTATGGCCGACGCGCCGTTGCTGCAGATTGAAGATCTGCATGTGGAAGTGGAGGGGAAGGAGATTCTTCGCGGAGTCAACCTGACCGTGAGGAAAGGCGAGATTCACGCCCTGATGGGCCCCAATGGATCGGGCAAGTCCACCCTGTCCAACACCATCATGGGCCACCCCAACTACGAGGTGACGAAGGGTCGCATCTTGTTTGAAGGAGAGGAGCTCGGCGAGCTCGAGGCCGACGAGCGGGCCAAGCTGGGCATCTTCCTGGCCTTCCAATACCCCACCTCGATTCCCGGTGTGACTCTGGCCAACTTCCTGCAGGCCTCCTTGAAGGCCATCCGGGGGGCCGAGAACGTCAAGCCGCTCGAGTTCCGCAAGGAGCTGCTGAGCCGCATGAAGGAGCTGGGCATCAATCAGGACTTCGCCAAGCGTTACGTCAACGAGGGCTTCTCGGGGGGCGAGAAAAAGCGCTGTGAGATCTTGCAGATGGCGCTGCTCAACCCCAAGCTGTCCCTGCTCGACGAGACCGACTCCGGGCTCGACATCGACGCTCTTCGCATCGTGGCCGACGGGGTCAACCAGTTGATCAACCCGGAGATGGGCGTGCTGGTGATCACCCACTACCAGCGGCTGCTCAACCACATCAAGCCGCACTTCGTGCACGTCCTGGTCAACGGCAAGCTGGTCCAGAGTGGTGGTCCCGAGCTGGCTCTGACGCTGGAGGAGCGCGGCTATGACGAGCTGCTGCAAGCCCACGCCGTGCCGGCCGGCGCATAAGGAGGAGAAGCTATGAGTTCCGACGCCGCCACCCTCCAGGAGATTGGCAACGAATACAAGTACGGTTTCCACGACGCTGAGGATTACGTCTTCAAGTCAGGCAAGGGCCTCACCCGCGAGCTGGTCTTAGAGATGTCTCGCATGAAGGGAGAGCCCCAGTGGATGCTGGACATCCGCCTGCACGCCCTGGAGGTGTTCCACTCCAAGCCCCTGCCCGAATGGGGCGGAGAGCTCAAGGAGATCGACTTCGAGAACATCCACTACTACGTGCGCCCCTCCGAGAAGAGCGAGAAGAACTGGGACGACGTCCCCGAGTACATCAAGAATACCTTCGACAAGCTGGGCATCCCCGAGGCCGAGCGCAAGTTCCTGGCCGGAGTGAGCGCCCAGTACGAGTCCGAGGTCGTCTATCACTCGATCCGCGAGGACCTCGAGAAAGAGGGCGTCATCTTCCTGGACATGGACTCGGCCCTGCGCGAGTATCCCGACATCGTCAGGAAGTACTTCGGCACCGTCATCCCTACCGAGGACAACAAGTTTTCTGCCCTCAACACGGCCGTGTGGAGCGGCGGCTCCTTCATCCTGGTGCCCAAAGGCGTCCGGGTGGAGATCCCGCTGCAGGCTTATTTCCGCATCAACGCCCAGAACATGGGCCAGTTCGAGCGCACTCTGATCATCACCGAGCCGGGCTCCTACGTGCACTACATCGAAGGGTGCACGGCCCCGATCTACTCGACCGACTCGCTGCACTCGGCGGTGGTCGAGCTGATCGCCATGGAAGGCTCCACCATCCGCTACACGACCATTCAAAACTGGTCCAACAATGTCTACAACCTGGTCACCAAGCGGGCCCAGGCCTTCAAGAACGCAACCGTCGAGTGGGTGGACGGCAACCTCGGGTCCAAGCTGACCATGAAGTACCCGGCCGTCTACCTGATGGAGGAGGGGGCGCGCGGAGAGGTGCTGTCCATCGCCTACGCCGGCAAAGGCCAGCATCAGGACGCCGGCGCCAAGATGGTGCACGTGGCTCCCAACACGGCCTCCACCGTGCTCAGCAAATCCATCTCCAAGGACGGGGGGCGCACTTCCTACCGCGGGCTGGTCAAGGTCTACCCCGGCGCCCACGACATCAAGTGCAACGTGCGCTGCGACGCGCTCTTGCTCGATGAGGAGTCGCGCTCGGACACCTATCCCTACATGGAGATCGACAACAAAGACGTGCAGATCGGCCACGAGGCGACGGTCAGCAAGGTGGGCGACGAGCAACTCTTCTACCTGATGAGCCGCGGCCTGTCCGAGAACGACGCCATCGCCATGATCGTGAACGGGTTTTTCGAGCCGTTCATCAAGGAGCTGCCTCTGGAATACGCGGTCGAGCTCAACCGGCTGATCCAGTTGGAAATGGAGGGCTCGATCGGCTGATGGCTACCGCAGTTCTTGAATCCATCGCGCTCAAGCCGGGTGAGGACGCCTCTCCCGAGCGCAAGAAAGCCTACCAGGAAGCCCTCGAGCTGCCCTTCCCCAGCTCGAAGGATGAGGCCTGGCGGCGCACCCCCCCCGAGAAGTTCCATCCCGGCCAGTTGTCCTGGTCGGAGGTGATCACCAGCTCCAGCTTGCTGGGCACCGCGGCCTTGCCCGAAGGCGTGCTGCACGGAGATTTGAGGAGCGCTCCGGTGCAGGCCGAGCTGGGCCAGCTGGCTCCTCGCAACGTCTTCACCAAGCTCAACGAGGCCTTCTGGTCCAACGGAGCCTTCGTGCAACTGGGCAAAGAGCAAGTGCTGCAGAGCCCGCTCCACTTCGAGCATCAGGTTCCCAGGGGCGGGGCGGCCTTTCCGCGCAGCCTGATCCGGGCCGGTC
This sequence comes from Candidatus Xenobia bacterium, assembly GCA_045863235.1. Taxonomy (GTDB): domain Bacteria; phylum Vulcanimicrobiota; class Xenobia; order Xenobiales; family QWHO01; genus QWHO01. The sequence goes on along the minus strand of BTUM01000026.1, from coordinate 53,376 downwards.
GCTTCTCTCGGGGCATCGTGGTGGAGAGCTATACCTCCTCGGATCAAGACACGCTGGTCATCCCGGTCACCGAGCTCTTCCTGGAGGCGGGGGCCAGGCTGGACTACGTGGTGTACCATAACTGGGGCGCCAACACACGCTACCTGCCCATCCTGCGCGCTCGCCTGGACAAGGACTCCCACCTGCGGGTCCTGTTCGTCGGCGTGGGTGGCCAGATGGGCAAGAACTTCATGGAAGGCGACCTGGACGGCGAGGGCTGCAAGTCCGAGATGCTGGGCCTGATCTTCGGTCAGGGCCGCCAGCACCTGGACACGGACGCGTTGCACTATCACAACGTGGCCCACACCACCTCGGACGTGCTGTTCCATGTCGCCCTCACCGGTCGGGCTCGCTCGGTCTTTGCGGGCAACATCGCCGTGGCTCACGGGGCCCAGAAGACCGACGCTTACCAGCGCAACCGCAACCTGCTGCTCTCCGACAAGGCCCGCGCCGACGCGATGCCCAAGCTCGAGATCAGCGCCAACGACGTGCGCTGCACCCACGGCGCCACCTTCGCCACCTATGATCCTAACCAGCAATTCTACCTGCGCTCGCGTGGACTCACCAAGACGCAGGCCGAGCACCTGCTGGTCACCGGCTTCTACCAGGAAGTCTATGGCCGGCTCGAGCACGAGGAGCTGGTGGGCTGGCTCAATGAGCAGATGGAGAAGGTGCTGGCGCAGGCACTGGGCTGATGGCCAGCTATCCGGCCGGCGCGGCCGATCTTCAGGATGGGCAGCTGAGGGTGGTGGACACTCCCTACGAGCAGGTGGTCATCTGCCGGGTGGAAGGCCGCTACTACGCGGTGGAGAATCGCTGCTCGCACGACGACGGACCCCTCTCGGGGGGGAGCCTGGAGGGATGCGAGATCGAGTGCCCCCGCCACGGCGCGCGCTTTGACGTGCGCACCGGCAAGCCGCTCTGCATGCCGGCCGTGGTGAGCATCTCCACCTATCCGGTGGAGGAGGTCCAGGGGCAGCTCAAGGTGGAGGTCGATTGACGTGAGCGTCAAGGTGGAGCTGTCCCGGCGGTCCGACTTCCCGCTGTTGGGAAACCAGCCCGAGCTGGTCTATCTTGACAGCGCCGCCACCTCGCTCAAGCCACGCTCGGTGTTGGAAGCCGAGCGCTCCTATTACGAGGAGTGCTGCGCCAACATCCATCGCGGCTTGTACCGCATGTCCGAGGAGGCCACCCGACGCTACGAGCTGGCCCGCCACTCGGTGGCCCGCTTGATCGGCGCCAGCGACCCCGATTGCTGCATCTGGACCTCGGGCACCACTGACGCCATCAACCTGGTGGCCTATACCTGGGGCGAGCAGAACATTCTGCCTGGCGATCCCATCGTGCTGACAGGCCTCGAGCACCACTCGAACCTGGTGCCCTGGCAGAACCTGGCCGCCCGCCAGCAGGCCCAGTTGCGCTGGATCGAGCCCCGACCGGATGGCACCCTGGAGCTGGACAACCTGGACGAGTTGCTGGAGGGAGCGCGCCTGGTGGCCTTCACCTGGGTCTCCAACGTGTTCGGCAGCATCAGCCCGGTGCAGGAAATCTGTCGTCGGGCCCGGGCGGCCGGCGCCACCGTGCTGTTGGATGCGGCCCAGGGCGTGCCCCATTTGCCCTGCGCAGTGGAGGAGCTGGGCTGTGACTTCATGGCCTTCTCGGGCCACAAGATGCTGGGTCCCACTGGCACCGGCATGCTGTGGAGCCGGCGCGAGCTGCTCGAAGCCATGCCGCCCTTCCGTTTCGGGGGCGACATGATCCGCGAGGTGTGGCGCGAGCGCTGCACCTTCAACGACCTTCCCTTCAAGTTCGAGGCTGGGACCCCGAATATCGCGGGCGTGCTGGGCATGGGGGCGGCGGCCGAGTACCTGCTCGAAGTCGGCATGGCCAACGTGCGGGCGCACGAGCTCGACCTGCTAACCTACGCCCGCGAGCGCCTGGGCGCCCTGGAAGGCTTCGAGCTGCTTGCCCCCCCCCTGGAGCAGCACAGTGGAGCCATGAGTTTTGCCTATCGGGGCATTCACCCCCACGACCTGGCCACCTTGCTCGACCGCGAGAACATCTGCATTCGGGCCGGTCACCACTGCTGCCAACCTCTGATGCGCCGCATCGGCATGAGCGGCACCGCCCGGGCCAGCCTCTCGCTCTACAATACCCGCTCTGACATTGACCGGCTGGCCGTGGCGCTGGAGAAGGCTTCTCAGGTGTTCAAGGGGGTGCTCTTTTGATCTCAGACGACCTGTATCGTGAGATCATCCTCGAGCACTACGCCCATCCCCGCTGCAAGGGCAAGCTCGAGACCCCCACCTTTCGCCAGGAGGGGGTCAACCCGACCTGTGGAGACGCTGTGACGGTGGAGCTTGACGTCCAGGACGATCGGGTGGTCAAGGCCGCCTTCGAGGGGGTGGGTTGCTCCATCAGCCTGGCCTCGGCCTCCATGCTCACCTCGCTCATCGAGGGCAAGACCCTGGCCGAGGTGCGCGAGCTGGCCGACACCTTCAAGAAGCGGATGCTGAACCGCAACGATACCGACCCTTGCCCCGAGCAGCTGGGCGAGTTGGAAGCCTTGGATGGCGTGCGCCAGTACCCGGTGCGCGTCAAGTGTGCCTTACTGGCCTGGAATACCATGCTGGGGGCTCTGGAGGAAGCGCGATGAGTGAGCAGGAGACCGAGACGACCACCACCTCGACGACGGTGGTTCCGCTGGACGACGGGCCGACCGTGGAGGGATTGCCCCCCGCGGCCGAGATCCGGGAGGCCCTCAAGGAGGTGATCGACCCCGAGATCGGGATCAACATCGTCGACCTTGGCCTGATCTACCAGATTCTGCCCAAGAGCGACAAGACGGTCGACGTCAACATGACGCTCACCAGTCCGGGCTGCCCGATGGGCCCTGAGATCACCAGCGCCGTCTGGATGACGGTCAAGCGCTTGACCGGCGTTCAGGAATGCGACGTCAAGCTGGTCTGGAAGCCCCGCTGGGACCCGAGCGTGCACGCCAGCGAGGAAGCCAAAGCCTACCTCGGCATCTGGTAACGGAGGGCCTCCTCCCGCAGGCGCAGAACACGAGAGCTGTGGCACTGCAGCCAGGGGTGGTGGTGGGGGACCGTTATCGAATCCTCCGACCCCTGCACTCGAGAAAGAGCGGTTCGACCTACCTGGCCGAGGACTGTCGGCTGGGCGGGTCGCAGTGCGTTTTGCGCGAATGCTCCGTGCCCGAGCTTCCCTCCAGCGAGCTCATGGAGATTCTGGCCTGGTTCGAGGAGGAGAAGAAGCTCCTGACCCGAGTGCAGCATCCCAGCCTGGCTCGCCTGCGCGACTTTCACTACCTCAACGGGCTCGCCTATATCGTGACCGACTTCGTGGAGGGCGTGACGCTGGAGCAGGAGCTGGCCGAGTGTGTGGCTGCCAGCGGGCAGCCCATGCCGGCCGAGGAGCTGATCTACCAGATCCTGGACGTGCTCGAGGTGCTCGACGAGATGCACGGGCTCGAGCCTCCGATCCTGCACGGGGACATCAAGCCGGCCAACCTGATCCGCGATGCGAGCACCGGCTCGGTGCGGCTGGTGGGCTACGGGCTGGCCCGGCCCGGTCCCCGCCCCCCCATGACAGCTCAGGCCGCCGGGGGCTACTCTCCCCTGGAGTTGACCCAGGGCCGGGCCGACGCTCGCTCAGACCTTTATTCGCTGGGCGCTACCCTGAGTCAGCTGCTTTCGGGCGAGCCGCCCGTCCCGCTGGGAATTCCGCCCTTGCACGACCTTTATCCCGAGGCCGAGGAGGAGCTGGCCTCGCTGGTCGACCGGGCCTGCGCCTTTCTGCCCGAAAAGCGCTTTCAGAGCGCTCGCGAAATGGGCGAGGCCCTGCAGTCCTGGCTGGAGCGCAAGGGAACCTTCCTTCCGACGGCCCTGTCCGTGGTCGAGCTGGTCGAGCCGGTCCCCGTAACGACGGTCGCCAGCGAGCCGGTGCCGGAGTCCGAGCCGGCCGAGCCGGTTCCCTGGGGGGGGTTGCCCCCGCTGGCTCCGGCTGCGCCCATGCCGGTGGCGCCGGTTCGGCCGTTTACTCCTTCGCCGCCGGCCGAGGGGCGGTCCCCGGCCGAGGGTCCCCCCCGCTGGGTTCCCCGTCCTCGGCCTCCTGTCTTTCCCAAGCGTAGCGAGGGAGTGCGCCACCAGGTGGTGCCACCCCGGCTTTCGGGCGCCTCCTTCCCCCGCTCACGTCCCGTGCCGGCCATGCCCGTCTCGAGCTCAGACGAGATCCCCGTGCCTATCGCTCTGAAGCAGACGCCTGCGGCGGCCGCTCCCGCGGGACCGGATGAGGAGGTGCTGGGTGGCGTGCCTCTGCCCAACACCGAGGACGAGGAGAGTCCACCTCCGGTTCGGCCGGAGAAGCCGGCTCAGGCGCCTGAGTCGGAGAAACGGCCGACTCCCTCGTCGTCGGAGCGACCTGCGGTCTCGGGACCCGAGAAACCCCGGTCGTCGGGGCCACAGCCTGCGGCCTCGGGCCCCGAGAAACCGTCGTCGGGGCCACAGCCTGCTGTCTCGGGCCCCGAGAAACCCCGGCCTGCGGGCTCCGAGAAGCCGTCGTCCGGGAAGCAGCAACCGTCGAAAGGGCCGCGCCCGCCGGCTTCGTTTCGGGCGCCGGCTCAGTCGGCGCCCGAGCCGGACGAGGACGAGGCTCCCAGGCCACTGCGGCGCACGCTCTTGCTGCTGATTCTCCTGTTGCTGGTGCTGGTGGCCGGTTACCAGGCCGGTCGCTACACCACCCAACACGACGAGCCGCCCGCTGCCACTCCCGGAGCGCCCTCGCCTTAAGGCGCCCTCTTCAGGACACGCGCGGGCCGGAGAGAGCAGACGGGCCAGCTGTAAAGATAGTAAGCTCGAGCGACTTGGCTTCCCCTGGCAAAGAAGGGCCGGCCCGAAGGCCGGCCCTTGGAGCGCTGAGGGCGCCGAAGTCCGAAGCGCCAGGAGCGCGAGCCGGAAACCCGGTTTTCCGGCTGTGCGACGCCCAGCATATTTATTGTGCTAGAAGCCCGGCCGCCACCCACAGAGGGGTGCGGAGGGATTTCTAGCCGATGGGCCAGCGCATCGAGGCGATGCTCAGGCTGATCGAGCTCTGGACGAGCTTCTGGAAAGCTTCCTGGTTGGCGAAGAACTGCTCGGTCATCCCCCTGGCCACTTTGGTGGCCTCGTCGCGGTAGGACTTGCGCACGTCAAGGTAGCTGCGGATCTGGGCGTCGGTCTGATCCTGCACCCACATCGCGCTGGCGATGGCCTGCTTGGTGGACTCGTTGATGGCGTCCTGGAAGCTCTTCATCTCTTTGGTCACGTTAGTCATTTATCGTCATTCCTTTCAAGTTCGGTTGCTCTGGTTCGGAGACTAGGGGGTCGCTGTTGCAAATGTGCTACATGAACAGCGACGAAGGATCGATGCGCTCGAGCTCGGCGGTCAGCTCCTGGATCTCGGCGCTCATCAGGTCACGGCGAGAAACCATTCCTACCACGCGGTCGCCCTGCACCAGGGGCAGGTGGCGGCAGCGGGCCTGCAACATCCGGTCCAGGCCCCACTGGTAGGGGTCGTCGGCATTGCCGACCACCAGTTTGCTGGTCATGACCGATTCCACGGCCGTGGTCTTGGGGTCGAGCCCGCGGGCCACCACGCGCACGAGCAGGTCGCGCTCGGTGAAGATGCCCTGCAGCCTGCCGCTTGATTCCACCAGCACGGCTCCTTTGTTGGCCCGGGCCATCTTCTCGGCGGCCTGGGCGACGCTGGCACTGCGCTCGATGGTCACCGTCTCACGCTGCTGAGCGATGTCGCCCAGTCTCATCATCTTGGTCGTCATATACGAACCTCCCACATCAAGTGGTTGGAGTCTGGGCCCTGTCAGTTGCGAACGCGTTGCAACCCGCACCGCCCTGCCTGGGAAGCGGTTGCAGGTTTCGTGGCACGGTCAGGGCGACGAAGTTTGCGACGTCAGGAGGGGCGACAATTCAGCTTCCTTTCAGGCACTTGAGCCAGGATCAGAGGGCTATGATCATCTCCCCCGGCTCGTATCTTCCTCAACGGCCTACCGGCGCCAGCCTCCAGGCTCCCTTTCACGGCGAAGTCGCTCCCGATCAGGTCGAGCTGGGCCCGGCACCTCCGGTGCCGCTGCCCCGCAAGGCCGAGGGTCAGGCCGAGCCGGCTCGCTCCCTGGGCCTGCGCCTGGCCGGCGGGGTGGGACTGGCGCTGGTGCTGGGCGGGGTGCTCTCCGGCTGCGGGGGTCCCACCGACCCGCCGCCTCCGCCCCCGGGCGAGAGCACCAATGTGACCTCGCTCGCTTCGCGCGTCAGCCAGCTGGTCAAGGACGGCAAGCAGACCGAAGCGCGCCAGATGCTCTCTTCGGGTTACTACCAGCAGGTGCTGACCCGGCTGGCCGCCTCGGACGTTCCCAGCATCGCCGAGTGGGCCCAGAAGGGGCTGGCGGAGTACAAGCTGGGGGGCGATCCGGCCCGCATGAACCAGGCCATGGAGTCGGCCCTGGAGCAGATCGCCGAGGGCGAGAATCTGCCCGGTGCCGCCCGTCGCCATCAAGAGGTGGCCCGCAGCGCCCTGAAGGTGGGCGACGCGATCGAGGCCACGCCCCTGGGTCCGGCGGGAATCTTCGACCAGGTCAAGGCCGAGGGCTACAAGGCGGCCCTGGAGCAAGTGCTGACTCTCCCATCAAGAGTGGATGAGAACGCCTCCGGGTTGCCGCGCGAAGCCGTGCGCGCCTATCTCGACACCCTGACCGACCTGACCCGCACCGCCCTGGACACCGGTAAGGAGCTTTCCGAGCCCGGCTTGCAGGCGGTCGTGTACCAGGCCACCCTGACCGAGATCAAGAGCCGCGTCCAAACCGACGGTGAGTTCCTGGGCTCGGAAGTGCAGAAGCTGATCGAGTTGATCAACGGTCTCCAGCGCCTGAGATAGCGTGCCCGATAAGCGTTCGGAGCGCTGAGGAGTCTCGCCTCGAGAGTCACGGGCGGCTCCGAGCTCGGGCGGAGGTAACCGAAAGGGAACGTACGTTTCCGGACTGTGAACCCGGCTGCAACGCAGAAGTAACATCCGGGTAACCCTCCGGTCGGGTCTTTTTTCGTATCCTGTGGGCCGAGGGGGCTGGGAACGCGGTTGCAGAGCCGCTCCCGGACTTCACCACCGAAGGAGACCCGACCCGATGGACGCAGCCAGGCTCTCGACCTCTACCCGAACCCCCGCGCAGAGGTCGACCATCGGGCTGGATCGGATGGACCTGTCCGCCCCTTCCACCCCGACCAAGTCCTACATCCTGGTTGCGCCCGAAGAGGGCATCTTCAAGACCACCTCCAAGATCCAGCTCGTCGACCTGGGCATCAAGGTCAAGGAAGAGCTCGGCCTCATCGGCGGCGTGCTGGCCGACCTGACCGACAAGCAGGTCAAAGATCTCGAGAAGCAGGGCTACCGCGTCCATCTCGACCAGCAGGACCGCTACCTGCCTCCGATGCCGTGGGACCCCTCGCCCAAGGACGAAGAAGAGGAAGCGGCCGAGAAGAAGGAGGCCGAGACCAAGAAGGAGCCCGAGTTCAAGTCGCGCCTGCCCCAGCTCGCTCCTCGCTTCGACACGCCGCTCACCCGCAAGTTCCAGGGGGAGGGCGTGGGCATCGCCATCCTGGATACGGGCATCTATCCTCACCCCGACTTCAACACCCCCTACAACCGCCTGGTGGCCTTCGCCGACATGGTGAACGGGCGCTCCACTCCCTATGACGACCACGGGCACGGCACCCACGTGGCCGGCGACGCCGCCGGCAGCGGCCTCTTGAGCGGCGGCATCTACCGCGGACCGGCCCCCAAGGCCCACCTGGTGGGCGTCAAGGTGCTCGGCGAGGACGGCTCGGGCAAGACCTCCGACATCATCAAGGGCATCCAGTTCTGCATCGAGAACAAGGACCGCCTGGGCATCCGGGTGATCAACCTGTCGCTCGGCCACACGGCCCGCAAGAAATATCAGGACGATCCGGTCGACCAGGCGGTGCAGAAGGCCTACGAGGCGGGCCTGGTGGTGGTGGCCGCGGCCGGCAACGACGGCCCCGATCGCAAGACCGTCAAAGCCCCGGGAGACAGTCCTCACGCCATCACGGTGGGAGCGGTGGACGATCAGAATACCCCCGACCCGGGCGATGACTCGATCACCGAGTTCTCCAGCCGCGGTCCCACCAAGTACGGGGCCAGCAAGCCCGACCTGGTCGCGCCCGGCGAGGCCATCATGGCCCCACTCTCCCCGGGTACCAGCTCGGAGGCCCAGGCGGCTCGCTTCCAGGTGGTGCACGGCACGGTGAAGTGGCTCTCGAGCCTCCCGGCCGAAGAGCTGGCCCGAGTGCCCGACTCGCAGTTTGCCCTGATGGGCATCGGCCCCGAGACCATGGGCAAGATTCGCGAAGGCGGCGAGACCGCCAAGAACGAGTTCAACCGGCTGCTGCGGGTCACATCCCGCATGCCGCTCTCGCCCGACAAGGCTTACGTGGGAATGCCGGGCACCTCGATGGCCACGCCCATCGTGGCCGGCGTGGTGGCTGAGATGCTGGAAGCCAACCCCGACCTGACCCCCGACGAGGTGAAAGAGATCCTCAAGAGCTCCGCCGACCCGCTGCCGGGCCGGGTGCCCAAGAACCATCAGGGCGCCGGGATGGTGGACCCGCACGAAGCCATCTTGATGGCTCTCGACCGCGGCAAGCCGGTGGCGGCCAACCAGGACGTTCTCAAAGCTCTGCAGGAGGCCATGCGGCAGGCCGCCGAGGCGCCTGCAAAGGAAGAAAAAAAGCCTGAAGAGACCCCTGCCCCCGAGCAGAAGCCCGAGCAGAAGCCCGACGAGAAGCCGGAAGAGGTGCCCAACCCGAGCTGAGCCGGGTCAGCGGATCAACCTGATCGGGATGTCCAGGGTCAGTCCCGCCCAGGCTCGGCAGTCAGCGCGGGGAGCCGTCGCCGTCTGGCCAGGCAGGCGCCAGGTAAGGAAGCACCTGCTCGTGTCCTCCCGAAGGAGCAGAGCGGCCACCGCTTGAGAACGCCTCTGAGCGAGAAGCAGCTTGCCTTCGGGAGACATCTGGTCCACCAACTCCTGGAGCTCGTGGGGGCAGCGCGGCATAACTCGGTGAAGATTGCTCGAGCTTCGGCCTCGGTGCTTCGTCCCGCTCGGGCCTCTCAAGACGTCGTTTCCTGCGCTGCAGGCACCGTTTCGGCGTCGGTCAATGCGCCTGCCTCCAGCGTTTCGCGGGCCCGGGTCAGCAGGCTTTCGATCTGCTCGAGCAACACGTCCACCAGGGTGAGGTCCCCGGCTCTGAAGAGCTCCACCACCTCCAGGCCCAGCCCCAGCGCGTCGCCACCGGCCGACAGCCCCTCGTTGAAGGCTTCCACCTGCTCGGGCGATTCGTGCTCCACCGGCCCCACCTGCCAGAACGCCAGCTGGCTCGAGAGCCAGGCCTCGGCGCCGTCGAGGCGGGCCTGGCGCTCGGCCGGAGCGAGCCGGGGGAGCTCCTCCTTCAGCTGGACCAGGTACGCCACGAAGGGCGGGCGAGTGATGCCCTGCAGCCGTCCCAGCGCTCGTTCCAGGGCGCGGGCGCGGTGCTCGGAATACTCGAACTCCTCGGGCCGAGGAGGCTCGGGGCCCTCCACCGTGGGGTTGAGCACAGTGACCGCGCTCTCGTCTTCCGCGAGGTCGCCCTGAAAGCGGTCCTGGCGCTCGGCCAGGGCCTCCTCTTCCTCGCGCCACTCCAGGCGCAGGTCGAGCTCGCTCTCGCTCAAGCGACCTGAGACTCTTGACCGCGCCCCGCCAGGGCCAACTGGACGCGCTTGAGGCCCTCTTCCAGCTCCGGGTTGCGGCTCTTCCACTCCGAGTAGGGGAGCTTGAAGTCGGGCCCCTGCTCGCGCGCGTAGGCCTCGAACGAGACCAGGGTGTGGTAGCGCTCGAGGTAGTCCGAGACGCGCTCGCGCGCTGCCTGTTTCTCCTCGGGCGTGTCAGCCGCATGCGCCTCCTGGCGGGCCTTGCCCACCGCCTTCTTGAGGTCGTGCACGTCGCCGTACTTCTCCACCACCTTGTCCACGCTGTCCTGATCCTGCACCAGCTTGCGGGCGTCCTTGAAGCTGCGCAGGATCTCGCGGTAGTTGCTGGGGGTGTGCTTACCCTGCTCCTTGATGTCGGCCCGCACGGCGGGGTCCTTGAGCAGATCCCCCTCTTCGCCCGCGGAGGCCCGCTTCATCAGGCTGGCCAGCACCATGGCCGTGGTGGTGCGTCCCTGTCCGGCGTGGCAGTTGAAGATCAGCGCCGCCTCTGGATCGGCCTTCTTGAGCGCCCCCACCAGCTCGTCGATGTCCTGGTCCTCGGGCTTTTTCATGTCGGTGACCGGGATGCGCTGGTAGTCCACCTTGTAGCCCTCGGCCTTGAGCTGGTCGTAGACCTCCGAGACGGTCTGCACACTCTCGATTTTGACCTGCTTCTCGACCACTCTGGGCGGAGGCCCGGCCTCCTCGTCGTGCAGGGTGATCATGCCGCCGTTTCGGCGCGCCTCGTTGAGCACGTCCTGCTTGAGGTCGCGCTCCATCTTCTCCACCTCGCCGGCCGAGCGGCCCGGCGAGGCCTGGTTGTAGAAGGGCGCTTTGACGTGGCGCAGGTTGAAGGGCTGGCCGTTGATGTAGACCACCGGCTCCTCGCGCATGTTGGTCCAGACCGCCTTCTTCTCGCCGTCGGGTCCGGCTCCGGCCTGCTCGAGCACGCGCCGCATCCCGTCCACGGTGGGCTGGGCGGTGCCGTGGATGCCCTCGCCCAACTCGCGATAGTTGGGCGCCCCCTCGATGAGCGGTTGAGGATTGCTGGTGCGCTTGTCTTGCAGCCTCTTGCTGTGCAGGCCGGGATACTGGTCGGCTTTGAGAAAATTCTTCTCGCCCAGCACTCTGCCGTCGCGCCCTTCCACTTTGGCCACAGGCGGGGTAGGGCTGGGCTCTGGACCGCCCTGCAAGATGCCGACGAGCTTCTGCAACTGGGTCTGCCAGAGGCCCGGGGTCAGGGGCGTAGCGCCGGACTGGGCGGCCGAGCGGGGATGGTAGATATGGTAGCTCTGAGCGGTGCCGGTGATCTCCATGCTGGCTATTGTAGCATGCTCAACGCGAGCTCTGCAGGCAGAGACCGACCACATTCTTCCCGTTCTCAACGGTCACCAGCAGGCCGTGCCGGTCGTAAAAGAGCACTTGCTGGCCCCCGTCGGGGCCGCACCCGTAGAGGGTCCGATCAGGCTTGCCAAGGACCGATTGAGGGTCGGGATCGCCGAGCTTGACCACGTTCTTCTGCTGGCTCTGGAGGCTCCGGCCCCAGACCCCCACCACTCGCCCGGCGAGAAGCTCCACCGTGGTGCCCTGGTGGGAGTGTTGTCCGTCCTTTGCCGAGGGCTCGAGCCAGGGCACCTGGCTGGCCTCCATGCCCGGGTGCAGTCCGTCCAGGCTGTAGCCGCCAGGCTGAGCTGCGGAAAGGGTGGCCAGGAGGAGCAGCAAGCAGAGAATGCGCATGGGTACCCGGTCGCTTGAGGTCGAGAAATTCTTCCTCGAGTGGGGCTGAACTCCTGGTGAGGGTACGACGCAACTCGCAACTTGTCAAGTTTAAACTTGACAAGTTAAAACTTGTTTTATAGGATTGCGTTACGTTGAGTTTTATTGGGCGCGTCCGGGAGCTCAAGCTCCTGCGAACTTCTTACGAGGGCCTGGAGAGTTCCCTTGTGCCCGTTTACGGTCGTCGACGGATCGGCAAGAGTGCCCTCATTCTCCGTTTCCTGCAGTCGCGACCAGGCCTTTACTTCGTGGGCAAGCAGGCCCCAGCTCGACTGCAGCTCCGGGAGTTCTTGCAGGTCGCCGCCGGGGTGGTCGGCCAGCCGCTCCTCGAGCACGCCGAGCTTCCCGGCTGGCGGGAAGCACTGCAAGTGGCTGTCGGAAGTTGGAGCCGCCCTGAGAAACTGGTGCTGGCCCTGGACGAGTTTCAGTGGATCGTGCAGGAAAGTCCCGAGTTGCCCTCCATTCTGCAGGAGCTCTGGGACCGTGACTGGTCGCGAACGGGCCGAATCATGCTGATTGTTTCAGGCTCCTACGTCGGCTTCATGGAACGTGAGGTGCTTGGGCGCAAGAGTCCGCTCTTTGGCCGTCGCACTGCCCAGTTGCATCTGAAGCCCTTTGGATACTCGGAGGCGCGTCTCTTTCACCCAGACTATTCCCTCGTCGATTCAGCCAGGGTCTATTTCGTTTGCGGTGGGGTGCCTCAGTATCTCAAGTGCTTTGATCCGGCAGCCTCGATTGACAGCAACCTGAGCCGGCAGGTGCTCGAGGAGTTCTCCCCTCTCCACAACGAGCCGGATTTCCTGTTGCGCGAGGAGTTGCGGGACGTTCACAACTACTATGCGCTCTTATCTGCACTGGCCACCGCCTCGGCCAGAATCCCGGAGCTGGCGCGGGTGACCACTTTGCCGGAGAGGTCGGTTCCCTACTATCTCCAGCAGCTGGTCGAGTTGGGATATCTGCGACGTCTCTCGCCCCTTGTGGCTGGTCCCAGGGCGCCTCGGAAAGTCCGCTTTGCCCTGGACGACCCGTTGCTGCGGTTCTGGTTTCGATTCGTATTTCCGAATCGAAGCCAGATCGCCGCTCTGGGGCCGGATCGAGCCTTTCATCAGCTCGTCAAGCCCCATTTGCCAGCCTATTTCGGTCGCTGCTTCGAGGGACTGTGCCGGGAGGCGCTGGCGGGGTTGTATGCTCGCGAGGGAATCACCGCTGCCTGGGAGATTGGGGAATACTGGGATAAGACGACCCAGATCGACGTCGTTGGGCTGCGTGAGGACAACTGGACCGACCTGGGAGAGTGCAGGTGGGGTCGAAGCCCCGGCCTGGTTGCGGCAGCAACGGAGCTGGAGCGGAAGGTGAACGCTTACCCCAATGCTCGCAACGCCACCATCGGCAGGAGGCTGTTCGTTGGCCGGAAGGAGCCTGGGCGACTTCCGGCAGGTGTTCGGGTCCACGATCTCGAGGACCTCTACAGCAACTGACCCTCAGGTCGTGACAGGAGGTCTGGATTCTCCTATCATAGGCTCAATGCACCTCAAGCGTCTGGGTGAGCTTTTCCTGGTCATTGTCGTGGTTGCCCTGGGTGCGTGGTGGCTCAAGCCGGTCACAGCCCCGCCTGAGAAACCGGGAAAGCTCGGCCTGGAAGGCAAGTCTCTGGTGTTGCTGGTGGTGCGCGAGGAGGACCGCCCACTCCTGGATTGCGCCGAGAGCCTGCGACAAAACACCGGAGTCGAAGTGCGCTCGATGTACAGCGCCAGTTTCCAGCCTTCCTGGCTCAACGCCGAGCGAGGCCAGCTCGACGCTGACCAGATTCTGGCCTTTGTGGACAAGCAGGCCAGCGAGGCCACTCTGCTGGTGGTCGGCCAGGACTGCTACACCCCGAGCCAGCCTGACTGGCGCTATTGTTACGGAGTTCGAGGCAAGAAGGGTGCGGTGCTCTCGCTGGCGCGACTTGATACCGACTCGCGCCGGGACAAGATGTTGGCCCGCTACGCCGCCGAGCTGCTGCTCGGGAGGCAACGCAGCAAAGACCCGACCAGCCTGTTCTACAGCCCGATCCTGGGCCCCGCCGATCTCGACCGGATGGAGCTAAAGATCCCCTGAGGGCCCCGGGCCGTCTGCGGGTCGAGCTCCGGTAGTCCATCGCGCCAGCCGCGCCACCCCCTCGCGCACATCCTCGGCGGGGCCGGCCCAGGAGAGCCGCAGCCAGCCCTCGGCCCCGAAGGCAACGCCCGGAACGGTGACCACGCGCTCTTGCTCCAGCAACTCCAGGGCGGCCGCAAGCGACGGGCGGCCCACCCGCACCAGGCAGTAGAAAGCCCCCTCCGGCTCCACGAACTCCAGCCCGGTGGCCCGCAGAGCCTCCAGCAGCGTGTCCAGCCGCTCGCGGTAGAGCGGACGCTGATCGCCCAGGCGTCGGTGGGTCAGAAGCTCCAGGGCCACCTGCTGGGCGAAGGTGCTGGCGGCCGTGGTGATGAGCTGGTGGGCCCGCAGCACCAGGGGCATCAGCTCGGTCGGAGCGCCCAGCCAGCCCATCCGCAGCCCCGTCAGCGAGGCGCACTTGGACAGACCGCCCACCAGCAGCGCGCGCTGGTGGCTCGGACGGGGCGGGGGCTCGGGGGTGTAGTAAAGCTCACGGTAAACCTCGTCGAACACCAGCCACCGCTCACCCAGCCCGGCGCACAGTTCCTGGAGCTCGTTGGCGGGCCAGATGCGGGCGGTGGGATTGTTGGGGCTGGCCAGCACCACCAGCCGCGTCTCGGGGCGCAGCGCATTCAGCACGCGAGCTGCCTCAGGGGCGAAGTGCCGCTCGGGATCGAGCCCCACCGTGCGCACCGCAAGACCGAGCATCTGGGCGATCTTGGCGTAGGCCGGGTAGCCCGGCTCGATCACCAGCACCTCGTCTCGCTCCGGGTCGAGGGCGGTCACCATGGCAAGGTGCAGAGCCTGCTGCGAGCCGTTGGTCAGGCAGATCTCCTCAGCCGGGCGCCCCAGGTAAGCTCCCACGGCGGCGCGGACCTCGGGGAAGCCCAGGTTGGGGGAGTAACGGCATCCGTTCTCGGCCAGCCAGCGCAGGCCCGCGTCCAGGGCGCGCTGGTCGGGGGGGAGCACCGGCTCGCCCAGCCCCAGGTCGAGATCGCCCGGACGCTTGCGCGCGTTCAGCTCACGGATCAGGGAGGGCTCGAGGGTGGTCAGGCGCGGGTTCATGACCGCAGCAGCCTTTCCAACAACGGCCACCCCTGCTCCAGCGCGGCTACGCTCACGTGCTCGCGGGCCTGGTGAGCCTGGGCCGGGTCGCCGGGCCCGAAGTTGACGGCCGGGATGCCCCGCTCGCTGAGTCGGGCCACGTCGGTCCAGGCCTGTTTGGGCTCGACCTTCAGGCCGAAGGCGGCGATCCAGCTCTCCAGGAGCGGGTGGGAGGCCACCCGGCCCGAGGGAGCGACGTCCAACACTTCCACCCGGCCCAGATCGCCCACCAGCGAGCGCAACTCTTCCTCGGCCTGAACGGGGGACTTTCCGGGTGCGAAGCGATAGTTCACGTTCAGCTCGAAATGGTCAGGCACCACGTTGCGTGAGTTGACGGTGGCGGCAGTGGTGGGCGTGACCACCTCGCGGAAGATCAGCCCCCCCACCTCCACCTCGCGCACCCCTACCGAGCGCAGCTTCTCCAGCAAGGGCAGGGCCTTGTACAGCGCGTTCTCGCCCTGCCAGGGGCGGGCCGAGTGGGCTCGCTTTCCGGCCACGCTGACCCGGGCGTGCAGCGATCCCACGCATCCCTTCTGCACCTGGTTGGCGGTGGGCTCGAGCACCACCGCCAGGTCGAGTGGGGGCACGCGGTCTAGGATGAACTCCAGCCCGTTCTCCTCGCTCGGACCCTCCTCGCGGTCATAGAACACCGCCACCAGGTCGCAAGACCATTCTTCGCGCCGCTCCCAGGCCGCCATCATGAAAGCCAGCCCGGCCTTCATGTCGCTGGCGCCGCAGCCGTAGACCTGTCCTTCGATGATACCGAGGGGCTGGTCGGAGGAGGGTAGCACCGTGTCCAGATGGCCGAACAGCCCCACCCGAGGACGGCCGCGCGACTCGCTCTGCAGGATCAAGTTGCAGCGCCACACCGGCTCCACTCCCGCCCACTCCTGGACGTAGCGGCACAGTTCGCCTTCCTCGCGGGTCACGCTGGGAATCGAGACCAGCTCCAGCGTGCGCCGGGCCAGCTCAGACATCCACGCCGAAGTCGCGCAGAGCGGCGTTCAGGCTGGTCTTTCGGTCGGTTGACTCCTTGCGATAGCCGATCAAAAGGGCGCAGGTGACGCCGAAGGTACCGGCTGGAAACTGCTTGGGCAAAGAGCCGGGGATCAGCACCGCACGCTCGGGCACCCGACCTTTGGAGATGACCGGCTCCGGGCCGGTCACGTCCACGATGGGGGTGGAGGCGGTCAGCACCACGTTGGCCCCCAGCACCGCCTCGCGGCCCACCACCACGCCCTCCACCACGATCGAGCGCGAGCCGATGAAGGCGCCGTCCTCGACGATGACCGGGGAGGCCGACGGAGGCTCGAGCACACCCCCGATGCCCACCCCGCCGGAAAGGTGCACGCCGGCGCCGATCTGGGCGCAGCTGCCCACGGTAGCCCAGGTATCCACCATCGAGCCGGCTCCCACCCGGGCGCCCAGGTTGACGTAGCCGGGCATCAGGATGCAGCCCGGCTCGAGAAAGGAGCCGTAGCGGGCGGTGCCTGGCGGCACCACGCGAACGCCGGCGGCGGCCCAGTTCGATTTGAGCGGGATCTTGTCGTAGAACTCGAACGGGCCGACCTCCATGACCTTCATCTCGGCCACCGCGAAGTAGAGCAGGATGGCTTCCTTGACCCAGGCGTTCACCTTCCAGCCATCTTCGTGGGGCTCGGCCACGCGCAGCCGGCCCTGGTCGAGGGCCTCCATGGTGTCGAGCACCGCCTGGCGGGTGGCGCTGTCTTTGAGTCGTTCGCGCTCTTGAAAGGCTTGAGAGATCAGCTGCTGCATAAGGTCAGGTGCCTTCTACGTTCGGGCGCCGAGACCCCTGTTGGGAGGTCATCGCCGGGTGGAACGAGTCGAGGGCGGTCGGTCTGGTGGAGCCGTAAGCCAACCTGACTGCTGGGGGCGCAATCCCCGGATCGAGCACACGTTCCCGTGTGTCGCTGACTGGGTGCGCATGCGCACAGCGCGAAGGCTCCACCCTCCTGCGCACTCGGCGCTGCCGCTCCGTGTCCAGGCGATTCGGCCTACACTAGCCTGTCGAACCTTTGAGGAGCCTCTCCTGGAGCTGGAAGCCCAGCCAGCCCAGGGCACCTTCCTCGCTGGCGCCGGACCAGGTTCTGAGCGCGATGACGTGACGGTCCGAAATCAAGAGCAGCTCGGATCCACCCCACAGGGATCGACGGGGGCGCAGCCGGAGCTCCTCCAGCTCGGTCCGGGCCAGGCCCTCTCGCAACAAGGGCAGGCCCAGCACATGGGTGCGATAGACCACCCGCTGGGGCTCTGCCTTCAGGCTGAACCGGACGCTGGGGGCCAGGATCAACAGGGCGACCGAGATGCCGGTCATAGGAAGAGAAGGCCAGTCCAGTCCCGTTCCCAAGAGCCACAGGATGGCGCAGGCCAACACCGCGGCTCCCAGGGCCAGAGTCAGTGGGGGCCTCCAGTGGAAGCTCCCGTCGGGAGCTTCTTCCATGGACACATCGCAGGGAAGGTCGACGTGGGGGAGGCGCAACTCGGGATAGCGGGCCAGCCGGTCGGGCAGGGGAAGATCCAGGTCCTCGGGAGGCAGGGTTCCCTGCTGGTCCCCGGTGCGGTCGGTCAGGGGGATGCGCAGGCTCCGGGCCAGCTTCTCGGCCACCGTGCGCGCTTCGAAGTAGGCGTCTTGCTTCACGAACAGCTCGCTGCCCTGAAGACCCACCGCCCACACCTCGACCGTGTGGCGGTTCCCCCGGGCGTCTCGGTACTCCCGCTGGGAGGAGGTGATCTCCACCTGATCGTCCGCACTGATCTGCAGGGTATTCTCGCCCGTCAGGCCGGCCCGCCGCCGCAGGGTGCGCCCCTGGACCTCGAGGCCCACCGAGCTCATTCGGCTTTGCAGCGCGCCGCCCAGGACGGCCACCAGCAGTACTGCCACCAGCACGCCCCATCCCTCGAACAGCGGATAGAAGACCGTCAGGGCGGACCCGACGAACAGCGTGCCCCCCAGGAAGATCCAGCCCAGCAGGGCCATCAATACGGCCCCTTCGCTGATGTCGTTGCCCCCGGAAACGGTGAGCTTCATCTTGCCATCAGTCTAGCCCCACGAGGTCTGGGAGGACGATGATCGAGATCAGCTGTCGGGAATCCGGCCAACACGGTGCAGTCTGAAGACCAGGGCCCCGGCCGCCCGAATTGCTCGCTGAGGTTCGTCATCGCTTGCGCGATTGGCCTGCGACAGGCTACCATGGGGGCATGGATGTCCTGTCGAGTCACCCCGCCGCTTCGGGCCGCCAGCTGCGCATGGAGTCGGTGCACCTCGCGCGTACCCTGCCCATCGAGAAGTGCTCGCGAGCCTTCGTCGATCGCGTGCTGGAGGCGGGCAAGTCGGACCTGTGCCTGAGCCTGGGCCAGGGGCGGGTCTACCTGTTCAGCTTCGGCTCAGCCGTGTTCGTGGACGTGGATGCGGCCCAGATCCCGATCTTTGTGAAGGAGCTCTTGCCCCTGGCCGAAGGGCCCTGCGATCAGGCAACCGACGACTTCCTGGTGGAGCTGCAGCCGGACGGCAAGGAGCGGGTCGCTTTCGACCGCATGGTCTTGCAGCAGATCACCCCCGCCAAGCTGAAGCTGGCGGCCCTGGTGCTGGCCCAGTCCACCACGCTGGAGCACTTCGAGAAGTCGGTCGAGAAGCTGCTCGACCAGGCCTCGGTGGTGGCCGACTCCATGGCCAGCGGGAGCTGGCGGCGTCTCAAGAGCGGCGAGATGTTGCGCTACATCGGGGTGGGCCTTTCGACCCGGCGAGACATCGTGAGCCGCCTCTCCATTCTCGACTCGCCCGACATCGTCTGGGAGGATCCGGGCCTGGATCTCCTGTTCAACGAGCTGCGCGCCAACTTCGAGCTGCAGTCGCGCTTTCGCACGCTGGAGTACAAGCTGAGGCTGATCCACGAGTCGGCCGAGGTTCTGGTCGACCTGGCCAACACCCGCCGCTCGGCGGTGCTCGAGCTCACCATCATCGCTTTGATCGCGCTCGAGATCGTTCTGGCCCTGCTCGGAGGGCACTGACGCCGCACGGACGAACCGGCCGCCTCATGTGGAAAGAATTTCGTGATTTTCTCAACCGCGGCAACGTGGTGGACATGGCGGTGGGCGTGATGATCGGCGGCGCCTTCGGCAAGATCGTCGACTCGCTGGTCAAGGACATCCTCATGCCCCCCATCGGCAAAGCGCTGGGCGGGGTGGACTTCACCAACCTCTTCATCACGCTGGGAGATACCACCTATCCAACCCTGGCCGAGGCCCAGAAGGCGGGCGCCGCCACCATCAACTACGGGGTCTTCATCAATGCGCTGATCCAGTTTTTGATCGTGGCCCTGGCCGTGTTCTTCATGGTCAAGTCGATCGAGCGGATGCGCCGTCAAAAGCCGGTCGAGCCGCCCCCTCCCGACACGCGCGAATGCCCCTTCTGCATTTCGAACGTTTCCAAGAAGGCCACGCGTTGCCCTCAGTGCACTTCTGAGCTGGAGAGCGCGGCGGCCTAAGCCAGGGCGTTGAACGAGGTCTGAGCGGGCGGCTGCTGCACCGCCGCAAAACGCCGGTCGACCACGCCGTTGTCGGCCCACTGATTGCCGTTGCGCCCGGGCACGTTGGCCACCGGCTGGTTGACGGTGCCAGCCTGCTGGGCCGTCAGCGCGGGGCCGGTGGCCCCCTTCTCGCGTCCATTCTTGTCCATCAAGATCTCGCCGTCCTGACGGCGCTGGCCCTGGGCGTCGGGCCGGTGCAGGCGGTCGGTGGCCAGCCCCACGTTGGCCCGCCCGTTGAGCAGGTTGGTGGACTGGGTGTTGAAGGCGTTGACCAGATCCTGGCCCTGGCGCGGCGGCGGGCCCTCGCTCGACTTCTCGATCAGGGCAGCCACTCCATCGGCGTTCATCTGGGGCATGTCCTTCATCAGCTGCATGCTCTGGCCGAACAGGGCGAACCGGTTGTCGGCGTCAGCTCCCTCCTGGCCGGGAACGCGCTGCTTGATGGTGCCGGCCAGGTTGACCACGTCGTTGACGCTCGAGCCGGGGCGGCTGATCAAGAAGTCAGCGCCCTGTGAGAAGGCGTTGGCGATCTTCATGCCCGACTGGTCATCTTTCTTGCCGCCGAGCTGGGCGACGGCGTCTGACATCCGGCCCACGTCCTGTACGCCGATGTCGTGGCGGGTGGTCATCAGCCGGGCACCCGTCTTGAACATGTCCAGCGTGGCAGCGGCGTTCATCCCACCGCCCTCCTGACCGCCGCCAGCCGAGTTCTGGTTGACGCCCTTGGACATTCGGCCCATCAAGGCTCCCAGGTCCTGCGGGGACACGTCGGTGCGGGTCTTCAAGAGCTCGAGGGAGGTATTGTAGGCCTCCTTGACCAGGGCCGGCTGCTTGAGGGTCTGGGCGAAGCTGCCGGCCATGCTCGAGAGGGCGGCCGGCTTGATGTCGGTGCGCTGCAGCATCAGCTCGCGCGAGCGCTCGTCGCGGATGGTGCCGTTGATGTTCATGTTGCCCTTCTGGTCCTTGGTGACCAGGTCCTCGAACTTGAGGTCGGGGCGCTCGGTGAGCATCGTCACCACGCTGTCCAGGCCCTGCGGATCCTTACGCAGCGGCTGGAGCATGCCGGCCGTCAGGTTCGGTTGCTTGGCACCCAGCGCCTTCATGCGGTCGGCGTCACTGCCGAAGACCTGCTTGAGCTCCTCGTCGGTCATCTGGCCGATGGGCTTGTCCATCAGCGCGCCCTTGCTGGCCGGAGCGTTGGTGGGTGCGGTCTGGCCGTTGGCCTGGTTGCCTACGATGCCACGGTAGGCGTCATGGCGCTCGTCGGCGGCACGGCGGGCCTGCACTCCCGACCAGGGGTCGCCCTGGGTGGGTCCGTTGGCCTGCACGGTGGCCTGCTGCACCCTGAGCTGCTGCTCGGGGTTGATGGCGACGAAGTTCTGGGCCTGAGGCGCTCCCACTGCGTTGGTCATGGCATGGTCCTTCCCTGAGGGCTTTGATCGTGTTTTCACGGAGAATCGGGGGAGGTTAAGGGGAGCTTTGTAACAGTCGGGTTGCCGGCATGTAAACAGTTTTTGATCGGCTCCAGGTAGAGGTTCCCGACCCCGAGCGTCATATGAAGTGCTGGTGGATGATCCCCCGAAAGACGCGTTGAGCGCAGTTTCTGCAGTCCCCCAGGTCCTCCTGACGCTGGGGAGAGCGCGCTGAGCCTTGGCGACCGGTCTTCTGGCTCTGCTCGACGACATCGCGGCCATCGCCAAGATCGCGGCGGCTTCGCTCGACGATGTCGCCGCCCAGGCTGCCAAGGCCAGCGCTAAGGCAGCTGGCGTGGTGATCGACGATGCCGCCGTCACGCCGCGCTACGTGGTCGGTTTCGCGGCCGCGCGCGAGATTCCAATCATCAAGCGCATCGCCGTTGGCTCACTGCGCAACAAGCTGCTCATTCTGCTCCCGGCCGCGCTCGCGCTCAGCGCCTTCGCGCCCGGCCTCATCACTCCGCTCCTGGTGCTCGGTGGCGCTTTTCTTTGCTACGAAGGCGCCGAGAAGGCCTGGGAGATGGTCAGCCCTCACGCCGCCCACCACCACGAGGAGAAGTTTGGCGCCGCGCCCACCGAGCCGCAGGCACTGGAGGATGCCCGGGTCGCGGGCGCGATTCGGACCGACTTCATCCTGTCGGCCGAGATCATGGCCATCTCGCTGGCCACCGTATCGAGTTCTTCCATCGTCATGCAGGCTGTGGTGCTGGCGGCGGTGGCGATCGGCATTACCGCCCTGGTGTATGGCGCGGTGGCCATCATCGTGAAGGCCGATGACGCCGGCGCGGCCATGGCGCGAGCCCACTCCGGGCCGGTGGGCTCGCTCGGTCGGCTGATCGTCGCGGTCATTCCGCGTTTCCTGGCGCTGCTCGGGTTGGTGGGCACGGCGGCGATGCTCTGGGTGGGCGGGGGTATCGTGATTCACGGGCTCGGGGAATTCGGCCTGACCGGGCTGGCGCATTTCACGCACGCCCATGGTCTGCTGGGCTGGTTGACCGGCGCAAGCATCTCGGGTGCATTCGGGCTGTTGCTGGGCGCTCTGATCATCGTGCTGGCCGAGCACGTGTTCGAGCCTGTCGCTCGCTCACTCAGGCCAGGGTAGACGCCCCGGCCTTGCTGCGTGATAAGCAAGGACAGTGGACGTTCTCGGCGATACCCGCTTGGCTCCGCTCCTGCCGACCCTGAAGTCGTCGGCTCCGGTGCGTACCGCACCCATCACCACGGAAGCTCAGGGGCCCCGGGATACTTTTACGGCGGGAGCGGGCCCGACGGCCACCACCGCTGCCGCCCAGTATCCTTGGGAGAACGAGCAGCCGGCCGCCCCGACCCCCAGCCCTGAGCTGGCCCTGCAGCTGCCCGACCCGGAAGAGGCCCTGCCCAGTCTGGCCGAGGCCCGCAGGCGCGACAAGGAATACGGCCTTACCCTGCGCGATCTGAAGGCTCGCCGCAAGGAGCTCAAGAACGGCCCCCTGGCCGAGGCCGCCGAGGTCCACCAGCAGCTCGTCCAGACCCAGGACGCGCGCGAGCACCTGCAGGCGATGACCCGCCAGATGCGCTGGGAGAAGGCGGGCGGGGGCGATTTGACCCCCATCGAGCAGACCTACTTTCAGCACAGCGACGTGCCGGTGGGCGAGATGCAGGAGGTGGCCCGTATCACCCGCAGCCTGGAGCAGCCCGATTCACCCTACAAGCTGAAGGGCAATCAGGTCGAGGCCCTGACCCGCCAGGAGATCTGGCACAAGAAGATGGAGCTGCTCGACGGGGCGGTGAAGAACCCGGTGCGCGACGGCCAGCCGGTCGAGGTGGAGGCCCAGTACTACGAGATGGCCAGCCCCGAGATGCTCGAGAAGCTCTCGCGCGCCTCTCGTGGTGGCGCCAACGTTCGCGTGCTGCTCGACGCCGGCACGCTCTCCAAGCAGGGCGAGGAGCTCGACGCCACCAGCCTGACGGCGCGCTTGAACGCGACCCGTCGGCTGGAAGTGGGCTCGCAGGGCCAGGCGGCGGTTCAACTCTTCGCCAACAAAGAAGTTCTGGGGGCCCGGGCCGAGATCATGCACCGCAAGTTGCTGCGGGTGGGAGACGACACCGTCTTCGGGGGCATGAACTCCAACGCCAGCTCCAGCGAGAACGTGGACTTCGCCACCACCATTCGAGGGCCGGCCGCCACCAAACTGAGCCAGGGATTCCAGCGCGATGTGGAGCTCTCGGCCGGCCGGGGCGTGGAGGAAATTTACGGCACCCAGCTCGACGAACTGCGCACCTCCGAGCTGCCCGTCAAGGTGCAGCGGCGCGGCCTGCTCGACCTGCTCGAGTCCCAGACGGGGGTGCCGCCGCGGGGCGGCATGACTCAGGCCGAGCGGGTCGACCGGGCCATCGAGTCGGCCGGCTATCAGGGCGTCACCATCGGCCAGCTGGCTGAGATCCCCGATGCCGATGGGGATGGCAAGGTCAGCCCGGCCGACGAGCGGGCCTTCCTGCTCGAGGGCCGAGGCGGGGTCACCCTCACCCAGAAAGGTCGCACCCTGCTCGCCGACGGGCTCGAGCAAGCGGTGGGTCGCATGAACGCTCCGGCCAATCTGCAGAAGCTGCAGACCTCGCGTCCGCCCTCGGAGGCCGCCACGGGGGCGGATACCGTGGCCGTGGGCGATACCTCGGCCGAGCGCCAGGCGCTGATCCTGCACTCCATCGACTCGGCCGACAAGTTCGTCAAGGTGTCGGCCTTCGTGCTCAACGCCGACATGGCGCGCTTGCTCGCGGACAAGCGCGATCGGATGCAGGCCGAGGGCAAACCGTTCGAGGTGCAGGTGGTGCTCGATCCGGGGATGTACCAGTACGGCGGCACGCCCAACGAGAAATCCTTCAAAATGCTGGAGGATCGAGGCGTGCCGGTGCGCTGGGCGGTGCTCGACCGCACCGACGGCGACCACGACCGCAAGGTGCACGCCAAGATGATCCTGACCGACAAGATGATGCTCACCGGCAGCACCAACTTCTCGCACAAGGGCTTGCGCGACAACTGGGAGATGTCCGACCTGACCTTCTTTGACGACGGCCCCGATTCGGCAGCCAAGCTCGAGGAGGTGAACGGCGACTTCGATCGGCTCTGGAATCGCGAGTCGCTGGCCCTGGACACGCGCGCCCTGGCTGAGCAGAAGTACGGCGACCGCCAGGGGGCCGAGGGCGAATTGCTGCGCGACAGCTATCGCAACCGGGTCACCCGCAGCTTCCTGCGCGGCATCCAGGCCTACGAGGAGGATGTGGGAGCGCGGGTGCAGGATGAGGTGAAGCAGAACCCGCAGCTGCGCTACCGGATCGAAGAGCAAGTCCGCAATGGGTTCCCCCGTGGCTACGCCACCATGGAAGCGCTGGGCGAGGAGCGCATGGCCGAGCTGCGCGAGTCGAGCCCGGCTTACCAGCGACTGCTGCGGATCCAGACGGAAGGGGCGGGAGTCCGCTAGCCTCGAACCAGGCAGCCATGCGCAATCTGTTGCTCCTGCTCTGCCTGGCCCTGCCCGGGCTGGCGCAGCTTCCCGACCTGGAGAAAGCCAGGCAGGCCCTGCTGGTGGTCAGCCCTGCCTGGGATTCGGTGCAGGCCACTCTCACCCGCTGGGAGCGCACCGAATCGGGCGCGTGGCGTCAGGTGGGCTCACCCATGCCCGTGGTGGTCGGCGACAAAGGCATGGCCTGGGGACGGGGACTGCACCCTGTCGAAGCCAACCGTGCTCGCATCAAGCGCGAGGGGGACGGCTGCGCTCCCGCCGGCATCTTCGCCCTCAGGCGCATGTTTGGCTCGCGCCAGCAGTTCGGGCCGGGCACCCTGCCCTACCAGGAGATGCGCTCGGACACGGCCGGGGTGGATGACCCGGAGTCGCGCTACTACAACCAGATCGTCCAACCCGGGCCGGGCATCGTGAAAGACTGGAAGAGCGCCGAGCGCATGCTCATCCCCGACTACAAGATCGGCATCGTGGTCGAGCACAACACCTCGCCCCCCGTGAAGGGAGCCGGCTCGTGCATCTTCATGCACATCTGGATGGGCCCCAACACGGGCACTGCCGGCTGCACCGCCACCACGCCCACTTACATGCGGTCCCTGGCCGAGTGGCTGCGCAAAGATGCCCAGCCGGTGCTGATCCAGCTGCCTCAGAGCGAGTATGAGCGCTATCGGGAAAGCTGGAAACTACCCGACAGGGAAAGTTGAGGTGCAAAGCAAACAGCCTGACATGCAGCTTCCCGCCGATTTTCCCGAGGCCTACAAAGCCCCGTTCGTCGAAATTTTGAATCTGGGCATGACCCGCACTCCGGAGGAGCTGCGGCTGGGTGTCAAGGTGCACCTTTCGCGCATCGCCAAGACGGCCCGCACCACCGAGTTCGACGAGGACGTGGCCGTGGGCATCGGCCAGGGCTTGCTGAGCCTGCTGGAGCTCCCCCTCAAGGAAGAGCCCCAGCGCAGCTGGGTGCTGGCGGCGGTGTCCTACTACGTCAACATGGACGATGAGGAGCCCGACTTCACTCCGGGCGGCTTCCACGACGACGCGGCAGTCTTCAACGCGGTGGCGCGGGCAATGGGCAAACCCGAGCTCGTGGTGCAAGTGTAGCACAAGGTTGTGGGGGTCGCGCGGCCGGAAGGTCCACTCCCCGGTTAGCCCCAGGTCTGGTCGTAGAGGCCCTTCAAATCCGGGAACTCGCGCAAGGAAACGCTGTCGAGCTTGCGCAGCAGCGGCCCTAGCTTGATCAGCTCGGGGGGAATCTGGCCCTGCTTGACCCGCCTGAAGAATGTCTCGAACTCTTTAGCGGTTGCGCGATCGGGCCGGAAGGGGCTGGCCAGCAGCTTCTCGGGTTGAAGCACCAGGTCGAGCAGCTTCTGATAGCCGGCCGAGCTGGCCCCGGTGAAGTCATCGCCGGAAGACTCAAGGCGCTCGAGCCGATCCCAAGCCTCCAGGGCCGCCGGCAGTTCCAGCCAGCCCGAGCGCACTCCCACGTAAAAGGCACGGAAGACACGGTCGCGCCAGGCCTCAGGCGAGTCGGCCTGGGTGGGCCGCTTGCGGGAGCGGTGGTAGGCTGACAGCAGGCCGGCGTACATGGCTTGCTGCTTCTTGGTTTCCAGCACCTGGCGCACGGTGGTGAGGAACTCGTTCAGCCGAAACGGCTTGTAGAGATAGTCTTCCGCCTCCACCTGAATGGCCCGGCCCGGGGCATCCTCGGACGCGTAGCCGGTCATCACGATGCTGCGCAGGTGAGGCTGGTTCTTGCGCAGCTCGGCCAGGCACTCGATGCCATCCATCTCAGCCATGCGCACGTCGGCCACCACCAGGTCGAACTGTAGCTTCTCGGCCAACTGCAGGGCCCGTCCGGGCGAGGGGGCGGCATGCACCGAGTAGAGGTCGTCTTGCTCGAGTACGTCAGCGAGAACCTCACGCATGTCGGCATCATCTTCCAGAACGCAAACAACCCAGGGCATAGTCCGGCCTTGGTTCGCTTCAGACCGCGCCGGTCCCTCGCTTGGGCAAACGAATTCCTCCCACCCGCACCGCGTCGGGCTCTTCCTTGATTCCCGCGCCTGGATCGCGCTCGCGAGCCATATGGCGAATCAAGTCCTCTTCTTTGGCTTCCTGCTTCATGCGCTCGAGCAGAGGCTTGAGCTGGTCCCAGCCGACCGCCTGCCCGCGCAGGGCCGTCAGGTCCTCTCGCAGCCGGTCGCTCATGATGGGGCGAGCGAGCAGCTGCTCCAGAACAAACTGAAGCCCTTCCCCCCGCGCAATGCGGTGCAGCCTCTGCACGTGTGCGACCTGTTCGCTGGTGGACTCGAAATCTTGCCAGAATGCGCTTACCAGGGGCAACGATTGCCCTTCGTTCACCCCGGCCGCGCTCAGGGCGCCCAGCAGCACGGTGCGCGCCTGGTCCTCGTCCGAATCGCGGCCTCGAACGGCCTGTTGCCAGACTTTATGGCGCTGGTCGGAGTTCAGGGCGGGAAAGAGCTGGCTGGCCAGTCTGCCGGTAGGGGCGTCCAGCTCCGCCAGCTGGCGCTCCTGAGCCACGTTGTCGGCGGCCGAGGTGGCTCCCAGCGCGAACTGCCAGGTATCCGCAGGCTGCGGCTGACTCACGGCCAGTTTCAGGGCCTGCAAGCTGGTGAGACCCCAACGCTCCAGCAGCTGGCCCGACATCGTGTTCTGCAGGACGGGTCGGACGGCCTCGAAGACGGCCTGGTCCTCCGCCTGGCTGGTGGAGTAGTGATATCCCACGTAGCGCTTCACGAATTGTTCCTCGGTAGCGCTCAGGGCCATCGACCAGGCAACCTTCTTCTTCTCGGGCGTCGTCACGGCGGCGTGCACCGCCTGCGCGACCGGCAGGCGGGCCAGCTGCTTTTGTTGCACCGCAAAGGCCACCTCGGGAGTCACCTTGCGGGCCAGGTCGTCGGGACCCTTGCTCCAGCAGTCGAGCCCCTTTTCGAGAGTGGGCCAGTCCAGGGTCAGCTCCCACTCTTCCAATGCCTCCACCACCCAGCGGTCCGTCGGATGCTCGCGCATGGCTTCGAAGATCGGCTCGGCCATGGCGTTCTTCTCGGCCAGGCTGGTGTACTTCATATGTGTGTTCAGCAGCCACACGAATTGGAGCGGGCTGGAATCGGCCGGCTGCCAGAGCGCATCCCTCCAGATCGTTTCCTTCAGGTTCTCGCTCCTGGTGGCATCGCACAACTGGCCGCCCAGTCGCCCCAGCCAGCCCACCTCAGAGTCTGAGGCGAACTCCTCCAGCTGCTGTCGTTTCACCGAGAAGGGCGCCATCAACGGTGTGCAGGAGCTGGCCAGTTTGCGCAGGTCGCGCTCGCCCTGGCGGACCATCTCCAGCAGCTGCTTGAGGGCATAGTCGTCCTGGGCCAGGCCCCAGCGCTGGCCGGCGCGGGCCACCTCGGCCAGACCAGGCTGCCGGGCCAGCTCCTGCAAGACCTTCTCTCCCACCGCGTCCCTCTGGTCGCCGTAGGGAGCGGACTTCAGCTGATGCAGGGAGCGCTCATAGAAGTCGCCCACGCTGGCAACAGGGGCAGAGAAGGGCCGCTGGACGGCGGAGATCATCGTGCCTTCCGGAAATACCACAGCACCAGGAAAAACAGGCCGATCACCACGGTCGAGCCCAGCACCTGCTTGATCAAATAGTTCGCTTCCATCACTTGCTCCCGTTCAAATCGTCACTCTCACCGGGCCGACCCATTCAAAGCCGGACCCCGTATTCTCCAGCATGAAGATCTGGTACTCGCCGGAGAGGCGGTCCCCGTTGGCATCGAGCTCGGTCCAGCCGGAGGCGCCGAAGAAGTTGTCGGCCGTGATCATCAGGGCGGGGCCGCTCGGGCCGGCCGGCCGGGCCAGGGCCGTCAGGGCCGCCAACCACACCCCGTCATAGCTCGTCAGAGAGCAGACGTGGGGGGTCTCCACCCCCGAGCGGGCCCGGATGCGGGCGGTGATCCGCTCGGTCTTGTTGTTCTGAGGGGCGGCGAAGACCGGGTTCTCAAAGCCCGTATCGACCGCCATCTGGGCCGCCACCGGGTTGGTGGCGATCTCGCGGCTGATGGCCGTGCCGTCCGAGCCGAACCAGCGCACCGCTCGCAGCGCGGGTCTGGCGGACGCCTGCTCGAGCACCCGGGCTCCATCGGTGCCGAAGGCGATCAGCTCCACCGCCTGGCCTGCGGCGGCCTCGAGCGCGGTCAGTTGGGCAGACAGGTCGGTCGCTTCGGGCGGATAGCTCACCTCGCCGGCCAGGGTGATGCCCCGGGCCGCCAGCTCGCGCTTGAGGCTGGCCGAGAGGTCCTGGCCAAAGATGTCGTCACGGAGCATGAGGGCCACTGAGGTGATCCCCGCCGCTTGCATCCGCTCGGCCACCACCCGCATCTGGCTGGCGTCGGTGGGCACGAGCCGGAAGACGTCGTCGCCGGCCACGGCCAGCGACCCGGCTGTGGAGCAGTGACTGATGAGCGTGATGCCGGCCGCCCGGGCTGGCTCGATCAGGGAGGCAAGCTCGTCGGAGGTTTCCGGGCCCACCACCAGGCGAACGCCCGCCTGGCGCAGCACTTCCAGTCCGGCCACGGCCCGCGCGGGGTCCGAGCCGGTGCCCACCACCTGCAGCGAGAAGTCGGTGTCCGACCAGAGGTTGACGTCTTCCAGAGCCAGTTGGATGGCGACCTGGGTATCCGGGTCGCCCAGCGGGTCCTGATTGATGAGTGCGCCCAACTGGACAACCGAAGGGGGCGCGGCCTGCACCGCGCCCGGCTGAACAGCCAGGTCCGAGCAGCCCGCGCCCACCAACAGCGCCAGGGCAATGAGCAGGCGTTTCATTCCTCCGCCGAGGGTCGGATGCGGGGCCTCATCTGCTCGAGCTTCTGGCGCTCGGGCAGCTTGGCCAGCTCTCCATAGTACTTCTCGTCGCCCAGCACGTCGCGCACGCCGTCGCAGATGGCGTAGCCCTCGGCGTAGCCTTCGGCCTTCAGCTCCTCGATGCGGCTCGCGATTTTGGGGTCGGCCGCCTGGCGCTCCATCCAGCGGGCACTCTCTTCCTCCACCAGCTCGATCTGCTGGATGATCTTCTTGATGGCGCCGTTGCGCGCTTCCTCGACCTGGGCCGGCTTGTCTTCGGTCTTGACCCGATTCTTCCAGGCGCTGGCCAGGTCGATCGAGTTGAGCTCGAAGGTCTCGTTCTCCCAAAGGTGCAGGAAGCCGCGCACCGACTCCTCGCGGTTGCGGATCGAGTCGGGGTCCTTCTCGTCGAAGGTGACCAGGCCCGAGGTCTCCCAGTTGTCTTGCATGCCCTTTTTGGAGAAGTTAGTGCTGCCGAACATCTCGTGCTTGTCGGTGATGAGCTGCTTGGCGTGGATCTTGCGGTCGTGCCAGCCACTGCGCTGGAGCAGAGCCCAGCGCGGCACGATGCCCTTGTCCTCGAGGAACTTGACGCCCCACGAGTTGGG
The DNA here is from genome assembly GCA_045863235.1 of Candidatus Xenobia bacterium. GTDB lineage: Bacteria > Vulcanimicrobiota > Xenobia > Xenobiales > QWHO01 > QWHO01. The sequence continues at coordinate 23,539 of BTUM01000026.1, read as the reverse complement.
GGTGTCGCCGCGGGGATAGACGCCCGGATCGGCGATGACCTTGACGTCCAGGGTCTTGCCCTGGGCCTTCAGCTCTTCTGCGCGGGCGGCGATGGCGGCGGCCACGCCGCGCGTCACCACGAAGCCCGGCAGATAGACAAACTTCTCTGCCTGGCTGATGGCGTGCAGCATCATCGCCTCGCGCTCGGCGGGCAGGTCGGCGATGGCTACCACCGTGTCGCCCTTCGGGTCGCCCTTGGGTGGCTTGATGTCGGCGGCGCGCTTCTGGTTGCCGGCGTTGTTGATGGCATCCATGGTCATCTCGAAGAGCTTGCCGCACATCTCCTTGCCGTGGGCCGAGAGGGGCAGCTTCTCGCCTTCGAGCAGGCCCTGCATGCGGGTCAGGAACTCTTCCTCGGGGATGTCGAAGAACTTGGTCAGGTCGACGCCAGCTTTGTCGCAGCGCTCGTTGAGCTCGGGCCAGCTCTTGACGGGGGCCATCTCCTTGCCGGCCGGCTCTACCCCTTGCAAGCAGTCGAGGATGGCTGTCAGGCCGCGGGTGCCCATGACCATGGGGGCCTCGGCCCACTCTTTGTAGTGGTTCTCGCCGAAGATCTCCTGGCTGCTCACGCCCAGCGAGTTCTCGCAGTCGCGCTTGAGGTTCTCGGTCAACCGGCGGGCGGCCGGACCCTCCACGATGTAGCCGGCATCCACGTTCTCGCCCGAGCCCAGGTTGGCGTTCATGCCTGAGAAGAGCACCTTGTCGCCCACCCGCAGGATCTTGCGGTGCATCAGGTTGCCCGAATCCTCCAGCAGCTTGGAGGCGGGGAACATGGACACACCCACGTTCAGGTGCTCTTGCTGGCACAGCTGAGTCAGCTGCAGGATGGAGCGGAACTTGTGGGGCACGTCGTCCACGTCGAACTGGCCCTTGTCGTCGGGGTAGGTGAGCCGCAAGGCGGGGTCGAGGTTGACGCGCAGGGGGCCGCCGGCCTCGGCGATCTCGCGCATCTTGCCCAGCACGTCGGCCGAGGTCAGCTCGTAGTACTGAGCGTCCACCTCCACCGGCTTGCCCTTCTTGGCCGCTTCCAGGCCCTCTTCGAGCAGGCTCATGACCGCCGGCCAGAGCTTCTCCTGGTGGACCTGCTGCACTTTGTTGCCCGGCACGATCATGGGGCTGTCGCCCGACTCGAGACCCTTCATGGTGTCGATGACCGCCTTGGCGGCATCGCCCTTGAGGTCGTTCCAGGCGGCATAGGCGGCCACCGTGCCGATGGGGCCGAAGGAGGCGCCCGCGATGCTGGCCACCAGGGCTCTCCCCTGGGCCTCGCGCAGGGCGTCGCTTACGCTGTACTGGGTATGCAGGAAGACCCGGAAGGGCAGCATCTTGGCGTCGAGCTCGGCCATCTTCTCCTCGCCGCCCGAGCCCTTCTTGGCGTCCCACCACTGGTCGTTCAGCTCGCCTTTGACCTTGTTGGCGGCGGTGCCGAACTTCTTGATGGCGGCGTACTCGTCTTCGCTGATCTCGCCTTCCTTGTACCATTTCCTCAGCAGCTTGACCGTATCTCCCGAGCCCTCCACGTCAGAGAGCTCCTTGGCCCGCTTGCCCAGCGTCTCGATGGTCTGGGCGTTGACGCGCTTGGGATCAAGGGCGAGATCGCCGATCTGGAACTGCTGCACCTTCATGCTGTTGGGTCTCCCTCTTCTGCCAGCGCCCTCGGCGCATGGCATGCATTTTCCGAGTCAAGCCCAGGCTACCAAGCCACCCTGAAAGTTCTCAGAAACAAATCGGCAAAGAGCCGGGGTCGAGCATTCCGGCTTGATGGATGAAGCAGGAAGGGCCTTCGGGGTCGAGCCGCAGGCTTGGAAAGCGCTCGAGCAGGGCTTTCAGGGCCAGCATCGCCTCTTGACGGGCCAGGATGGAGCCCGGACAGAGATGGGGCTCCGCGCCGAAGGAGTGCAATTTGGCAACAGGTCGAGGCCTTACCTTTTGAGCTTGCGGGCCAGCATCTTGACGGTGACCAGCCGGTAGATCGGCTCTCCGCTCGCTTTGCCTTCTTGCAGCACCTGGTCGATCTCGGGGGAGGTCGGCTTGAGGGAGCGCAGGGCCCGGCCCAGCCACCCCGCGATGTGAGTGCTGGCAAAGCGGCGAGGGGCATTGAGAAAGAAGTAGACCGTGACGATGACTCCCGCCAGGGGCAGGAGGATCACCAGGGCCACCACCAGGTTGCTGGCCGTGGTGGCGGCCAGCTGCGAGGCCAGCAGCAGCACCAGCGCGCTGCCCACCAGGGTGATCCAGGCGCTGCGGCGGGTGCGCTCGTCCCATCGGGGCCGTCGTCGCATGCGCATCAGGGGGGCCAGCAGCTGGAAGGCGTCGCGAATGGCGCCCAGACGATTCTCCTCGGGTGGGCGCAGGCGCACCTGGTTGTCCATGGATGCCAGCGTCTGCACGCTGCGCTCGGCGTCGCGGCGGTTGTTGTAGAGCTTGCCGCGTAACTCCTCGGTGACCTGGATGGGCACCCCGCAGGTGCCGCACTGGCGCCAGACCTCTTTCTTACGCGGCTCGCCCAGAAAGTGGAAGGGCTGGACGGATTTGCAGATCGGGCACTGGTCGCCCGACCATCCAAGGCTGCGAAACGTCCCCCCCGCCAGCATTGCACCAGGCGAATTCGCAGAGGTCCGTCTGGCTCCCTGCCGATCAAAATGTACACACTTTGCTCATCTGAGCAACATTTTTGTAACGACTTTCGAGGTCCGGACGAGCCCGGGTCGGGTAGGTTAGGGGTATGGCTGCACCTCCCGAACCCACCCGCTCGGTCGAGTCCGTTTCCAGCAAGCGCACCGAATCCACCGCTCCCGCTCCTTCGACGGCCCCGTCGGCGGCCTCGGCCCGGGCCACCGGAGGGAGCACTCAGAGCCGTGCGAGTTCCGAGCCGAGCATCGCGCGGGACGGCTTTGAGTCGCCCAGTCTGTCCGAGGAGGGCGACGAGCTGCCCTGGCTGTCGGCCCTGACCGGCGGGCTCACGGACGCTTCCAAGAAGAAGCCTCCCTACGACGAGGTCTGGAAGAGCCACCGAGAGCCCTTCAACGATCCCGCCACCGTCAAGAACCGGGCCGAGCTCGAGGGTCGGCTCACCGGCAAGAGCGAGCACACAAAGGGGTTGCTCGATCTGCTCGAGCGCGATCAGCTCTCTGACCCGCGCCACCTGAGCTACATCGACAAGATCCGCTCCAGGCTCGGCCCCGAGAAGGCCGAGCAGGCCCTGGGCCGGCTGCGCGACTTTTATCAAAAGCAGGGCAACGCCGAGCCCAACCAGCAGTTGATGAAGGACATCCTGCACGATCTGGCCATCCCCTCCGACATCAACCAGAAGGACAAGGGAACCTGCACCATGACCTCGGTGCAGATGAAGTGGGCCATCGAAGATCCCGACTCCTACGTGCGCTGCCTCACCGAGCTGCACACGAAGGGGTCGACCAGGATGCCGGACGGAAGCACTCTGGAGCGCAACGACTCCCACAAGAAGGGCACCGACGACCAGCGCAGCCTCACGGTCAAGTACCTCTCCGACTCGCTGATGGGCTCGTGCACCTCGCTTCTGAGCGGGCACTGGGGTGGCTACGACTCCACCGACAAGGATGCTGACGGGCGCACCTCAGGGGAAGTGCTGCAGGCCCTCAACCGGGTCTTCCCCAACCAGGGCTACACCAACGACACGACCGTGGGCAGCAATCGCAGCACCCTGATCCAGTACATGGAGGACGACCTGGCTCGCGGGCGCACGGTCACCGCGAGCGTGCCCGGCCACAAGATTCTGGTGGTGGGGCTGGACAAGAGCGGGGCTGACCCGCAGGTCATCCTCAACACCTGGGGCGAGCAGAAAAAGATGTCCCTGAGCGACTTCCAGAAATATATCCGGGCCGTCGAGACGGTGGATGACTCAGGCTGGGACAGTCGCAAGACCCCGGCCGGCCAGCTGACGCAGCACGGCGACCGCTGAAAGCTACATCCGGTCGCGCCCGGTGACCACCAGCACGTTGACGCCAGGGGTGCTGATTCCCTGCAGCTGCACGTCGTAGATCAGCCCCGAGCGGTCGTCCACGGTCAGGTTGTTGGCCACGGCACCTCCAAAAAGGGCGGAACGGCCGACGATGGACACATCAGCCGAGGGAGCATACACGGTGTAAAAGGCCGAAGAGCGCTTGTCCTTGATGGTGACCGGCCCGTTCATCACCTTGATGGCCATCTTGGAGGGCTGGCTGGTGGGGTTGACGAGACTGCCGTCAGCGATCTCCAGCTTGTTCTCCACCCACACCTCCACCCCCGTGGTTGCCGCCGGGGGGGCTCCAACGCTGGCATTGTTGCCGTTGATGACGATGTCGCCGAAAGTGTAGACCCCGCCGTCCTCCAGCACGACGTCGAAGTCCCCGATGATCTCCAGTTTCTCGTAGGTGCCCTGGGGCAGTACCCCTGGAAGAGCGGCGTTGAAGGGGGGCAAGGCCAGGTCGCCGAGGTCGTCTACCACCACCACGGGGAAGCCTCCTCCGGTGGGGTCGACCGGCATTTTCAGCTTGGTCGGGTCCGGGTCAGTGGGCAGGCCCACCAGAGGCAGGGTGATGGGAGAGGCCATGCTGGTCGTGCCGGCGATGGTTCCTCCGTTGATCAGGCTGATGGCGCCGGGGGGGGCCGCCGGGGCCGAGTAGCCGGTGCCGTCCACGCTGGAGTTATCCACCACGATGGCATCCACGTCCACGAGGTTGCTGCCCAGGTGGGCCATGTTGGGAATGGTGCCTCGCGAGACAAGGCCCAGGGTCGAGTCATAGGACTGCACGAAGGAACTCTGCTTGACAGAGATTTTGTTGGCCGCAAAGCCTGCATAGATCCAGGGGCTGGAGCCAAAGCGGACCATGACTCCTACCCGCCTGGACACCCCGGAAGGGAGGATCCCCGTGCCCTGCAGGTAGATGTGACCCCCGGGCACCTCGACCGGGGAGGCGGGAGGCGAGAGGGGCCCGCGAAAGACCCGCACGGTGTATTTCAGGTCGGTGCCCGAGCCCACGTTGAACGTGCCCGGAAGAGCGGCGAAGGTGGTGGGATTGGCCTTCAGCTCCACCAGGGCGTGGTTGACGCCAGCCTCGGCGGCGTAGATGGCCCGCTCGCTGTTGACGGTCGAGCCGGTGAGGGTCAGGTTGCCCAGACCCATGGTGGTGATGCCCACGGCCACCACGGCCATGATGGCCATGACCAGCAGCACCACCACGATCGCGATGCCCTGTCTTCGCTTCATCGCTCGTCCTCTCAGTTCTGCAAGAAGACCTTGCTGCGCAAGGTCACCTCGGTGTGCTTGTTGCTGCCCACGCTCTCGCGCGACTTGATCACGATCTGCAGCACCTGGCTCGTCCGGGTGCACCCCAGCTCGATGATGCCGCGGGCCAGAATCCGATTGTCGTTGCCCGCCATGGGAAAGGCGGCGAAGCCGGGGGCGGCCGAGGGCGCGGTGGTGGGCGCCATGGCCAGCTCGGCCCGGTGCAGCTCGTTATCGGCGGTGTCGAGGTAGATGCAGACCCATTTCTGCCACTGGATGTCTCCGCCCAGGAACTGGATCGGTCCTCCGTCGCCGGGGTAGGACTGTCCCGAGGGGAAGATGATGCGGTGGGCCTGGGGCAGTGTCGAGTCGATGGAAACCGAGCTGGCTCGAGAGTCTCCCAGCTCCTCCAGCACTGCTCGAATCCCCACCAGAGCCTCGTGTTGCGAGGTCCGGTAGGCGCGAGCCTGCTGGTAGTAGCGCATCCCCCCTGTCAGCAAGAGATACAGGCCGGCCAGCAAGAACATCAGGATGGCCGAGGCTACCATGAGCTCGATCATCGAAAAGCCCCGGCGCCGGGATTCAGTAATCGGCCACATAGGTCTCCATGCGCACCTGGCGCCGGATGACACCTTCATCCCAGCGGACGATCGCCAGCACGTGCTTGAGATTGGGGCTGGGGGTCGGCTCGGAGTCGACCAGCACCTCGTAGCGAAAATCCTGAACCGTATCCACCCCCTGCACCCGGGCCCCCACCGTGCCCAGCGGCACGGGCACCTCCGGGGTGATGGAGACGATGGTGGCAAAGGGTCGGGCCCGCACCTGCTCCTCGAGGATCTCCCGGCAGAGGTTGGAGGCGATGCTCATGTTCTTGGCCTGGGTGGCCGAGCGATGCGCGGTGGGAAAGATGCTGAAGAGGAGCAAAATGGAGACCGAGAACAGACCGATCCCGAAGATGGTCTCCAAAAGCATGCTGACGCCTAATTGGGACTTTCGTCTCACGCAATCCATTTTAGCACAGCAAGTGGCAGGTGCCTTCCGGTGGGACCGGAAATCATCCCGTGGGATGATGAGCGCCAGGAAACAGCCCGAGCCGTGGATGTATGCGGCTGGTGCCGCAGGCGTCGTCCTGGTGTTGGCGCTCATTCTCCTGTTGGTGACGTTTCTCCCCGAGCCAACCCGGCCCAAGAAGGAGCCCTCTCTTCCCCCACCGGTGACCGAGCAGACGGCCAACCCTCTGGGCGTGGCGCGGGCCTTTCTCACCGAGCTGCGCCTGGGAGAAAGCGGAGCCAGTTACGGTCTTCTTTCCGAACGGCTGCGCGGCCGGTTGAGCAAGGAGATCTACGAGCGACACCTGAAGGCCTGGCTGGCCAGTGAGTCCGTGCGCTGGGAGCTGCGCTATCGCGAGCCTCGGGCCGGAGTCACCCGCGAGCTGACGGCCGAGGTTCTGCTCCCTCCCCCCGGCCGTCGCTCCAAGACCTGGACCTGGGTGCTGGTCAAAGAGGAGTCGGGCTGGAAGCTTGATCGGCTTGAAGGAGCGCCTTTCGCCCGCTGATCGCTCAGGGCATCCGAGCCCGCGGCTCGGCATCCCCCATCCCCAGCCGGGCCCGGTGGAAGTACTCCAGCAACTCGGTGGTGGGCTCGAGGTCGTACTCGCGCCGCAAGATCTCCTCGCAGCGCTGGAATTGCTTGACAGCCAGCTCGGGCTGACCCAGGCCCAGGTGAGCCCGCATGACCAGGAGGTGCGCATCCTGCCGGTGGCTGCCCAGCGAGAGGGCCTGGCGGGCCGCCTCCAGGGCCTCCTGATAGCGCTGCGAGCTGGCCAACAGGCGGGCCAGGCGCACCAGAGCTTCGGTGGTCTTGCGCTCGAGCTGCGAGCGCTCCTCGACGGCCCAGTTCATGTAGCACCCCTCCAGGTAGCTTCCCTGGTAGAGCTGAGCCAGGCGGCGGTAGGCGGCCACGGCCTCGGCCGGGCGCGAGGCGGTCTCCAGGCGGGTGGCCTCCTCGTAGGCTTTGTTCAGCTCCAGCACGTCGTGCCAGTGGGGCACCTCCGGGTTGAGGGCCAGCCCGCGCCGGTCGCGCAGCAAGATCTCGGGGCCGGCGTTCTCGTCGCTGCCGCGCAGGGCCCGACGGGCCACCGAGGTGGACCAGTACAGGTTTTTCTTGCCCTTCTCCATGTCATCGGGCCAGAACTCGTCGAGCACCTGATCCTCGGAGAAGAACGTCCCCCACCGGCAGGCCAGGAAGGCAAACAGGTAGCGGGTCTTCTGGGTCTTCCACTCGCGCTCGTCGAGCACCCGGTCGCCCCGCACCACCTCGAAGGGGCCCAGGGCGGTCACCCGCAGCAGCGCCTCCGGCGAGGCGGCATGCTGCAGGTTCAGCACGCGGTCGCGCAGCTGGGGATCCTGGGTCAGGGCCTGCAGCAGCTCGGGCGCTACGCTCAGGCCCGGTTCCAGGGCTCCGAGCAGGCTCTTGCGGGCCTCGGCGGTAAGCTGCTGGCGGCTCACGGCCCGGGCCAGGGCCCCGGGAAAGGCGTTCAACAGTCGGCGCACCAGTTCGACGGGAGGGTTCAGCTCCAGCATCTCCACCCCCAGCCAGGGGGGCAGCTCGCCCGCCTGGCGAGGATTGAGCAGATAGCTCAGAACCTCCCCCAGGCGGGGCTCGGTGCGGCCGGTGCGGGCCAGCAGCAAGCGGGCCTGCGCCTCTTCGAAGGTCAATCCCAGACGCGAACAGCTCTCGCGTGCCTCCTCCAAGAGCTCGGGGGCTCCACCGTGGCGCAGCTCATACAGTACGACCCCTCCCTCGAGAGCGGCCTGAGCCCGGGCCACCGGACCGAGCGCGGCCGCTTCGCGACAGGCCTCGGCGGCGCGCTGGGGGGCCTGGGCCGGCTCGAGGCGGGCCAGGCCCAGCAGGGCCTGAACCCCCTCGCGTCCCCCGTTGCGGGCGGCTGCCTGGTAGGCCTGGGTGGCGCTGGCCAGGTCGCCCGCCCGCTCCAGCGTGCGGGCCAGGGCTAAAAGGCCGGTTGGACGCGCTGGAGCAGGTGTCGGAGCCCCCGCGGCCGGACGCAACCGGGCCCGGGCGTAGAATTCGAGCAACTCGGGATCGAAGCGCCCGGCAGCGCGCCGGGCCAGCTCGTCGGGCTCGGGCGACTCCTCGGGGGTGCCGGCTTCCAGGGCCAGAGACACCACCCGGCTCTCGACCGGGGCCGGGTTGCCCTGCTTGAGCGCCTGGCCCATGACCGAGAGCAGGTCGGAAGCGATCAGCCAGGCTGGAGGCCTGGTTTCGGGGGCGTCCACGGCCGCGAGCATGGCGGCCACCCGCAACTGGCGCGCCACCTCGGTGGCCATGCCCAGCTCCAGGGCCAGGTTCTCGGCCAGCGTGCCCACCCGTTCGGCCCGCGGAGGCCCGGCCAGGCCGGCCGCGTCCGCCACCCGGGCCAGCGACTCCAGGGCCCACAGCAGGCCGTCGCGGGCCACCGAGCCCTGGGCCCTGCGCTCCTCACCCTTGTAGCGGCCGCGGAGCTGCTCGCCCACCAGGTTGAGGAACTCGTTCATGCGGAAGGGCTTGCGCAGGTATCCCCCCACCTGCAGGCTCTGGGCTCGGGCCACCTCTTCGTCGCTGGCGTAGCCCGAGACCACCAGGCTGCCGATGTCGGGCTGCTGCTTCTTGGTGCGCTCCAGGGCCTCCAGGCCGTCCATTCCTTCCATGCGAATGTCGGCCACGATCAGGTCGAAGTGGGCGCTGGCGGCCTGCTGCACGGCCTCCTCGCCCCGGGCCACGGACACCACCTCATAGCCGTGGCTGGTCAACACCTCACGCAGCAGATCGCGCATGTCAGGGTCGTCTTCCAGGACGAGAATGCGGGCTGAGGTCTGGCTCACTCGCGGCTCTTTGCCGTGCGGACCGCCACGCCCTGCCGCTTGCGCCCGTCCAGCAAAACCTGCAGGGGAGAAGCCAGGGCCAGGTGGCGCACCGACTCCGTCTCAGCTCTGGCTGGCTGGCTTTCCAGCCAGCTCCAGTCCAGGAAGCCCTCGGCGGGGATGTAGAGGTAGCCGATGCGAAGCGAGGTCAGCTCGTGGAAGAAGTGCGAGCCCACCGAGGGCTCCACGGCACGGTCCAGGAAGGGCAGCTCCACGATGACCCGGGCTCCGGTGATCTGCCCGGTCTCCACGGGGATGCCCAGCGAGGGGTCAGACGAGCCCCAGCGGCCCGGTCCGATCAAGAGGTAGCCCTCGCGGGCGAGCTCGCGGTTGAAGGCTCCGATCTCGCGGGCGATGGCCTTGAGGTCGGTGGGGGTCTGGCTCTTGACGTAGAGCACGTGGTTGACCTCGATGCTGCCGTGGCCCATCGAGCGCGGGCTGCGGGCCACCACGTCCTGAGGCTGAATGCTCTCCAGGTCGACGGTGGTATCCAACTGAAACTCGCTCAGGGGTCGCACCTGCAAGAGGTAGAGCGTGGCCGGGCGCGACAGGCTCACGGCGAACTCGATCTCGACCGGCGAGCCGATGCCCCGGCGCAGCACCTCCAGCAGCCGCTCCAGGGCGGGGGCCAGAGGCAGGGATTTCCACTTGAGGATGTTGTTGAAGGTGACCACCCGGGCTCCGGGCAGTCGGAAGTTCTCGCGCAGCTGATCGTCGTCTGGCGAGTAGACGCTGCCCACCTGCTGCAGGGTTCCGTCGGCCTCGGCCTGGTCGAGGGGAACCAGAGTGAGGGCCTCCTCGGCCTGGCTCAGGCTCAGGGCATAGAACTCGGACTGGGCATACTGCAAGAACTCTCTGGGCGAGGACAGGTGGGGCAGAATCTGGGGGTAGCGCGGGCAAAAGCGCACCGAGCGGCCTCCTTCGGCCACCGTGTGGCCCAGGCCCAGGGCCAGCAGGGCCACCCCGTCCTCGGGCTCCTGAGGGCCGATCGGGTAGTAGTTGTAAGACAACGCCACCCCGGAGAAATGGGGATAGAACAGCTGTCCGTGGCGGTCGCCCACCAGCTCTTGCAGCACGATGGCCATCTTCTCTTGCTCGAGCGAGAACGGAGTGCCCTCGAGGTAGCTCTTGGCCCGGTCGCTGAACATGGAGGCGTAGACCCGCCGGATGCCCCGGCTGAGCGCAGCCAGGCGCTGCTCGGGGTCGGGATGGGTGTTGGGCAGCAAGACCGTCTCGTAGATGCCGGCGCAGCTCTGGTGCTGGCTATCCTCGAGCAGGCTGGAGGAGCGCACCGCCAGGGGGGCGGTGAAGTTGCGCAGGGCCACCCGCAGCTGGCCCAGCAGCTCTTCCGGCAGCTCGCGGCACAGCAGCTCCTTGCGCATCTCTTCGGGCGACGTGCGGATGGGATCCAGGCCGCAGCTTTCCAGATAGCGATCGAATTCGCCGGTGGCCAGCACGATGGTGCGGGGGATCTGGATGAGCAACTCGTCGAGCTCCTCGGCCAGGCTCTCGCGCACGAGCAGCGAGTTGAGGTAAGCCAGGCCCCGGCCCTTGCCGCCCAGCGAGCCCTGTCCCAGCTTGACGAAGGGGCGCGAATAGCCGTCTTCCTGCGAGATGAAGTCGGCCACCACGCCCTTCTGCTCTTCCTGGCCGGCCAGGCGGATCAGCTCCACGAGCAGGTTGCGCAGGTCCTCCACCTCCGGGAAGTCGGAGGCTTTGATGGTCTGCACGTAGTCGGCCAGGTCGAACATGCTGCGGGCTCTGAGCCAGACGTTGAAGTGGTTGTTGGAGGCGTGGTAGTAGAGCGAGCGACCGTCCACGGTGCGCAGAACCCGCTCCAGCTCGTACATGTCCTTGGCCCGGGCCAGCTCGGTGCGGTCGGGCAGGCGGAAGACGAACTCGCCGAAGCCCAGCGTCTCCTTGACGAAGGAGCGGATCTCCTTGAGCAGGGTGGGGGAGTTCTTGTCGGCATAGTGGGCCCCCAGCTCCCAGGCCCGGGCCTGCACGTCGGGATTGGCCGACTGCAAGAAGATGGGCATGCTGGGCTGGTTGGCCTGGATGGCCCGGGCCAGGTGAAAGCCCGCCTCGTCGTCCATCTTGCCCTCGCGGGGGAACTGCAGATCGGCGATCAGGGCCAGGGTGTGCTGCTGGTGCTCCTGGTAGTGCTGCCAGGCCTCCTCGTAGTTGGTGGCCAGCAAGATCTTGGGACGACAGCGCACGCGCAGCATCTTGTGCAGGGAGTTCACCCCTTCGGCCGCCAGGGTCTGCGACTGGGTGATCAGCTCGTTGTAGAGCAGGGCCAGGAAGGTGGAGTAGCGGCGCACCGAGTCCTCCACCACGATGATCACCTGCACTCCCACCCGGGTGTCGGCCTCGACGTTGAGCTGGTCCTCGATCAGCTTGACGATGGCCAGCAGGATGCGCGAGTCGCCGGTCCACAAAAAGACGAAGTCCACCGTGGGGAGAGGGGCGGTGTAGAGCCGGCGCAGCTCGAACTCGTCGAGCACCAGCAGCACCACCGGCAGGTTGGGAAAACGCGACTTGACCCGCACCGAGAAGCGCAGCATGCCCGGATCTTCCAAGCGCATGGTGGTGAGCACCAGGTCGAAGCGGCGCCGCTCGAGCTGCTGCAGAGCCTCGGTGGCCGTGGCCACGTGCACGATGCGGGGGATGGCCGGCATGTCCAGCTCGCTGGCGTCGGCAAAGAGCCGCTCGGTGAGCCGCCCGTCCTCCTCGATGACGAAGGCGTCATAGTCGGAGGAAACGAGCAGCACGTAGTGGATCTGGTGGGGCATGAGGTCGTGGAACCGAAGGCTCCACGACTGACTGCGCCCGGAAGCCACCTGGCTTCAGATCACTCCCTGATCGACCATGGCCTCGGCCACCTTGATGAAGCCGGCCACGTTGGCCCCCTTCACGTAGTCCACGTACGTGGGCGATTCGCGGCCGTGCTCGACGCAGGACGAGTGGATGCTCTTCATGATGAGCTTGAGCCGGTCATCCACCTCCTGGCGAGTCCAGGTCAGGTGCATGGCGTTCTGGGTCATCTCCAGGCCCGAGGTGGCCACCCCTCCGGCATTGGCCGCCTTGCCGGGGGCAAAGAGCAGCTTCTTCTCCAGGAACAGGTCCACCGCTTCAGGGGTGCAGGGCATGTTGGCCGCCTCGCCCACCAGCGAGCAGCCGTTGGCCACCAGGGTTCTGGCGTCCTCGCCCTCGAGCTCGTTCTGAGTGGCGCAGGGGAAGGCGGCATCGCAGGGCACCGCCCAGGGCCGCTGGCCCTCGAGATACTCCGAGCCCTTGAATTTCTGGGCATACTCGCGGATGCGCCCTCGCTTGACGTTCTTAAGGTGCATCACCCAGGCCAGTTTCTCGGCGTTGATTCCCTCCTTGTCCACGATGGTGCCGTCCGAATCGGACATGGTGATAACCTTCGCTCCCAGCGCCAGGCACTTCTCGGCCGTGTACTGGGCGGCGTTGCCCGAGCCCGAGATGAGCACGCGCTTCCCTTGCATCGAGTCGTCTTTGGTGGCCAGCATCTCCTGGGCGAAGTAGACGCAGCCGTAACCGGTGGCCTCGGGGCGGACGTGGGAGCCGCCCCAGTTGATGCCCTTGCCGGTCAGGACGCCGTTGTAGCAGTTGGTCAGCTTGCGGTACTGGCCGAAGAGGAAGCCGATCTCGCGCCCGCCCACGCCGATGTCGCCGGCGGGAACGTCGGTCTCGGCTCCGATGTGCCGATAGAGCTCGGTCATGAAAGCCTGGCAGAAGCGCATGACCTCCTGGTCGGACTTGCCCTTGGGGTTGAAGTCGGAGCCGCCCTTGCCGCCCCCCCATGGGGAGGGTGGTGAGGGAGTTCTTGAAGACCTGCTCAAAGGCCAGGAACTTGAGCACGCTCAGGGTGACGCTGGGGTGGAAGCGCAGCCCCCCTTTGTAGGGGCCGATGGCGCTGTTCATCTGGATGCGATAGCCGCGGTTGACCTGCACGGTGCCCTGGTCGTCCACCCAGGCCACCCGGAAGATGATGACCCGCTCGGGCTCCACGAGCCGCTCGAAGACCTTCAGCTGTCGGTAGACCGGGGTGGAATCGACCACGGGCAGGACCGAGGTGGCCACCTCGTGCACCGCTTGATGGAACTCGGGCTCACCGGGATTCCTGGCCACCAGGTCGGCCATGAGCTGCTCGACTTTCATTCTTCCCTCCACTCTTTGGACCCCCGAGGGGGCGTTCGCGATGGGTCCTGCCACCCTCCTACGGAGGGGGGAGGGGTTCTCGTGAACCTCCGCAACCAGCAAAGGGAACTCGCCCTCGGCCAGGAACGGTCGGTCCTTGCCTCGAGGGGGTGGTTTCATGGGTCGGATGACTCTCATCTTGCTGGCGACTCTGGTTGTGGCTTGTGGGGGCAGCAGCACTCTTGTTCCTGGCACCACAGCGCCTGTAGATTTGATTCCGGACGTCCGGATCGAGATTGTGGATACCGCGGATGGCTTCCAGCCACGCTCGCAGGACGCGATCGTGAGCTACCGCGTGCAGGCGTCCGATGGCCAGGTCGTGACGCTGGATCGCGATCCCGGCAAATTCTCGCACGAAATCGAGCTGGCGAACCTCAAGGACGGCTTGAACACGCTCAGCATCCTGGCGCTGGCCCAGGATGGGAGCATCGTGTGCCATTACCAGGTTTCCTTGCAGGTCCCGGGTGAGGTCCTCGTGCACGCAGACCGATTCACTCCCGGCCCGCCGCCCCGCGAGGGCGCCATCGAAGAGTGGGTGGAGCAGTACGAGGTCCCGGTCTTTGGCAACCCCGATCTGACGGAAACCTACTGGATCTGCAGCGTGAACGTGCCTCCGCCGTTCGTGCGCAGCCCCTACGACATCATCGGTTTGCACCGCGTGGCCTCGGACAATCCTCGGCCGGGCCGGGTGCTGCTGTTCCTGCCCGGCGGGCAGTGCAACGGCTGTCTCTACACCCCGGACGAGACGCGCGACTTCCGGCTCTGGCTGGCGAATCGGGGCTACGAGGTCTACAGCCTGGACTACCGCGTCCAGTTCGCGCCGCCCGCCAACATCGCCGGGGTGGATATCCCGGGCCAGGGTGACCCGGATCTCCGGTTCATGGCGCCCTGGAACGGGGCCACCTGGATATCGGATGCGGCCACCGCGATCGAGTTCATCCAGCAGAACTCCCAGGTGGACAAGATCTTCCTCTCCGGGTTCTCGAGCGGCGGCCAGCTGACCTACTATTACGCCTGCTCTGACCAGGGAAGCGGACTGGGCCAGGAAAATCTGCGCGGGATCATCGCCATGGACGGTGGCCCGTTCCAGCAAGGCACCACGCACCCGCCCGACACCCTGAGCGCCGACGCTGCCCGCACCGCCATCCTGGGCGGGCCGACTGCGCAAAACATCGCGGTCGTCAAGAGCTACGGGTCGGACCCGGGGCCAGGCTACTACACCGAAGCCTTCGGTGACCTGACGGATCCCCCGTTCCTGGACAACCTGCTCACCTGGCTCCTGGACGGGGATCCCACCGCCGAGAACTTCCTCGTTCAGCGCTATCAGAACAACTGGGGCCACAACGACAAAGGAGTCGGACAGTTCACCAACATTGCCAATGGTTACAACGACCTGGCTACGATTCTGGCCTGGTCTGTGCTGGCGGCCGACTCCTACTGGCCGATGGCGTTCGGTCTCGACGATGCCATCGTGACCAACTTCAGCGGGCCGCCGGACGGTCCTTACAAGGTTCCGGTAAACGCCGGCCGAGGATTGCACTATTACGACAAGCTGGCCCAGGTCAACGTCCCTCAGTACGTCCTCAGGTCGGACGGGTGGACGAACTACCTCGGGAACCACGTCGGCTGGAAGTTCGCCGGGATCCAGCTCTGCTCGAGCACCGACACCGAGGCGCGCGTCCTGGAGAACTTCGGCCACCTGGATACGCTGTCGGGCACGAGGTCCAACGGGGCCGTGGCCCGGCCGCTGCTGGAGTGGCTGGACAAGCATTAAGGCAGTAGGAAATCGTCCGCCGGAGTTGAGGAATGAAGCTGAACGGCGCTGACAGTGAGGCGCGATGCTCGACCAGGCCTGTCAGATGCTGCTTCAGCCACTCTCCCACTCGAGGCCGCTCTCGGTCAGTGTTGTCCCAGTCTAGCGGGGACAGCGTTCCCTCGCCCGTGCGGAGAGCAACGACTCTTAGAGCGGGATGGAGGGGCGATTCAGCCGACTCTTCTGGCCGATTTCCGAGGCCATCAGCTTTTCCAGCAACGGGGCGCCGCTTCCCTCGAGGAGCGTGAAGTCCACTTCCTCCCGGGTCACCGCCGAGGCCACGAGCAGGTGACAATTGCCAGCCGGGAGCTGCAAAATGGCGGGAAGCGGCTCCCGGGCCCGGCTCACGAAGAAGTGGGACGACTGGCCGTCCCCCAGGGCGATATCCTCGATCAGCAACCCTTCGTTCTTGTTGACGCACCCGAGGACATCCAGGTCCTTCAGAATCTCGCGCTGGACCACCCAGTTCAGGAACCTGAGCGGCCACTGGCCCGGCCCCTCGGTCACAACGAGGATTTCATAGCCAAAGCCGGCCAGGCCCGCCGGCACCGGACGCGGCGTGCGCGCCACCAGGGTGGCCTCAGAGGTGCCTCTGGCTTCGTCCTTCTTATAGCTCTCGAGAGTCACGCTGTTGGGCATGTCCGAGTTGCTCAGCCCGAAAGACGAGTGCACCCACAGGGAGCCCAGCTTGGTCGCGGGGAACTGGATCAAACACCCGCCCGGCCAGACGTCCATCAGGTTGCGCAGTTTCTGAACGTCCTGCGGGAAGGGGCCGAAGTGGCGCTCGTACAGCTTCTCCCGGGCGTCGTAGGTAGCTCTCCAGACCGGATCCTCGTCATCCGGCGGCGGGTCCTTCTTCTTGAAGAGTCCGCCCATGGCTACCAGTTGGACCCCATCTTCCGATCGCTCAGGGGGGAGATGCCCGGCGCGACGGGCGCGTTCGTCGACAGCCAGGCACCGACAATGCGTCCCTCCAGCAGAGCCACGTGCGCGAAGAGGTGAGCCCCAGATTTGGTGCGTTTCGTCAGCGTATAGCGCTGGAGCGAGAGCCTCATGCCCTGAGCGGGGGTCAGGTCGAGTCCGATGCTCTCGCTGGCGGACTGATAGTGGTTGAAGGGAAGGCCGGTCAGCGATTCGGGCACGTCCATCACGGTCACGGTGGGCTGGCCCTCGACCGACCAACCATACTTCTGAATCAGGGCCACCGCGGGGTCCGCGGCCGCAAGAGTGAGGAAAGCGAGCAGAAACAGCAGGGGTCTCATGCCAGGGGTGCTTTGCCGCTCGACGGGTCGGTGCCTGCTGCCAGAACGGAGAAGTGTTGTGAAGGCGGCTTCAGCGGGACTTCAACCAGGAGCGCAACTCCCGTAGCCACGCAACGTGGGAGCGGTCGCCTGTCTTCGAGAGCTGCTCGGTGATCTCGCTGGCGGTCAGGGGCAGATAGGAGCTCCGCTCGACCGTCCGATACTCCGAGCCTTCGAGCCGGTAAATAGTCAACCGGTCGAGATCATAACGCCAAACTTCTGCGATCCCCAGTGCCGCAAAGATCGGGAGCTTGTCCAGGCTGGAGCGGCTGACCTCGATTTCGACCACCAGGTCCGGGTGCTCTGAGCCGCTGAAGGAGAAGCTCGAGTCTGGCTCTACACCGCGCTCTAAATCGGCGCTCCGTTGGGTGGAAGATCCCAAACCGAATGCCTCCAGCCCGAGCTCTTCGGCAGCGGTAAAGATCAGCAAGCGCACGAACTCGCTGGCGCGCTCATGGGCGGGTGACGGACTCATGATCTCCAGTCTTCCTCGGTCGTAGGTAAAACGGGGCCCGCTTTGATCACGGTGATCGGACAGAAGGCGGTCATAAGTTTCCCAACTGCAAGTCGGTAGCAGGATACGCTGCTCTGGGATCAACTCAAGCATCTACGGGGTCTTCTCGCTCAGCGCATCATCTCCCGCTTCAGCAAGTGGAGGCCAGCGTCGTCGAGGACCTTAGATTTCTGCGGCCCAAGAGCGCCTGCCTTGAAGAGCCTGCTACCGTCTGCCCGGGTTGACCATCAGGGTGTCCCTCCACCGGATAGCACAGAGTGCCGCGCTTGAGGGCGGTAGTGACCGCGCCCAGCGTTTCCATGTCGTTGTCGAGACGGGCCCTCCCCAACTGGACGTCCCCTTCAGAGAATCGCTCACCTGTCTCCCCGAAGAGACCCTGTTGACACAGGGACCAGGAACCGATTGGCGAACTGGGGCAGTCTTCCGCGCATGAGGACTCTGAAGCTTCTGATGGCCGCAGTCCTGGTTCTTAGCGGTTGCTCCGGAAGCGACGGAAGCACGACCGCCAGCCTCCCTGTTGTACCTACCGTGGAGGAGCAGCCCCAGCAGCTTGGATTTGCGGAGCACGAGTTGGGCTCGAAACGCCTGGGACCGGGAGAGACGGCGGTTCTCTACCTCGAGACTCCGGACGAGGATCCCCACCAGAACGATCTGGGAGGCCACGGATTCGACCACGTTCCGCTGCATCTCCCGGGGGACGCCGTCCTCACCGTCAGCGGCGAAGGCACTGACGGAGCCGTCATTCTGGACTCCGCCGGCCAGGTCGTGGACGGATCTCGCGAGCTTCCCGCCGGCGAATACACCCTGGAGCTTCCCGGCACCGGACAGTTCCACTTTCTGCACTTTGGCTTCGAAGCGCAAGGTCGGGGCAGCGCCACCCTGCAGGGGTCCTACAACCCCGTCGGGGCCAACCTCGCGGGCGTCAATCTCACCGGTCAGGAGCTCTTCCGGACCAACTTCAGCGGCGCCAACCTGACCGGCGCCAACCTGACCGGCTCGCAGTTTACGCAATGCATCTTTGCGGGCGCCAATATGAGCTCTACCACGCTGGACGGCGTTTTGTTCTTTGAGTGCGCGCTGCAAAACTCGACCATGCAGCAGGCCGCGGGCCAGGGCACGACCTTCGCCTCCGATCTAACCGGAGCGGACCTCTCCTCGAGCACTTTCAACAACGTCGGGTTCAACGGTGCGTCCCTGGGCGGATGCAATTTCCAGGGCGCTCAGATCATCGGGTCGAGCTTTGCGGGAGCCATGGCGGTCGGAGCCAATTTCAGCCGCTCCACCCTCACCAACAACGACATGACCGCCAGCACGTTCGCGGTCTCGACGTTCCTCGGCGCGACGCTGTCCGGCAACAACTTCGGCCAGGCAGACATGTCGGGCGTCACCTGGGTGGACGGCCGCATTCTTCCGCAGGGTCAGGCTGGTTCTCCTTAGTTGACAGCAGCCCTCCGGGGCCGTAGCCTGCAGAGGGTGCTGTACGACCGGTCTCCTTGCGCTGTGCGGCCGCGACAGCGCCATGCCGGCCGGAGACTCGGCCAGGTAGGGCGTGCTCGAGAGCCGCGAGGTTGAGGGCTTGATCTGGGCCAGGCCCGACAACGCTATCCTCTCGGCCAGATCGAGACCCGGTTCTAATACTGCGAGGTGACCTCCTCGGAGAAGGTGAGGATGCTCATCTTGGGGGGGCCCAGAGTCTTGAGGAACTTGGAGGGGTGCTGGTTCAGGCTGGGGTCGGTCACGAAATTGCCCAGGTCGTCGTTGCCGCCGCCCGAGTTTGCGTTCACGAACTGGTCCTTGTCGATGGGCTCGTTCTGAGCCAGCATCCCGATGAAATTCAGCTCCACTTCACCGGTCACGCCCTGCTCGCGAGAGATGCGGAGCTTGTCGCCGCTCACGAAGGCTCCATAGAAGTTGAGCACATTGTAGCTGGGGTAATTGGCACGCACAGCGATCTCCTCGGGCGTGGCCAGGATCAGTCCGTGCTTGTTGGTGAACGGCGTGAGGCTCTGAAGGTAGGCCAGGTAGTCGGGGTTGTCTCGCTCGGCCGGGTCGGGTCGGGTTGCCGCCTGGACATCCGGCCGGGTCAGCGAGCCGTGGCCCACGGTGGTTTCGTCGGCCGTGCCCACCAGGATGCGCCTGTCGGCCGCGATGGTCCGGTGGCCCACGTTCATCCCCGACACGCCCCGCGTGACCACGGTGGAGCCGGAGGTCTCGCCTACCTCGCCGTCGGCCACGAAAACCAGGTCGTTCACCTTCCCCTTGAAGCTGTAAAGGGTGTTGGTCTTGGGGTCCTTGGCGATGGTGTAGGTCGCGGCGTTGTTGAGGTCGATCTTGGTGCCGGAGATCTTGTTCTGGTACATCACGGTGGAGCCCTGGCCGCCGTTGGCTGTGTAGTCCACCACGATCTTGTAGTAGGTGTCGCTGCCGGTGACGTCCGGCAGGGTGATGTCCATGCTGGACCTGATGGGGTCCATGTAAGTCGGACTGGCGGGGTCGGTATCTACCTGGCCGTCCAGCAAAATCTGGCTGACGGCTACGAAGATGGGATTGCCTTCCGCGTCCACCACCGTGGTCCCGTCCGGGTTCTTGCGCGGCTTGCCGGTGGAGGACTGGATGTAAATCCCGGCCGTTGCCTCCGGCGCGGTCCCGCCGGTATTGGGGATATAGATGCCCGCAATGGGCTTGCCGTTGGCCTTGGGCACGTTGACCGCTCCACCCCAAGCCTTCTCTGCCGCGATCTGGCGTGTGCCGGTAGCCTGGCCCCCGGTCGGGTCCCACAGGTTGAGGGGAGTGTTGCCATTGCTCTTGCGGTTGGGGTCGGCCGTGGCCACCGGCACCGAGTAGGTGCCCACGCCGTAGCCGTATTGGACACCGCCCTGACCTCCCTGCGCCACCTTGTTCCACTTGTCGGTGTTGTCGGCCGCCCCGGCGTTGCCTTTCCAGTCGATATTGGCGCCGGTGGTGGAGTTTGCTCCCACCCGGTCCTTCTGGTTGCCGATCATCAGCCCGTCACGGAAGGTGATGAAGTCCTCGCTCCAGCGGTCGTCCACGGCCCAGAGGCTGACTTCCCGGCCATAGGCGGGCCCGATGACCACGTTGTCCAGGTTGGCCACCAGTGTGTCGGGAGTAAAGAGCGCAAACTCGCTGC
Source organism: Candidatus Xenobia bacterium (assembly GCA_045863235.1). Classification (GTDB taxonomy): domain Bacteria; phylum Vulcanimicrobiota; class Xenobia; order Xenobiales; family QWHO01; genus QWHO01. The sequence goes on along the minus strand of BTUM01000026.1, from coordinate 3,331 downwards.
TCTGCTGAATGACGGCGTTGATTCGGCGGAGGGGTCGGCCCCGGCTGTCGAGCCCGTCGCACACCACCCGGTAGCGGTTGAGATTGGGATCGATCAGCGTGGCCGTGCCGCGGTAGCTCCACCCCGTAGGCAAGCTGGTGAGGGGGATGTTGAAGGACTGGCCCGTGCTCGTGGGCAGTGTGGGCTGCAAGGTGGCTCTGGCCAGCCGGTTCTCCACGTATGCCAGCGTCCAGTCCAGTCCGGCGCTGGCTGCATAGTAGCCGTTGAGCTCGTAGCTCATCCGGCGGGCCGACTGGTATTCGGCCGGCAGGAGCTTGAAGAACGCCAGGGACATTAGAAAGAGAACCATCAGAAAGAAGATCGAGAGCATCAGGATGGAGCCGCGTCGGCGGTTTGAGCGCATGGAAGCCTCCGGTCTAGTATTTCAGGGCAGGGAAGAGAAGCGCCGACTCGAGAGTGTGGTTCACGTCGCGGGGCCGGCCGTCATCTCCGCGGACGGTGGCTTGCATGCGGATCTGGACCCGCACGGAAGCATTCTCGAGGCGCGTGAAAGTTACGTTCGTCAGGCGGGGCGCGTTGGACCCCGAGCCGGACTTGCCCGCCAGAACGCGAGAGGCGAGGACCGAACCACTGGCGGGGTCGAGCTTCTCGAGTAGCAGCAGGCGGGTGGGCGCGTCGTGGCGGATCCGGTAGAGAAACACAGGCAGTCGGGACGTCTGCGTGGGATCCCAGTATTTGGCGCGGTTGGTGTTGGGAGGGACACTCAGCTCCGGGGCCAGGAAGTCGTCCGGAGTGTAGAAGGTCAGGAAGCTTTGAGGTGTGCCGGCGGCCACGGGAGACACCAGCGCGCCCTGGGTGAGGGGAGTGGTCTGAATCTTCCCGCTGCTGGGCCCGGCGGTCACCGCCAGGAGGGCGATACGGGCGATCGTCTCCCGGCTCGCGCCCTGGATGTCCAGGCGATTGGCGCCGTACTGGAGCGAGCTTCGAGCCGAGTTATACATCCCCGCCAGACTCGTCATGATGACGATCATCAAACCCATGGTCACGAGCAACTCGATGAGGGTAAAGGCGCGGTGTTTCATGGCAGTCTCACCGTCCCGCAGATTTCTACGTTCTTTTCCGCCCCGCGATCAAAGAAGAAGACCCGCACGCGAACCATACGCGCCTTCAGGGTGTTGTCCACCAGCACGTTGGTGGTGGTGATGTTGCGACGCAGGCTCGGATTGTCCGACAGCGTGTTGAACGGGGCGTCGTTGATGGGTCGTCGGACCGAAGCGCCGTCGTTCATTCCGGCCAGGGACGGGTCGGCCAGGTTCTGTTGCCGGACCTGTTCGAAGATCTCCCGGCCCCGGTTGACGGCGTCGGTCGTGGTGCCCGAACAAGCCGTGGCCCGCAGTGCGAATGTGAGAGCGCCCAGTACGCCGAGCAGCCCGATGGTGAGAATGACAACCGCGGTAAGGGTCTCGATGATCGAGTAGCCGCGATGCTGCAGCGGATGTCGCAAAGGCGCATCCTCCCTTCTACGAATACCCGCTCGCCTCTACAATACCAGCCTGGAAACCGGAGAGATGTGATCCAGGTAACTCTGGGTACCCAGATCGAGATCCTTAAGAGTACCCTGCAGGAACTCGACCTGGTCCGGCTCCTCAGGAGGGAGACCAGTGCCGCATCGTCCCGAAGCCAGGTCTCCCCCAGCCGCCTGTCTGCTGAGGCTCTGCACCGACCTCGGGCTGACCCCATCGAACTTCATCGCGACTCTCTCCTGGCTCGAGCATGCGAGTTGGGAGATGCTGACCCTTGCATTCGTGGAGTGCCTGAATCAGCGAATGTCAGGCTCGAGGCGGGGCGATCCGGAGCTTTCAAAGCCTCACCAGCTCGAGCCGCTCGAGGACCCTGCATAGGTTGAAGGGGGGCGGAGTTCTCAGAGGAAGCTCTGGGCATGCTCCGCCGCTCGCGCACCTCCTCGGTCAGCATCCAGCGCTCACCGGAGGAGGTCCTGTCCTTCCTGGCCGAGGTGGAGAGCTGGCCGCGCTGGGCGGTGCTGACCGTCCGCCGGGTGCGCCGCCAGGGCGAAGGCTGGGTGGTGGAGGGAGTCGAGGGGGAACTCCTGCTGGCCGTAGTTTCCCGGCCCGAAGTGGGGCTGTTCGATTATGAGCTGGGGGGCTGGAGCGTGGCCATGCGGGTGCTGCCCAGCGGCGACGGCAGCGAGGTGGTGGCTACGTTCTTTCAGCCCGAGGGATTGGAGGAGCGCGAGTTCGAGCAGGCCGTCAACGTGCGTGAGCGCGAGCTCAAAGCGCTGAAAGTGGTGCTCAGTCGAACGGGTTGAGCTTGCCGGCGCCGCTCTTGACGGCTCCGCCCAGGTCGTCGGCGTGCTTGATGCCCAGACCGGCCATGGCCACGACATTCAGGCCCGGCATCGACATGCCGACAGCGTAGGCCCAGTCGGGCACACCATTGGCCGCCGCCTGGATGGTCTCTCGATTTTCGTAGAGCATCACCCCGGTGTAGAGACCCGAGCCGGCGATGAAAGCCCCCTGGCCGATCACGGGGATGGGGGCCATCATCATCAACACGCCTGAAGCCATTTTCAGGCCGCCCAGAGCCTGTTGCTCGCGGTCGCCGTCAGCCAGCCGCAACTGGTTGGCACCTTCGAGCAGGGCCAGCCCTCCGCTGGCCACCCCGCTGGCCTTTGCCAGCTGAGGAACCTCGGAGAGTCCCGGTCGCAGAGCTCGGGCCAGGTCCTGAGCGTCTCCCGCCGCCGAAATCGCTTCCAGGGTGGCCACGCCGGCTTCGCCCGGGTCGGAGGGGCTGGCCAGATCCTGGCCGGCCAGGTAGCTCAAGGCCCCCCAACCCCCGGCCGATCCCATCGCCACGCGAGGCGCATTGCTGGTCGACTTGGAGAAGTCGAAGGCGGCCAGAGAGGCGTTTGCGCCCTGCTTCCCCACATCGGCCGCAGCCACCGCCTGGCCCCAGTTCGAGGAGCTTCCTCCCGAGGATCCGAAGCCCACGCTGCGCGCGTAGGCCTCCACGAAGGCACCTCCCTGGCTGGTCTCTTCGGCGATCCGGTCGTGGGCCTCGAGCTCCCAGGCCTCCATCCCGGCAGGCAGGTCGACGATCCCATCGCTCTTGGCGGCTTCAGCGGCCGCGATGGCATCGTGAGCGGCCAGCTCCCAGTCGGGCAGGGTGAAAGGCTCCGCGGGCGGACCAGCCGCTTTGCTGGCCTCGTCGGCGGCGATGAGGTCGTGAGCGGCCAGCTCCCAGTCGGGCAGGGCCGCGGGCTCCGCGGGCGGACCAGCCGCTTTGCTGGCCTCGTCGGCGGCGATGAGGTCGT
>BTUM01000025.1:0-87021 GCA_045863235.1 Candidatus Xenobia bacterium | reverse complement strand
TGGATCAGGGAACAGGCTTTCGTCGTGATCCTGCTCGGAAGCGGATCATGATCCGCCTTCGGATGGATCAGGGAACAGGCTTTCGTCGTGATCCTGCTCGGAAGCGGATCATGATCCGTCTTCGGATGGATCGGGAGAACGGGCTTTCGTCGTGATCCACTCGGACAAACTGGATCCACTCCAGGGCTTGTTCCAGGCAACGAGCGCGTGCACGGTCAGGAGCGCGCACGTGGAGCGCCCAGGATCGGACAGAGCACGTGCGACCAGCGAAGGACCGGACCGGGTCGGTCTCCAAACCTTTCCCGGTGCTACCCCTGCGCGAACGAGTCGTGTTGCCCGGACTGGTGCTCAACCTGGCCGATCCGCCTCAACGTCCGCTGACCCCCCAGGAGCGCGATACCTACCTGCGCGAGCCGCTCTTCTGGGCGTTCTGCTGGCCGGCCGGCCGGGTGCTGGGGGCCCATTTGCTGGCCCATCCCGAGCTGGTGCGCGGCAAGACCGTCTGCGATCTGGGCGCTGGCTCGGGAATCGTGGCCCTGGCCGCGGCCCGCGCGGGGGCGGCCAGGGTGCTGGCCTGCGATATCGACCCGGCCGCCCGTCAGGCCTGTCGGCACAATGCTGCCCGCAATGGTCTCGAGCTCGTCGTCTGCCAGGAGCCTGAGCCCTGTGACCTGGTCCTGGCGGCTGACCTGCTTTACGAGCCGGCCAACCGCCGCTGGCTGCAGGGCCCCTGCCTGGTGGCCGACTGCCGGGGCGAGCCCGGGGAGGGCTTTTCCCTGCTGGGGTGGCACGACTCGGCCCCCCTGCCCGACCTGGGATTCGAGTCAGGCTTTCGGCGGGTCGGCCTCTGGGCTGGCGAGAACTGCTCGGACCGATCCGACCCGCCTCTACCGCCCCCATCCCGACGTATACCCTGGAATCAGCCCGGTACCGGGTAATTACCGCAACCCCGACCAGGAGGAAGGGCAGCGATGGCGCGAAAAGGCCGCCCGGTGCTGCTCTGGTGGAAGACCCTGGTCGTCTCCCTGCTCCTGGCCCTGCTGATCGGGCCCGCCCGGGGCCAGGCGCTGGCGCCCGAAACGCCTGTGCTCGAAGCCCCGGGCCAGGGCCCCGTGGTCGAGACCCCTGGCCAGAACCCGGGTCAGGTCCCCGGGATCGAGACCCCTGGCCAGAACCCGGGTCAGGTCCCCGGGATCGAGACCCCGGGCCAGGATCCGATTCCCGAGACCCCGGGCCAGGCCCCCGAGATCCTGATTCAAGACGACGCCGTCGATCAACCCGACCAGCCCCCCAACCTGGACGCCGACGACGCCAGGACGTTCGTTCCCATCGGGGCTCGGCTGCTCAAGCGTCTGACCTTCGGTGGCTTTGCCCAGGTCGACTACCAGGACGGAAGGCTGGGCTCCAGCCAGAGCACCAGCCTCCGGCCGGCCACCAACCGGTTGGCCCCCTTCCCGGCCGAGACCGAGCTGGTCCTGCGCCGAGCCCGCCTGAACATTACCCTCCCCCTCTCGGAAAAGAACGGCTTCCGAGCCCAGCTGCCCTTCGAGGATCTGAACGGAATCCAGGCGGAAGACGCCTACTACTACCAGACTTTCGGCCACTCCAATCTGCTCACGGTGGGGCAGTTCAAGACCCCCTTCGGATACGAAGGCTTGCGAGCGATCTGGAACACCAACACCATCGAGCTTTCCGATGCCACCAACTGCCTGTACCATCGACGCGACATCGGGTTCATGCTGAGCTCGGACACCGGCGGCGACCTGACCGGCGACGTGGCTTTCGTGCTCGGGGAAGGCGCCAACCAGTTCAGCGATTTTGCGGCCGTCAACGTGCTGGGGCGAGTGGAATACCACCTGACCGAGCGCCTCGGCCTGTTCGGCTCGCTTCATTACGGCCTCTACAACACCGCCCCGGACTCCCCCACCAACCCCCAGGTCCTGCCGGTGCGGCGTCAGGGCCTGGGCGCTCGCTACCGAAATCCGCCTTTCATCCTCGAATCGGAGCTGCTCTTCAGCCAGGGTTACAACCGCTACTCCGGAGATGATACCTCCGCTTCAGGCGGCTACGCGACGGGCGTGCTGCAACTGAGCGAGCAGTTCGACGGGGTGCTGAGCTATGACTGGCTGGATCCGGCCAACGGCCAGGTGAACCTGAACGCGGTGGACAACGCCCTGAACAGTCGAGAGCGCTGGGTACTGGGCCTGAACTTCTACCTCGACCGCAAGAGCTACGATCGAATCATGCTCAACTACGAGATCCACCGACAGACCCAGGGACCCTCCTTCAGCACCCAGGGCTGGCGGCTGCGCTACCAGCTTCTCTTCTGAGAGGCACTCGCGAGCGCATCCCGAAGGCGTCCGCATGACCTGCGAATGGCTCCTGGAGAACGTTTTCGTCCTGCGCGACTTTCTCAGCCCCGAGGAGTGCCAGCGCCAGATCGCCCTGACCGAGGGCGATGGCTACATCCCAGCCGGTCTGACCGTGGGGCCCGACAAGTATGTGCAGGCCCCCGAGATCCGCAACAACGACCGCGTGATCCGTGACGATCCCGAGCTGGCGAGCCAGCTGTGGCGAAGGGCAAGCCCTTGCACCCCGCCACAGTTCGAGGAGTGGACGGCGATCGGCCTGAATGAGCGCTTTCGCTACTATCGCTATCAGCCCGGACAGCGCTTCGCGCCCCACTACGACGGAAAATTCCGCCGCGATGCCCACGAGCAGAGCAAGCTCACCTTCATGGTCTACCTCAACGACGAATTCCAGGGTGGTGAGACGATCTTTTACAGCGACCGCGAGCGAGAGCTTCTGCGCGTGCAGCCGCGCGCCGGGATGGCCCTGGTGTTCAAGCACGCCATCCTGCACGAAGGCTCTTCGGTCGTCGCAGGCACCAAATACGTGCTGCGCACCGACGTCATGTACCGGAGCGCCACAGCGCCAGCACGTCCATCGTGATGGCCACCAGCTGGTGCACCACCACGCCTCCGTAAATGGAGCGGGTGCGCAGGGCCAGGGTACCCAGCACCACCGCCCCTACGATGGCCGCCAGCGTCTCGGGCATGGGCTTGCCGAAGTGAATCATGCAGTAAGGGAGCGCTGCCACCAGCACGGCCGAGTCGCCGAAACGGCGCTCGAGCCCGAAGACGAGAAAGCCTCGGAAGAAGAACTCGACGGTCACGAACGTGAGCAGGTAGAACACCTCGAAGATGGCCCAGTAGGCGGGGTACTCCAGGGCGTGGCGGTAGAAGGGATACATCTCCAGGAAGTTGTCGCGAGCAGAAGCTGCGATCAAGAAGGGCACCGCCCCCAGAAAGAGGGCCGCGTAGAGCCACAGGTGGGTTCCTCCGGCGGGGCGCCGCAGGCCGAAGTCGGAGAGCTTCTTGCCCTGCATCCAGATGAGCAGGGCAGGCACGATGAAGTAGCCCGTCCAGGTGGCTCCCGCCCACCACAGAAGCTGGAACAGCTCGCGCTGGCCCTCGTTGGCTCCGGCATCGGGGAAATAGAGCGAAAAATGCCTGGCCAACCCATAGTATTGCATGAAGGTCAGGCTCAAGGCTGCCGGCAGCAGCACCAGCAGCACGTCCCGAGGGATGCGGGGTCGCAGCTTCTCCAGCTCGGAGTCGGGCGGTTCCACGGCCAGCATACTGGCGCCGATTAACCGCCCGGGGGGAAAAACCTGCCGGTCTGCGAACAGCCAGCAAGGCACCGACCCGGGAGGCCCGGAGGACGTGCCACAAAAGCCTGCCCGGATGAGCCGCAAGGCGCGGAGGAGACCGCCTCCCGCTTTCCAAACGCCAGCTCCCAAACAGTTCAAGGCGGGTCACGGAATTCAGGAGGAAGCAATGGGAATCTCTCGGGTCGTGCTCTATAAACACGGGGTGGGCTACTTCGAGCGGATCGAGGAGGTCGAGGGGAACGCCGAGATTCGGCTCAGCTTCAAGGCCTCCGAGATGAACGACGTGCTCAAGTCGCTCAGCCTGGAGGATGCCGACGGGGGCACCATCCAGTCGGTCTCCTACGATACTTCCAAGCCCGTCGAGCAGTTGCTCGCCGAGGTGGCCCTGAACATTCCCTCGGAAGGGGGAGCCGGGGCTTTGCTGGCCACCATCCGGGGGGCTGACGTCGGCCTCACCGTGGGGTCCAAGAAGCACGCCGGGCGCGTGGTGGGGCTCGAGCCGATCAAGAAAGAAACCGAGGCCGGGGTGGTGCAGAGCCAGCGGCTGACCTTGCTCGACGAGGGGGGCACCTTGCTCAACTTCGATCTCGCCGAGATCAGTGCCCTGACCTTCAAAGACGAGTCCATCAAGAAGGACCTGGCTTACTTCTTCGAGACGCTGATCCACAGCTACAAGCGCGACGCCAAGAACCTGGTGGTCTATGCGCGGGGGAGCGGCAAGCGGCGGGTCAACCTGCGCTACGTGGTCGAGACCCCGGTGTGGAAGACCAGCTACCGGGTGCTGCTCTCGGAAGATGAGAAGGAGAAGCCCTTCCTGGAGGGCTACGCCCTGGTGGACAACACCCAGGACGAGGACTGGAGCGACGTGCGGCTTTCGCTGGTGGCCGGACTGCCCATCAGCTTCATCCACGACCTCTACTCGCCGCGCTTCATCAAGCGCAAGGAGATCGAGGTGCAGCGCGAGTCGGTGGCCGGCCCGGTCATGACCGAGGAGGCCATGTTCGAGGACGAGGCATTTGGCGGAAGCTCGGCGATGTTTGCAGCGGCCATGCCCATGCCAGATCTGGACTACCCTGCTCCCGAAGCCACCAGGATGATGATGCGGGCCCCCGCTCCCCTGGCCAAGGAGAAGGCCCGCCGCGAGGCAGCCCGCCAGCGAACAGCCGAGACCGTCACCCAGAGCGTGGGGGATCTCTTCGAGTACAGCCTCAAGCACCCGGTGACCGTGAACCGCAACCAGTCAGCCCTGGTTCCCATCGTGGCCCACGAGTTCGATGGGCGCCGGGTGGTGCTCTACAACTCGGCTCAGCGGGCCGAGAACCCTTTTGCGGCGGTAGAGCTGAAGAACACCACCGGGCTCACCCTGGAGGGCGGCCCCCTGGTGGTCACCGAGGGCGAGACCTACGCCGGCGAAGCCATGCTCGACACGCTCAAGCCCAACGACCGGCGCATCGTGCCCTATGCCGTCGACCTGGGCGTGCGGGTGGAGTCCGAGCACGGCTACAAGGACGAGGACGCCACCATGATCAAGGTGGCCAGCGGACGCCTGGATCTGATCTCAGCCCGCCTGATCACCCGCGTTTACAGCTTCAAGAACAAGGACAAGCGGGCAAAGCTGTGCTGGCTCGAGCATCCCATCAACCATGACGCCAGCCTCTTCCAGACCCCCGAGCCGGAAGAGACCACTCACAGCTACTACCGATTCCTGGTCCGCCTGGCACCCGAGCAGAGCACCGAGTTCAAGGTGCTCGAGCGCCAGGACATCACTCAGGTGGTCGCCCTGCGCAACCTCTCGCGCGAGAACCTGGAGTTCTACCTCTCCAAGAACTACCTCACCTCGGCCCAGGAGGCCCAGCTGCGGCCTCTGGTGGATCTGGCCGAGAGCTATCAGAAGCTGTCTCACAAGATGTCCCAGACCAGCCAGGAGATCAATCGCATCCAGAACGACCAGGGGCGCTTGCGCGAGAACCTCAAGTCGCTCGGCTCGAGCGCCGACGAGAACCGGCTGCGCTCGCGCTACGTCGAGAAGCTGGAATCCCAGGAGAACGAGGTGGAGAGCCTCACCGAGCGGCTTCGCCGTCTCGACGAGCAACGCCAGGAGCGCGAGAGCGAGCTGGCCGCCGCCATCAGCCGCATCGAGTTCGAGGGCCTGATCGGGCAGAAGCCCGAGGCGCCCCCGCCCGAGGCACCCGCGGTGGAAGAGCCCGAGCTACCCTTTGATGACGAAGAAGATGAAGAAAACGAGGAGGAGCAATCATGACGACGACCACCCATCCCAGCCCCCAGAAGGTGATGCAGTACACCTTCGGTTTCGCGGCCAGCCGGGCCCAGCACACGGCCCTGGAGCTGGACCTGTTCACCCACGTGCACCAGGGAGCCCACGACATCACCACCCTGGCCCAGCGCTGCCAGGCAGCCGAACGTGGGGTCAAGATGCTGGTGGAAGCCCTGGCCGCCATGGAACTGCTCACGTTCGAGCAGGGCAAGATCGGACTCACCCCCGATAGCGAGATGTTCCTGGTGCGCACCTCGCCGGCCTACATGGGAGCGGTGGCGACCCACATGGACCAGGCCGGCTGGCGCTGGGCCAAACTGACCGAGACCATCCGGTCGGGCAAGGCCCCGGCCGGCGTGGAGTCGGACGAAGACGACGGCAACTTCTTCGCCGAGCTGGTTCAGGGGCTGTTTGCCATGAACTGGCCGGCGGCCCAGATGGTGGCCCGCCAGGTGGGCCAGGTCCATCACGTCCTGGACGTGGGGGCCGGCAGCGGAGTCTGGGGCCTGGCCTTCGCCACCGCCTATCCCGCTTGCCAGCTCGTTGAGGTCGACCGGGCCCAGGTGATCGACCGGGCCGGCCGCCCCTTCGCCGAGAAGATGGGGGCCCTCGACCGGGTCGAGTTCCGGACGGGCAACTTCCGCGAGGTGGACCTTGGCCAGGAAGCCTTCGAGGTGGCCATTCTGGGCCACATCCTGCACAGCGAGGGTTGGGACCACTCACGCACCCTGCTCAAGCGCCTGCACCAGGCCCTCAAGCCGGGCGGCACGCTGGTGGTGGCCGAGATGATCCCGGACGAAGACCGCAACAAGAACATGCAAGCACTGTTCTTTGGCCTGAACATGCTGGCCTGTACCGACGAGGGGTGCGTCTTCACCCGCTCGGAGCTGGAAGGACTGGCGAAGGAGGCCGGCTTCGCCCGGGTCGACTGGGTCGAGGACGCGCCCTCCCCCTCCCCCATCGCCCTGTTCCGCAAGGCCTGATGGAGCAGCGCCTCACGCTGATCACGCTGGGCGTGGAAGACCTGGCCCGCTCGCTTGCGTTCTACCGCGACGGACTGGGCTGGCAACCGTCCTCGGCCTCGGCCGGGGACGTGGCCTTCTTCCAACTCGGCGGCATCGCGCTGGGGCTCTATCCGCGCGCTCTGCTGGGGGAAGACGCCGGGCTCGATCCGTCGGGCTCGGGCTTCCCCCGTTTCACCCTGGCCCACAACGTGCGCCGCAAAGAAGAGGTGGCCGAGCTCGTGGCCCTGGCCGAGAAGGCCGGAGCGCGCGTGCTCAAGCCGCCCCAGGATACTTTCTGGGGCGGCCACCACGGCTACTTTGCCGACCCGGACGGCTTCGCCTGGGAAGTGGCCTGGAACCCGGGCTTTCCGCTGGACGAAGCGGGCAACGTTCAACTGCCTTGACCAGGTTGAACTTCGTCGCATCGGCCGTGCCACAACACTTTGGGAGCGGTTCGAAACAAGTTTCTCACCGCACGTTTCGTGGCACGGTCAATGCGACGAAGTTTAGCGCCCGATCTGCAACTCGTCTCGCATGGCCCTCATCAGGTCGAGGCTGGTCACGATGCCCACCAGCTGCTCTTCTTCGTCGAGCACCATCAGGCGGTGGATGTGCTGCTCGATCATCAAGTCGACCAGCTCCATCAGGTCGCTGTCCTCGGTGGCAAAGTAGACGTAGGGCGACATGATCTTGCCCACCTCGACCGAAGCGTCCAAACGCTCCACCGCCAGCGTCAGGGCGGTGCTTTCGTAGAAGGTGGGGGAGGAGCGCTCCTCGGGCGGGGGGATGCGAGCCCAGGAGTGAGCCGCGTAAGCGTTCACGTCGGTGACCGAGATGACCCCTACCAGCTTGTTCTCCGAGTCCAGCACCGGAGCGCCCGAGATGCGATGGTGGGCCAGAAAGCGGGCCAGCTCGGCCACCGGCATGGTGGTGGGAACCGTCAGCACCTCGCGCCGCATGATATCGGCCACGGTGCGCCAGGTTCTCCGCATGGGGCGGTGCCGCGGTGCAACTGGGGGCTCCTCCGCTTCCGTCTCGGGAGGCGGAGCCCCGCGCCCGGTCAAGACCATCTGCTTGTAGACGTCTCCCAGTCGAAGCGGGGTAGGTGGACTGGCGGCATAGACCGGGCTCACCTGCAGCGGGGTCTCCCCGGGCCGCGACTGAATGGGCGGAAGATGGGGCGATATCATACACAGAGAATACCGCGTTGCCAGGCTGGAGTCGATGACCTGGATCAGCTGCTACACTCCGGATACAATCGCTGCCAATCCTGACAAGCCGGAATGGTAGGCTTGACTCAATCGAGAAAGGTCCTGACGACTGTGCGTGCAATCTGGTTGGTCCTCGCTCTATCGACCCTCCTGCTGGGCTGCTCCGGCACTGCCTCCAGCGTGCCCGGAGCAACTCCCGCTGCGGTCTCCTCCGACCAGACCCTGCAGAGCTGGGTCGACTCGGACCCGTTCAGCCGGTTCGATTTCCAGGCGTGGGCCGAGCGCCTTCGCTTCGGCGAGGCTGGCCCCCCCGCGGTGCCCCCCGAGCTCCTCCAGGCGGTGGCTCTGACCGAGCAGGACGTAGAGTTCCTGAACCTGGCTCTGCAGGCCTACCTGTGGGGCTACGCACCCATGACCGTGTATCGGCTCGAACGGGCCAAGACCAACAGCCAGGCTCCTCTGAACCACTTCTTCCACGCCACCCACCTGCCCAACTGGCAGCTCCCCTCCCCCGTCTCCGCTCCCGACGTGGACGTGCTCTACTCCAGCGCCTTCCTGGACCTGTCGAGGGGGCCGCAGATCCTGCACATCCCGGCCATCTCGTCCTACTACGTGGTCCAGCTCGACGACCTCTACGGGAACTCGCAGGCCTCTCTGGGCACGCGCACCCGGCCGGGCACGGCCGAGGCCGACTTTCTGCTGGTGGGTCCCGATGACCCCGGCTACAGCGACCCTCAGGCCCACCTTGCCGATGGCTTCGACGCCGAGCACGTCGTGCCGATCGATACTCCCCACGCCTGGCTGATCGTGCGTGTTCCGGTGGATGCCTACTCCGTCCCGGGCTCACCGGGGAGTCTTCAGGGCAGCGAGAGCTATGCTTTCAACAGCCAGTTCACCCTCGCCCCGCTGCGGGGGACCCTCCCTCCCGACCCGATGTTCCCCGAGCTGGCCACACTCTTCGAGAGCCCCCCGGCGAACGCGCTGGTCGCCTTCCGCTGGCTGGGCGAGGCGGTGGCCGAGAACCCCATCCCCACCCGCGCGGCCTTTCAAAGCCCGGCCAGGCCTCCTTACCTGATGAGCCCCAGCGCCTCGGTGGGTCAGGCCGACCTCTTCGCCACCTTCGCCCCGCTGGAGCTAGACGCGAGCGGTTTTCACCCCGCCCGCCTGACGCCCCGGCAACTCCTCTTGCTCCAGGCCGCCTTCCTGCTGGGCAACCGCTTGCTTGAGGCCGGCCAGAGCTTCGTTCTGACCGGGCCTGCCTCCCAGAATTACTGGCACGTCACCGGAACCTCAGCCATCGGCAAGTATCCCAACACCTGGAGCGGCTACTTCGTGCGTTCGGTGGCCGCTTTCGAGGGCGGAATCGCCAGTCTGGCAGTGGACGGCACCTATCCTCTCAGCGGGCATGACGCCAACGGCCAGGCTCTGTCGGGCGGCCAGGCATACCGCTTGCGCTTTCCGGCCGGGCAACTGCCTCCCATCAACGCCACCGGGTTCTGGAGCGTCACCGTTTACACCGACCAGAGCGCCAGCGGCAGCCTGGCCAACCTGCCGGGGGTGGCCGCGGCCTCGGCCAACAACACCGCCTATTCCCAGGTCTGCGACAAACCCCTGACGGTGGTCGACTCCACGCACTTCGAGCAGGCCGCCTACGAGGAGAACGACACCCTCTACTTCCAGACCGCCCAGCCCGGACTTGAAATCGAGACGCCCTATTACGTCTTCAACGTCGCCAAGGGCAGCTTTCAGCTCAGCCGCACCTGGAACGTCGACCCGGGTCAGATGACGGCCATCAGCGTGGATCCGGCCCTGGTGGGCCAACAACTCCTGTCCGGGGAGGTGATCCCCGTCTATTCCCTGGGCTCGCAGCAGCTGCCGGGCAGCCAGACCCTGCGCGGGACGAGCCTGGTCTTCAACCAGGACGGCTCGCTGGATCTCCTCTTGCAGCCCGGCAGTCCCGGTGAAAGCGCCCTGCGAGGGAACTGGCTGCCCATCCCCGCCCAGGGGACGTTCCAGGTCATGATGCGGCTCTACAACCCCACCCCGGCGACGGCGCAAAGCGGGGGGCCCTCCATCCTCTCCACCACAACCATCCCCCTGACCACCACCGACCCGGTCCTGGCAGCGCGGTATCCGCAGGAACCGGTGACGCGGGAAAACCACTACGGAACCTACGTGGTTCCCGCCCTCACTCCGCTGCCCTGAGTCAGGGCGGAAGCACGATCTTCCAGGCTCCCCCCTCCCGCTTGAGCGTGTAGTGATGGAGCACCATGACCTTGCCCAGCATCGCCTGCAGATCCACCCGCGCCTGGTCGCTCCGGACCACCAGGTTGGTGACCCGGGTGTCCGGCTTGTCGAAGTAATCGCCCAGCATCCGGAGCATCTCGAGCTCGCCCACGTAGCGGTTACCCTGCTGACAACGCAACACGGTGTCAGCGCTCAGGTAAGGGTAGAGCTCGGAGCGGTCGCGGGCGGCCAGCAGCGCTCGTTCGTAGGTGCGGATGGCCTCCATCACCGCCTGCTCCTCCGGTGTGGCCCGGGCCAGGCCGACCAGGAGCAAGACGATCAGCAGCGCTCTCACAGGGGCACCAGGTGGTCGGGGGGAGCCACCTGCTCGATGCACTCGAGAGCGACCTGTTTGAGACCGGCGCAAAGGTGCAGGTGCAGGGCCCGGATGGCCCGGCTCTTGCGAGGGGTGAAGTAGCCCTGCTCCAGGAACCAGGCCGCATCCGCCTCCAGGCAACCCAGAGCGAAAAGCACGCCTAGCGGAGCCTCGGGCCCCTGCTTCTCGGCCAGCACCCGCTCGGCGTGGGCGGTGCACAGGCGCAGGGCGTGCTCCTGGCACTCGCCCAGGGCCAGGAAGGGGTCCACCTTGCCGGCCAGGCGCGTTCTCAGGCGTCGAGCCAGGCTGGCCATCAGGCGTTGCTCGCGAAAGCGCAGGGCGGACAGTTGGAACTCGCGCGAGGAGAGGTGCTCGAGATCGGTGCGGGCCGCCAGCACCGGGTTGACCGGCAGCTTGAGCAAAGCCAGCGCCCCTTTCCAGCCCTTGAGGCGCTTGAGCAGGTTGCGGGCCACCAGAAACGAGAGCACCGTGTTGTCGCCTTCGAAGGTGGTGAAGATGCTGGTGTCGGCCAGCAGGTCTCCCAGACGGCTCTGGCTCAGGTAGCCGAAGGCACCGCAGCACTCGCGGCAGAGGCGCAGGGTGTGGCCGGCGTTCCAGGTGGCGTAGGCCTTCAGGGCAGCGGCAAAGGTCTCCAGCTCGGCCTCCTGGCCCTGGCCGTAAAGCTCGATGAGGTGCTCCACCCCCGCCTCCACCGCCTCGGTCAGGGCCAGACGCGGGATGAGGCGCTTCTGGTGCATCTGGTAGTCGATCAGGCGGAGCTCCGGTTGGCCGGCAGGGCCAAACTGGCGCCGCCGGGCGGCGTGGCGCAGAGCGATGGCCAGACCGGCTCGGGAAGCCTCCACCGAGGCCGCCGCCAGCGTCATGCGACCGCCCACCAGGTTGCTCAGGATGGTGAAGAAGCGCCGGGTGGGGTTGGCGATGGGGCTGGAGTACCGCCCCTCGGGCGTGACCGAGCCGAAGCGGTCGAGCAGGTTCTCGCGCGGCACGCGCACGCGCTCGAAGGCCAACCTGCCGTTGTCGACGCCGTTGAGGCCCATCTTGGGCCCGCAGTCCTCAACCTGGATGCCCGGCAAGAGCTTCCCCTGGCCGTCGCGCAGCACCACCAGGAAGGCGTGCACCCCGTGCTCCTCCCCGGCCGTCTCGAGCTGGGCGAAAACGATGGCGAAGCGGCCCGTCAGGGCGCTGCCGATGTAGTCCTTCCAGGCTCCGCGATGGGGCGTGGAGAGCTCGAAGGCCTGCTCCTCGGGGAGGTAGACGGCCCGGGTCTCCAGGCCACGCACGTTGGAGCCGTGGTCGGTCTCGGTCATGGCAAAGCAGCCGATCTGCTCCAGGGTGCTCGTGGCCTCGAGCCAGCTCAGGTGGCGCTCGGTGCCGAGCCGGGCGATGGTGCCCTGCACCAGGCCCACGTGCACCCCGAAGCGCACCATCAGCGAAAAGTCGAACTGGGCCAGGCAGCGTACCAGGCGCAAAAGCTCCATCGGGTCGCCGCCCCGCTCGGGAGGCAGGCCCAGCCGACCCAGCCCCAGAGTGGCCAGGTGGCGGCACCACTCCTGCACGGCCTGGCGATGCCCGGCCACCGTCTCGCCCGTGTAGCGCTCGAGCGGAGGGCGCCCGAGCAGCTCGAGGTAATCCAGGCGGCGCTCGGTCAGCATCTCACAGCCAGGCCTGCACCGGAGCGTGCACGGACAGGCAGCGAAGCACGTCGCTGGCAGACACGATTCCCACCAGGTGGCCGTGGCGATCGAGCACCGGCAGGCAGCTTACATGGTGCTCGGCCATCAGGTTGGCGGCGGTCAGAATGGGCGTCTCGCGGGCCGCTGTCCAGAGCTTGCGGGTCATGGCCCTGTCCACCCTGGTCTCGGAGAGCGAGCCCCTGCGCACGAAACGCAACACGTCGCGGTCGGATAAAATCCCCACCAGCTTGCGACCCTCCACCACGGGAAGGTGTCGGAAGCGGTGCTGGTTCATCCTGGTCAGGGCCTCGGCCAGGGAGAGATCCGGGGGCACGGTGAGCGGGTCTTCGGTCATGATGTCGCCCACGTCTTGAGCCGGCTTGCACACCGGCGGCAGGGACTGAGGCTGGCCCTGAGCCCAGGCGGGGTCAAAGCTCTCGAGCAGCATATCCGGAGTCAACCAGCTGAGCGCCATGGCCGAGATTTCGGGCGAAGGAGCCCGGGAGCCTGCCGGGAAGACTCTGCTCGATGAGTCTTTTTGTGCTGGTCGACGGGGTGCTCTACCGCTCCCGTCCCGTCCCTGACAACGCCGGCCGCACCTGGGAGCCCGCCTTCCCCCAGGAGTTCGACCAGCTTTCCATGCCCCCCGATCCCCCCGCCAGGCAGCCTGCCAGCTCGACTCCCCCACCGCCCCCACCGCCGCCGCCTCCGAGCGGGAAGGCCCCCCCGCCACAGCTGGCGACCCCGATCCCGGCCGGCCTGATCGAGCTGTGGCAGCTGGCCGTTCCCCCTCCCAAAGCGCCTCCCAGCGGCAACTCGGAGATCGTGGCCGTGGCCCCATTCCGGCCGCGCGGCACCATGCCCCGCATCCCCTTCCACCCCCCCGAGCCCGGTCAGGTCGAGCCGGTCGATCCCGATTCACGCCGGGCCTGGGGTAGCCCGGAGAAGCCCGTGGTGGTGGAAAGCGCGATGACCTGCCCGGTCGACTGCATCACCAGCCAGGCCAGCCAGCACGAAGCCCAGCAGGCCCTGGAGAACGGGCACTACCACCACCTGCCCGTGGTGGACGAGCAGCACCGCCTGGTGGGGATCCTCTCCGACCGCGACCTGCTCGCGGCCGCCCCGAGCGATCCGATCACCTCGATCATGACCACGCCGGTGCTGGTGGCCTCCCCCTACACCCCCCTCTCGCTTGCTTGCGAGGGTCTGTGGGTGCAGAAAGTGAGCTGCCTGCCGGTGGTGGACGGCAACTTCCGCCCTCTGGGCATCCTCACCGTGCAGGACGTGCTGCGCTACCTGGTGCGCCACCCGCTGCGCCTCTACAGCGTGGAGTAGCTGAAACCACCCCCGCGGTTACCTGGGTGTGTAGAGGAAGGGCCTGCCTGTGACCCCTCCCGCTACCTGGGACTCGGTCCGGCCCGTGTCCACGCGCAAGACGATCACGTTCGTCTGGCCCGGACGCAGCGCGCGCGTGACCTCCACCTCCATCGAGTTGGGGCGGAGGTAGGGCTCGCGGTAGCCCCGATGGCCCACGTAGCGACCGTTGACCCAGCACCAGCCTTCCGCCTCCACGACCGGTACGTAGAGCAAGACCCGTTGGCCCCGGACGGATGCCGGGACGTCGACCCGAAACCGATACCAGAGGTGACCGAGGTAGGGGTGGCCCTGCGCGTCCTGGTATCCCTGCGCGTAGAAGGGTGAGGTCGTTTGCAGCCGGAACCAGCCTGTCTCCTTCAGGTCGGCGGCGTTCCAGCTTCTCGCGATGCCCTCGTCCCCGGGGTCCGTGCGGAAGGTCGCCGTGACCGGCAGCCTGGCCACCAGCCTGCCCCGGGGACCGGAGACGCGAGCGGCCAGGGCCCGGTAATCGTCGCGACGGGCCGTGACGCCCCAGTACCAGACGCCGGTGTGCAAACCCTCCTCATCCGGCCAGATGAAGTAAGGATCAATGGCGTGCAACGCTTTGCGAAGCTCCAGCATTCTGTCCGCCTGAAGCGCGGCCCTGGCGAAGTCCCCGGCATCGTCCGCAGCTTCCATGGCGACGTAGGCTCGCAAGTGCTCGTAGATCAAGCGGTCGGCTCGCACGTGCAAGCGGGAGCGTTCGCTGTCCGCCAGTCGCTCGGCCTGTTCGAGGTGCCCGGCCAGGCGGGCGAGCAGCGCCGGCGTATAGAGTTCCGGCAGGACGCGGTCTTCGTGCCCGTGCATCGGCGAGGTGGCGATCGCGTCCTCGAGGGCGTCGTAGAACGCCCGCAAGTCAGGGCCCGCCTGTCCGTACCAGTGGGAGTAGAAGTCCCTCAGGAGCGCCTCCGCATCGGCCTCCGCGTCCCATTCGAGGCAGGCGCGAAGGTAACGGCTCGCGATGCCGCTCTCGGCCCAGATGTTGCGGCTCTCGTCCAGGAAGCCCAGGACGCCCCACTTCTTGAGCAGCGGGAAATCCCGACGCAGCTTGGTGGTTTCGGGCAAGGGCGTGAGCGCCGACACCAGCATCTGGTGGTTGTAGCCGTAGACCCAGACGTTCGGACACAGCTGACACCAGCGTTGCAGGAGCTGCCCCTGCAGCACCTTCTGCCAGCAGTGCGGGTCGTCGAAGGCATGCAGCGTGCAGGACCAGATGGAGGCGAACATCACCACGAGGTGATCGTCCAGGGGGACGTTGCGGGGAGGCAGGTTGCGGGTCGCGTAACCGTTCGTGGCGATGTAGACGTCGGGGAATTGCTCCCGCACCCGAGCCTCGACCCGGGTCACGAATGAGAACCACTCCTCCGTCGTGCTGACTTCGCCGATGGGGTCAATTAACCCCGAGTTCAGCTTCATGGTCTCCGGCCCGTAGTCGCGGGGCAGCCCGTCATCCGGGGCGAACCCGTAGGAGTTAGCCTGGGGATTCTGGCGGAAGTAGTCCTGGATGATTCCTGCGGCGATCTCGACCGCCCGGGGATGGGTCAGGTTGGGCAGGTGGGGATTGCGCGAGCCGTCCTGGCGCATGGCGAAGTACTCGGGGTGTTCCTGGAAGTAGAGCTTTTCAGGGAGAATCTTGCGCACGCTGCCGTCTACGGGGGTCATGAACATCAGGTCCGGGTTCATCTTGTTACGCAGCTTCCAGCGGCGTTCCGGCTCGACGAGTTCGGGCTTCATGTGCCACCACCAGTTGCGCATGACAAAGTCGGGCGTCTCGCGGAGCCGCATCGGGGGTATGATGAGCGTGCCCTTCCGCGGCACGTACTCCCCGAACTCCCCCGGCATGAACCAGCGCACGCCCAGTTCGCGGAGAAGGTCATACACGGCATACTCGGTGCCGTGGTAAGGTCCGAGGTCGTTGCCCGCCAGGAGCAGCCGAGCGGCTGTGCAGACGATGACGAACCCCTCCTCCCGGCGGGCGTTCGACAGGCCCGAGGGAATCTCGACGCTGTCGGCCAGCCTGCTCGGACCGACCAGGACGAGATTGCCGGACAGCGGCTGGTCGTCCGTCGTCACGGGCAGCGTGGCGCCCGAAATCTTGCGCACATAGGTCTGCAGCTCTTGGGCCGCCAGCCGGGCCTTCTCGCTCGGCGCGGCGGCCAGGACGATGGTGGCCCGGGGCTGACCGTCCTCTGTGAGCACCAGACCAGGAGTCTCAGCGACGAGCGGGCAGGCCAGGAAGAGAGCGAGCCAGACGAACCAGCGATTCATCCGGCGCTCGTTCTCGAAGCGCGCGGCGTTCCCCTCGGGCCCGTCGTCGAAACAGCGCGCTGCTGTGAGAACCGCCCCCCCTGCGGCTCACGGGCGTTACTCCAGCTCGAAGAGGGCCTGCCCCCCCTGCACCGCCTCGCCCGGCTTGACCAGCACCGCCTTGAGCACACCGGCGGCGGCCGCGGCCACGTTGGTCTCCATCTTCATGGCCTCCAGCACCAGCACCGGCTGGCCGCTCTCGACCTTCTGGCCGACCTCCACGAGCACTTTGACCACCACGCCGGCCACCGGGCTGCGGGCCACCTTCTCGGAGGATCCGGAGGGGGCCGACGGCGGCGGGGGCGCGGCCGGCGTGGCCGGCAAGCCGAAGAAGCCCGGGGGAGGGGTGGGCTCGGGCTCGGAGGCTTCCACCTCCACCTCGTAGACCCGGTTCTCGATCGTGATGCGAAGCTTCATCGCGGCGTCCTTTCGTGCATGACTTCGAGGTGATGCGAGGCCTGCAGGGTGACCCGGCCCTGAGTGGCCCAGCTCTTCGAGCCGATCAGCCGAACCTGGCGGATGGGCGTGCGCTTGCCCAGGTAGGCGGCTACGGCGGCCGCCAGGACGACCAGGTCGTTCTCGTCGATCGGCTCGTGCAGCTCGCTGACGATGCTCTCGAGGCGCTCGATGCGATGGCCAAGAGCGTGCACCTCGGCGCGCAGCTCCTTGAGCTCGTTGAGGATCAGTTGACCGCTCCTGTCGTCGCTGAAAGCCTCGTTCACAGCGGGATCAACCCGTGCTTCTTGGCCGGTCGCACGCCTCGCTTGGTCACGAGGTACTCCAGCGACCGGGCCAGGGCTTCGCGAGTATTGGCCGGCTCGATCACGTCGTCCACCAGTCGGCGCCCGGCCGCCACGTAGGGGTTGGAGAAGGCCTGACGGTACTCCTCGATCAACTCGGCGCGTTTGGCGGCCGGGTCCTCGGCCGACTTGATCTCGCGCCGAAAGACGATCTCGGCCGCTCCTTCGGCGCCCATCACGGCCACCTCGGCCGTGGGCCAGGCGAAGACCCGGTCGGCCCCCAGGTCGCGGGCGCACATGGCCAGGTAGGCACCGCCGTAGGCTTTGCGCAGGATGACGGTCAGCTTGGGCACGGTCGTGGCCGAGTAGGCGAACAGCAGCTTGGCCCCGTGGCGAATGATCCCCTGGTGCTCTTGCTGCACGCCCGGCAAGAAGCCTGGCACGTCCACGAAAGTGACCAGGGGGATGTTGAACGCGTTGCAGAAGCGCACGAAGCGGCTGGCCTTGACGCTGGCGTTGATGTCCAGCACCCCGGCCAGGTAGCTCGGCTGGTTGGCCACCAGGCCCACCGTGCGGCCCAGGATGCGTCCGAAGCCGATCACGATGTTGGGAGCGTAGCCGGCCTGCACCTCCAGAAAATCCCCCGCATCCACCACGCGGGCCAGGATCTGGCGCACGTCGTAGCCCTGCTTGGCGTCCTTGGGAAGGATGTCGTTGAGGGCCGGATCGGGCTCGACCCGGCCGTCGGTCTCGAGCTGGGGCGGGTCCTCCAGGTTATTGGAGGGCAGGAAGCTCAGCAGCTTCTTGCAGAGCAAAATCGCCTGGCGGTCGTCCTCGGCCACGAAGTGCACCACGCCCGACTTTTGCATGTGGGCCTCGGGGCCGCCGAGCTCCTCGGCCGTGACCGTCTCGTGGGTGACCTGCTTGATCACGTCCGGACCGGTGATGAACATCTGGGCCTGGCGGGTCTGGATGACGAAGTCGGTCAGGGCCGGGCTGTAAGCAGCTCCCCCGGCGCAGGGCCCGCAGATGAGCGCGATCTGGGGAACGGCGCCGCTCAGCTCGACGTTGAGAAAGAAAACCTTGCCGTAACCCGAGAGCGAGTCGATCCCCTCCTGCACTCGGGCGCCACCCGAGTCGTTGACGAAGACGAAAGGAGAGCCGGTGTTGAGGGACTGCTGCATGATGTCGGCGATCTTCTGGCAGTGCAGCTCACCGGCCGAGCCGCCGGCCACGGTGAAGTCCTGGCTGGCCAGGTGGATGAGCCGGCCGCCGATGGAGGCGGCTCCCGTAACCACGCCGTCAGCGGGCATGGGCTTTCCCTCCATGCCGAACAGGGTAGCCCGATGCTGGGCGAACATCCCCAGCTCTTGAAAGCTGCCCGGGTCCACCAGCGCTTCGACCCGCTCGCGGGCGGTCAGCTTGCCCTGGGCGCGCTGCTTGTCGAGGCGGTCGGCCCCGCCTCCCAGCTCGACCTCGGCGCGTTTCTTGTGCAGAAGCTCGATTTTTTCTTTCATGCGGGTGTCACCGTGACCTTGTGAGATTTGCCGTCGTGGGTCACCGTATACTGGATCGGGTTGCGGATCGGCTGCGGCCCCTCAGCGGGACCGGGAGCGCGCCCCAGGTTCTTGGGACCCTCGTGGCGGTGCTGGAAAAACTTGGGGGCCACCTGTGGGAACATGGCCGCCGTGAGCACGTCCTCGTCGCTGCCGTTGCACCCCGTCAGCTCGAGCGCCGAGGCGCGCAGGCGGTCCCACTCGGGCTCGAGCATGTCGGCCGGACGGCAGGTGATGGGAGGCTTGCCCGCCTTCTCCTGGGCCAGCTTGATCACTTCGGGGTCGCGCGGCCCGATGGTCTCGCCGTAGTAGCCCAGCATCAGGTCGGCGAACTCGCCCGTCAGCACTTTGTAGCGGCCCATCATCACGTTGAAGACCGCCTGGGTGCCCACGATCTGGCTCGAAGGCGTGACCAGCGGCGGGAAGCCCGCCACCTCGCGCACCCGGGGCACCTCCTCGAGCACCTCTTTCATCTTGCCGGCGGCACCCTGCTGCTTGAGCTGGCTCTCCATGTTGGAGATCATCCCCCCGGGAATCTGGCTGTCGAAGATCTCGGTGTCCACCCCGGTGATGTTGGACAAGAATTCGCCGTAGCGCGGCCTGACCTTGGCGAAGTGGTCGCGAATCTTGAGCAGGCGTGCTTTGTCCAGTCGGGTGGTGTAGCCGGTGCCCTCCAGCATCTCCACCAGGCTCTCGGTGGGGTTGTGCCCCGGGCCCAGGCTGAGCGAGCTGATGGCCGTGTCCACCACGTCGGCTCCGGCCTCGATGGACTTCATCAGGCTCACCAGGGTGACCCCGGTGGTGGCGTGCACATGCACGTGCACGGGCATCTTGGCGCCGCAGGCAGCCTTGATGCCGGCCACGATGTCGCTGGCCGGCTGGGGCTTGAGCAGAGCCGCCATATCCTTGATGCAGATGGAATCGCAGCCCATTTCGACCAGCTTTTTGGCCATGTCTACGAAGCCCTGCACGGTATGAAGCGGGCTCACGGTGTAACAGATGGTGCCCTGGGCGTGCTTACCGGTGCGCCTGACGGCCGCGATGGGGCGCTCGAGGTTACGCAGGTCGTTGAGGGCGTCGAAGACGCGGAAGACGTCCATGCCGTTCTCGGCTGACTTCTCCACGAAACGGTCCACCACCATGTCCTGGTAGTGGCGATAGCCGAGCAGGTTCTGGCCCCGCAGCAGCATCTGCAGGCGGCTGTTGGGCAAGAGCTTTCGGAAAGTACGCAGCCGCTCCCAGGGGTCCTCGTTCAGAAAGCGGATGCAGGCGTCATAGGTGGCGCCGCCCCAGCACTCCAGCGACCAGAAGCCGGCCTTGTCCAGGTCTTCCAGGGCCGGCAGCATATCCTCCATGGCCATGCGGGTGGCCATCAAGCTCTGGTGGGCGTCGCGCAGGACCAGCTCGGTTACTTCAATCGTCTTCATGCATTCGTCCCGTCCGGTGAGATGGGCTTTCCCCTTTGCGAGCAGTTCGGGTCAGTCCTTCGCAGGATACCCACCGGACAAGGCAGCCGATATGACTTTGATCATTCGGCTCGCAGGAGTCACCGTTTCCACCAGACCATCGCCGGCAGCGCCTGCAAGGTGGCCGGAACATCCAGGATGAGGACGCCTTTGCGGCTCAGCATGGCGAGCTTCGACTCGTCCGGGCTGAGCTTCGGCATGGTGGCGTAGGGCAGCTCGAGCAGCGTGGTGTAGGTCTTCACGTCGTAAAAGCCGAGGGGACCTCCGTAGCCGAGAGCGGTGTAGGCCAGCCGGCTCTTCCCGAGAATCAGGTATTCAGCGTTCACGGTGCCGAGCAGCGTGCCGTCAGAGCGGTAGAACTCCGTCTTGCCCTCGTTGTTGACGGCGAACCCGTCGTCGGTCCAGCTCTGGAAGGTGTTCTGGCCGCTCCAGACGACCGTGCCGTCCTGTCGCCTGACCTGGAACGGCGCCTCGGTCGTGCGCACCAGCTGCCCATCGGGCGAGGTAAGGGCCGGCTCGGAAGCGGGAGAATCCTCTTCGACCAGCTCCAGCTTGGAGCTCTGGATGCGGGCAAAGTGGGACTTCTTCAGTGGATCGCCATAGGTGACCGTGGGCTGACCTTTCACGCGGCTGCCCAGGCTGATCAGCTCCCCCGCGCGTGCAGCGATCTTCTCGCCGCTCGCGACATTGAAACTGGCCAGGAACTTGCCGTCCGTCTTGACCACGGCGCCGTCCGAGGTCCAGCCGACCGAGACAGCGTGGCTCGTGATCCAGCTCCACTTGCGAACCAGCTTCCCCGAGCGCGCCTCGAAGATCCGAACCCACGGGTCGAGGTTGTTCCTCCCGTGCGAGGCCGACGAAACCATCAGGTAACGCCCGTCCGGCGAGAAGCTCGGCTGGTAGCTCCCCTCTCCAGGACCCTTCGGGCCCTGGAATTCCCACAGCCGCTGGCCCCTCCTCCAGTCATACACCTGCAAAGCGCACGGATAGCTGGCGATCGCCAGCAACTGATCCTGGGGGTCGAGCTCTGCCGTGTACAACCTCCGAGTCGAAAAAGCCTGCGTCTTCATGGTCTCGAGATCGTGCACCCAGACGTGCTCGTCGTCCTGGGCCAGGATCCGCTGGCCGGTCTGGCTCCAATCCAGGAAGGCCTCCCCCTCCCGGACCGACTGGGGAAACTGCGGGGTGGGCTCAGCCACAGCAAGCCCGGCCAGGAGAAGCAAGAGGGCCAAGGTTCGTAGAAGCTTCGACCCGAATTTTCTGGGGGGCGCAATGAACAGTCTGAACATAAGGCGCGCGTGTTTGACAATCGGCCTTCCCGAACCTTTGCCGAGAGCCGTCTTTCGAGCAACGGCATGGCCGTAGAATCACAAGCCCGCAACCATCGGCGCGCAGCCTCGTGGGCAGGCAGGCGCCGCCTTCATCTCGCTCGAAATGCCCGGTCCTATGGACGACGTAACCCTTGAAGCGCTGATCAGTGCCCTCTCGATGAGCCCCGACAACAAGATCCTGCGCGTGCAGGTGGTGCGAGAGTTGTTACGCTCGCGCCGCTGGCTGAAGGCAGAAGAGCTGGCCAGACCGCTGCTGGACGGAACAGATCGCGCGCTGGCGCTGCTGGCCTCGGCCCGGGGCGCGCTCGAGCGAGGCGACCGGGCCGAAGCCGGGCGTTTCTATCGCCAGGCCCTCGAGCTCGACCGCGCCCTGGTGGACGAGGCTCTGGAAGCCGAGCTGGAGGTGGACGACCAACCCGTGCGCCTGAGTATCCACGTGGTCGAGGAGGAAAGCGCTCCGAGCCACGATCGGCGCGAGCGCATCACCTTCCAGGACGTGGGCGGGATGGAATCCCTCAAGGAGCAAGTACGGCTCAACATCCTTTATCCGCTGCAAAAGCCCGAGATTTACGCTGCTTACGGCAAGAAGGTGGGCGGGGGAATTTTGATGTTCGGCCCCCCGGGTTGCGGAAAAACCTACCTTTCCCGGGCCACCGCCGGCGAGATCGGGGCCCACTTCTACACCCTGTCTTTGAACGACGTGGTCAGCATGTGGGTGGGGGAGACCGAGAAGCACCTGGCTGCGCTGTTTGAGACGGCCCGCACCAACGCGCCCTCGGTGATCTTCGTGGACGAGGTGGACGCTCTGGGCGGCAAGCGCAGCGACATGTGCGCCACCACCCGGCGCATGGTCTCGCAGCTTCTCATCGAGATGGACGGCATCGCCAGCAAGAACGAGAAAGTGCTGGTGCTGGGGGCCACCAACATGCCCTGGAACGTAGACGCCGCGCTCCGCCGTCCGGGACGCTTCGACCGGGTGCTGTTCGTGCCCCCGCCCGATCTCAAGGCTCGCGAGGAGATCCTGAAGGTCTCCTCGCGGGGGCGAAAACTCGAAAACGAGATCAACTGGGTCGACCTGGCCAAAAAGACCGAGCTCTTCTCAGGCGCCGACCTCAACAACCTGGTGGAGCGAGCCACCGAGCGAGCCCTCTCTGACGCGCTCAAGTCGGGCAACCTGCGCGACGTGACCCGGGGCGATTTTCTGGCCGCCTTGAAAGAGTGCCGGCCCTCCACCACCGAGTGGCTGCGCCGCTCCAAGAACTACGTGGCTTTCGCCAACCAGGAGGGCCTCTACGATGACCTGGCCCGCTATCTGCAGGAGGTGCGATTGACATGATCGACCACACCGGCATGGCTCGTGGACAGCTGCTCTATCAGCAGAGGCACTATGACAGCGCGGCCTCCGAGTTTCTCAAGGTGCTCACCGACGACCCCCAGAACGCGCGGGCTCAGGCCATGCTCAGCCTGTGCTGGATGCACCTCAAGCGCTGGAAGGAAGCCATCAAGGCCGCCCGCGAGGCCATCTCGCTCGACCCCAACGAGGTCCTGGCCCACCACGCGCTGGCCGTCATCATGCTCAATGCCAACCGGGTGGACGAGGCCGAGCAGGCCATCCGAAACGCCCTCGAGCTCGACCCGGAGGACTCGGACCTGTGGCACGTGCTGGGCAGTTGCCAGGTGCACCGCCAGCGCTACCAGCCGGCCCTGGAGGCTGCCGAGCGAGGACTTCAGCTCGACCCGGGCCATTCCGACTGCCGCAACCTGCGCTCGCTTTGCCTGATGAAGCTCGGGCGCCTGGAGGCGGCTCGGGAGGGCCTGCGCGAGGAGCTGGCCGAGAACCCCGAAAACCCGGACACCCTGGCCAACATGGGCTTTGCCTGTCTGCACGGGCGCAAGCACCGCGAGGCCCTGGAGCATTTCAAGGAGGCCCTGCGCATCGATGCCGAGCACGAGTACGCTCGGGCCGGGCTCATGGAGGGCCTGCGGGCCAACTATCCAGTTTACGGCCTGATCCTGCGCTTCTTCCTGTGGTTGTCGGGCTTCTCTCGAGAGGCCCAGCAGGCCATCTTACTGGGCATGTGGCTGGGCGAGACGGCGCTGGTGCACCTGGCCCGGCAGTACCCGGTGCTGCGCCCCTTCGTGCGGCCCTTCATCATCGTCTACACGATGTTTGCCTATCTCACCTGGGTCGCCAAACCGTTGACCAACCTCATGCTGCGCTTCAAT
This sequence comes from Candidatus Xenobia bacterium, assembly GCA_045863235.1. Taxonomy (GTDB): domain Bacteria; phylum Vulcanimicrobiota; class Xenobia; order Xenobiales; family QWHO01; genus QWHO01. Next base: position 63,541 of record BTUM01000025.1, on the reverse strand, counting down.
CGCTACGGCAAGCTGGTGCTCAACAAAGACGAGATTGACCAGAGCACCCTGGTGGCGGGCTGCCTGGGCCTCTCGGGAGTCTTCTTCGGCCTCTCGTTTCTCTCAGGTCCCCTGGCCTTTCTGACCTCCATCTTCTTGCTCACCCTGGTGGTGCCGCTCGCGGCCATCCACGACTGCCCCGAAGGCACTCCCCGCAGCATCATGACGAAGGTGGCAGGAGCCCTGGCCGTGATCGGCTCGGTGGGGTTGCTCTTGTTGCTGGCGGGCAACACGACCGGGTTCCGCTTCCTCAGCATCTACTTCCAACTGCTGGTGCCGTGCCAGTTCCTGATCATGCACCTGACCACCACCGAGCCCGAGAAGGGGCACGAGTAACCCATCAAAGATGATGGAGCGCGAGGAACTTCTGCCCGGCATGGGCAGGCGTTAAGCGGGCTTCGGCTCAATTCACGGTGCAGCACAGCGCCGGGCTGGCCGGGGAGGCACCTGCGAATGCGAAGTGCCTGAGCGAGTTGGAAGCGTACCAGCTGGCGCAAAGGAAACAATCTCGCGTCTCCCGGCCAAGAAAGCAAGAACCTCCCCCGGCCATTTGAGCCGGGGGAGGCCTCTTCTGTTCTACGGAACGGCCACGTCGTTCCAGGGCTCCGGGGGCCTCTGCCCCGTGTCACTCGAGGGGAACTCGAAGGTCCGGTCACGACCGGCGAATGACTCTTGCTGGCCCGGGACGACGACGTTCCGGTGCTCGGCAAAAACGTTCACCAGGTAGAACCCGGTGGGGAGGGGCGGCGCCGGGAACTGGGCCAGGAAGATGCCACCTCCCTGAGGTTGGAAAGTATGGAACTGTCCCCCGAAGATGACTCCGGCCTGTCCGGTCAGGTCGGGGAACAACCCCTCGACCCGGATCAACTGACCTGGAGGAATTGCGTCTCCGGGATTGAGCGGCCCACCCGGCCCAAAGATGGTGACATCACCGAAGGTGGGCAGAGGCGGGAACGGCGGGGGCGGCGTGCCGTCCGACACAGTCCCGGTCGTGGTCTGCGACACGGTCTGCTGGGTATGGATCAAAAAGTCCGACGGACCGGTTTGCTCGAGTCGCATCCGAATGTTGCGAAGCTCGGTCTGGGTGATGGCTGGGGGACCGGCCACCGACCGCGTCACGTCGATCTCGAAGAAGACGTCGAAGAAGCTGTCGGCCGGGAACGTGCCGATATTTTGCAGACGAACCGGCGACACCTGAAGCGTCCCCTGGCCTCCGATTCCGTTAATCTGTCCGACGTTCTGGCCGTTGTAGTTGAAGCCCGGAATGTAGAGCGGGGTCAGGCCGGGCACGTCCCTGGCTCCCAGAAGGATGGCCCATCTCTGCAGGAACTCGAGGATCAGGGGATCGATGGGAGCGGGGGGCCGGTCGTCAAAACCGCCCTTCTTGCTGCCGCTGCTGCGCTCCACATCGTTGCCGGCCCCCGGCTTATCGAGGTAGTCGTCTTTCCAGGCCCTCAGGGCAGGGGAGAGCACGGCGCCGGGAACATCGCCGATCAACTCGCAGATCTTCTTGTCGATCTCGGCATCGGTCACCTCGACCCCCGCCATGGCCTGCTCGAGCTCTTCCATGGTCAGCTCGCCGTCTTCTTTTGCCTTAGCCAGCGCTTCCTCGAGCTTCATGAGGACGCACTCGAGGTTGATGCCGAGGCCGTTGCTGCGACTGTAGCTCGGCGTGGTGCCGGTGGAGGTGAGAATTCTCACCCTCTTGCCGGCCTGGCCGTTCCATTTGTCGAAGGCGGGCACTGCCAGGCCGGCATAACAGGTGTCCAGCACCAGGTTCACATTGCCGGCCGTGACGTTCTGGTCGATCAGCGCGCAGAGCTGCTCCCAGGTCAGAAACTCGGTGCCCATCTGGAAGGTTCCGTCCGTCCCGCCGTGGCTCGAGAGCACAAACAAGAACTTGTCATCCGGTCCGAGCCCCTCGCTTGCTTTGGCCAGGGCCTCCTCCAGGTCGAATCCGTCCTTGCGATTGCCTTCATCGTCGTCGAGAGTATCGAAATCGTTGGGATTGCCTCCCATCTTCTCGAACAGGTCGCGACCTGCCTGAAGGTCGGCGGCACGACGTCCTTCGGTCGCCCCGGCCACGCCAAGACCTCCGATCTTCGGCCCACCCGGCTCACCAACACCCTTCCAGAGCGCTTCCAGAGCCTTGAGCTGAGACAGACCAGGCGAGTATCCCAGTCTTCGCCAGTCTTCGTGGGTGTAAACGAGGTTGGCGGCTTTGGACGACTCGAATTCGAGCAGACGATTGCCGCCAATCAAGGGGTCGAAGTCCACCACCTGCTGCACCAGCAGGCCATCGGCGGCCCGCAGGTACAAAATGGAGCACTTGTGTCCGAGATTGGCAATCGGGTTGGGATCAGACCAGAAAAGATAATAGGGCTGGTCGAGCGTGAAGGCCGTCTCGGGATTGTCCGCGTCGGTGACGGTCACGCCATTCCCGAACGGCCCTCCGGGGGCGATGTAGAGATTGAGCAGCGGCTCGAGCCCGGTGCCGACGCGGGCCTCGCCACGGCCGGCGCGAGGCTGGATTCCCAGGAAGAGGTTGAGCACCCTGGCGATGGCCTCGTCCTCGGAATTCACCGGACCCGTCCCCTGGCTGAGGATCGTTCCCGGTGGAACGGGGCCCGGTGCGATGGGTGCGATGGGTGTGACCGGCGGCCCCCCGACAATCGTCCCGTCCCCCCCGCAACCGATCCAAAAAATGGCCAGGGCGTACAGCGCCCACTTCCAATATCTCCTGGTCCTGATCACCTTCGGCTATCCCCCGTTCCTATGGTTGCCCCCCTGGGCACTGAAGCTTGTCAATCAACCGGTAGGCCGCTCGGCACAGCGGGCGGAGCTTCCGGTGGCCCCCTGGGGTCGCTGAGCGACTCCAGGAAAGCCACCACGTCCTCCACCTCCGCCTCGCTCAGAGGGCTCGGCTGAGCCAGGATGGGGTCCAGGTTGGCGAGCAGGCCGGCCGCCACTGCCTCGTCATTGTGCACCTGGCCCTGCAACCTCGGGCCGAGCTGTTCTCGGTCGTAGTCTTGAATCCTTCGGGCAGGGTCCCCGAAGTGGCGAACCGCGGCCGCCAGGGTCGTGTAGCCACCCGAGTGCATCCATGGCCCGGTCAGCGCCACGTTGCGCAGAGGCGCCGTGCGAAAGCGAAATCGATCGGCTGCGGCCCCGGTTCGGCCCGCCAGCCCCAGGTCGAGCGGAGCGTCGGCTCCCTTGCCCGGTCCCACCTGAGGTGCCCCGACATTATGGAACTCAAAGTCGCTGAAGAGCCCACCGCGATGGCATTCCGCGCACCGAGCCCGACCGTAGAACAAGAGGGCGCCACGCTTCTGGGCCACGCTGAGGGCGCCGTTCTCGCCGGCCAGGTAGCGGTCGAACGGGGAGTCCAACCGGGTAAGCTGGTCGATCTCGAAGGCGGCGATGGCGTTGGCGGCGTGCTGAAAGCCGATCTGAGCCGGCTGAAGGTCGGGATAGGCGGCCTGAAACAGGCGCACATACTCGGGATTGGCCCTGAGGCGAGCGGCCAGGGCGTCCCAGATTCCAACCAGGTCGTCGTCGGAGAGCGCCGCGAGCTCGTTGGCTGACCCGTCCACGGCCAGATCACCGGCCTGCCCGCGCATTTCGTCGCGGGAGGTCACGGGAAACATCGCTTGAGCGGCCAGAGCGCTGGTCAGGCCGGCCGGAAGCTGCGCCCCGGCCGGAGTCTCGAGCCCCTGCGTCGGATTCCCGCGAACGCGGCCGTCCCAGAACATCACCTCGGCGGCGCCGAGGTTGAAGACCGGATTTGCGTTGCGAGGAATGAAGGGTTTCCCCGCTCCCAGGGCGCGACCGGGCCCCAGTCCAGCCCCTCCTGTACCGATGGACAGGCTCAGACCGTCGCCGGTCTGGTGTCGGGGGTGGTGGCAGGTGGCGCAGGCGATATCCCTGTTGCCGCTCAGCAGCCGGTCGAACATGAGCGCCTGGCCCAGAGACACGCGGGCGGGGTCTTGGGCGGGTACGGTGACAGGCTCAAGTCCGGCTCCGGCCAGGACCAGGCGCAGCTGGGCGTCCAGGTCGGGGTCCTTCAAGTCCACCACCTTGTCTCCACCGCAGGCAAGGCAGCAAAGAAAAACAAGGGCCACCCACGGCTTTCTCATTCGCCGACTCTATTGGACCGGGAGGGCGGCCGTCTTTGACGATGATCAAGCTCGCAACCAGACCCGCATCACGCAGGGCTCAACACCTTCCAGTCCGGCTCAAAAGCTACTGGTCGAAACTGTGCGCTTCACTCTAACGGGTTGCGGACCGTGAGAAATTCGAACCGACGGAAGTCCCTGTCATTGGTGTAGAGCACCCTCACCCCGTGTTGACGCAAGATGGACGCCAGGTGCGCATCGTGGACGGCGTTTCCACGCACGGAAAGGCTCTCGGTCACCTCGCGAAAGACGTCGAGAAAGCCGGGTTCTTCTCCGATGATGCGGATCTGAGGGAGGGCCGTCAACTCGCCAATGCTCTGGGCGCGAGCCGGGGTGAGAGGCGACTTGAAGACGCCGGGATGAGTGGAGATGCGCAGGAATGCCATGATCGTCGGGTAGGCCAGAAACAACAGCTCGTTGCTCTCTGCCGCGCCACGAAGGAACTCCTGGGCCTTGATGTGATGCGAGCAGGACGTGTCCGAGGCGTAGATGAGCAGGTTCGCGTCAACAGAATAGCTCACTCGGGCTGTTCCAAAACAGCCCAGAGCGCCTCTTTGTCATTGAGATCGAGCCGGGCTGCCATTGGTTGAGCGTACCACGACAGCCTCCGTCCCTTCCCCTGGCAACTCCGCAGCGCCAATGCCTCCGCGAGCAGCTCAGAGATAAGGCATCCCAGAGATTTTCTTTCCGTCTCCTGCAGCTTCTTGACCGCATTGAGGATCGACAACTGGATGTCCACAGTGGTTCTTGGCATGATGCTAACAATGACAACATCAGATGTCAACCGTCCTGCCGCTGCGAACCTTACAGCCTTTCATCCCCGCCCGCGAATCTTCAGGGTCTCGAGCGACGCAAGCTGCGGAACGTGCTTTCTCAGGAAGCTCCAGCGAGCGCGCTTGCTCTTATAAGAGTCGAGCATCTCTTTCGTCAGGTGGTTCTCGGGGCCGTAGACCACCTCAGGCTGGCCGACCAGCTCGCCTTTAGCGTCCAGCACGGGCTGGCCGTCGCTGCGACAGGGCTGGCCCTGAGCGTCGCGCAAGATCCGGTACTCCACGACGCCGTTGCGAGGATCGGCGTGATCGCGCAGAATGGAGCTGGTGCTGTCGGCGGCGAACTTCTCCGACCACACCACCGCGGCCACCTCGCTGTTGACGTGCTGGCTGATGTAGTCCAGGTTGTAGGTGCTGACCAGCGAGACCGTGTCGTCGATGACCGCCACCTTGGCGTGCAGCTTGCGCTCACCCGTGGCCACGAAGATCTTCAGGTTGGGGATGGTGGCCAGCAGCTTGGGCCAGTCCTCCAGAAAGAAGGCCTGGGTGACGGCGCTGTCGGTGGAGGAGGGACTGTTGGTGCCCAGCCAGATCTCCACGCCCCGATCGCCCGCCTCGCGCAGCCCCTCGATCAGGCTGTCGGTGAGCACGACGTAGGGGTTTTCGATCACGATGCGCTTGCTGGCCGTCTTGGAGAGCTGGAGCAGAGCGGCGTTCAGCTCGTCTTTCTCCACCCCCACCGAAGAGGTCTTATCCAGAATCTTGATCTCAGCGTCGCGGTCAGGGGGCTGGGGACGGCTGGCACTGCCGCGAAGCTCGGGATAACCGGCCAGCTCCCGAGCCATCTTCAGCAACGAGCGGCGCTCGCGAACTCCGGCCGGCCGCGCGATTCCTTCGGACGGCATCTGCTGCAGGGCTCGATCCACCATGGCGGCAGCTTCGGCCTCGCGGGCTTCGGGCGAGGTGCGCAGTTGCCTCTTGGAGGCCGCGTCCATGGGTGGGTCCTTGAGCCAGTTGTCCATCAGAGCGTAAGCCCCCATGAGCTCGAGGTCGCGCTTGACCCAGTTCCCGAGCAGGTCCGGGCGCACCTTGCTGGTGATCCAGGGGGTGCCATATTCGATATCAAAAGCATCGCGCAGGGCGTGGGCGGCTTGCTTGCTCTCGAAGTAGACGTCGGTATCACGCCACGCCCCCTTGAAGTCGTCCGGGTGCACAAAGTACTCGTAGCCGATGTTGCGCCCCCCGGTGATGCCGCGCTCGCCGTCCACCTCGAGGATCTTGTCGTGATTGGAGGCGGCGATGGCTGTGCTGAGCGGGCGACGCAGCTGGTCGAGCACCTTCTTCCAATGGGGGTGGTAGACCCGGGCCTCGGCCTTGCCGGTCATCACCAGCTCTTGCAGGTAGTCCTGGCCGCCGATGTGAGACTTGAACCCGCGCGTGCCCCAGGTATCGCCGGTGGCGTCCACCATGAGGCGCATCTGAACCTGATCCTGCTTTGCCTTCTTGTACATGTGGCCCAGCAGCGCCATGCCGAAGACGTCTTTGTCCCAGCAGAAGTACTGGCAGGTAATGCTGGACCGGGCCGAGTCGACCAGAGACCAGCGCGCGTTCCAGGCGGCCAGGTTGTCGTCGAGCAGGCGAGCCGTGCCCACCCCACCCACGTTGACCAGCGAGTCGAATGCCTGGCGCAAGGCCGGGCTGGCTGTCACGGGAGGGAAGATCGGGCTTGGGGGCGAGGCGGACGCGCTCTGTTGCAACAAGTCTTGCGGCTCATTCGAGGTGCCTGGGGCGGTCGCGGTTACCCTGGGCAGGCGGTGGGCCAGGGTTGAAAAGGGCATGAGCTGAACCCGCATCGGACTTCAATCCTCCGCTTTCGTGGCGCAACTCCAGCATCACCCTAGCATCAGGAGCTGAAAAATCTCTGGCCTGCCCGGCAGACTTCGCTCTCTTTGACGGCGATCAATGCGTCCCGGGCAAATCGAGCGGTAGGCTGTCAACCACCGGGGGGAGACCCTCGACAATTTGTGCGGGGAGCAAAGTCGTGAGCAAGCGATCAGACAACATCCAGGACCGGGAGAATCAGCCGACGACGATCTGCCCGGTGCTGATCATCGGGGCGGGCCCGGGAGGGCTGGGTCTACGATCTTCAGAGCCGCGAGATGCCCGGCCTCTACTTCCTGGGACTGGTCGATTCACGCACCTTCCGCAGTCAGTTTCTAAGAGGGCTGCGCGAGGACGCGATCTACCTGGCCGAAAAACTGGCCGGAAGCATGCTCGAGCGTGGCGACAAAGTCACGGTGGGCTGAGCCGATGAGTCAATCCGCGCGAGACGTCATCAGGTGGGGGCAGTATGCCTCAGCAGCCGGGTGCCTGACCGGAAAGTCCGGCAATCTCAGCGTCCGAGACGGCGCTTTCATGCTCATCACAGGCAGCGGGTCCTTCCTGGGCAACCTGCGCGACGAAGATGTGATCCGTTGCTCGATCGTCGATGGGCGCGCCGAAACCGGCAGGCCGTCCATGGAGTCAGAGATGCACCGGCTGCTTTACGAGAAAATCCCCGAGGCGGGCGCGGTCTTCCACTCCTCGCCCTTCTACAGCACCCTGCTCGCCTGCACGGGCGAGCCGATCCCCCTGGATCTCCTCCCTGAGACGATGGCCTACATCCGGGGCTTGGTCCGCATCCCGTATTCCCACCCGGGCTCCGCGGCCCTGGCCCAGGCCACCGCCTCCAGGCTCGGTCTCGGCGAGATCGGCCTGCTCGAAAATCACGGCGTCATTCTGGCGGCGGGCTCCCTGGAAGAAGCTGTGGTGGGCGTGGAGACCTTCGAGATTCTGTGCCGCATGCTCGTCGTCGGTCGGACAGCCGGTCTAAGCTTGCGACAGCTGCCACTCGGTACCCGGGCCGACTTTCTCGACCACCTGGCTTTGCTTCGAGCGGGCAGCCCCGTCTGCGCGAAGGCCTGACGCTCACCCCGGCCGCTCTGCCAGAACGACCATGCGCGGGCTCGAGAACGAGTAGGGAGTGCGCTCGTAGCTGCCGTAGACCTCGAGAATGCCCAGGCCCGCCTGTTGCAGCATGAGCTTGAGCTCGGGATAGGCGTAGTAGCGGACCGAGGTGGTGTGCTCGCGGGCCAGTCCCCCTTCGCGCAGGAGGGTGACGTAGGAGTCCAGGCGACCGGTCAAAGGGTCCATCTCGCGGCGAAACATGATGTAGTTCCCCTTCTTCACAATCCAGCGCCGGGCGTGCCGGTCAAAATCATGCAACAGGCTCTCGCGGTTGGCCAGATCGAGCAGGAAGCGGCCGCCGCTCTTGAGCGAGCGCTGGACGCCACGCAGCACGGCCAGGTTCTCCTCGTCTCGGAAGTAGCCGAACGAGTGAGCGAAGCTGAGCACGAGGTCGAAGCGGGCCTGAAAGGCGAGCGTACGCATGTCCTGGCAGACCGTCTCGACCGACTGGCCGACTCGGGTCGCCTCGGCCCCAAGCCGCTCGATCATCCGCGGGCTTGCGTCCAGCCCGGTGACCCTGTGAGCGAGCCGAGCCAGGGCCAGCGACAGCCTCCCCGAGCCGCAGGCCAGGTCGAGCACCTCCAGGGCCCCCTCTTCCAGGAAAGACCTCAGAAAGGCGACGTGGGCGATGGTTTCGAGGTCGGTCGGCTCCTCGAGCAAGAAGTAGTCTTCCTCGAAGTAGTCCTCGTCGTACCAGGCCATGTCAGGTTGTCGCCATCAGGCGATAAAGGCAGTACGGGTTGTTGTACTTGGTCCCGGAGACATAGTGGGCAAAGGCCGTGCAGCCGCAGCGGCACAGCTTGAGGTGGCGGCAGCTGGCGCAAAAGCCCCGGGCCTGGCCCAGGTCAAACTGGCGATTGTAGGCAAACAGGCTGTCGTCTCGCCAGATGTCGGCGATGGGGCGGTGGTTCACGTTGCCTTCCACGAACTTCTTGCCCTCGCGAAGCTCCGGCTCCTGACACAGGCATCCTTTGACGTTGCCATCGGCCTCGATGCTGATCAACGACAGACCCGCCTGGCAGCCTCTCCAGGTGCAGCCGCGCACCGTGTCCTCCAGGGCGGTGTAGTAGCCGATGTTGTCGCCGGTGTGCAGCTCGAGCAGCGACTCGTCCCGGACCCGGGCCAGAAATTCGGTGATCCGATAGAGGTCCTCGGGCGAGCAGATGAGCTCCTCTCGCTCGCGCATGCGACCGGAGGCGAAGACCAGCTGCACCTGCCAGCCCACCACGTCGTGCTCGACCAGCAGCCGGTACATGTCCTCGAGCTGGTGCAGGTTGAGCTTGGAGATCGAGGTGACGGCGAAGCGGTAGACGTCATGCTCGGCCAACTCGTCGAAGGCGGCGAAGACGTCGGAAAAGGCGGTAGGGCTGCAGCGGATGTGGTTGTGGGTCTCCTCCATGCCGTCCAGGCTCATCGAGTAGGCCGTCAGATACTCGCGGATGTGGTGCATGTGACGCAGAGCGAAGGTCCCGTTCGACACCATGCCCAGGCTCATGCCGTGGCCTCGCACCCGGGCCGCGAGAACAGGCCAGTCCTTGCGCACCAGCGGCTCGCCCCCGGAGAAGACCATGTCCTCCACGCCCAGCTCGTGCAGCTCGTCGATGAGGGTCAGCATCCGCTCGGTGCTCAGCTCGTTGGGACGCACCGTGCCGGCCGCGGAGGCACAGTGCAGGCAGCGCATGTTGCAGGCTCGCGTAATCTCCAGCACCGCCTTGTTGGGGCCCGGTCGCTCCCCATCGGGACCCACCGAGAGCCAGCTGTCGCGGGGCTTGCGGGTGGAAAAGCAGATCTGCTCGCTGCCGTACAACTGTTTAAACGTCCAGACAGTCAGCCTTGTTGAAGTAACGGAGGCAGTAGTAACAGGGGAAGAAGTCGGTGGGAGCCAGGTCGTCCATCACCGTGTAGTCGATCTTGTTCTGCCAGAACAGGGCGATGCGGTTGGACAGCGCCTTCAAAGCCCACTGCAAGGGGCGCATGGCCAGATCGGCGATGACATCGGTATCATCCTCGGCGCAACCAGCGCCCCGATAGTTGGAGATATCGGGACAAAAGCGCAGGTAGCCGTTGTAGTCGATGCTGATGATGGTCATCCCCAGCGGGCGGCACGCGTACAGGGGCTGGGGGGAGAAATAGCCGGTGGTCATGTCCACCTTGATGCGACGCTCGTTCTTGCGAAGGTCAGCCACCTTCTTCTCGACGGCCTCGGCTGCTTCCAGGTCGAGCATCAGCCCTTCCTCGATGGGACGGGGGGCCGGCCGCATCAGGATGAAATTGAGCTGATCGACTCCCTGGGCGACGGCCAGCTCGACCAGGGCATCCATCTCGCCCACGTTGCGGGTGCTGAGCACGGTTTGCAGGCCGAAACTCAGACCATGGCGGCGGCAAAGCTCCAGAGCATCCATCAGCCGGTCGAAGGTGTTGGGGCCCCGAATTGGGTCGTTGGTCTCGCTCGTCGCCCCCTCCAGGCTGAAGGTTACACCCAGCAGCCGATTGCTGTGACGCAGCAGCACCTTGTGGCTCTCGCGGAAGTTCTGGCCGTTGGTCACCAGGGTATAGCCGTAGTCGTGGCGAGCGATGGTGGCGACCAGCTCCTCGAACTGCTTGTGGGTGGTGGGCTCGCCCCCGGTCAGGGCCACCACCCTCGGGCTGAAGGGCCGGGCCTGCTCGAGGATGCTGTCCACCAGGTCGACCGGGATGTCCCGGATGGGGTGCTGGTTGACCTGCTTGTTGCAGTGCACGCAATCGAGGTTGCAGCGGTTGGTGACCTCGAGACAGATGATCTCAGGCACGGCTCGACCCTCCCCGGCTCAGTTGGCTTTGGTGCCCGGGATGGAGATCGATCCATTCCCGGTGGTGTGCAGCTGCTTGGCGGCCTCGGCGCCGGTGGCCTCGCCCCGGATGGAGGCGAGGAAGCTCCCACCGTTGTCTACCCGGCTCAGGCCGGAGAGGGCGTGCATCGAGCCATCGGCGGCCCGTCCCACCATCTTGGGGATCTTGACGTTGATCGCTTTGCCGCTCAGGTTGCCGTTCACCTTGACCCCGCCCCCGCCCCCGCCTTTGCTCAGGCTGACCTGGGCGTTGGGATCGTAGACGTGGATCTTGGCGGCGAACTTCTTGCCCGACATGCCCAGCGCGGCCATGAGCGATTGCAGGTCGCGCGGGGCCCGACCAGCACCAGCCCCGCCGGCCGGCATGGGCCGGGCCCCGGTCGGTGCCACCGGGGCCCCGCCGTTGGCACCGTTGGTGCTCGGCCAGGGAGCAGGGGCTGCCATTGGGCCACCCGCACCCGGCCCGGCTGGACCGGCCGATTGCTGGCCGTTCTCTCCCGGGCCCCCCGGACGGGGGGCCGAGAAGGCCTGGTCGAGCGGACTTCCCTGCCGGGTCTCGCCCAGGTCGAGCACCGCCGGCGCCTGGAAGGCATCGCCGAGCTGCTGCTTCTGCTCCCACATGGCGGTGAGCTGGTCGATCATGGCTCCGGCCATGGCCGGGTTGGAGGCCACCTCGTCGGCTCCCACCTCGATCTGCTTCTCGGTCTTCTGGGTGGTGATCTGGAAGACGTCGTCATCACCCTCGCCGCCCTGGCCCTGGTTGGCCCCCTGCGTCTTCTCCTGAGGGCCTCCCGGCGCCTTACCCTTGTCTGCGCCCTGGACGGTGGCACCGTTCTTGCCGTTCCCGGGGCCCTCAGCAGCAGCAGCAGCAGCACCGCCAGGATTGAGACCACCGGCCTGAAGTCGGCTGGCACGCTTCTCGGAGACCTCAATCTCCAGGCCGCACTTCATCCCGATGTCGATCACTTCTTTGCCGATGCGGGCCACGAAGCTGGATACGGCCGCCTCGTCCTTGGGATCCACCCCCTGCGACTGGTAGGAATCGTTGGCCGCCCCTTTGCCCCGCTTGAGGCACGAGCGAATGATCTGCTCCTTGGAGCGCAGCTCGGCCACGGCCGCCGAGAGCCCGGAGGAGCCCGATTCCTCGTCCTGGCTCTGAAGCTCGCTCAGGGCCTTGGAGATGGCCTTGCATTCCTTGAGGTTCTGCTGCATCTCGGGCTTGGCTTTGTCGGCTGAGCTGACCCCGCCCATCGCGCACATGGAGGGCGCGGCCATGGTCTCGTCCTGGCTGAACGGCTTGAGGTCGGAGTCGCCCTCGTCATCCTCCTCGGAGGCCGAGAAGGAGTCGCCGGGCGCAGCCGAGGAGGCCGAGGAAGCCGAGCTCGTGGCGCTGGCCTTGCTGCTCCCGGCCACGGCGAAGGCAAAGGCGCTGCCCTGACCGCGGGGGCCCTGCAGCTCCTCGGGGTGCTCCATGATGAACTGAACCAGCTCATCATCGCCGAGCTGGTTCTCGGAAACCATTTTCTTAAGCTGCTCGGATCCTGACGATTGGATCAACAGGCGAAGGTACTGCGCCTGCTCGCTCGGCGCCGGGTTCTGGGGATTCAGGAAGGGTCGTCCCAGGCTGGTCAAGTCCATAGCAAATCAAGCTCCCTCCGATGGCCTTTGGGACATCGTAGCAAGAATCAGCCAGGGAAGTCTCTGACGATAGTCATGTTTTCCGGGCGGCCCGAAGGATGTCGTCGACCCGCTCGAAGATCAGTTTGAGGCCGTCGCACAGGATGGAAGGACGATCGACCCCGCCGGCCATCTTCCGCTCGAACGGGCAGCTGCCACGGCACATCTCTCTCCAGCGACAATCCGAGCATTCCTCGGGCACAACAGCCCAGGACGAGTAGAGCGTCCGGGCCTCGGGGGCTGCGAGGATCGAGTCCAGGGGGCTCTCGCGCACGTTGCCCAGGCGGGTCTCGGGGAAAGCCGAAAACTCGTCGCAAGGGTACACATCGCCGTTGTGCGCGAAGGTGACGTAACTCGAGCAGTCACCTTCCAGCTTGCACACAGAGCTCGACAGGCCAGCCAGCTTGCGAACCACTCCGGCCAGGCTGCGGATGCGAAAATTCGGCTGGCCCAGGGCCAGCCACCTATCCAGGACGCGCGTCATAAAGCGGCCATACTCCAGGGCTGTGACGCGGGCCTCCAGGCCCCCTGGCCCGGCCCGCAGGGCCGGAGGAAAGTCGATTTCGTGGAGCCCCAGAGAGTGAAAATAGTCGACCAGCAACTCGGGGAAGTCCAGCGTGTGGCGGTCGACCACGCAGGCTGCCCGAGGCTTCAACCCGGCCCTCTGCAGGCAACCGAGCGCCCGCTCGACAGCCGCATGGCTACCCGCGCCGCCGGCCCTGGGACGGGCGGCATCGTGCAGTTGGGCCGGCCCATCCAGGCTCAAGGAGACCCCGAAGCTCCTGCAAGCCAGAAAGTCGGCCCACTCCTCGTCGATCAACACTGCGTTGGTCTGCAGCGAGTGGGCGACCCCACCCCGTCGCGAAAAAAGCTCGTCGGCCCGGGCGACGATGGCCGAGAACCTGCCCAGGCCAACCAGGGTCGGCTCGCCGCCATACCAGAGCAGGCTGGCCGGACCCGAGGTCACCCGGTGAAGCTCGGCGAGCACCCGACCCAGGGTCTGATCTTCCATGACCTGGCCGGCGTTGAGGCGTCCGGACTGATAGCAGTAAGCACAAGCCAGGTTGCACGCCTCGACCAGCTTGACCACGGCGACCAGCCGGGACGAGAAGGGCCTGGAGGTGACTGCGGCTAATGTGCTCGCACTTTGGTTTTGCACATTAGCACAATCTGACGAACGCGCCGGAACTGCGTTCCAGCGCGTTGTAAAGTGCAAAACCAAAGGCCTTGCACTTTAGAGCCATGATTGCGCCAGCCTGAGGGACCCCTCCCCCGGGCGGCTATGATGAGCATCAAACTTCCATCACAGGTTGCGGGCCACCCGAAAGCCGGAGGGCTCCAGGCGCGAGGCGGCCAGGTTGTAGCTGCGCTGGGAGACTGCCAGAAAGTCCGCGCTGCGATGCTGCCAGCAGCCTCCGCGCAGCACCCGGAATTTCTTCCCGAACTCATCGCAGCGCCAGCTCGAGCCAGGATAGGCGTCATACCACGAGTCGGTCCACTCCCATGCGTTGCCGGCCATGTCCAGACAGCCCGAGGGCGAGGCTCCCTCGGGGTGGGCGTCCACCGGGGCCGGTCCCTCGGCGGCACACTGGCAGCGCGTGAGCTCGAAGGCATTGCCCCAAGGAAAACGACGGCCATCGGTGCCCCGGGCGGCCCGCTCCCACTCCGCCTCGTCGGGAAGTCGCAGCCCGGCCCAGTCGCAATAGGCCCGGGCATCGAAGTAGGAAAGATAGAGGGCCGGGGCCCTCTCCCCCCAGCGGTCGGCAGCCCGGGCCCAGGACTCGGGGGCGGGTGTCCCGGTGGCCTGGAGAAACCTGCGAAACTGCTGGTTGGTCACCTCGTGCTTGCCGATGTAGTAAGCGGGCAGCTTGACCTGGCGGGCGGGACGCTGATCCAGAGAGCCCGCGCTCGAGCCCATGAGAAAGCTCCCGGCCGGAACCAGCACCAGGGTCGAGCCGTCGAGCTGGTGGACCTGATCGCTCGACGGGTCGGCCGTCACCGGGCCGGGCACCCAGGTCAACAGGAGGCCGAGTGCCAGCAAGCCGAGGCGCCGTCTCAGGGCTCACCTGCCTCGGGCTCAGGCTTGGCAGCTTCCGGGGCCGGCTCTGCGCCCTCGGGTGCAACAGACTCAACGGCTTCAGGGGCTGGCTCAGCCGGCAGCAGGGGGCCCTCCCAGCGGAGGATCTTCCAATCCAGGACAAAGATGGAGTACATGACCGGAACCAGCAGCAGCGTGACACAGGTGGCCACGGTCAACCCGCCGATCTGGGTGTAGCAGAGCGGCTCCCACAGCGGGCCGCCGCTGTGGACCAGCGGGAACATCGCGAAGACCGTGGCCCCCACCGTGATGAGCACCGGCCGCAGGCGGGCCATGCCCGCGTCGAGCAGGGCGTCCATGAAGCAGGCGCCCTCGGCCTGCATCTCCTCGATGTAATCAAACAGAACGATGATGTGGCTCACGATCACGCCCACCAGGGCGGCGATGCCCAGGAAGGCCATGAACCCGAAAGGAGAATTCATCACCCACAGGGCGGCGATGGCTCCCACGAAGCCGAAGGGGATGCCCGCATATACTAAGATGGGCTTGAGCGCACTCTTGAACTGAAAGACCAGAGCCAGGAAGATCCCGGCCATGCTGATGGCCATCACCACTGCCAGCTCGGCAAAGCTCTTCTGCTGCTCCTCCTGCTCGCCGGCCACCTCCAGCTTGACCCCCGGGCCCAGGCGCAGCTCCTTCAGCTCGGGCTCGATGGCCCGGATGATCTCGGAAGGCAGGTGGCCGGCTATCGGAAAGGCCCCCACCGTCAGGGCCCGCGCGAAGCGCCGCCGGCGGACCATCTGGGGCTCGAGCTTGAGCTCGACCAGAGCCACCTGGCCGAGCCGCACCTTCTGCTGACCCTGGCTGGAATAGACGTACAGGTTACGAAGGTCGGACAGCTGGGCCCGCTCGTCCATCCGCATCCGGGCCACCACCGGGATCTGGCGGTCCCCCTCGCGCAGCACCGTGACCGGAGTGCCGCTCAGGGCAGCGGCGGTAGACTGGGCCACGTCCAGATGGGTCACCCCGGCCAGGTTGGCCCGGTCGGAATCGGTCACGACCTCGAGCACCATCCCCTCCTCGCCCCAGTCGTCGCGCACCCGGGTGGCCAGGGGGCACTTTCTGAGCAGGCTCTTGAGCTGCTCGGCGGCAGCGCGCAGCTGGTGCAGGTCCTGGCCGGTGAGACGCAGGGCTACCGGCACACCGATGGGCTTGCCGGTCTCGAGCTGGCGCGCATCCACCTGCACCCCGGGGAAAGCCCGGTCGGTGCGGGCGCTGACGGCCTCCAGAAGCGGCACGGTATCGCGCTTGTCCTCGACCTCAATGATGATCTGGGCATAGTAGAGCTGCTTGAGCTCGGGCTCCACCGAGAACCAGAAGCGCGGGCCCCCTCCTCCCAGGAAAGTGGTCATGTTCTTGAGCACCTTGCGTCCCAGGCGAGCCTCCAGCTCGCTGGCCGCCTCCCGCACCAGCTGCTCGGCCTGGAGGGCCTCGCGGTTGGTGCTGACCAGGGTGCGGTCCATGGGCAGTCGCAGCTCGAGATAGGACAGATACTGCAGGTCCTTGGGGAAGAACTGGGTCTCGAGCTGCAAGAAGAGACCTGCGCCCAGGGCCAGCAGCAGGCCCGAGAGGGCCATCACCCGCCAGCGGTGGGTGACGCACCAGCGGGCCACCCGGTAGTAGACCCGGGCGTAGCCGTGCTCCCGACGCTGGTGCACGGGAAGCTCGCGGGTGGGGCGCAACAAGTAGTAGCCCAGCAGAGGGATGAAGGTCATGGAGACCAGCCGCGAGGCGACCAGCGAGCAGGTGATGACCACCGGCAGGCTGTACAAAAACCGCCCCGTGTCGCCGCTCAAGAGCAGGAAGGGGAGATAGGCCACGATGTTGGTGATGGTGGCATAGAGGATGGCCGTGGCGAGGCGGGTGGGGCCCAGCCAGGCGGCGATGGCCTGGGGATGCCCTCGTCCCAGCTCGTTCTTGATGGCGTCCCCGGCCACCACCGGGTCGTCCACCAGGAGCCCCAGAGCCAGGATCAGAGCGGCGATGGAGACCTGCTGCAGGTCGATGCCGCAGACCGCCATGAAAAGAAACGTCATGGCCAGGGTGATGGGGATGGCCAGGGCCATGACCAGGGCCGAGCGCCACTCCCAGAACCCCACCAGGCTGATCAGCACCACCAGCGCGATGGCCTCCAGCAGGCAGCGCATGAAGAGGCTGATGTTCTCGGTTACCTGAAGCGGCTGATCGGAGGTGCGCCGGATGATCAGGTCAGGGGGAAGCTCGCGGCTGGCGGCCGCGAGCACCTCGTCCACCTCGCGGCCGAAGTCGCCGATCTTCTTGCCGGGCCGCATCTGCACCGTGAGCGTGATGGCCCGATTGCGGTGCCACACACCCTTGTCGTCACGCCAGGTGAGGAAGTTGAGGTAGGTGGCCGGGCTTTCGTAGGAGCGATCGATGCTGACCAGGTCGCGCAGGTAGACGGGGGAGCCCTTCTCCTGGGCGATGGCCACGTCGCCGATCTCTTTCTCGCTGCGGAACTCACCGGAGGGAGCCAGGGGAACCACGCTGCCCCCGCTCTGGGTCTCTCCCCCACCGGTTGCGATGTTGCGCGCGCCGAGCAGGTCAGCCAGGCCGGCCACGCTCATGCCGTAACTGGCCAGGCGCTCCTGGCTGTAGACCAGAAAGATGCGCTCCTCGAGCACCCCGGCGCGCTCCACCTTGGTGGCATCGGGAACGGTGCGCAGCCGGTCAGCCAGGGCCTCGGTCAGCTGGTCGAGCTCGCGATAGCTGTACTTGTCTCCCGCCACCAGAGCCAGCTTCTCGCGCGTCTCGGAGGGCGTGCGGATCACGGCCGCCTCCCAGAGGTCGGGGTGCAGCTCCTCGAGCTTGAGCCGCTCCTGGGTAAAGGTGAGCAGATGGCCAAGCAGCGCCTCGTCAGACAGTTTGGAACGACCATCCACGGCCACGTAGCCCGGCCCGCCGAAGACGCTCAGGTCGCTGGCCACCCCACGCTCGCGGGTGAAGGAGAGGAAGTCGGCCACCACCAGGGCGAGCAGGCGCTCGTCGGTCGACTCGGGGAAGCAGGCCACCAGCGTGAAGCGGGCCGGGTCGGCAGCGGCCTTGCCCCGATGCTCGCGGATGGCCCGCTCGATGGCCTGAGAGCGCAGCTCGATCTCCTGGTCGGAGAGGGGGGGGCTGGCCACGGTCAGCATCAGGGCGGCCGTATCCCCGAAGTCTTTGACGAACTGGATCGGGCCCGCCCCGGCCGGGAGCTGCACCCCCTCGAGCTTCATCTTGACGTCATCGAACTGCTTGCCAGTATCCTCGAGGTTCTCGTCGAGATCGAGGTAGACGATGCTGAGATTGGTGCGCGAGATAGACTCGACTTCGGTCACGTAGGTGTTCTGGGAGACCGCCTCCTCGACCGGCCTGGTCACGAGCTGCTCCACTCGCTCGGCCGAGTTGCCGGGCCAGGGGATCAGGGCCACGGCCCGCCGCACCGGGATGTCCGGGTCCTTGCGCTGAGGCATGGCCCGGAAGCCGTAGAGCCCTCCAAGAATGGTGAAGATCAGCAGCACCCAGGCGATCTGTCGCTGCTCGACAAAAAAGCGCGAGGAGTTGTGGGTGCTTGCGATGAGCTCTTCGTCGGAGCGGCCGTGGCTCATCAGGGCTGCACCGTGACCTCTTCGCCATCGGAGATCATGTTGGAGCCGGCGGCGATCACCTCATCCCCGGGCTTCAGGCCCGAGACCACGATCATGCGGTCGCCGGTCGGATCGCCGAGCTCCACCGGCCGCAGACGGGCGATGCTTCGCCCACCCTGACGCTCGAGCACGTAGACCGAGAACTTGTCTCTTGCGTCCGGCCGGCGGACGATGGCCGCGATGGGGATGGTGAGAACGCTCTGAGCACCGCCGCCCAGGTAGAGCGAAGCGATCATGCCCACCTTCAGCTTCTGGTCCGGATTGCTCACCTTGACCTCGACTCGAAACACCCGGCTCTGCGGATCGGCCTCGGGGTAGATGGTGCTGACCCGCCCCTGGAATTTCTCTCCGGGCAGCGACTGCGTGCCGATGGTGACGCTCTGTCCGAGCTTGAGCTCGGCCACCTCCAGGTCGGGAACCCCGAACGTGACGCGCACCTGGCTCACCTCGGCCACCTCAAAGCCCGGCGCGCCAGGCGCCACCAGGGCTCCCACCTCCACGCTGCGGCTCAGGAGGACACCGTCCATCGGAGCTTTGAGCGAGGCATCCATCTGGGCCAGGCGGGTCTGCTCCCACTGGGCCCGGGCCGACTCGAGATCGGAGCTGGCCGCCTGGACTCCGGCCGTCGAGCGCTTTTCCCTGGCCAGGCTCACCTCCACCTGTCCGGAGGCTTGCTCCACCCGGCCCCGAGCCTGCTCGACCTGGGCCCTCCCCTGGGCCAGTCGCGACTGCGCCCCCTTGAGCTGCTCCTCGGCTTGAGCCAGGCGCACGCTGGCCTGCTGGTGATTGAAACGGGCCTGGTCGAGCTCCGGCTTGACCAGCGAGCCCGACTCGAACAGGCTCTGAGAGCGCTCCAGGTTGGTTCGGGCCAGCTCGGTGGCAGCGCGCGCCTCACGCACGGCCTCGCGGGCCTGGGCCAGGGTTGCCTCGAGCTCGCCCAGGGCTGAGCGGGCTTGAGATTCAGCCCCACGTGCTTCAGTCAACTGTCCCCGGGCCAGGCGACTGCCTCCCCGGGCCTCTTCGATCTGGGCCCGGGCGTCCTGCTCCTGAGCCTCGGCCCGGCCCACCTGAGCACCGGCCTGCTCGAGCCGCGAGGAGAAGTCGACGGCTCGCAGGCTGCACAGGACCTCGCCCTTCTTCACCGGATCGCCCGGCTGGATCAAGCGGTCGCCCACCCGGCGCACGCTCTCCACGTAGCCCCCGGAGTTGAAGTTGACCACCACCCGGGTGGAAGGCTCGACGCTGGCGCTGTAGCGCTCCCCACCGGCCGTGCTGGCCCGCTCCTCGAGCTTCTCGACCTGCACCAGCGTGGCGGCCTTGCCCGAGGGAGGAGGGGGCGGACCCGAGCAACCGCAGAGCCAGAGAGCCAGCGCACAAAGGAGCACTCTTCTCACGGAGCCCCCCCTTCGGCCAGCGGCTGGCCCACGGCCCGCTCGAGCTCTGCCTCGGCGGTGGCGCAGTCGAGCACCACCTTGCGGTAGTCGCGTTGAGCGCGGGAGAGCTGGGCCTGGGCCTCGAGCACGTCCTTGAGCAGGGCAGCCTTGAGCAGAAAGCGGCTGGTGGCCACGCGCAGCCGCTCCTCGGCGGCCTCGCGGGCCACCCGAGCCGCGGCTTCTCCCGCCCGCAGCTCGCTCAACTGGCGGTATTTGGCGTTGACCTCCAGCACGATCTGGTCACGAGCCTCGGCCTGGGATCTTCGCGCGGCCTCCAGGCCTGCGCTGTGGGCGGCCGCCTGGTGACCTCGCCGGCCCCAGTCCCAGGGCTCCCACTCGGCCTGCAGGCCGACCGAGATCACCTGATCGGGAAGAATGCCGCTGTCGGAGAAGCGCTGATACTGAAAGGCCAGATTGACATCGGGAATCCAGTCGGCGGCCTTCAGGTCCCGCTGCTGCTCGGCCTGCTGCACGCGGATGTCGGCCTGGCGCAACTCGGGGCGTCCCGAGAGGGCTTTCTGCTGCAGGCTCTCGAGCGGCGGGGAGGGCCTCCGAGTCACCAGCGGGTCCACGACCGAAAAGCGCGTGGCCAGCTCTCGACCCAGCAACAAATTGAGCTGCTCGCACCGGGTCTGGAGGGCGTTCTCGAGCTGCAGCACCTGGGCCTGGGCCTCCAGGCGACGAGCCTGCACCTCCAGCAGGTCGGCCTTCAGAGCCACCTTCTCGCGGACGAACTCGCCCATCACCCGCTCGAGCTCGGTGAGAAACTCCACCCCGTCGCGGGCTGCCACCAGGCCGCTCTGCGTATCGAGCAGGGCGTAGTAGGCCGAGCGAACCTCCAGTACGGTCTGAAGCCGCTGGAGATGCTCCTCCTCCCGGGCCACCTCCAGCTCGCCCTGCTGCAGGTCCACTCCCAGGTTGAGCTTGTAAAGACCGGTGAGAGGCTGGGCCACCTGGGCCTGATAGGTCGTGATCGAGCCGCTCAGAACGGCCACGACCGTGTCCTGAGAGGGGATAGGCCCGATGCTGTAGGTACCCAGGCTTCCCTGCTGGAACACGAAGTTCTGGTCTTCGAGCTGGCGCTGGTGGTTGGCCTGCAGGCTGAAACTCGGCAGTCGCTGGGCCTCAGCCGCCTGGAGCAGGTGGTCGTTTCGTTCCACCGCCAGGCGAGCGCTCTGAATCTTGCGGTTCCCCTGCAGAGCGAGATCAATGGCCTGCTCCAGGGTCAGAACGCTCTCCTGAGCCGGGGCCGACGAGAGCAGCACAAGCACCAGCACGACCAGCCTCAGCCAGCTAGTGGGAGTCAACGTACGACCACCCCCGGGCAAGCAAAATTGGAAAGCGGTTATCTGCCAGACGGAGAACTCCTGCTACACTCTCACGCGGTGACCTGTTCAGAATCAGAACGCGCGGGAATCTTCTGGACGGCGCCGCGCCAATTCCTGAAACGTTCAACGTGGGGCTCCTTCACCGTGCCCTGGGGGACTGCCCGCGGGACGGCCTGCTGCGGACAACAGGAAGTATCCGACTGCTTCCACTGGAGCACTCGGACTTGATGCTATCGATGGATCGGCCGGCCCGCCCCCCCCGGCCGGGCCACCAACCTACTTCAAGGTGCGCATATAGGCCACGACATCGGCGATGTCCTGATCGGTCAGAGCCGGGTTGCCGCCCCGGGGCGGCATGTCGATGCCGGTGGTGTTGGCGGTATCGGTGGGAGGCCGGCCCTTGACGATGAAAGCCACCAGGTCCTCATCTTTCAACCCCAGCATGGCGCTGCCCACCAGCGGCTTGCCCAGCCCCTCGACGCCCTTGCCGTCGGGACCGTGACAGGCGGTGCAGGTGCCGTCGTAGGCGGTCTTGCCTTTGGCCGGATCGGCGGCCCTGGCCACCGGAGCGGGTGTCGAGGTCGCGGCGGTGGTGCCCGTCGCGGTCGGGGTCGAGGTGGTGTCGGTCGAGCTTGGTGGGCTCGAGCACCCTGCCGCCGCCAATGAGGCGGCCAGCAGCGATAAGATGAGCGATTGTTTCACTGGCTTTCTCCTTCGATTTCCGCCCGAGCTTGCTCGAAGCGGAGGATTCTTCCCCGATAGCGAGCGGCCAGAAGCTCGGCCTGGGGGGCCGAGCCGGTCGCCAGAAATCGGTATCCCATAGGGGTTTTCAGCCCCTCACAACGGACGTAGTAGGCCGAGCGAGCGTCGATCCACTGCTGGCTCTCGGCGTCGTGCACCCAGGCCAGCTCACCCGGCCGCAGGCCGGGGGGCTCGAACAGCTCTCCCAGATCGTCGAGCACCCGTACCTCCTCACCGAGCCGGGTGGCAGCGGCGAATCGGGGCTGGTCGACGATCATGCGGCAGCGCGAGCATTCATCCTGCCCGTAGCGAATCTCGGGCGGGCCGTTGGCCGGGGCGGCCGCGCACCCGGACAAGAACAAAGCGATCAACAACAGCTCTCTCAAGGCTCGTTCACCTCACAGGATGCTACGGCGTCGAAACACCGCGTAAGACAGGGTGGCGGGCAGGCAGGCCCAGAGTGCCAGCGCCCCAATGAACAGGGCCAGGGTGGCCGAGCCATAAGTGCGGGTGGCATACAGCCCGGCCGGACCGAGCGAATCGAGGCTGGAGCGCAGCGAGAAGATGCTGGCCATCCGGAAGGCCTCCAGCGGGTTGAGCAGGCTCAGGTGAAAGAGCTGCTGGGCGCCCAGGCGCATCCCCGAGGCCATTCCCAGCAAGGTCAGGTCGGCCAGGAAGGCCAGGCCGAGCCAGGTCACCACCGAGATCGCGAAGGCCGCCGAGGCGCGGCGCACCAGCACCGAGATCAAGAATCCCAGGCCCAGGCTGGCCACCGCCAGCATGGCGCTGAGCGCCAGCAGGGTCAAATAGAGCGCGCTCTGGGCCGCGCCCCCCCGCCAGGCGACCAGGCCGCCGCTGAGAGCGAACCCGAGCACCAGGCTGCTCACCAGGGCCACCACCTGGCCGGCGAACTTGCCCCAGAAGACCTCGAATCGGCTCACCGGCTGGGCCATCAGGTAGGCCAGCGTGCCGCGCTCGCGCTCGCCAGCCATGCTCAGGGTGCCGGCGGTCAGGCCCATCAAGGGCACGATCAGCAGCACCAGGTTGATCATGCTGGCGGTGGTACGCCCGAATCCGGCCAACCCTCCAAAGCCTGAGCCGAGCAGCGCGGCCGCCGCCAGGGCCGAGCTGAGCAGAGCGAAGGCGGCCGTGTAGAGCCAGAACCAGCGGTTCCGGGTGGCGTCTTTGATCTCTTTGGCCGCGATGGCCAGCACGATGCTCATTTCCATGACCGTCTCCTCATCTGTTGACCCTCCGTTGGGCAAGTCCGTCAGCGCGAAATGTCCTCCAGCACTCCACCTCATATCTCGAAATCGGTGACCACGATGCCTGCCCGTGCCAGGGTCTGGATAGGAGAAGCCTTGCGGTCACCGGGCACCTCCACCCACAGCCCGGTGCCGTTGCGCGAGGCCGCAAAGCCGGAGCGGACCAGGAGCTCCAGTGCCTGCTCCAGGCTCTCGGACGGCATGCGCAGCTTCATGACCGTCTGCCAACCCTGCTGGCCCACCATTTCGGCCGGCGTCGCGCTCAGGGTCACCTTGCCGCGCTCGAGCACCACCACCCGGTCGGCCAGGGCCAGCACCTCGTCGAGCCGGTGGCTGGTGAAGAGCATCGTCTTTCCCTGGCTGCGCAGCTCGCCCAGCAGGTGCAAGAGCTCCTGGCGACCCTGCAGGTCCAGGTTGGAGGTGGGCTCATCCAGCAGCAGCAGGGGCGGATCCCCCAGCAGGGCCAGAGCCAGCGCCAACCTCTGCTTCATGCCCCCCGAAAGCTGACCCACCTTGCGCTCGGGACAGTGATCAAGCCCGACCCGGGCCAGGGCCTGGCCGGGATCGCGCACGCCGCGCAGGGTGGCGTAGAGCTCCAGAGTCTCGGCCACACTCAGGTCGTCGTGAAAGCTGAGCTCCTGGGGCACGTAGCCCAGCAGGGCCCGGGCCTTCTTTCCCTGACGCTGGGCGTCGAACTCCCCGATGAGCAGCTTGCCCTCACAGGAGAGCAGGCCCAGCAGGCAGCGCATCAGGGTGGTCTTCCCGGCTCCGTTGGCGCCCCACAGGGCCACGGCCTGACCCGGCTTGACCTCCAGAGACACCCCATCTACGGCCGTCAGGCGGCCGAACTTCTTGGTGACCTTCTCGAGTTTCAGGACCGCGTTCATCGCCGGTACTCCTTTGGGACGAAGGGTGGGTCGGACTTTGATCCGCAGGGCGACCAGAACCAGCAGCGTCAGGGCTGGCCAGGCCCACCCCAGCATCGTGGGACGGACCGGCGCCGGGGGGGGCAGCACCGGGGGGGCCAGGCTGGGAGAGGGGTCCTCCAGCTTGGGCTGAGGAGCCACCAGCGGGAAAAGACGCGCCGCGCTGTCGAGCGCCATCTGCACCAGGGTGCCCTGAAACAGACGCAGGCTCGGATCGCGGGCCGCCAGGCTCTCGAACAACTTCTGAGAGCGATAAGGCTGGTCGCCGCGCCCGTCGCCGTCCAGATCGCAGCCAGTGTAGTCGCTCCAGTAGTTGCCCTCGAACGAGTTCCCCTGCTGCTGGCCTCCCCCTTCCAGGCGCACCTGCTCGGCATTCTCATTGAACGAGTTGCCGCAGAGTTTAGCGCCCTTGACCGAGGGGAAGAGGGCCACTCCGGCGTCGTTGAAGGCCAGCACGTTGCCAGTGAACCGGAAGAACGATCCGGGCAGGGTGGGAGTGCTATCCAGGAACAGGCCCACCTTGCTGTCCACCAGAACGTTACCGGTGGCCTCCACGTCGTCGGCGTCCTTGAAGCCCAGGGCATAGCCGGAGGCACCGCGGCACCCGGTGACTCGGTTGTCCTTGAGGTCGACCTGACGCGAGTACATCGTATAGATGCCCACCGAGTTGGCCTCCAGGACGTTGCCCTCCACGCGGCTGCGATCGCAATACATGAAGTGCACGCCATAGCGACCATTGGATACGTGGTTGCCGCGGAAGGTGATGTCGGAGGAGTACCAGGCCACCAGGTCGCGGCAGTCGCGGGCTCGATTGCCCTCGATCACCACGCCCTGGCTGTACCAGACCCGGATGCCATCCCCCTTGCGACCCAGCTCGAACTCGGGCTTGCTCTGGATGTCGTTGTCGCGCACCACCGAGTGGTCCGAGCGCGACACCACCACCCCGAAGAGCACCTCTCGGAAGCGGTTGCGCTCCACCCGGGCGCGGGGGGCGTTGAGGGTGACCCCGGAATGGTCTTGCTCGGGCTCCACCCCGCTGCCTCGGAACTCGAAGCCGCGCACGGTGACGTCGGGGGCGTTCACGGTCAGAACCGTGCCCTTCCCGCCGCCGTCCAGCACGGGCATGTCCCGACCTTCCAGCACCAGGGTCCGGTCCACCACGAACTGGCCGAGGTAGTGGCCGGGCAGCACCACGATGTGGTCACAGGTCCTGAGAGCCTCGCGCAGCTCCGTCTCGCTCGACACCAGCCGGGGCTCGGCCCAGACCGGCGCCAGAAGACAGAGAATGAGCAAGAGGGCTCTCACTTTGCGTTCACCCGCTTGCGCGCCTGCGAGACCGCCCGGTAGGCCCGGCGGTGCAGGTAGAGACCGAAAATCACCAGCACCGAAGCAGCCATGGTCAGGTACAGGCCAGGTCCCCACTCGGCCAGGGTTACGAACTGGCCGATCTTGCCCTCGCCCAGGATGGGGGGGGTGAACGGCTTGATGGCCTGGCCCAGGGCCGAGTGGGGATCGATGCTGTGGCCGTAGGTATACAGGATGTATTTCAGGTCTGCCAGGAAGAGAATCGGGAAGATGATCGAGGGGAGGGCCAGCACGGCCGCCCAGCGGTTGTGCACCAGCACTGCCGCCAGCACCAGGCTGGCCATCACCACCACGGCCAGAAACGAGATCTGGCGCTCGATCTTTCCCCCCTCGTTGAGCGACGGCATGCCCAGGTAGTGGTTCAGGCCATCGATCTCCTCAACGTCCCCTTCGACGCGGTTGATAAAGAGGGTCGCCTTCAGACCCTGCGGATACTGAGGGGCCTTCATGGTGAGACTCCAGTAGGGGACGAAGAGGGAGATAGTCAGCAGCAAGCTGGCCAGCATCAGCACCACCGTGGGCCACTCGTAGTCGCTCATGGGGCGCAGCGTGCCATCGGGCAGCACCACCTTCAGGTCGGGGTCGATCGAGAGCCAGCGACTCATCTTGTTTTCCTCACATTCGGGGTCAGAAATTCCCCCCCCGAGTGGTCTTCCTACTTGCCTGCCACCGGCTCGGGCTCGACGAAGAAGTAGCCCACCATCTCCAGGTGCAGGGCCGAGCAGAACTCGGTGCAGTAGAAGGGGAAGACTCCCGGCTGGTCGGCCACGAACTCCACCGTCTGGTGCTCGCCCGGCTCCAGGCTCAGGTTGATGTTGTAGCCCCCCAGCGCAAAGCCGTGGGTGGCGTCGCGGGTGCGCTCGAGGCTGGTCAGGTGCCAGATGACCTTGTCACCCTGTTTCACGCGCACGTGCTCGGGGGTGTAGTGGCTGCGAATGAGCGGCATCGAGATCTCGACGGTCTTGCCGTTTCGCTTGATGCCGGCCTGCTTGGGGTTGGTGACGGCCTTGGGATCCACCTGGTTGGTCTCGGGGTTGTAGCCCACCTCGGGGTAGACCTCAAAAGGCTTGAGCCGGTCGGCGCGGATCACCTGCACATAGTGGGGCTCTGCAAAGCCGATGGGCATATCGTAGAGCAGCCGCATGCTCTCGCCGGTCTTGGACGAGTCCACCAGCTGGAAGTTCTGCGGCAGCAGCGGTCCGACGTTGGCGAAGCGGTCGGTGGACCACTTGTTGAGGGCCACCACGAAGCCGTTGCCGGGGGTGGCGGTGTCGCCCTCGACCGAGGCGATGTGGCCGATGTTATAGTGAACCGGGAGCTTCTGGACCAGGGTCCAGGGGGGCTCGGGATTGAGCTTGTCATACTCGCCACCCAGCGTCCAGCGGGCTACAGCCGAGTCGAGGAACATCGACGTGTAGGCGTAGCCTTTGTCGTCGTAGACCGTGTGCAGCGGCCCCAGGCCCAGCTCGACCTGGGCCTCTTTGGTGGAGTCAAGCGGCAGGATCGGGATGCCGAACGGGTCTTTCTGGTCGCTTCCCGCCGCCATCTGCTTGCGGATCTTGTCCACCGAGAAGATGGTCACGTGGGGGTCGAGCTTGCCGCCCACCACGGCGAACTCGCCGTTGGGAGTGACGTCCACCCCGTGCGGGCTCTTGGGCTCGGGGGTCAGGAAGAGCAGGTTCTCGGCCACGGCGGTGGGCAGCTTGATGATGCGCATGCCGTTGACCGTCTCGGTCTTGCCGGCCTTGGCGACCTGCTCGGCCTTCTTCCAGTCGATGATGTGCAAGAAGTCGGTGTCGTTCTTGCTCGCTCCGGCCTCGAAGGGGGGATTGCCCGACTCGACGCCGCCGGTAGCCATCTCGGAGTTGAAGGAGTTGCAGAAGATCAGCCCGTCGCTGGGGCCCTTGCCGGCGTCAGCCAGGTCCTGCCAGTAGGGGGGCAGCTCCATCTGGAAGGACTCCTCGGGAATCACCCGGCCCTTCATCGGGTCGAACTTCCAGAAGGTCATCAGGCCGCGGTACTTGTCCTTGTAGTCCTTGATGTCGGCATACTCCCAGCCCACCGGGGTGGCGTACTGGGGGCCCTCGATGACGTACTCGGTGTTGGGGGTCACGAACGAGCCCCCATGGTCGCTGATGGCATTGGGGTTCTTAACGATCTGCTTGGTCTCGAAGTCGCGCAGGTCGATCACCGCCAGGCGCGCATTGGCCTTGTCGTTGATGAAGAGGAACTTGCCATCATAGCTGCCCTTGGTCTCGGACAGGCCGGGGTGGTGGGTGTCTCCCCAGCTCAACTCCTTGCCCGAGGGCATGTTGCCCTCTTTGAGCACCCTGGACGGCCCGCCACCGTAGCCGTAGCCTTGCCAGGGCTCGGGGGCGAAGACGGCGATGGTTTTCAAGAGTCGCATGGAGGGCACGCCGATGACGTGCACCTGGCCCGAATGTCCCCCCGAGCTGAAGATGAAGTAAGGGTCGAGTTTGCCGGTCGGCATGAACGTCTTGGCGGCAGCGTACAGGTCATCGGGGGTGAGCCCCCGCTCCTGAGCCACCTGCATCACTTCGGCCGGGAGGCCGCCTCCCGCCCCAGGGCTTGGAGTCGCACTCGGGCCCTGGGAGCAGCCGGCAGCCAGCAACATCAATGCTAGAGCTGGATAGATTCGATTCACGAGGATATGAGCTCCCTTCGTTGTGTGGGACCAGCGTAACAGCCGGCCTGAGGTAGGAAATTGATCCAGGTCAAGGGTTGAGGGCGCATGGTCTGCCACAGGACGACTGCGAACGTGGTAACGGCCAGAAGCTGGACCAGCCCTCCCAGAGCCATCACCTGGGACAGGCCGGCGGCCTGAGCTCCCAGTCGAAGGATGGCTCCGAGCTGGAGGCCCAGCAGAATGAGGGCCGGCCTGCCGGGGGCGGTGATGGCCCGCCTTTCAAGGGCGGGGACGATGCGAAGAGCCATTCCGGCCATCATGGTCAAGAGGAAGCCAGAGGCCAGGGTGTGCCGGGTCAGGCTCGGGGGCGCCTGCAGGACCGCCATCAGGCAGGCCACCATCAACCAGGCGTAGCTCAAGCGCAGGTAGCTGCGCAGGTCCCAGGCCAGCCGGCCGGGGCGGAGGGCGGCTCGGAACACCCTCAGCCCGGCGCACTGCAGCGAGGCGGCCAGCAGCAACAGCGCCGGCTGGTCCAGCAGCAGGCCGAGGTTCCACAGGATGGCGATGGTGGGGCGGGCCCAGCGAGGCACGGCCGGCTGACCGAGCAGGGCCGGGTGCATGCGCTGCCCCAGCCCCAGCACGAAGAGGGTGGCAAAGCCCCACAGCACCAGGTCGTAGCGCCCGGTGAGGATGCCCGCCAGCAGCCACAGAGAACCGCTCACCAGATAGGGGCCGTAGGGCCAGGACAGCCAGACCAGGGGCAGGCTGCCCAGAGTCAGGGCGGTTCTTCCGGCCCAGACCGGCACGCCCAGCTCGGCGAAGGCCGAGAGCAGCACTCCCAGCGTAGTGAGCGCCAGGGTCAGGGGAATCAGGGCCCGGGGGAAGCAAGGAGTGCGAAGCATGGCCAGGGAGATGCCCTGGATGAAGAGCAGCATGAACCCGTAGACCTGAAAGGAGGCGTGGGCCACCAGGTGGGCCTGGAAGGCCCGGGCCGGCATCCAGCCGGCCAGTTGCACCAGCATCATGGCGCCGATCAGAGAGCCGAACAGGGTCAGGAAGACGAGCGAGGTCTTGAGAAAGCGCCTGTGGACTGTCACGCGGCCATCCTAACAGGGGACGGAGAACGGGGGGATGATCCAGGTCATCTACTCGTTGGGAGCTCAGGGGAGAACCCGAAGCATTCGAGAACGACTCGCCGGGAGTAGTGCTCAGTATGATCCCGGACTCATGATCGGGCCACCGTGAATCCCGGGGACTGGCTTCCCAGCGCCCTGGCCGCCCTGCTGCTCTATGGCCTGGGGCAGGGTCTCACCCGCCCGCTTCTGCCTGTTCTTCGTCATCGCGCGCTCGGTGGGAGCGGGGTATTTCCTGAGCCACCAGCATCCCGACCCGTTCGCGCAGCCCGGGCGAACCTTTCTGCTCTGCTCTCTGATGGCCTACGTCCTGGACGGGCTGGGCTGGATCCTCTGGCACTCGAGCCTCCCCATGGCGATGATGGCCGGCGGCGACGCCGCGGTTATCGTCGCCACCCGCTACGGTCCAGTCTCCGTCGTGGCCCCGCTGACAGCCGCCTCTCCGGTGGTGACCATCGCCTTTGCGCGCCTTGTCCTCAAAGAAAGGATCACGCCGGTGCAGTATTTCAGGATCGGCAGCACGCTCGTCGGGATGGTGCTCACGCTGTGAACGTGACCAGGGTGGGATTCCGGTGGCCTCGAATCCAGACTGCAGGAGCCCACCCTGGCGGCTTGAAATCGAATGAAATGGCGCGACGACGGGTCGCAGGCATTCGACGACGAGAAAAGCAGTGATGGACGCGCGGGAGTTTCGACGCACCTACGAGGAGATGGAGCGGCTCGAGAACGAGCTGCTGCGCCGCACGTCGCAGGCCGAGAGCATGGCCCAGCTCGAGCAACTGTGCCGCGAGTTCGCACCGCACCTGCGCTCGTGGGAAGCCGAAGCGATCGCCGAGGACTACGAGCATCTCTCGATTCTGCAAGAGCGCCTGCGCAGAGCAGCGGACTGGCGTAAGGAGAGGCTTGGAGAGGCTCTTTGACTCGCTGCTGCGAGCCCAGAGTGAGCTGAGTCGAGCAGGCATCGACTCGGCAGCCGTTGGCGGATTGGCTGTAGCCGCCTGGGGTCGGGCCCGAGCGACGCAAGACGTGGATCTGAAGGTCTTGCTGGATCGCAGCCAGGCTCAAACCTTGTTAAACTTGCTGGCCTCGAGCTACACCCTGCTCGTGGACCAGCCGCTGAGTACGCTGCGGTCCGTTGGATTCATCTTTACCAAAGACTCGGACAACACCCGCGTGGACTTTCTGCTCGCTGACCTGGGTTTCGACCGGGAAGCCATCGCAAGAGCCGTGGAAGTCGAGGTCCAACCCGGAAAGAGAGCCCGGATCTGCAGTGCCGAGGACCTCGTCGTCTACAAGCTCATCTCAACACGAGCCCGGGATCACGAGGACGCCAGCTCGGTGGTGGCCCGGCAGCGAGGCCATTTGGACCAGGGCTATGTTGAGCGCTGGCTGCGGGAGTTCGAGCAGGCACTGGATGACTCGACCCTGGTTTCGACCTTTCACGAAATGCTGCGGCGAGCCAGTTCGTAGCTGCTGGTGGGCTCGTTATAGTCCCTTCAGGATGGCGGGTCTTTGGCCACCAGTTTCGGGAGCAGCTCGCCCGCAGGCCCGGCCAGGAAGAAGTCGGCTGCATGGGACAGGGGCGTGGGCTCGGTGTTAATCTCGATCACCGTGGCCCCATAGCCGGCGGCCGTCCGCGGCAACCTGTTGGCGGGCGCGACCAGTCCCGAGGTTCCAACCACCAGAAACACTTCGCTGCGCTCGGCGGCGTGAAAGCAGAGCGCCACCATGGTGGAGTCGAGCGCCTCGCCGAACCACACGATGTGCGGTCGCAGCCAGGCTCCGCACTCGCACTTGAGCTGCCCGGAGAAGTCACGGGGCTTTCCCTCGCGCGTGCAGCGGGCGCGCCAGAGGTTGCCGTGCAGCTCCTCCACGTTCAGGCTGCCAGCCTTCTGGTGCAGACCGTCGATGTTCTGGGTGATCAGCGTGAAGCTGCTCGAGCGCCGCTCGAGCTCGACCAGGGCCCGGTGGGCCGGGTTGGGCTCGCACCCCGCGACGACGCTCTGGCGCCACAGATACCACTCCCAGACCAGCTCGGGGTTGGCCTCGAAAGCATCCGCGCTGGCCAGCTCTTCCGGGCGATAGGACTTCCAGAGCCCTTCCTCCCCGCGAAACGTGGGCACTCCGCTCTCGGCCGAGACGCCGGCTCCGGTCAAGACCACGATGCGCCGGGCTCTGTGCAGAGTGCGCCGGGCCTCGGCGAGGTCGGTCCTCAAGCTCGCAGGTCGGAGGTCAGATTGCTCACAGGGCGGGGTTCTTTCGCCAATGGGTCCGTTCCTCGCTTCTGCATCTACAAACACAAAACAATGTCTGTATATTTCACCGATTTTCCCTTCAGGACAAAAACCCATTTACACAAAGTTCTCGACCGAAACAACCTGGAAACAAAATGCGCTCTTCAGACCTCTGCTCGGCTGCTACCCTGGTCGTGCAGCTGCAGACAGAAACTGAGGAGGTAACAACGATGATCAACCCGAGCCAGACTCTCCCCGGCGCACTTCGTTTCCAGTCAGCGAGCCACTGCGCCCCCCCGGTCACCCCTTCGACCGGCCGACCTGTCAAGGAAGATCCCCCTCATCCGAACGACCGTTACATCCCTTACGAGCCCAACGACAGCCCCGTGGCTTACGGACCGGGCT
Organism: Candidatus Xenobia bacterium; assembly: GCA_045863235.1. Taxonomy (GTDB): domain Bacteria; phylum Vulcanimicrobiota; class Xenobia; order Xenobiales; family QWHO01; genus QWHO01. The sequence goes on along the minus strand of BTUM01000025.1, from coordinate 31,827 downwards.
CGGGCCCTTCCAACCCCGGCTCCACGGGCAACCCGCCCGGCCGCAACGGCGAGTCCGGTGGCGACAAGCCTCCCCAGGACAACGGACCCCGCCAGATTCGCAACGGAGGCTGCCACTGAGCGACTCCCGGCTCGTTCCGACGCCCGGGTGCGATCCGGACCGGGCCGGGGCTCCCCGAAACCAGTGGGCGGGGAGCCCCGGCTTCGATCACGGCACGCAGACCTGAAGTCTCAGGCCCGCCCGCCCGCTTCCCCAAGGTCGAAAAGGATCCGGGTGCAATTGTCTCTAAACTCTCCTGGTGTCGTCAGAGGAGAGAAAGCTTCTCCTTTCTCTGGGTTCCGCCGCGGCGGCGAGCCATCCGCTCAACCTTGACCAGCGATCGCTTTGGAGAGCCAGAGCGTGACGCGCCGACCCGACAATCCGGCCGGTCCCATCAAGGACCCCATCGCCAGCGATCCGCATCTGGAATGGCACGTCACCGAGAAGGGCACCTTCCTGCGCTATCCGGCCGCGGTCGTGCTCAGCAAGTGGGCGCGCTCTCTTCGCAAGGCCGTGTGCCCCCTCTGCGGAGTCGCTCTCGGAGACTTGCAGCCTCACAATCTCGTGGTCATCGAGGAGGAGGAGTGGGTGGAGCGCCGATTCGACTGCCCGAATGGCTGCGGGGCCAGGCCCGCGAATCAGGCTCATCTCTGCAAGTGTGGGTGCGGGCGCCTGGTTGAGGGAGCAAGCCACCTCTCGGCGCGCTGTCGGCGGCAGAGGGAAGCGGCTCGCAGTCGAAAGAAGGCGGCCGCCAGGGTCGCAAGAACGGAGCTCAGGCCGTGTCTGTGCGGATGCGGTGAGCTCTGCGCCTCGCATTTCGCGACCACGCAGTGCAGATCGCTCTGCCTGGTCTGGAAGGATGAGATCAGCGAGTTTTTAGAAGGGCTGGGGAACTGGCCGGAAGATGAGCGGGCCGAGGTCCTCGATCGAGTCGAGTCGCTTCTTGACCATATGAGAATCCGGGCTTCGCCCCTTGAGCTGAAGCTGGCTGCTATCGCTCGCCGACTGCAGCCTTCCGGTCGGGCTCTGGGCACAAAGGTCGCGAGTCACCTGACGCAAATCCCCGGCCGTCACGGGCATAGCGGAAAGCTGCACGTCTCGAAGATACTACCGGGTCCTGAAAGAAAGCTTGTCAGGTCGGCCGATTGTCAGGGGATCTCAGGGGCAGAGCGCTCTGGCCCACGATCAGGCGTCCGTGGGAGTAGCCAAGGCCGGGGGCATCGTGGCTCGCTGGCAACCGGGCCAGATCATCGAGCTGCAGCCGCAGAGCCGGGGTCTTCAGGCTGTAGAGGGTCGCATTGTTGGCTCCAAAGTAGACCTGCCCATGTCGATCCGAAACCGGGGTGCAGTGCACGTAGCTGGCCGCTGGCTCGCTCCACAGCTTCCCCCCGTGCTCGGGCTCGAAGCCCAGCACCACATTGCGGTCGCTGGCCAGCAAGACCGTCCCATCTCCGCCGATTCCGGGAGGCTGGCGCACTTCCGCTCCCACCTCGGCCTCCCACTTCTTGCCTCGCTTGACCGGGTCGAAGGCAAAGAGCTTCCCGGCGAGATTCCCGGCATAGACTGTTCCGTCCGGGGCCACCGTCGGGCTCTCGAGAATGTGGCTGCCCGTGTCATATGACCACTTGATGTCGCCCGTGGCCGGATCCAACGCCATGAAAACGCCCGCAACGTTGCCCAGGTAGACGGTGCCGTCCGGACCGACGGCCGGACGATGGCGACAGTGACCGTGCATCTTGCGCCAGATCTCGGCGCCGCTGTCGCGGTCGTACCCAACCACGCACTTGAGGCCGTCGCCGGCGGCGAACATCCGACCGTCCTTGCCGACCGCCACCTCGGGGCCGCTGATCGGAGAGGTCCACATGATCGTGCCGTCAGAAGGATGCAGAGCCACGGTCCCGGCTCCGGCCGTGACCAGGAGCTCCCCCTCTGGCCCCGGGCGCGTTCCCGCCCCTCCTCCCGGGACCTCAACGCTCCAGGTCGGCTTGCCGGTTATCGGGTCGAGGGCGTGGAGCTTGCCGTCAGCGGTGACGTAGACCAGCCCGGTCGGTCCCACTACCGCCGCCGAGGAAGGCCTGGCGGGAAACTCCCACAGGCACCCCCCTTTGATCGTGTCCAGGCAGAACAGGCGGTCGTACCCGGATTGGAAAAGCCGAGTGCCATCCTGGCTGAGCACCGAGCCTCCAATCAAGTTGGTCTGGTGCGGGTAGCTCCAGGCGGGGGTCACGGTGGGCTGCCCGGGCTCGAGCAGGGCTCTTGTCGCTTCGGGAGACAGCTGCACGCCATCCGGCGAAGCGGCGCTTGCGGCACGGAGCTCGGGGCGACCTGCAACGGGTTGGCCGACCGGGGAGATGATCACTCCCCATCCTGGCCCGGCGGGCTGAAAGGGGGCTGAAAGACTCCCCTGGTCTGCCGGTTCCGTGCACCAGCCTGGCTTGCCCGCAGGCCCGGCCAGTGGTAGGTCGGGACAGCTGCGGGGTATAGTCTAAGCGCGGCGGGATGTCCGAACGATGGCACCCGCTTTCCAGCGCCGTGGGCCGACCTTCGTCCCCCGGCAGACCTTAAAGGTTTACTTTCAATTTGCACAGAAATTCTAAAACGATGTTTCAGCGTCGCCTCTGTCTGCCCAGACCCTCGCGCCACAGCTACTTCCTGTGGGGGCCCCGGCAGACGGGCAAGAGCTGGCTCCTGCGAGAAACGTACCCGGAGGCGCCCAGGCGCGATCTCCTGGATACCGACCTCTACGCGCGCTACCTGGCCCGCCCCGGGCTCTTGCGCGAGGAGCTGGCGGGAGAGCCGGCCGGGAAGCTGGTCGTGCTGGATGAGATCCAGAAAGTCCCTGCTCTCCTGGACGAAGTGCACTGGCTCATCGAGAACCAGGGCCTCGTCTTTGCGCTCTGCGGCTCAAGCGCACGCAAGGTGCGGCGGGGGCATGCCAACCTCCTTGGCGGCCGAGCCCTGCGCTACGAGCTCTTCGGCCTGGTTTCGGCCGAGCTTGGTCAGCAATTCGACCTGATCCGCATGCTCAACCATGGGTATCTTCCAAGGCACTACCTCGAGGACCAGCCTGCTCCCCTCCTGCGCGCCTACGTCAACGACTATCTGAAGGAGGAAGTGGCCGCGGAGGGCCTGGTTCGCAACCTGTCCGCCTTCGCAAACTTCCTGCAGATGGCTGCCCTGGGTGATACCGAAACACTCAGCTACAGCAACATCGCGCGTGACTGCGGGGTGAGCGGGCCGACGGTGAAGGAGTATTACCAGATCCTGGTGGAGACGCTCCTGGGCCGCTTACTGCCCGCCTTTGTCCGGCGCCCCAAGCGCAGGGTCCAGCACGCGCCCAAGTTCTACTTCGCGGACGTAGGCGCGGTCAATCACCTGACCCGGCGAGGGGAGCTCCGACCGGCCACGGAGCTCTTCGGGAAGGCGTTCGAGAACTGGCTCGCTCATGAGCTGTCCGCTTATGGCAGCTACAGCGGACTTCACCCCGAGCTGTCGTACTGGCGCTTGAGCACGGGTGCGGAGGTGGACTTCGTACTCAACGACGCCGAAATCGCCATCGAGGCCAAGGCCGTATCCAGTGTCCACTCCGAGCACCTGAAGGGTCTACGTCAATTTCGCTTCGAGCAGCCCGGAGTGAAACAGCTTTACATGGTGTCCCTGGAGCGCCTGCCGAGGCGTACCGAAGACGGGATTCTGATCCTTCCAGCGGCCGAGTTCGCGACGCGGCTGTGGGAAGGGGACATTCTCAGCGGCTGACCTGCCATTGAAGGACGCCGCGCTCATTGCTGAGGGAGCGGCGTCTCAGTGGCGGCGGTCCGCCGCGATGCCCAGCTTGACCTGTTCCAGGGCCCTGTTCACGAGCACCAGGGCTTTGGCGCGATGGCCACCCTTGTCGGGCGTGGTCGCCTGCAAGTTCTCGCGAGCCTGCTCCAGGTCCACCCGGCTGCAAAGGTTGCTGGTCATCCTTTCAGTGCGCGCCCTCCCCAATCACCCCGGCAGGTCCGATAGGTGCACTGCTCGTTCCCTTCCCCACTCAGGTTTCAAGATTTCTTTCAGCTCCCCGGTCTAGGCTCTGAAGGATGCAGGTTCAATCGCACAACTGGAAGTTGGACCCTCGCCAGGCGCTGGCTGATCGCCAGACCGAGGAACAGTTACTGCAAGGCCTGGCCGAGCTCCAAGACGACCATCGGCGCAATCTGGAAGATTGCCTGGAGGTCTCCTTCAAATGCGCGCCGGGTTACAACGAGCAGTTTGTGGAGCTGAGCTCGCGGGACAAGCTGGCGCGTGGCCTTATGGTCGTAGGGATGGCCTCCGGGTCCCTGATGCCGTTTGCGCTATGGCTCGCACCCGAAAGCACGGTCTTGCCAGTCGCGCTGGCGTTATCCGGTTTCGGCGGCCTGCTAGGCGGAATGCTGGTGAGCGCCACGAGGCCCAGCGAGGAAACGTGGCGCCGGAACACCGGTCAGGCCATTGAGGCCCTCAAGGGTCAGGCCCGCCAGTACCTCCAGGAAGTGACCCGGCTGCGAGAGTCCACTCAGGCGCTGCGGCTCGTTTGCTCGAGCGGAACCGGTTCGGTGGGCCTGAACGAAGATAGGGTGACCCTGGGCGGCGTCCGAATCCGAAGAAAGCAGCCGAATGGATGAGAGATAAGCATGACGACGGCGGATTTCGCGGACGACGAGGATGACCCCCTGATCTGAGCCGGACCTTCTCTCCAAGCTGGCAGAATCCCCGGTCCAGCGGGCCCTGGCTGGACCTCCGTGCGGCTCAGGACGTTCGCTCATCGGCCAGGCTCGAGCTCGGGGCCCGAGCGCCAGACCCGATGCGCCGCGCGCAGGACGCTGTGCTGAGGGACCTTCCGAACCTGTTGGCCTCAGAGTGGGCGACCCAGCTCGAGCGCGGCGCTTGGCCCAGGAGCCATACTTGCCAGCGGGCGCGGGACTTTCCTCGAGCCGGGTAGGAAGCCGCATCCGACCCCGAGAAGGCCGGCTCATGAGCAAATTGAGACTGAGCGCGGTGGGGGATATTCTCTTCGGCATCAACCTCAACGACTGGAGCGACCCGGGCTTCCTGGCCCTGGCCAACCGGATGCGCAAAGCCGACATCAGCTTTGGCAACCTGGAGGTTCCTCTGGTCGAGTCCGGCAACCCGATTCCCAAGATCGACATCGCCCGCGCCGACGTGTCCATGGCTGACGAGATCGAGAAGATGGGCCTGGACGTTCTCTCGCTGGCCAACAACCACATCATGGACTATGGCCTGGGAGGTCTGATCTCCACGCGCAAGGCGTTGCGCGAGCGAAAGCTCAAGTTTGCGGGAGCCTCCCTGACCAGCCAGGGGGCTTTCGCCCCCCTCTACTGGAAGGTGAAGAACCGCCGCGTGGCCCTGGTGGCTTTCCACTGCTGGTACCACCCATTGTGGGAGGATTACCCCGAGCCCGTTCGCTCTGACGTGCACAAGCCCGGTGCGGCCGTCGTGCAGGCCTATCGCGTGCGCATCCCGTCTGACGGCAGCGTGCTCGAGTGCCCCGACGAGCGCTACCTGGAGCTCTTGCTGGCCTCGGTGGCGCGTGCCCGCAAGCACGCCGACATCGTGCTGGTCTCGATGCACACGCACTTCGGCTTCCGAGCGCCCCTGGAAGTTGCTCCCACCCGGCGCGCCTGGACCCACTGGCTGGTGGACGCCGGGGCCGATCTGATCCTGGGTCACGGCCCCCATGCCATCAATGGAGTCGAGTCCTACAAAGGCCGGTTCATCGTGCACAGCATGGGCAATTTCATCTTCAACATCCCTCTTGGTATCGAGCTCTTGATCCCCGAGTCGCGTCCCTTCGTTTCGCGATTGGCAGCAGAAGACCAGTTCTGGCAGGGATTTCTCACCGAAGCCACCTTTACCGACGGGCCGCCCACTTCTCTCAGAGCGATCCCCTACGAGATCGTGAGGCGGCGCGACCACCCCCACCAGGGAATGCCTCAGGTGGCCCGGGGGGAGTTGCTCCGCCAGATCGCCGAGCGCATCGTGCACGACAGCCAGGGCATGGGCGTCAAAGTCGAGATCCAGGGAGACTCAGTCTGCATCCGCCCTCTGGATCTGCGCGCAGGAATGTCCCCCGCAGGCGGCTAAGCGGCTGCATTCGTGTCTCATCCTCGACCGCGCTTCAACCGCTTCGCCCGGCTTCCTGAGCCGCTCAGCCTGCGTGCCCCCGCAACCTACACCGGACAGGGGGTCACCATCGCGGTTCTGGATGCGGACTTTACGCCCCATCCCGACCTGACCCGGCCGGTCAACCGGATCAAGGAGTCCTATGACGCCACCGGCCAGGGGAAGCTCCTGTCCAGAGAGGTCACGCGCTGGCAATGGCACGGTACCATGACATCGGTGGTGGCGGCCGGAAACGGCTATCTCTCCGACGGCTACTACCGTGGTCTGGCCTACGAGTCAGACCTGGTGCTGGTTAAGACGGCTGACGACCGGGGGCTGAGCGAGGAGAACGTGGCTCGCGCCCTGCGCTGGGTGCTGGACAACCGGGCTCGGCTGGGCATCCGGGTGGTGAACCTGTCGATCCAGGCCAACGAGGAGGACATCTCCTTCGAAACCGACGTCGTGGACCAGCTCGCGGAGGAAGCGGTGCGCCAGGGAATCGTGGTGGTCGCCGCGGCGGGCAATACCGGCAGGGTGCCCACCCCGCCGGCCAACTCGCCCTCGGTCATCACGGTGGGCGGCCTGGACCGCCCTGGAGGATACGCCGAGCTGTACCCTCCCTCATCCTACGGCCAGACCGCCGACGGGCTGCTCAAGCCCGAGCTGGTGGCGACCGCCGCGCGAGTGGCCGCCCCGATCCTACCGGGAACCCGGGACTTCGAGCGGGCCGATGCCCTCACCCGGCTGGCCAACTGCTCCCTGGACGAGCTACCCGACCTGGCTCGCGAGCTCAGAGGCCCCGCCGAGCTCAGCGAGCGCGACCTGCGACTGTCCCCTGCGGATCTGCACCAGCGTGTGGCTTGCAAAGTGGAGGACTACGACATCGTGGGAGCACACTACAAGCACGTGGAGGGAACCTCGTTCGCCGCCCCCCTGGTGACCTCCACCGCGGCCCTGATGCTCCAGGCCAATCCCGACCTCAATCCACTGCAGGTCAAGCAGATCCTGGCCATGACGGCCGAGCGGCTGCCCAACCTGCCCGTGGAAGAGCAAGGCTTCGGTCGGGTCAATCCGCGCCGGGCGGTGGAGTTGGCCGCCAGCGAGCCCCATATTCGGGCCGACATGCTGTGGTTCACTCCGCCCCACGCCGAGGACGGCAAGCTGGTCTTCCAACTCTTCGAGCCCACCGCCCGCAGCGTGGAGCTGGCCGCCGACTTCACCGACTGGGCCCGGCTGATGATGAGACGCAAGCCCAACGGCCTGTGGAGGCTGGACTTGCCCGCCCCCCAGCCCGGGCCCCATCGCTACAAGTACGTGGTGGATGGGGTCTGGCTGGAGGACCCCTGCAACGGGCACCGCGAGCCAGACGGGATGGGCGGGCTGAACTCCCTGATCTTCGTCGGCTGAGCCCCTGGGAGCGCAGCCGGACCCCCCCTTGACACGGTTTTCCGGCTGCGCGACGCCCAACATATTCTGCTAGCGCTCCAACCGTGCCCGCAGTCGCAGCGCGATGTCCAGGCACTCCAGTGACTGAGTCAGCTGGCGCCTTCCTCCCTCCACCGGGCGCTCGGTCAGGAAGCGTTTCATCTCCTCAGCCCGCTCGGGCAGCACCAGGAAAGGAACGCCCTGCAAGAACAGGCGCATTCCCTGCATGGGCAGCACCGCGATCAGCTCCTCCCAGCGAGCGCGTACGAAGCTCCAGACCGTGTCGGCAGCGGCCGGATTCTTGCAGGCCGCCAGCAACAGGTGGCCGCCGTCCTGGGGACGCACGCCTGCATTGAGGATCTGCTCCAGACAGCGCCTCACCAGCTCGGGCGGACGGAAACCCGCCAGCGCCAGCATCAACTGGCGCTGCACGGTGGGCTCGTCAGTTTCCTGCCACAGAGAGAAGATCCGGGCATAGTCGCCCGCGTCGCCGTGCCAGCTCACAATCTGCAGGGCGGCCTGGAAGAGCTCCTTCTCCTGGGGCCGGGCCACAAAGTCGCGGGCCCACCCCAGCTGCGAGTCATCCCCGGCCAGCGTGGCTCGGGCGGCCAGCACGCGGGCGCGCAGGCGCTGCTCGTCTGGCTCGCAGGGCGTGCGAGGCCAGAGCGGGCTCAGCCGCTTCGGCAGCTCACTCCATTGGAAGCGCCACAGGTCGCGGCACTCGTCGAGAAAGGCCTCCCAGACGTCGGTATTGCGCTCCTCGGGAATCCAGGCCGCAGCCAGCTCGAAGAACCGTTCCACCTCCCAGTGCCCGCTCAGAACCAGCGCCCAGGCATCGCGCAGCAGGCCGATGCGCTCGCTCACGCTGAGAGCGGCGGGGTCGGGGACCTCCCCCGGCTCGGCGCGCAGGTAGCCGAAGGCGCCGGCGTTGAGCAGGACGGGGCCCTCTGGCGCCTGGACTCTTTGCTCGGGCTCGCAAAGGAGCAGGCGACGCTCCTCGCCGCCCACGCGGTAGACCAGCGGAATCGGCCAGGTCCCCGGGCGAGAGCCTGAATAGAGAAAACGCTCCTGGCGAAGCACCAGCTCGCCCCCCTCCCGGCGCGCAGTCACGAGCGGGTAGCCTGGCCGGGTGAGCCAGGCGTCCATGATCTGGCGCACCGGTTGTCCGCTAATCTCCTCCAGGGCTTCCCACAGGTCCGCGCCTGTGGCGTTTGCGAACTGGTGCCGCTGAATGTAGGCCGCCACGCCACGCCGGAAGACTTCCGGCCCCAGGAACTCCTCCAGCATCTTGAGCACCGCCGCTCCCTTGTTGTAGGTGATCACGTCGAACATCTCCGCCATCTGCTCGGGGCTCTCGACCGGCGCGTAGATGGGACGGGTGGACTCGAGAGCGTCCAACTCCTGGGCCCGCTGGCGCGCGCCCCCAAACCAGGTCCAGCAGTCCCAGTCTGGCTGCTGGCGAGCCACCGCGCGCACCATCATCCAGGTGGCAAAAGCCTCGTTGAGCCAGAGGTCGTCCCACCAGAACATGGTCACCAGGTCGCCGAACCACTGGTGGGCGATCTCGTGGGTTACGGTGAGCGACAGCTCCATGAGCTGGTCCCTGGTCGACGTCTCCTCGCGCGCAAGCAGGTTGGTCTCGCGGAAAATCACGCAGCCCAGGTTCTCCATGGCCCCCGAGCCGAAGTCCGGCACTCCGACCAGGTCGAGCTTGGTCAGCGGGTAGGGGCAGCCGAAATACTCGCGGTAGTCGAGCAAGGCCCTCCCCGCGACCTGCAGGGCGTACTCCACCAGCCGAGACTTTCCGGGTGTGGCGTAGATGCGCACAGTGACGCCGTCCACCTTGAGGGGAGGGGAAGCTTCCAGATCGCCAACCACCAGCGCGAGCAGGTAGCACGACATGGGAGGGGTGGCCGCGAAGCGCACTCGCTCGCGCCCGGGGCCAGCCTTCTCACGGTGGACCTCGGGTGCGTTCGATACCGCCGTCAGGCCCTCAGGGATCTGCACGGTCAGCTCGAAAGTCGCTTTGAAGGCGGGCTCGTCGAAGCAGGGATAGAACAGGCGGGCGTAGTTTGGCTCACCCTGAGTCACCAAGAGCTTCTTGCCCTCTTCGGTCTGGCTCGAGTAGAGGCCCCGCAGTCTCCTGCTCACCTTGCCGCGATAGGAAAGTCGAAGGCGACTTCTGCCCGGCGCCACCAGCTGGTCCACGCGGATCAGGTCGGGATCGATCCGAGTGGTTCCGTCGACCTCAAGATCGCGAGCGTGCAGCAGGATGTGAGGGAAGCTCTCGAACGCTTCCAGCTCGATCTCCACGCAACCAAGGAAGTCGTCTTTCTCGGGATCGATCTCGAGCTGAAGCGAATACCGGCGGGGCCGGAGCGCCGGGCTCAGGCGGGGGGAAGGGGGCGAGCAGGCCGGCACCGAGCCTTTTCGGGCCACTACCAGCGTGGCCGGCTCCGGCGCCAGGTCTTGCACCCGCTCCAGGCTCAGCCCGGAGGAGGCGATGGCCCGGAGAACCTGGCCCAGCGTGTGGCCTCGCCCCGGAGCCGTCGTGAGCAGACGCAGGGCCAGCAGGGCCGGGATCAGGGGGCCCGTGCCCGCGTCGCCTCGCACGACGTCGCGCACCAGGAGTCGCCCCCCGGGAGCCAGGGAGTCGGCCACCCGACGCAGGAAGGGCTCGAGCTCATCGCTCTGCAGGTAGTGCAGGAGGTTGCTGACGAGGGCAGTCGTGTAGCCCTGGCCCAGATCGCCCTGGCGCACGTCCTGCGCCCGTACCTCGAGGCGCTCTGAGAGCCTTGCCTCGCACACGCGCGGGGTCAGAGCCCCGGCCACCTCGGGAAGATCCAGCAGCACGGCCTTCCGGTCCGGTGAGGACTGACAGAACGCCAGGCTGTAATTGCCCGCCCCGCCCCCCAGGTCAAGCAAACGGTCGCCCTGCATCCAGGGCAACACGCGGCCGACTGCCAGCAGGGCGGCATCGTGCATCGCGGTCATCATGTCCTCGAGATGTCCGGGCGGAATGGCGGGCGCTCCCAGGTGGCCCTGCTTGAGCGCCAGCTCGGCCCGCTCCAGGGTGGCCCCGGTCACCTGACTGTGGGCAAAGATCCCCAGCTGGCACAGCGGCTTGCCGTGCACCAGCATCTTGGAGGCCGCGGGGCAGTTGCGGTAGCCGCCCTCCCACGGCTCGACCAGCTCCATGGCGGCCAGACACTCGAGCAGCAGCCCGACGGCCTCCGGGTCGAGGCCGGCGCGCTCAGCCAGCCCGGCGGCGTCGGTGGGCCCTTGCTCGAGATGTCCGAACAGGTCGTGCCGACAGGCCTGCTGGAAGGCCAGTGAAGGCAGGTAGCCGGTGGCACGGGCCCAGAGGGCCCACCCGTCCAGGATGTCCTGCTGGCTCACCTGAAGTTGCTCTGTCTCGGTCATTGCCCGGGCTCCTTCGCTTGAAAACTCTCCGCGCTCCCTGGCGGGACCAGCCACCAGGCGGCCACTGACAGCACGGCAAAGAACATTCCCACCTGGAAGGCCCGCTGGAGCCCCAGGGCCAGATCGGACCGACTTGCGGCGTTCAGAGCCACGCCCATCAGCGTCACCCCGACCGAGGCTCCCACGCTACGAAAGAAGAGCACCTCGGAGGTTGCGATGCCCAGGTGGGGCCGGTCCACCACGCTCTGGACGGCGATGACCAGGGGCGCCACCGTGAAGCCTCCCCCCACCCCCGCAAACACGCCGGCCGCTGCCAGCACCCACCGGGGGGTCTCGGCGCCGGCCGCGGCCATGATCGCGAACGCCGCCAGGAAGCCCAGCAGCCCCACCGCCAGCGTGATTCGATAACCGGCTTTGAGGATCATGCGAGTGGACAGGGTCGAGCCCATGATCCAGGTCACCAGCAGCGGGGTGAGGGCCTGGCCGGCCTGGCTGGCGCTGTCGTGCAGCACGCTCTGGTAGAACAGAGGCAGATACGTAATGGCGCCAAAGAGGGTCATGCCGACCAGGGTCATGACCACGCTCCCGGCCATAAACATGCGGATGCGAAAGAGACCGGGAGGCAGCAGGGGATCGGGGTGAGCCTGCTCGATCTTCCAGAAACAAGCCGCAAGGATGACGATGGCCAGAAGCCCACCCCAGGCCCGCGGGTCGTGCAAGCTCCAACCGGGGAGCCCCTGAGTCCACACCAAGAACCGGGTCAGGGCCCGCGAGAAAACGCCCGTGCCAGCCCAATCGAAGTGAACCGGCCCGCGGGCGCGGTGGGGCGGCAGCGTCAGGGCGAGGATCAGCACCCCCGCGAGCCCGAAGGGCACGTTGAGGTAGAAAATCCACCTCCAGCTGGCGTGTTGCGTGATGATGCCGCCCACCAGCGGCCCCACGATGCTGGCGATGCCGAAGATGGTGGTGATCAGGGCCTGGATGCGGGCCCGCGAGGCCAGATCGTAGACTTCGGCCAGCACCGTCTGCCCCAGCGGGATGAGGGCTCCGCCCCCGATCCCCTGCAGGGCGCGAAAGGCGATCAGCTCGGTCATGCTGCGACTCTGCCCGCTCAAGGCTGAGCCCGCCAGGAAGATAGCCACGCTGGCCAGGTACATGGGTTTGCGCCCGTAGAGGTCGGAGAGCTTTCCCCAGAGCGGCCCGGTGACCGTCGTGGTCAGCATGTAAGCCGTGAAGACCCAGGCATAGAGGCCCATGCCCCCCAGCTCTCCCACGATCGTGGGGGCGGCCGTGCTGACCACGGTGGCTTCGAGGGCCACCAGGAAGTTCGTGGTGATGACCCCGGCCGTGATCAATCGGATCCGGGCCGAGGTCAGGCGCGGGGTGGTGGCGGTTCGCACGGATGAGGAGCCGGACTCGCGAACCGGCACGTCGGGGGGGGGACCCGTCTCGGTCGCTTGTCCGTCGGCGGGACGCTCCCGGCTCACGGCCCGAAGAACTGGCCTTCGGGCAGAAAGGGTGGTGGACTGAGGCCGAACTTCTCCTCGAGGACGTGCTCGGCCGTGTTGAGGGCACCCTCGACCCACCCCTGGTCAAGTGAGTAGGCTTCACCGCAGATGTAGATGGGGTGGGCGAGATCGGGTTGGCGCATGCGGGGCATGACCTCCCACGAGCGGGCCCCCACGCGCCACGAGTGCCAGGCGCCTCCGTAAGGATCGGTCATCCAGTCCACGAAGTAGCTGGCATAGGGGCGCGGTACCTCGAGCTGATGGAGCTCGGACAACTGGCGGCAGGACTCCTCCACCATTGGCGAGCTGGGCTCGAGCTCGTCCACGGGGCTGTGGTGAACGGGGAGCTCGGACTCGAGCAACGCATTGGCTGCCATTCCGCCTCGCACGAAGCCTTGCCAGAAGCTTACGGCTTTCCCGTCGTTGTAGCCGGCCATCAGGAGCGATCTCCGAGTGGCGGGGTCGGCCCCGGGCTGATCCCCCTCGGTTCCAAAGTAATAGCACTGGCGCATGGGCAGATCGGTGTCCGAGCGGCCCGATTCAAGCCCCAGCGCGCTCCACCACGGATGATCGAAACAGAGGAAGAGCTTGCTGGCGGGCTGCCCGGACACCTGCTGCAGGTCCTCGACGAACTGAGGAATCTGGAACAGATAGCAGCGTCCGAGCAGCAACTCGAGCGACCGGCGCGGCATTGCCAGAATGACCCGGCCCGCCGAGAGAGTGTCGATGGTCTCTCCGGCCCGGACCCTCAGCACGACCCGGCCCTCGGGGCGGGGGAGCCCGACGAGAGCGTGCTGCAGTCGAACTTCGCCCCCCAGCCTCTGGAACTCGGAAGCCAGCCTGACCGGAAGCGCCTGCAGGCCCTCCTTGAGGGTGCGAAAGTGGACCCCGGTCTCGCGACGATGGCAGAGCATCGTGTAGATGGTGTCGGAGGCGTTGGTGTTGCCCACCGCCGTGTAGTATCCGCCTGCATCCTCAATCAGCTGCAGCGCCTCGAAGCTGGCGACCTGCATCAGCTGTTGCAGGAAGCCCAGCTCGTGGAGCGGTTGCCCGTTCAGCCCCTGGCCGCGGCGCGCCTTCTCGAGCTCGGCCGGCCCGAAATCGGCGCTCTGCTGGCTCAATCGCTGAAGGCACCGCTTGAGTAGCTCGGGCGGGGACACGCCCTGCTCGTCCTCTCGCAACCAGTAGGGGACGCGATCAGAATGCGCAAAGTCCTCCCCTTTGAGCCGGCGACCTCGAAGATAGAACAGGTTATTGGCGTTGCCTTCCTTGAACTCACGCGTCTCGAGCCCCAGCGTATCGATCAAATTGAGCGCGAAACGGTGAAAACTGGGAAAGCGCATGCCCCCGATCTCGGCCCGCAGGCTGGGCATTCCCTCGGGAGTCAAAGAGTGCAGGCGCCCCCCGATACGTGAGCTTGCTTCCAGGAGCACGATCCGAGCTTGCGGGTGGGCCTGCTTGAGCCTCCAGGCTGAATAGGTCCCGGCCACGCCACCACCGACGATCGCGATGTCAACTTCTTGCATGGGACGCGTGCTTCGGGCAGGTACCGAACGTGCCCTCTTTGCGCTATTGCAGCTCGAAAGCGAAGATTAGCTGCTACCTGGATTCTTTCGGGCAGGTCCACCTCAGGAGACATCTTGTGGTGGCGGGGGTCCCCTCCCACAACACAAAGGGGGTTTGCGGCCGGACTTCTAGCGCTTCATGCGTTCTTTCGGAGGTAGGTCCTGGCTTCCCACAGGAGGGGGAAACAGCGCTTGGATCGTGTGGATTCGAGGTATCCGACTCCCGCCGAGCCTCCTGTGCCAGGGCGCATCCCGATCACCCGCTCCACCATCATTACGTGGTGGCTGCGCCAGAGAATCAGAGCCTCGTCGAAGTCCATCAAGCTCTCAGCCAGGAGAAACAAGGGCAGATTGGCTTCAGGACGCTGATAAAGCGCCACCACCGCATCCAGCGCGGCCTGCTTTTCAGCGCCCGACTCGATACCCAGAAGTCGGGAAAATGCTTGCCAAAGGTCGGGGCCTTCCAGCCGAGCTTTCAGAGCCGCCTGACTGTCGGTATGATGCTCGAAGACGGACAGGTAGCGTTCACTCTTCAGCCCACCCATAAACTCGATCTCTCGAAACTGCACCGACTGAAAACCGCTGGCCGGATTCAGGCGGTCTCGGAACTGCAAGAACTCGACCGTGGCCATTGTCTCGAGCACGTGAATCTGCTGCACGAGCACGTGCATGATCCGGACGATGCGGCGCACGAAGTGATGGGTCTCCAGAATCCTTCCTTCCTGCATCGCCTTGAGAGCTGCCTCGAGTTCATGGATGATCTGCTTGAACCAGAGCTCATAGGTCTGATGAATGATGATGAACAGCATTTCATCGTGATCCGGTGGCTCCGACAAAAGCTCTTGCAATTGGAGCAGGGAAGGGACCTTGAGGTAGCTGCTGTAAGTCAGCTCCTGCGGCGCCAGGACCTTGGGCCCACCATCCTCAGGATGACCGATCGAATACTGGCGCTCCATAACCGGCCAGCCCTTTGCCGTGTCCCGGGTCGACCCCTGCAGGCACGGCCCGATACGCGCAGAATGGCCACGCCCTATGGCGAATTCGATCGTGGATCTCTACCTGGAGCGCTACCCCTTTCGAGGCGCCCGGGACGGGCTCTACGAGCTGCAGGGCCAGGTGGGCGACTGGAGCCCGTCCAGCCTGGACGCCTATTGCCGGGCTCTCAGTGAGCAGGCGCCCCAGGGAGCCTCGCACGACGAAGCCCTGCAGCGGATGGCCGCCGAGAGTGAGCGCTTCTGGTATCAAGACCTCGGCTGGCATACCATCTCCCCGATGGTCTACCTGGAAGCGGTCGACCCAGGTCTCTACCTCACCCGAGACAACGCCACGCCCCAAGAGCGGGGGAAGATGGCCGCACAGCACGCGGCTCAAGTCCCAAGATTGTTGCATCAGGCAAAGCTCAACCTTACGGGGCCGTCCAGCGCAGCCACCCTGCGCCAGGGCGCCGCCTCTGCTCGGGAGTATGTGCCCGTCTACCAAGACGAAATCCCGAAGGCATTCCCGCAGGCCGAAAAGGTCGCTCTGGCAGCCGCTGCCGCGCTTGAAGGCTGGGGCGCCTGGCTGGAGGAGCGCTCAGCGGTGGCCCCGGACCACCTCCCAATGGGTGAACGACTCTTTCAGCGGATGCTTCAGACAGGTCCCGGCCTGGAACTGACACCATCTCAGCTCGAGCAACTGGCTCTGCACGAACTCGAGCGCAATCTCGAGCAGGCCCACCTGATCCGGTCGGGCGCACAAGCCCAACACGCGTCGATGGACGACGTTCTGGAGGAAGTCCGACAAATCGTAAGCGGATTGCGCGACTTCCTCCACGAGAACCAGGTGGTGAGCCTGCCCGACGAGTTTGCGTGCGTGGTCCGAAACTCGCCGCCCGGAGCCCGCTGGTCTTTCGCGTCGATGGACAATCCCGGGCTCTTCGAAGAGGAGCGACAGGCGTTCTTTAACGTAACTCTGCCCGACCCGGCCTGGTCTCAAAAGGAGCAGGACGACTGGATGTGCCAGTTCGACCACGCGATGCTGCACCTGATCGCGCTCCACGAGTCCTTCCCAGGTCATTTCGTGCACGCGCTCCACATGGCCCGGAGTCCGAGCCGCGCCCGCAAGCTGCTGCGAAATTATGCATTCACCGAGGGCTGGGCGCATTACTGCGAAGAGATGATGGTGGACACAGGCTACCAGTTGCCTGATCCAGCAAGTCTGCGCTCGAATCAAGTTCTGGCCGCCCTCGACCGAACGTGCCGGCTCCTGGCCAGCCTGCGCCTGCACTGCGCCGGTGATGAGTTGTCCGCCGTGGCCAGACTGTTCGAACAGAGTGCCTACATGCAACCCGGCCGGGCGCTCGCGTCAGCCCGCCGTGGCAGCTTCGATCCCGAGTACGGCTACTATACGCTGGGCAAGATGATCATCAAGCAACTCCGCTCCGACCTGTGCCTGCCTGCGCAAGAGTTCCACGACAAGATTCTGAGCTATGGCTCGCCTCCCCCGGCGCTCCTTCGGCGCACTCTCGGTCTGCCTGGCAGCCCCCTCTAGCGGGCTGATGCAAAACCGGTAGCCTGCTACTCAATCTGTTGAGCGCAGGATGATGCAAAAATCCTCTTCGAGCAAGGCCCTCCCAGGAACCCCGGCACTTGGAGAGAACCGCCGCAGATGCGAATCGTGGCCCTGGGCGACTCGACCACCGCGGGGACTCCCAACTTCCTCTCGCCACTCGAGCACCCGCCCGACGGAAAAGGGGACGTGACCAGTCAGTATGCCCACTGGCTCATGCATCACCACCCCGAGTGGGAAGTGCTCAACCGCGGGGTCAACGGCCAGCGCACGGACGAAATTCGTGCCCGCTTCGAACGCGACGTCACGCAGAATCATCCCCATGCCGTGGTGATACTCGCAGGCGTGAACGACGTCTACCTGCACCTTCCCCTGCGCCAAATTCAGGAAAACCTCCTCGCGATGTATCAACGCGCCCGCGAGCTCGGCATCATCGTCGTTGGCGGCACGGTCATCCCTTACAACACGGCCAAGCTCGAGGAGAACCGTGAGCTCCATCGGCTCAACCAGTGGATTCTCGACCAACAGATCCCGGTTTGCGACTTCCACAAAGCGGTCCAGGATGTGCGCGATCACGACTATCTGCGCCAGTCCCCGGACGGCCTGCATCCTACCCCGACCGGCTATCACCGCATGGCAGTCGCCCTGAGGCCGGTTCTGGAGGATGCGTTAGGAGTCCCGCCGGCTCCTGGCCATAACCGGTAAGCGAGCGTATCAAGGGAGCTTCTGGCTCCGATTCTACTCAGGCCCCGCGCGCTGAACGCTTCGGGAGTTGGCGCGGCGCCGTAACAGATTGTCTACACTCCCGCGCGTTGTCAACGAGCGTAGGAAACCAACCCCCTCCCCGCGTATGAGTTCTTCTATGCAAGAGCGTGTGATCGTCGTGGGAGCGGGTCTGGTGGGGTGTCTGCTGTCGATCTACCTGGCCCGGCTGGGCCTGGAGGTCGACGTCTTCGAGAAGCGGCCTGACATTCGCGAGCAAACCGGGAGCTTCCACCGCTCCATCAACATGGCCATGTCCGCCCGGGGGGCCCACGCAATTCGCGCAGTAGGCCTCGAAGCCGAGGTTCTGAGCCATACCATCCCTTGCTATGGCCGAATGATCCACCATACTGACGGCCGGACCGAGCTTCAACCCTATGGCCTCAACCCCGAGGAGTGTCTTCGCGCTATCCCCCGAACGTGGCTGAACCGGACGCTCATCACCCAGGCGGAAAAGACCGCCAGAGTTCGCTTCCACTTCGGCCACGAGGCTCAATTCATGAATTTCCACGAGGGAACGGTCGAGTTCGGCGACCCGGCAGGCGCCAGAGTCGTCCACCAGGGGGTCGTCTTCGGAACGGACGGCTCTGGCTCGGCGATCCGCAGCATGATGCTCAAGCTGCCGCTCTTTGAATACTCGCAGACCCACCGACAGGGGGAGGAGAGCTATGGCTACAGTGAAATCGACATTCCCCCGGGCCCGGACAGCGGCTACGCGATAGAGGAGCACGCCCTCCACATCTGGCCACGCAGGACGTTCATGTTCATGGGCCTCCCCGACCTCTCGGGCTCCACCATCGGCACGCTTTTCATGCCTCTGACCGGCCCGCTCAGCTTCGAGCGTTTGCAGAACCGTGAGGAGGCGATGGACTTCTTCACCGAGCACTTTCCCGACGTGCCTCCTCTCGTGCCAGACCTGACCGACCAGTTACTGAGCCATCATCCAAGCCTCCTCGTGACCACCCGCTGCCAGCCGTGGCACTGGAAGGACAAGGTAGTCCTGCTTGGCGACGCCGCGCACGCGATGGTTCCCTTCTTCGGCCAGGGAATGAACTGCGGGTTCGAGGACTGCTTTATCCTTCATCAGTGCATCGAGCGGCACGGATTCGACTGGGGCCGCGTGTTCGCCGAGTTCTCCGAGCAGCGGATTCCGCAGGCCGATGCCATTCAGGACCTGTCGCTGGAGAATTTCATCGAAATGCGGGCCGCCACAGACGACCCGGGGTTCATGCTCAGAAAGGCGGTCGAGAAGCTCATCGAGTCCGAGATGCCCGAGCGCTACATCTCCCAGTATTCCCTGATCTCACACCATCTGGTCCCCTACAAGCTTGCTCGTGAGGTGGGCGTCGTGGAGGCGACCCTTCTGGTCGAGCTCTGCTCTGGACTCGACACAGCGACGAATTACAATCGGGAGCGTGCCCGTCAGCTCATCGACGAGCGGCTCGGGTCGCTGATGGAGCAGGTACGGCCTTACCTGCAACAGGAGAAAGCTATCGCGCCAACCTGAACCCCATGCTGTCAAGGCTGTTGCCGGGCGCCTGCCAGAATCGATCGGCGCAGCGCAGCCACACGTCCGTGTTGTCCGGCCACGATCCTCCGCGCACGACGTAATAGCCCTTATGGTAATTGGGATCGTCTACGGTGTTGCCAGGGTAAGGTGCCAGGATCGTCGAGGTCCACTCGCACACGTTGCCGGCCATGTCCTCACACCCGTAGGGCGATACGCCCCCCGGGTACGACCCGACGCGTGCCGTCGAGCCGGCCCCACCGAAGGGGCCGGGGACGCTGCTGCGGCACAGGGCCCTGTTGAACGGCTCTCCCCACGGCCAGGTTCGGGCATCCGTCCCGCGGGCTGCTTTTTCCCACTCCGCCTCCGTAGGCAAGCGCCCGCCGGCCCAGTCGCAGTAGGCAGTTGCGTCGGCCTGTGTCACGCCCACCACCGGCGCACTCGGATCATTCTGCGAGCCTGGACTCCAAGTGTATCCGGTCGTTTGCACGAAGCGCTGAAACTGACCGAGCGTCACCTCAAAGCGACCGATGGAGTAGCTCGGAAGCACTACGGTGCGCTGGGGAGTCTCCACGACGAGGTCAGCGGCCGGAAAGTCGGGGTAGACCTCATGGACCCTTACCAGTTGCTCGACGACGGTCTCGGGGGTGCTGCCCATCAAGAAGGGGCCGGCGGGGACCTGCACCATCACAGAGCCGTCCCACAATACGGTGTCGTCGGCCTGGACGGTTGCCGGACTTTGCTCGAAGCCGTCGCCGCAAGACAGTAGGAAAAGCAATCCGCACAAAACAACGAATCGGTTCATCTTCGCTCCTTCAGCCCTGCTACGGCCAGCAGGCCGACGCCAGAACCAACCGCGAAAAATAGGCCGATTCCAACCTCCGCCTGATCGTGCAACCGGCCAACGATCATGCTGGCCACGGCCCCCGTGGTCATCATCCCGAAGCCAACCAGAGAGGCGGCCGCGCCTGCTGTCTGCTGAAACGGCTCCAGCGCAGCCGCCATCGAAAGCGGCTGAACGATCCCCAGGCCGAGGTAGAAAAGCAGACAAGGGCCGATGGCCTGCACCACCCCATGGCTGGTCGTCTGGAGAGTTAAGGCGATGCCGGCCACCAGCCCCATCGCCAAACCGACTGCCAATCGCGTCCGCAAGCCCCGGGGAGTGAGGAGGCGGCTGAGCTGCACACCGGCGATGAAGCCGGCCGCCACGACCAGAAAGGACAGACCGAAGTTCAGGGGCGACATCCCCATCTGATTGATCAGCATGTCGGGAGAGCCCGTAATGAAAGCGAACATTCCGGCCGACGAGGCGGCCACGATCAATGAGCACAAAACGAACTGCCGGTTCCGCCCGACCTGGGCCAACACCGTCCAGAGTGGAGCCCTTCCGCTTGACCGGCGGTCGGGCGGAAAGCTCTCCTCCAGTGAGGTGCCGATCAGCGCCAGGGCGCCCAGAGACCAGAGGCCCACAAAGACATAGATTCCAGTCCAGCCGAAATGAGTCGCCAGGAAGCCGCCCAGAACCGGACCGATCATCGGGGCCAGAAAGAGAGCGCTGGATAGCACGCCGAACAGCCGCACCGCCCTCTCCCCGGAATACCAATCCCGGACAACCGCCCTCGACAATACGGCTCCGCCTCCCGTGGCTAACCCCTGGAGAAAACGCCCGAGCAAGAGTCCCTCGAAGGCGGGCGCCAGAATGCACACCGCCGACGCACCAGCGAAACCAGCCGACGAGAACGCCAGAGCGGGCCGCCGCCCGACGCGGTCCCCCACCGGACCCCACAAAAGCTGTCCCACCGCTGAGCCGACCAGCCAGGCCGACATGATCAGTTGGGAGCTACTGGTCGAGATTCGGAAATGAACTTCCATCTGCGCAAGAGCCGGTAACACGGCTTCCATCGAGAGGGGACCGAGTACCACCAGCATCGCGGCAAGGGTCACCACAGCCCGAGGGTGCTCACGATCGATCTTCACGGCATTCCCTACCACAACGAGAGACAAAGGCCTGCAGAAGTCGGTATCGAAGCGGCAGCGGATGTACCGCTATGACGGCCTCGAGAAGCGCCTCACGATCCTCAAGCCGGCTACCCGGGAGGCCCTCTTCTCGGAGTCGATGCTGCGCCCCCTGGGGGAGGTTCCCCGCAGAGTCGACGGAGATCTTCGCCGACTCGAAGACGGCCTGCGACTGGGAGACAAGCACAACCATACGCGCTGGCTGGTGGAGGACGACCTCGAGCCGGAGGCAATGGTCGCCCGGATCCACGAGGTGCTCGTGGAGCGTCTCTCGCAGGTCCGGCTAACCTCTCAACCCAAACGAATCGCGATCGCAGGAGGAGGGCCCGGGGGGCTCACGGCGGCCATCGAATGCGCCATGCAGGGACACGAGGTGTCGCTCTTCGAGCAACACCCGGCCCCGGAAAGGGCTCGCTGCGTGGGTCTGTTTCGTCAGGAGGAGCGATACCTCTCCTCCCTGGGCGCACCTCGCTCTCTGCGCAGCGAGATCCCTGTCAGCTACGCGGACAAAAGCAACATCTGGCTTTTTGATCTGATCTCCTTTCTCGGCATCGTGGCACTCAAAGCGGGGGTCACGCTGCACAGTCCTTGCCGACTTGAGCTTCAGGGGGAGAGCCTCCGTGCAGGGCCCCCGCCGCATAGCCAGAACCCCGAGGTAATCCGATTTTTTGGCACACAGAGGCAAACAATGCCTGCCGATTTCACGGTGTCTTACGATGTCCTGATAGACGCCTCCGGGGGTCACAGCTCCTTGCGGAACGGACTGGTCGGCGCGGATCGGGTAGTGGGGCTCCGCGAGAAGGCCCGCGACGCCCTGCGACTGGACGATCGACTGGAATCCTACCTGGAAGGCCAGGAGTCGGAGCTGCGTGTCATCGACCAGAGGTTCGCCAGCCAGAGTGAAGCCTGGCGCGAGTTCGTCCCCCTCGTGCTGGCCCTCGATCCGAGAATCGACGACGCCCCCCTGTGCCTGGTGTGCAGCATCGACCGCTCGGTATTCACTTTTAGATCGTTGCCCGATTTGTATTCCCAAGGCCTGGTTCCTCCGGATTGGGTCTTTGCTCCAACCTCCTACGGCGACCATCTCGACCCCTCAACCTGGCACGGCCTGGACGAGAATCAGATCCGCCGCGTCCACCTCGAGGGGATGCTACCCTCGCTGGCTGAGGGGGTGAAGGCTCCCCCCTGGAACATCGCCCTTGCGATTCTAGCCGCGATGGGCCTGTCCGAGAGCATCGACGATGCGGCCCTGGCCCGCTATGTCAGGGAGGAAAACGATTTTCCATGCCTGGCTCACGACACGATGAGCTTGTTCCGCAGTCGCCTCACCGGCGTCCGGACCGTCTCCTCGGAACCCGCGTCCTGGGGCCGCATCGGGCAGGGAGAGTATTTCGTTATAGGCGATGCCCTCCAGACTGCCTGGTTCCGCTTTGGCGTGGGCGTCCACGACGCTTGCCGGGCTGGCGAGATGGTGGCTCGCTGCCTGCAAGAGCCCGACCTCGAGCGCAGAGCTCTTCTGGTGAAGGACTTCGAGAATGTCCTTCAGCGCCGGGCCGTTCAGACGATGTTCTGCCTGTATCTGAACGAGACCCGCCTGTCCCAGGACAGGACCATCCTGGCCGCGCTGACGAGCCCTCCGGGACGGGAGGCCAGGGTTCATCACCTGGATGGATGGACGTCTGCGGCTGGGGCGCCTCGTCCTGGATAACGCGCGGGGACGGTAGAAGCCCGCTGACGGGCTTGAAGGGTGTGCCCGGGCGACATGCATACCGAGGCCGCCAGGTCGGAGTCGTCCTGCGGCCGCAGCCAGGCTCCGCACTCGCACATCTCGGGGGCTGCCCTCGCGCGCCAGAGGTTGCCGTGCAACGTGGCGCGCTTAATGCTTGTCCAGCCACTCCAGCAGCGGCCGGGCCACGGCCTCGTTCGATCTCGTGCCCGACAGCGTGTCCAGGTGGCCGAAATTCTCCAGGACGCGTGCCTCGGTATCGGTGCTCGAGCTGAGCGCTATCCCGGCGAACTTCCACCCGACGTGGTTCCCGAGGTAGTTCGTCCACCCGTCCGACCTGAGGACGTACTGGGGGACGTCGATCTGGGCCAGGTTATCGTAGTAGCGCAGGCCGCCTCCGGCGTTTACCGGAACCTTGTAAGGACCGTCCGGCGGGCCGCTGTAGTTGGTGACGATGGCGTCGTCGAGACCGAATGCCATCGGCCAGTAGGAGTCGGCCGCCAGCACGGACCAGGCCAGGATCGTAGCGAGGTCGTTGTAACCTCTGGCAATGTTGGTGAACTGCCCGACCCCCCTGTCGTTGTGGCCCCAGTTGTTCTGATAGCGCTGAACGAGGAAGTTCTCGGCGGTGGGATCCCCGTCCAGCAGCCAGGTCAGCAGGTTGTCCAGGAACGGGGGGTCCGTCAGGTCACCGAAGGCTTCGGTGTAGTAGCCCGGCCCCGGGTCGGACCCGTAGCTCTTGCACAGGGCGATGTTCTGTGGCGTCGGTCCGCCCAGGATAGCGGTGCGGGCGGCGTCCGCGCTCAGGGTGTCGGGTGGATGCGTGGTGCCTTGCTGGAACGGGCCCCCATCCATGGCGATGATCCCGCGCAAGTTCTCCTGGCCCAGTCGGCCTCCCTGGACGGAGCAGGCATAGTAGTAAGTCAACTGGCCGCCGCTCGAGTTCTGCTGGATGAACTCGATCGCGCTGGCGGCGTCGGAGATCCACGTGGCCCCGTTCCAGGGCGCCATGAACCGCAGATCCGGGTCGCCCTGGCCGGGGATGTCCACCCCCGCGACGTTGGGGGCGGGCGCGAAGTGGACGGTAGTCCAGGCTGTAGACCTCGTAGCCCCGATTCGCCAGCCAGAGCCGGAAGTCTCGCGTCTCGTCCGCAGTGTAGAGGCATCCGTTGCACTGCCCGCCGGGCAGGAACAGCAGCACCCGGCCCGCCCGAGGCTTGTCCGTGGCTAGGCGGTGCAAACCGATGATGTCGTAGGGGCTGCGCACGACCTCGGGGGCACGTTCACGCTACAAATCCGGTAGGTCTCGGTCAGGTCGGGGTTCCGAATACGCTGACCTCAACTGCTCCACCCACTCGTCGATAGCGCCCTCGCGGCGCGGCGGGCCGGGAGTGAAGCGGTCCGAGTGCACAAGGATCTCACCCGGGACCTGCAGCGTGACCTGGTAATGGCTCACGATGCTCCCGTCCTGGGCCACGGCCAGGATGTTGAGCGTGTCCAACCCGTCCTTGAGGCCCGCCAGCTCGATCTCATGCGAGAACTGGCCGGGAACGCGTTCCAGCGTCACGACCTGGCCCTCGGACGTCTCCACGCGGTAGCTTACGATCGCGTCCTGCGATCCGGCCTGGAAGCCATCTGCGGTATCGAGAATCTCGACCCGGACTTCCGGAACCAAATTGTCTACCGGTGCTGTCGTGGCAGGAACAGAAGTGCCGCTGCCCTGGCAACCCACTACCAGAGTCGCAGAACAAGAATCATCTTAAGCATTGGACCACACCCCCCTCTGGGGCAGGACCATTCCTGACCGCGGGCGAGTTCCCTATGCATCCTAAAGATTGATCGACGGGATGGCTGGCTCGTCGCGGTGCTCGGGAGCACTCATCGGGGGCGGGTGAGAAACCCCCCGTTCCAGAGCCGCTTCGCGAACTCCGCCGATACTGACCCTGGTGCCTCAGCGTCGGCGGTCCGCCACAATGCCCAACTGGACCTGTTCCAGGGCCCTGTTCACGAGCACCAGAGCCTTGGCGCGATGACCACCTTTGTCGGGCGTGGCCGCCTGCAGGTTCTCGCGAGCCTGCTCCAGGTTCACCCTGGCGGCCTGCATGCGGGGCTGGTCTGCGGTGGCCCGCCCGGCCACGAAAGTGATAGCGAGGACGATAACGATGAGGAGCTTCTTCATGATGCGAGCTTCGAAGAGCCTCGCACGGTGCCCTTCCAGGCCGGTCACCCGGGAAGAAAGAATCCCCTCCCTCCGGCGACGAATGGAGGATGATGCGAAACTTGATCCTCCTCATCGGCGCAGCACTGGTGATCGGGTGTGGCTCGGCCCCCGTCCCCGAGAACTCCTCCTCTCCGAGTCCCGCCGCGCTCGAACAAGCCTCGCCCAAACCGGTCTCGAACGAGGCGACCGGACGAGCGGGGGGCGGGGCCGCCAAGAACCAGGAGTCGCTCAGCGATGACGCGCCTCCGGCAGCAGATTCCCAGCCTTCCGCGCCCTCCCAGAGCGCGTTGCCTCAGCCCACCACCAGCGCCACTCCTGCCCACCTGCGATAAGGCCCCGCCAGATTGAGCAGTTCAAGGTGACGACGAGGCCACTCGCTCCAGCTCCTGCTCCACCCACTCCAGGGCGGCCATCATCTGGGGCAACCCCAGCGTGGTGATGGCCAGCAAGGCCACCTGGCGGATCTCTTCGGCCGAGATCCCCTCGGCCAGCGCCAGCCGGGTGTGAGCGTGCACGGCCCCCCGCAGGCGCGCCCCCACGGCGATGCCGAGGCGCGCCAGGCGCCGGGTGCGATCGTCGAGCGGCCCGGCCTGGCGCACCGACTGACCCAGGCTCTCGTAGGCCGCCAGCACCTCGGGAAAGTGTTTGGCGAAGCTCTGATAGCGCGGAGGCGGCTCGACCTCTTTCATGCCGGGCAGCCTCCGCAGCTCATCTCCTCGGCCGGAGCCGGGGCCACCTGGTTCACCCGCGCAGGCTCGAGCCCGAGCCGGGCGACCTCCTCCCCCACCAGCCGGGCCGCCAGGCGCGTGGCCAGGGCGTAGAAGCTGCCCGGGGCCACGGAATCCACCCGCTCGGCCAGAAAGTCGAGCCAACGGCCGGCGTGGTCTTCGAGGAAGGATGCATAGGCCCGAGCGGTGATCTTGCGCGGCTCCTCCCAGCCCTGCTCCTCGGCGTAGGCCTCCTTGATGAGCAGGTAGGCCAGGAACTCGAGCTCGGCGGCCATGTGATCGACCATGTCCTGACGCGTTTCGACCCCGAAGGCGCGGTAGAATCCGGCGATGTCGGCCAGCTCGATGGGCTTTCGGGTGGTGCGGTTCAGGCCGTACTCGGTCTCGTGCGGCGAGGCGGCTACCTGCGATTCGAACAACCGCAGGTAGAAGCCCTCATCCGGCTCCAGGGCGAGCAGAGCATCCAGCTCGGGTCGATGGCCGCGCAAGGCTTCGCCCAGGGCGGTTACCCGCTCGCGCATCTCGCGGGTGGGGTAGCTGAGCGCCGCTGCCAGCAAGCGGAAAAGCTCGATCCGTTCGTTGGTCATGGCACACCTTCCAGCACCAGGTCGGTCCACATGGCGTAGTGCTTGCGACCGCCTCGATTGCCCGCGCTCCCCTCCCAGACCGCAAAGGCGACCGGGGTGGTGGCGCGGAACTTGACGTCGGTGGGGTCCTTGGAGGCCAGCGGGGCAGCGAGAACGACCGTCCACTTGCCGTCCTTGTGCACTCCCCTGGCCCGCGAATCATGATGGGTCTGAGTGGTCAGAGTTCCCCAGCCCACCGCCACCAGCTCCTCGCAGGGCTCCTTGCGGGCCACGTCGCTGATCGGGTTCTTTAGATAGCGGGCGGGGTTGAACTCCAGGGCCCGGGCCAGGATGTCGCTGGCCTTCTTGCCCTTGGCCAAAGGGTAGAAGTCATAGTAGTAGTTGGGATAGGCGTGCTCGACGTCGCGGTAGCCCTGCTCCACGTCGTCTTGCCAGATAGCCTTCCAGTGGACGATCTCGACCGGATTGTCCTTGGCCCCCATGAAGGGCGAGGTCTTGCGATCTCCGTTGGCCGGGAACTGGATGGCCACGGCATCGGTGAACTTGCCGCCGGCCTGGGTGGCATCGCGCGTGGCATCGTCCCACTCCAGGCGCAGAGCCACCCACTTACCGTTGTGGACAGCCTTGACCCGAATCTCCTTGAGAGTCGCTTTGTCGAGGAAGGGCTTGGCAATCGCCTGGGCGAGCAGGGGGACCTTGCTCTCGGCGGCCTGCGACCAGACGGCCGCGGCCGGGTCGAGCATCACCTCCACCTTGTCGGAGACCTTCTTGCCCTGAACCTGGGCCAGGGCGCTGGCGGACAGCAGCATTAGGAACAGGCAGAATCTCTTCACGGCACTCACCTCAGGTAATGTTGTGGCGGTAGACCAGGTGCTGCTCGTCGCGGAACGGCCGCACCACGGTGGGCTCGGTGAAGGGCACGCGCACGGCCTCGGAGCCGTTCATCAGGTCGATCCCGACGACCGAGTCCTTCTCGACGCGGAACTGTTTGAGGATCCGCTCGGTGCTGCCGAAGAGCATGAGAGCCCCGAGCAGCTCCTTGTCATCCTTGGCCTTGCGGTAGGTCTGGACGGCCTCCTCCACGCGCGGGCCGAACATCTGGCGTAGATACTTCGGCGGGACGTTGACGGGCGGGATGTAGTAGACGTTGGGCTCAAGACCGAACTGGGGATAGAGCGGCAGGGCCACTTTACGCACGTGCACCAGGTAGTCGATGGGGTTGTCCTTCTGGGGCTTGTCGTGCTCGGAGAGATAGCCGGTGAGGCGGATCTTGCCGATGCACATGGTCACGCACTGGGGCTGCTGGCCCTGCTCCACGAAGGGATAGCAGGCGATGCATTTCTCGCTGGTGCGGGTGTGGTTGTTGAAGAAGGGGCGCTTGTAGGGACAGCCCTTGATGCACTCGCGGTAGCCGCGGCAGCGGCCCTGGTCGATCAGCACGATGCCGTCCTGGGGACGTTTGTAGGCGGCCTTGCGGGGGCAGCTCCCCAGGCATCCGGGATAGGTGCAGTGGTTGCAGATGCGGGGCAGGTAGAACATCCAGCTCAGATGCTCCATGGAGTGGTAGGCGCCACCCTCCACGATTCCCTGGCAATCGTCCTCGCCCACGTTGGGGCTGGCGTAGTCGATGTCCTCGGGGAGATACCCCAGCACCGGCTCGCCCTTCTCGGCCGCCTCGAACAAGGTCTTGCCGGCGTAGACGTCCCCCTTCCACTCCTGGGCCCCGAGCATGTCCAGGATCTTGACATCCCAACCCATCGGGAAGAAGCCGTAGGGCTTGGTCTCGACGTTGTTCCAGAGCATCACCTCCTGGCCCTTGCCCGAGGTCCAGGTGGTCTTGCAGGCGATGGTGCAGGTCTGACAGTCGATGCACTTGTTGAGGTCGAAGACGTAGGCGAACTGCTTCTCCGGCCGGTGCCCCTCGTAAGGGAAGGTCATGTCGCGCCCGATCTGCCAGTTGTAAACGGTCGGCATCTGCCTAAACCTCCTTGCTGAACTGACCGGCGAGATAGCGCTTCATGGCCGCGCTCTCGTAGGTCGGACGAAGTCCCAGGGCGGCCGGGCGCCACAGCTTTTCACCGTCCACCCCGCCCGGCTCGGCCAGGGTGATCTTGACGAAGGACTCGCGCGGAGCGCCGGTGGGGCAGTGGACGTCGGGCACGAAGCCCTGTCCGATGGTTTGCCCGTAGACGTCCTTGCGAATCAAAGAGTCGGTCATGTGGGTCGGCTTGATGTAGCCCCGGGTGCACGACTGGTGGCTGCCCTGACGGAAGATGGACTGGTAACCCGTCTCCTCCGACTTGGCCAGGTGGTCGGCGCGATTCTTGGCGGCCTGCACCGTGCCGTGGCAGGCACCATACATGTTGTGCCACATGCGGGTCACGCCGCGAGGCGTGCCCGGATAGTAGCGAGCCCGGCAGAGCAGCCTGGCCACCTCGGCCTCCTGGGGCCTCTCCTGCCAGCCGTGGAAGGGGCGATCGTGGGGATCGGCGTCGACGTAAACGTAGTCCCCGTCCTGGATGCCGAGCTCGCGAGCGTCGAGCGGATTGATGTCGATGTAGGCCTCACCCACGTAGGGCTGGCGCGGGTCGCGCCGGTACATGTCCGAGAAGGGACCGAACAGCACGTCGATGATGTCGAGGTCGACCGGGGTGGTATGCGAGCCGTGTCGATACTTGGGGGTGTGGAAGATGAACCGGTGCCCCGCAGACATCAGCGGATGACGGGTCTTCTTCAGCTCTTCCCAGGTCTTGACCACGTTGCGACCCTGGCGCACCTCGCCGTTGAGATCCTTAGGATCAACCCCGTAGTCGCGCGGTCCCTTGGGTCGCAGCAGGGGATGGGGCCCGCTGACGATCACGTTGGGCTCGTAGAAGGTGGAGTCGATGGGCTCGCGGTGCACGGGGAGGTTCTCGCCCGCGGCGATGAACTCGTCCTCGTCGCGATAGAACTCCAGGCGCCCGCTGCGGGTGTACCACGGCTTGCCTTCGTTGCCCTGCTCCCAGCCGGCAACTTTGGGATAGGTGCGCGAGAGCACCAGCGAGGGGGTGCCCTCCTGCGCGAGCTTGTGCAGGTCCTCGATCTTGTAGCCGCGGGTCTGGTTGCTGCGGTCGATGACGCGCTGCAGGTAGACCCCGACGTCCTTCTCGTTGACGAACTTCCACATGTCCGCAAAGCGCGGCTCCTCGGTCAGTTCGGCGAGCCGCCGGCCCACCCCGGCCGACACGTCCAGGTCGCTGCGCGTATCAAAATTGCGCTTGTGCGGCGTGGCCGGGAAGACGTAGAGGAAGGGGTTGGTGCACGAGGCGGTCAGGTCGGGGTAGCGGAACTCGGCCCAGGAGTCCACCGGGTAGATGATGTCCACATACTCGCACGAGAGCGTCCACCACCACTCGTTGCAGGCCACGAACTCGACTTTGGGCAGGGTGTTGAAGACCACCTCGTAGTGGCCTTTGATGTTGCCCACCAGCGAGTTGGAGTTGGAGAACATCACCGACTTGGTGGGGGTGGGCATGTGGGACTTGCCGGTGATCATCGTCTTGCCCATCTTCAGCGGCTTGTCGCCGTGGTTGAAGTAGTGAGCCGACTCGGGCTTCCAGTACTGCTTGATGGCGATGTCGCCGGCCGGGTCGGTCTGCACCTGGAAGGGGTTCTCGTTGATGTAGGAGGGCAGTCCGTTGAACTGGGCGGCCCGGTAGTTTCCGGCGTAGGAGCCGACGCTGCCGGTGAACTTGCCGATGTTGCCGGTCAGAGCGGCCACCAGGAAGATGAGCCGGTCCTTGAGGTCGTTGTTGAAGAACTGGTTGGGACCCATGCCCACCGCCAGCAGCGACTCTCCCGAGTTCTTGGCCAGGGCCCGGGCCAGATCCAAAATTGCCTTCCTTGGGGCCCAGGTGATCTCAGAGACCACCTCGGGCGTGTAGGTTCGAGCCATGGCCTCGATCTGCGCGAAAACGGGGGCCACGGTGACGGTCTTGCCGTCGGCCAGGCGCACCTGGTAGGTGCCGCCCAGGGCCGGAGCAAGGCCCGAGCTGGCGAACTCCTTGCCCGACCAGTCGCGCGAGATGGCCGCGGCCGCCTTCTTCTTCTCGTCCCAGACCACGAAGTCGCCCCAGGCATCGCGCAGCTCCTTCTTGACCATGGGAGTCTCTTGCTCGAAGGGCTTGGGAGGCTTCTCGTCCTTGCCCAGGACCTTGAGGTAGTTCTTGAGCTCGAACGGCTTGTAGTTGGGGAAGACCTCGGCGGCCCGCAGCAGTTTGCCGGTGTCCAGGCGCACGAGCAGGGGCAGGTCGGTGTTGGCTTTGAGGTAGTCGGGGTCGTAGAGCTTCTCCTTCATCAGCACGTGAGCCAGGCCCAGGGCCAGGGCCGGCGTGGTGCCCGGGCGCACGATGATGACGTCGTCGCCCTTGCAGGCGGTGGCGCTATACTCGCAGGCGATCACCACCACCCGGGTGCCCTTCAAGCGAGCCTCGGTCAGCCAGTGGCTGTCGGGCATCTTGGTGGTGATCCAGTTCATGCCCCAGACCACCAGCAGCTTGGAGTGCTCGGCCGAGGAGAGATCCCAGTCCAGCGTCTGCTGGCCGGTCACCATGGGGTGGCCGGGCGGAAGGTCGGTGTGCCAGGAGTAGTTGTCAAAGCCCCGGGCGCCCACCGCGTCGTCGGGTCCGAGGCCACGCAGCTTGGCGTCGAGCAGGGCCATGGAGTTGGCCATCCGGTACTGGGCCATGATGCGGGTAGCGCCCAGTAGCGGCATGCCGCCGCGGAACTTGAGCACCTGCACCCCGGCGCCCCCGGTCGCCTCCACGCACTCGGGCTCATAGCCCTGGGCGGTGAGGAACTTCTTGCCCTGGTCGCCGTTGTAGGTGGTGGCGATGTTGATCAGCGCTTTGGCGGAGAGGTCGTTGGCCTCGTCCCAGCTCACCTTCACGAAGTTGTCAAAGCCGCGCTTGAAGAGCTCGGGAGGCGGGGCCCCGGTGTTGGGGTCGCGCGGGAATCCCTTTTCGACCCACTCTTTGAACCCTTTGCGCACCATCGGCGACTTGACCCGACGGTCGCCGTAGAACCTGCGAGCCAGGGCGATGCCCTTCTGGCAGCAGCGCGGGTCCCAGCGGTGGGAAGGTTTGGTGCCGTAGAGGTCGGTGGCCTTGCCGTAGCCGTAGGTGGGCGAGATGCGCACCACCACGTCGTTCTTGACGTGGGCCCGCAGCAGGCAGTTGTGCGTGTCGTTGGGGGCACAGAGGAAGACAAAGGAGCTGTCCACCTTGGCCAGGTCGCGATAGGCCTTCTCCCACTCCCGGTCGGGGTAGTCCTTGAGCGGATTGTCCACCGAGACCGGCGTGAGCACCGAGAGCGGGGCCTGTGGCTGGCCGCTGCAACCGTCCAGGATGACGGTCAGACCAAGGGCGCCGAGGCCCTGAAGAAATCGACGACGGGATAGGTCTTTCACAGTCCCTCCAGCATCCCCCCGGATTCGCCCCGATCATAGGTCCAGGGGGCACGGGGGGCCTTGATCTGGATCAAGACCTCCAAGTCGGCTTCCGGAGTCGCCCGATTGTGCGCGGACATGCAGGCCTCCCATCGGGCCGCCCGATGTGCACGGACATGCAGGCACATGCGCCGGCAACTCCATGCA